>CAMFDJ010000041.1 GCA_945949085.1 uncultured Lachnospiraceae bacterium | reverse complement strand
AGCGCATCGTGGGTGAACTCTATCCCATTAAATCCGAAGGTAAATTTACACTATCATAGAAAAGCATTTTAGTTGACACGGTATTAAAATAGGTGTTACAATATACGCACAAAGGTGCTACCGATAGACGGTTAGCCTAAAAAACGATAAAAAATAATCGCTGGTTTCTCAGGCTCTGGCGATTATTTTTTATGTGCGATCTTATATACAAGACCGATGATAGCAACTATGAGTAATCCAAACTGGAATAAATCTGCATATGTAACCATGGCATCACCCTCTTTCCTAAAGTCAGAGGGGCACGCCCTCTGCTGAGGGCTAACCGCCTACCGTATCTGGCAGCACCTTTGCTCATTTTTATTCTATCACAGTGAATATATAAAAACAATAAAAAGGATACTGAAAATAACAATAGTATCCTTTTGTATTATCCTTATCACTCTATGAAATGGAAAAGCGTTCGTATGCAATTACGATACAAAATACTCCGCGTACGGTCCGTCATCCGCATCTAAAAAGCACATGCCCACAATGCCGCGTCCGGTGTGTGCACCGATGGCACAACCAACAACCGCCTCGAAGTATTCGCCCGGCTTGCCGCATTCCTTTTCCAAAATCCGCTTGGCGGTCTCAAATGCCTGCTCGTCCTCGCCATGGCAGATGGCAATCGTCTGGTGAGAAATATCATAGGCATCCGCCTTCACCATTTCTGCAATTGTCTTATAAGCTTTCTTTGTACCACGTACCTTTTGCAGAACAGAAAGCTTGCCTTCCTTGTCAACTGTGATAATTGGTTTGATATCAAGCGTCTCGCCTATGGTGCCGGAAAACTTGGAAAGTCTGCCGCCCTTGATCAGATAGTTTAAGGTACGCACTGTAAACAAAATGTGCATGTGCTCTATGAAATAATCGGCAGCTTCTATGATGGTTTTCTTATCCACTCCGTTTTCCAGCATGGTGACAAGTTTTGACACCAACAGACCAAAGCCGATGGAGGCGCATTTGGAGTCGATGATCGTCAGATCAAAATCGGGATATTCTTCCAAAATATTGGATTTGGCAATGTTTGCCGCATTATAGGTGCCGGCGATTCCTGTTGAGAAGCAGACATAAATGACGGTATCGCCTGCCTGTGCGTACGGGCGGAATGCATTCTCAAACATCTCCGGATTGATGTGATAGGTGCGGATGCTCCTGTTCATATCATCCAGGATATCATAGAATTCTTTGGTCTGAATCGTCTCTCCGTCAAAATAATCCACATCATCAATGACGACAGGTGTCGGAATCACATGGAGATGATGGGCATTTACGTAATCCTTCGGCAAATCGGTAGCCGAATCAGTGATAATTCGAAGCATATTTTTTCCCCTTTTCATGGTATATGGTGTTGACCGGATATACATTTGCATATTGTAAACATTCGGAACTGTTCCGAAACCTCTTTCGCAAAAACGCATCCGAGAGGCTTTGCTTTTGCGCATGTGGTTTCTTCGCTCCAATAATTTCCAAAATCCTGTCGTCCATACAAAAAATGGTATATCATATAGGACAAAATATAAAAAATTGTCCTATATAATATACCATATAATCATTGTAATGTATAGAAAGGAATTTCTACCTTTCGGAAAATTTAAGAAACTATTTAGGAATTATTACGTCTCGAAAAACAGTTGCATCTGAAAGCAGCTGCCCCCAAAGAGTTACTTCTCGCTCATCTGATCAAGGAGAGAAATCTTGATGTCATACAGCTTGGCTGACAGGTCTACATATACCTTGTGCGGATTGCAAAGACGTCTTGTCTCCGGCCACAGTGTTTCCAATTCCTTCTGGCAATATGCCCGGATATCCATAACCTTCGGGGATTCATAAACGCATTCTCCGTCAATAAATACAGGAACCATAAGCTCGCGCAGTGTGAAGGTGCCGGGCGTAAGTTTTGTTTTTTTCCAGGGCTCTGTCGGATCAAAGAGCAGCATCGGCTCGTCCTCGGAGAACTGTTCGTCGACAAGGCAGATCAGATCAGCTTTGATTTTTCCTGTCTCCTTTTCATAGATACGAATGATTTTTTTATTGCCCGGGTTTGTTACCTTTTCTGTATTTTCGGAAAGCTTGATCTTGGGGATGAAGTTTCCGTCCTTGCCCTTGACAGCTGCCAGTTTGTATACACCGCCGAAGGACGGACAATCTTTGGAGGTGATCAGATGTGTGCCGACACCCCAGGAAGTGATCGCTGCGCCCTGTACCTTCAAGCTGTCAATCAGAAGCTCGTCCAGATCATTGGAAGCAGAGATGATGGCATCCGGAAAACCGGCTTCATCCAGCATCCTACGAGCTTTTTTGGAAAGATAAGCAAGGTCTCCGGAATCGAGGCGGATACCGAACTTCTTGGACGAAATGCCTGCTTTCTTCATTTCTTTGAAAACCCGGATGGCATTCGGCACACCTGACTTTAAGGTATCATAGGTGTCCACCAGCAAAATGCATGCATCGGGGTAGAGGTCTGCGTATGTCTTAAATGCCGTATATTCATCGGGGAAGCTCATGATCCAGCTGTGGGCGTGCGTGCCACTGACCGGTACATCGAAAAGCTGTCCTGCCAGAACATTGGAGGTGCCAACACAGCCGCCGATCATGGCAGCTCTTGCACCATATGTGCCGGCGTCCGGTCCCTGCGCACGGCGCAGACCGAATTCCATGATTCCGTCTCCACGTGCGGCATAGCAGACACGGGAGGTCTTTGTGGCAATCAGGCTCTGATGGTTAATGATATTTAAGATGGCAGTTTCAACAAGCTGCGCCTGCATGATCGGGGCAATGACCTTGACCATCGGCTCTCTGGGAAACATGATGCTGCCCTCGGGAATCGCATAAATATCACCGGTAAACTTAAAGTCCTTCAGATAATCCAGAAAATCCTGCTCGAAGATTCCCAGGCTCCCCAGATAAGCAATGTCCTCCTGTTCAAATTTAAGCTCCTTCACATACTGGATCACCTGCTCAAGGCCGGCCATGATGGAATAGCCGCTGTCCATGGGATTGCTTCTGAAGAATGCGTCAAAAATCACAGTTTCGTTGCGATCCTTATTCTTAAAATAACCCTGCATCATGGTCAGCTCATAGAGATCCGTCAGAAGGGTTAAATTCTGTCTGTCCATCTGTTTTTCCTCCAAATTGTTTGATTGGTATGATTTCTTTTGTGATGTTTTTATTATGCTTTAGTGTATGCTTTTTTATTTATGCTGTCAAGTTAGATGACAAGACAGTTGATAAGGTGATTGGATTTTGCCATTGTGAAAAATGCAAAAAATGAAAATGCAAAAAGATATCTTGCGCTTTATTGGACAATCGCGATATGATTGTCTTGCTCATCATGCAATAGCGGGATTGTCAGCCCGATTGCGAAAGATTGCGAAAGAAACATAGTTGCACGAGATAAAAATGTGCAAACAAGTACAATTGCAAACATGTACAATAAAGAGAAACGAGGAAGTAAGCTATGACAGGACTTGGAACGATCATCAACAGTGTCAGCATTATAGCGGGAGGGTTGCTCGGGCATTTTACCGGGAAGTTGTTCCGGAAGGAGCAACAGGATGCAATCAGCAAAACCTGTGGTGTCAGTGTACTGTTTATCGCTATAGCAGGAGCAATGGAGGGAATGCTGCAGATGGAAGGGACAAGGATCATCAGCGGAAACTCCATGCTGGTCGTGTTGTGCCTTGCAATAGGAACGGTTATCGGTGAACTGATAGGGATTGAAAAAGGTTTTGAAAATTTCGGAGAATGGCTGAAACGTAAAACAGGGAATAGTGGTGATGCCGGATTTGTAAATGCATTTGTGACGGCATCACTTACCGTTTCCATCGGTGCCATGGCGATTGTTGGGGCAATTCAGGATGGAATTTCAAATGATTATTCCACACTTTTGGTCAAATCGGTGCTGGACTTCATCATTATCGTGGTGATGACCTCTTCCATGGGAAAGGGCGCGGCTTTTTCGGCAATTCCGGTGTTTGTATTTGAAGGCCTGATTACGCTGCTTGCGAGATTTGTAGCACCGCTTATGACAGAGCTTGCGATCAGCTATCTGTCTCTGATCGGTTCCGTTCTTATTTTCTGTGTCGGCATTAATTTGATCTTTGGCAAAAAACTGAATGTGGCCAATATGCTGCCGTCCGTTTTGTTGGCGATTTTGGCGGCGTATTTGCCATGAGATTGACCGGAATTTTTTCCGTAAGAAAAAGGCAGTGGATTAGCAGAGCGAAATATGATAAAAGTGAGAAAGGATGATTCCGAATTGCCTTTATAGTAGTCTGGTTTTAAATATGATACAATTTAGGAAAACAGAATTTTACAAATCGGAATTGACCGAATTCTTTGAGCGAGGGATGCTTCTTGTCCGAAGGGCAAGAAGAAG
>CAMFDJ010000040.1 GCA_945949085.1 uncultured Lachnospiraceae bacterium | reverse complement strand
AAATCTCTGACAGGGCATAAGAGCAGGTCAGAGACAAAACGCGAGGTCATTAACAGTTCGGTTTAGAATGTGAATTGAAGTGTGTACAAAGGTGATAACGCATCATGCAAATACTAGTCGATGCCGATGCCTGCCCTGTAGTAGGCATTGTGGAAGAAATAGCAGAAAAATATAACATCCCGGTTACATTGCTCTGTGATACCAATCATGTTTTATATTCGGATTACAGCGAAGTGATTGTAGTAGGCGCAGGGGCTGATGCGGTGGATTATAAATTGAGCAGTCTCTGCCAGAAGGGGGACATTGTCGTGTCTCAGGATTACGGCGTTGCTGCGATGGCACTTGGAAAGGGTGCTTTTGCCATTCACCAGTCCGGGAAGTGGTATACAGATGAAAATATCGATCAGATGCTATGGCAAAAATGCAATGACCTCTTTAGAAAATAATCTTTCTGCCGATATATAAAGTACAAAGAAACAAAGGTTGTCTGACACAAAGCAAGCGGCGCAAACAGGCGTTGCCGGGTTGAGATTTCGGGCGGCCGGGTGACGATCGGCAAAGTAACTTTATAGGTCAGGCAGAAAGGCGGTAACATGCAACAGAATAAAGAAAATCAGTAAGGAGACGTGTTCCATCGGGATGCGTCTCCTTTCTGCGCATATCATGCCTTCCGGGCAAGCCGGCAGAACATTTATCAGAAACCGCCGGGAAGCGTGAAATAGCATTTTTCATTTTACCCGGTATGTGCTATACTGCAAATGAGATGGCTGATTTGGGAAAAGCCGGATGAAGTGTGAGGTGCGAAAAACATGTTTTTTCGGAGAAAAGCAGAAGCTTTACAGATTCCGTTTGACAAAAGGACGCAGCAGGCGGTAATCAGATGCTCCATCTGTACGGGGGAACAGGTCGCCGGATTTAAGGATAAGCAGACAGGGCATTTTACGGAGGTCTGTCTGATCAGGAATGCAAAGGAACTGGAAGCCTTTCAACAAAGGTATGGCATTCATGATGTTACCAAAGAATACTGAGCAATGGCAGAAGGAGAAAGTGAGTTTGGAAAAGAAAAGAATACCGGTTAGGGAAATCAATCCGGTGACAAGGATGGATTATCCGGATCCGGATGTGATCCGCGTGGATGATACCTATTATATGGTCACAACGACAATGCATTTCATGCCGGGCTGTGAGCTTCTCCGGTCTTATGATCTGGTGAATTGGGAGCATTTTACATATGTCTATGACAGGCTGGACAGTACGCCGGAGCAAAAGCTTATGGATGGAGATATCTATGGAAAGGGCATGTGGGCCGCATCCCTGCGGGAGCATGGCGGGAAGTTTTATATCTGTTTTGTGGCAAATGACACAGGCAAAACGTATTTGTATACGGCAGACAGATTGGATGGAGAGTGGAAAAAACAATATATCGAAGGCTTTTACCATGACCCCTCTCTTTTGTTTGACGATGACGGAAGGGTTTACATCGCCTACGGCAATACCGAGATTCATATCACGGAATTGGAAGCGGATTTGTCGAAACCAAAGCAGGGAGGAATCGATCGCATTGCAGTTGTCGATAAAGGGAACAGCAGGCTTGGATATGAGGGTGCCCATTTTTACAAAATCAATGGCAGATATTATTTGTTCCTGATCCACTCATTAAAGGACAGGTGGAGAAGAACACAGGCATGTTTTGTCGCTGATACGATTGACGGTGCATTTGCCGGAGGCGATGTGTTTGATTGCGACAGAGGCTATTGTGAGCAGGGTATTGCACAGGGTGGCGTGGTATCTGATCCGCAGGGAAACTGGTACGGGATGTTATTTCAGGACAGTGGCGCGGTAGGCAGGATTCCCATTCTCGTACCGGTGGACTTCTCCGGTAGGATGCCTGTATTTGGCGTGCAGGGAGAGCTGCCGTTGCAATTTCAGGTGCCGGAAAAGAACGGACATATTTATGGCGAACTCACGGCAAGTGATGATTTCAGAATGGCAGGGGAGGAGAAGCGCTTATTTGGGTGCTTCGGACTGAAAAGTGCCTGGCAGTTTAATCATGAGCCGGAACTGGAATTGCTGGATTGGGATCGGAATGCCGGACAGATCCGTATCAGAACGGACAAGCTGTCGAAGGACGTGACAATGGCAAAAAATACATTGACGCAGAGAATGCGGTATCCGGGCTGCAGCGCAGAGGTGACACTCGATTTTTCAAGGCTTGCCAATGGTGACTGTGCCGGTTTGTGTGCTTTGCAGGGGCAATATGGATGGATCGGTGTAACCAAAAGGGATAACCGCTTTTATGTGGTTGTGAGAACAAAGCATGACGACGCGGAATCCGAAGAAGTGATTCGGCAGATCAGCGGCGAGAGCATCAGACTGCGTTTGGATGCCGATTTTACGGACATGAAGGATGAAGTATGCTTTTATGAGAAAGAAAGATATTTCTGGAATAAAGTCGGGAAAACGCATAAGCTGACATTTGGTCTGGATCATTTCACGGGCTGCAGATTTGGGCTGTTTGTCTATGCGACGCAGCAGATCGGCGGGGAAGCGGCCTTCAGTGATTTTCGATATATCGCAAGATAGGCGTCAAAATGCCTTTTGACATGGAATGGAAGCTGTATTCCCGGCATCGGAGCGGAATACAAAGGAGGAGAAAAAATGTGGTTTTTGTTTGCAATTTTGTCCGCAATTTTTGCGGCGCTCACATCAATTCTGGCAAAGGTCGGAATAGAAGGTGTTAATTCGAATCTCGCCACAGCGATCCGAACGGTCGTGGTGGTTGGCATGGCCTGGGGGATGGTCTTTTTGACGCATGCGCAGAGCGGGCTGTCGCAGATCAGCAAAAAAAGCTGGATTTTTCTGATCCTGTCGGGACTTGCAACGGGCGCTTCGTGGCTGTGTTACTATCGGGCGCTGCAAATCGGGGATGCATCGAAGGTGGTGCCGGTGGATAAGCTCAGCGTTGTGATCACGCTGGTGCTGGCTTTTGTTTTTCTGCATGAGCAGTTTTCGGCGAAATCTGTGATCGGCTGTATTTTGATAGGCGCAGGGACACTTGTCATGGTTTTGTGATCGTGTGCAGATATGCGTAGTTGTGCATGCTTGCATGGGGCTGTGCGTAATCGTATAGGCTTGCATAGGCTTGTGTGATCGTGTATTGTGCGTTTGGAAAAAAACAGTGATTGCATACGACAGAAACATCCCGTATAATAAGGACATTGTGGCATGCCATACCGGAAAATGAAAGGCGCCGGGCATGACCGGAAAGCATATTGAACAGGATAATATTGTGCAGATACAACAGGAGTATAAGTGCATCCGGCAAGAATATGCGGCAAGAAAACGGAAGGGTATCAGATACAGAGATACAGTAAGAATATACAGTAAGAATATGCAGTAAGGATATACAGGGATGGAAAGAGAAAAGTTTGGTTCAAGATTAGGATTTATATTAGTTTCGGCGGGATGTGCCGTGGGACTTGGCAATGTCTGGAAGTTCCCCTACATGTGCGGGCAGTACGGCGGCGCGGCCTTTATTTTGATCTATCTGGTGTTTCTGGCAATGCTCGGCTTTCCGATCATGGTCTGCGAGTTTTCGGTAGGGCGTGCCAGTCAGGCAAGCTGTGCCACCAGTTTTAAGAGACTGCAGCAAAAGGGCGGCAAATGGCACCGGTACGGTTATATGGCAATGGCAGGAAATTATCTGCTGATGATGTTCTATACGATGGTGGCAGGCTGGATGCTGTATTATTTTTATCGCTGCCTGACAGGAGAATTTACGGACAGTGTGCTGACAACAGAGCAGGTGGCAATGAAGTTTGATGAGATGCTTGCATCACCCGCCGTTTTGACCGGATTTACGTTTCTTGCAATCGCGGTATCCTTCGGAATCTGTTCTCTTGGCGTTCAAAAGGGCGTGGAGAAGATTACCAAGGTCATGATGCTTTGTCTGCTTGCACTGATCGTGGTGCTGGCGGTTCATTCTGTTATGCTTCCGGGGGCTGCAGAGGGTGTGAAATTTTATCTGGTGCCTGATTTTGCCGTGATGACAGAAAAAGGAATCGGAAATGTGATCTATGGTGCCATGTCACAGGCATTTTTTACACTAAGTCTTGGAATGGGGTCCATGGCAATTTTCGGCAGCTACCTTGATAAAAACCGTTCACTTACAGGAGAGTCCTTCAGCATCACACTGCTGGATACCTTTGTGGCACTGATGGCAGGTCTCATTATCATCCCGGCATGTTTTTCGTTCGGGATCGAACCGGGTGCCGGTCCGTCGCTTGTTTTTATCACTTTGCCCAATATTTTCAATCAGATGGCGGGTGGCAGAATCTGGGGAAGTCTTTTCTTTTTGTTTTTATCCTTCGCGGCACTCTCGACAGTCGTTGCCGTGTTTGAAAATATCATTTCCTTTGCAATCGACCTGTGGGGATGGGAGAGAAGTAAGGCAGTGTCAGTCAATATCGTTGCGGTATTTGTTTTGTCCATGCCCTGTATTCTGGGCTTTAATCTTCTTTCTTTTATAACGCCGCTGGGACCGGGGACGGGAATTATGGATCTGGAGGATTTCCTGGTATCTGCCAACATTTTGCCGATCGGTTCATTGGTATATGTTCTTTTCTGTACCTCACGCTATGGATGGGGCTACCGGCACTTTCTGCAGGAGGCGAACGAAGGAGTGGGTATGCGTTTTCCGAAGATTCCGCTATGGTATATGAAATGGGTGATTCCGGCGGTTGTAGTCGGTATTTATCTGAAAGGATATTATGATATGTTTGCTCCGAAGGGACCCGGGTATCTGATTCCATGGATGTGTGTGGCATTTCTGATCCTGGGATTCATCGGATGGATTGTGTTTGTCTCCGGGAAAGCGATTCGGGGAAATGATCTGCCGGGACGAAAAGCGGGAGACGAATAATAATAATAAGAGTAAACGGCGAAACATCTGCTTGCAAATAGAGATGCTTCGCCGTTTTGTCTGTTTTGACTGTATGATGTCGGTGATTTGATTTTGTGCTATAATCTGAAATACTCCGGCAGTCTGTTTTCAAAGACGGTGTAGTATTTGAAACCAAGCTCCTTTAACATATCACAGATCACGTCAAAATGAGAGGCCAGATCTTTTGGATCGTGTGCATCGGAGCCGATGGTAATGATCTCGCCGCCCAGCTCCTTATAACGCCTGATGATATCTACGGTCGGATTGGGACTGTCAAGACCGCAGCGAAAGCCCCCGGTGTTGACTTCAATTCCTTTTTCGTTCTCAATCAGATGCTCCAAAATCGCATCGATGATATCCGCATATTTTGCATAAGAATAATCTGCATTTTTGTTCGGACCGTAGCGCACCACATAGTCCAGATGACCGTAGACATCAAAATTGGAAAATGCTTTGATGTTTTCCAGAATGGATTCAAAATATTCGCGGTAAGCTTCCTGCTCGCTTCGACCCTCATAGAAATCCGCATAATACGGATCCTTTCCGTGACACAGATGGGAGGATGCAATCACAAAATCATATTCGTGCGCTCTGGTAAAAATGAGATTTTTGCGCAGGATTTCAGGGGCAAGTCCAAGTTCCACACCGTAAAATATTTTGATCTGATCCTCATATTGATTGCGCATTTTCAAAAGCTCATACAAATAGGAATCGGCATTGAGCAAAAACATATCCTGTTTGTCACTCTCGCGGTATGGATAGTCAAAATCATTGTGATCTGTAAATGTGATTGTGTTCAGACCAAGTGAAATCGCCTTTTGGATCTGTGCCTCCATGGTTGCCTGACAGTCGCCGGAAAAATGGGAATGCACATGTGCATCAGCTAAAATTGGCATAATGGTTCTCCTTTTTTTATTGATTTTTAGACTTTCAGTCTCTTCTATAAAAATATTGTATAGAATAAGACAGAAGATGACAAGAGTGATTCGGCAGCCAAATCTGACAGATTTTGGGGCATTTGTTTACATAATGTATTGACGAGGTAGTAATTTATGGCAAAAAGAGCAAAAAAGGAATAAATTTCAATTTACGTCTTGAATTTTATCGGTAAATTAGTTACAATTTAACTGCTGAAAAAATCTTGGACAGGCCGCAGTGCGTTCTGGACGAGATTAGATAAAAATTATATTTTTAGGAGGACTAAAAAATGTCAGTAAGAGTAGCAATCAATGGTTTTGGTCGTATCGGTCGTCTTGCATTCCGTCAGATGTTCGGTGCAGAAGGATACGAAGTAGTAGCAATCAACGACTTAACAAGCCCGAAAATGTTAGCACACCTGTTAAAGTATGATTCTTCACAGGGTAAATATGCTTTAGCAGATACAGTATCTGCCGGTGAAGATTCTATCACAGTTGATGGAAAGACTCTTAAGATCTACAAAGAGCCAGACGCTAATAACTGCCCTTGGGGTGAATTAAACGTAGACGTTGTATTAGAGTGCTCAGGCTTCTATACAAGCAAGGAAAAAGCACAGGCTCACATCAACGCAGGTGCTCGTAAAGTTGTTATCTCTGCTCCTGCAGGAAATGACCTTCCTACAATCGTTTACAATGTAAACCATGAGACATTAAAGGCATCTGATACAATCATCTCAGCTGCTTCTTGTACAACAAACTGCTTAGCTCCTATGGCTAAAGCATTAAATGACTTAG
>CAMFDJ010000039.1 GCA_945949085.1 uncultured Lachnospiraceae bacterium | reverse complement strand
GATGCTTTAGCAGGTGGTAAGATCGGTGATGTTGAAGTTAAGTTCACATCTACACCTTCTACAGACAATGCATACCAGAACAACCTGGATGCTACACTTCCTGGAAACTTAGATGCAGCAGCTGATGACAAGGTAGATATCTTCTTGGTAGAAGCTGACTACGCATTAAAGTATGTTAACACAGACCTTTGCACACCTGTAAAGGATCTTGGTATCACAGATGCTGAGCTGGCTAACCAGTATCAGTACACAAAGGACGTTATGACAGATGCTGACGGAAACCTGAAGGGTCTTTCATGGCAGGGATGTCCTGGTGTTCTGATTTACAACCGTGAAGCAGCTAAAGAAGTATTCGGCGCTGATGATCCTGATACAGTTCAGGCTAAGGTTTCTTCTTGGGATGCATTCAATGCTACAGCAGCTGACATGAAAGCAGCTGGCTACAAGATGACAGCTACAACAAACGATACATTCCGTACATACTCAAACAATGTTACAACTCCTTGGGTAGTTGACGGTAAGATTTGTGTTGATGACAACATCAAAGCATGGGCTGAGGCTTCTAAGGTTATGGCTGATGAAGGATACTGCGGAACACAGGGTCTTTGGTCAGATGACTGGAGCAAGGGCTTCTATCCGGACGGAAAAGTATTCTGCTACTTTGGACCGGCTTGGATGATCAACTTCTCAATGGCTGCTGATGTTGAAGGCTCTATTGCTAATGCAGGCGGCTGGGGAGCAGTTGAAGGACCTCAGGGCTTCTACTGGGGCGGTACATGGATCACAGCAGCTAACGGAACAGATAACCCGAACCTTGTTGCTGATATCATGAGAAAACTGACAACAGATGAAACAATCATGACAGACATCGTTAAAGCTGATAGCGACTTCGTAAACAACAAGCCTGCTATGGAAGCAGCTGCTTCTGATGATTCTTATGCATTCGCTGTATTAGGCGGACAGAATCCTCTGGCTATGTTCTGCGCTGGTGCTGACAAGATTTCTCTTTCTAACATCACAGAGTACGATCAGGGATGTAACGAAGAGTTCCAGAATGCTATGACAGGCTGGTTCGATGGCAACTACGCTACATACGATGAAGCACTTGATGCATTCTACACAGCTATCACAGAGAAATATCCTGAACTTACATACTAAGATTTGGGAGTTTCGTATAGTTGATATAGCGAGATAGGTAGTGCGCCTGTTTGGCGGTCAGCCGGACAGGCGCATTTTTTAACAGACAGGGAATGAAAAAATAACAAGCGGAGGTGCGGTATAGTATGGCTAATAAGAAAAACGGAGCTGTTCTTCGATATAATCGGTGGGGCTACATATTCTTGATTCCATTTATTGTTGTATTTATTATCTTTCAGTTTATTCCGCTGATCAGTACAATCTACAACAGTTTCTTTGAACATTATTTCAAAAACGGATTAACAGAAGTTGGTCCGACATTTATTGGTTTGGCAAATTACGCAGAGCTGTTTACTTCAGGTGATCTGCCAAAATATCTTGCAAACACATTGATCATGTGGATCATCGGTTTTGTTCCACAGATTCTTGTTTCATTACTTCTTGCAGCTTGGTTTTCAGATCCGAGCTTGCGACTGAAATATCAGCAGTTCTTTAAGACTGTTATTTATTTACCGAACTTAATCATGGCATCAGCTTTTGCCATGTTATTCTTTACATTGTTCTCGGACGGTGGTCCGATCAACTCACTCTTGATGCAGCTTGGCATTTTTAGTGAGCCTTACAAGTTCCTGTCACATGCGGGCAGCGCGAGATCTCTCGTAGGTTTCATGAACTTCCTGATGTGGTTTGGTAACACAACAATCCTCTTGCTGGCAGGTATGCTTGGTATTGATACCTCGCTGTTTGAAGCAGCAGAGGTGGATGGCGCGACTTCCACACAGGTATTCTTTAAGATTACATTACCTCTGTTAAGACCGATTCTGGTATATGTAATGGTAACATCACTGATCGGTGGTCTGCAGATGTTCGATGTACCGCAGATTTTGACAAATGGTCAGGGTAATCCGGCGCGTACGACTATGACACTTATCATGTACTTGAATAAGCACTTATATTCTAAGAACTATGGTCTGGGTGGTGCCCTTTCCGTAATCTTGTTTGTTATAACCGGTATTTTGAGTGTCATCGTATTTAGGATGAACAAGGCAACAGAGAAATAGGATAGGAGGACAAATATATGCGCGCATCTTCAAAAGGATTAAACGTTCATACCAGACGTGTCATCAGCTACGTAGTGCTTGTACTTGTCACTATTTTGTGTCTGTTCTGGTTTTATGTATTATTTGTAAACGCAACACGTTCTCATGCAGACTTGACAAAGGGATTTAGAGCGCTCCCAAGTACCAATGCATTAAAGAACGTGAACAGCTTATTACACAGCAGTAACCTGCCGATTCTGTCCGGCTTGTTTAACAGTGTTCTGGTAGCAGGCTGTACAGCATTGTTGAGTACATATTTTTCAACGATGACTGCTTATGCGATCCATGCATATGATTTTAAATTAAAGAACTTCATGTTTACATTTATTCTCGGTATCATGATGATCCCAACGCAGGTTACTGCACTTGGTTTCATTCAGTTGATGAGAAAAATGCATTTGATGAACTCTTTCATTCCGTTGATCATTCCTGCAATTGCAGCTCCGGCAGTATTCTTCTATATGAAGCAGTACATGGAGAGTACACTTCCGCTTGAACTGCTTGAGGCAGCCCGTATTGACGGTGCAGGCGAATTCAGAACCTTTAACCAGATTGCACTTCCGCTGATGAAGCCGGCAATTGCAGTACAGGCAATCTTCTCATTCGTAGGAAGCTGGAATAACTACTTCACACCTGCTTTGGTGTTGACAGAAGACAGCAAGAAGACACTTCCTATTTTGATTGCATCTCTTCGTTCTGCCGACTACCTGAAGTTTGATATGGGTCAGGTTTACATGATGATTACCTTCTCTATCTTACCGGTAATCGTTGTATACTTAGTTCTTTCTAAGAATATTGTTTCAGGTCTTGCAGTTGGTGCTGTTAAGGGCTAATCAGAAAAATATGATTTTGATAGAGCGCATGCCGGGAGGTATGCGCTCTTATTTTATGATTATTTAATAGTATTCCGGCAAGAAAAATGATATGATAAATTTAGTTTTGCAAAGGAGAACAGCTATGAGGGAAGAGACGCAGAGCGGACAGAGAATGCAAGGGACAGATGGCTTTGTGACGGATGAAAAGAGTAGTGATGCATTGCCGGAAAATGAAGAACTGACAGGAATCAATAATCCGCTCAATCGGATGGAAAAAGGAACCGATAAGAGAAATCCTATTATCAGGATACTGGAAAAATTTGGCGACCTTTTTGTTCTGAATCTGATTTTTGTGCTGGCTTGTATTCCGGTTGTCACAATTGGAGCGGCGGTGACGGCTCTATTCACCATGACCAATAAAATGGTCAGAAATGAAGAGGGTACGATGTGGAATGGCTTTTGGAAGGCTTTCCGAAATAATTTTAAGATTGGAACAAAATTATGGTTCATCATTTTATGCTATTTGGGAATTCTATATATGGAGTTTTACACGATGCAACAAATGTCAGAAAAGGGAGCGGATTTTGTTGTTGTTCTGATTGGTTTTGAGATGGTGCTTCTGACCTTTGTGTTACCGCTTTTGTTTCCGATGGTTGCCAGGTATGAGAATACGGTTTGGCAGTATGTAAAAAATGCACTGTTGATTTCCATTTCAAATCTGAAGGTGTGGTTTATTGTTTTTTTCATGTGGGCTGTACCGGCCTTTGTGATGGCAGCAAATGCCGTGATATTTGCTTACACATGGTATCTCTGGCTTCTGATTTTATTTGCGATATTTGCCTATGCAACTTCTATGGTGATGCAAGGATTGTTTGATAAGCTGGAGGCACCAAAAGAAACAGATAAAGGAAATGATGCATGATGAACAGAGAAGAATATATCAATACCTTAGAAAGATGTCTGGTGGGGAAAATCGATCCGGACAGTCTTCGTGATACGATAGAATACTACAAGGATTATTTTGCAATGGAACAGGCAAAAGGAAGGTCGCAGGAGCAGATCATAGCCGGTTTGGGCGAACCAAGGCTTCTGGCAAAGAGTATTATTGCGGCTGAAAGCAACCGTCAGGATAGAGATGAGAGTGAATTGCGGACAGGGGCTGATTCAGGGCAGGGAGGATTCACCGGAAGGCGGATACACATCCCGTTTGCGCTTCTGATTTTGATTGTAGTTCTTTTGTTTTTTGGAATCATCAGTCTTGTATTCTCAATAGCAAGTATGCTGCTTCCTATTTTGCTTCCCGTGCTGATTGTGTTTGGCATCATTACACTTTTCAAAAACAGATCATAAAAACAATAAAGTAAAACAGCCTATCAGGGGTGATAGGCTGTTTTTTGGGGAGTATAAATAAAAATACTATCTTACAGCAAAACAATTGGGGATTGTTGCTATAATTAAATTATACGTGATTTGCCGATAATTATCAACCCTCTATTTTCAGAAAAACGTCCAATTATGAATCATTTTTAACCGATTATGTTTTAAAATCATGAATAAAATAAAAAGGAGCTTGTCATACTAGTACTGTAAAACAGTTTTTCAAAAAGGAGGACATTCATATGTCAAAAAATGATTTTAGCTCAAAGAATGATACGAAAAACAGCCAGAATAACAGTGCAAAAGATACGACAAAACAGAAGAATGCATCCAATGCATCCAATGCGTCAAATGCATCCAATGCGTCTAATGCATCCAATGCATCTAAGAATAGCAGCGCAGACAACTAATCAGGAAGATTTGTCAGAGAAGAGACCGGCGAAAAGTTGGTCTCTTTCTTTTTTTTATTCGGAAATTCCTTGCGGATTTTCATAAGGCGAAATGTTCTGGAAAAGCTCTGAAAAAAGCGCATTGACAGTAAGCATATTCCATTTTAAGATAAGGATATGAAAAATTTTGAGTGTATAGTGCCCTGTCATTTTGGGCTGGAAGCAGTTTTAAAAAAAGAAATTACAGAATTGGGATATGAAATCACTACCGTTGAGGACGGGCGAGTGACTTTTCTGGGTGATGCGGAAGCGGTTTGCCGGGCAAATATATTTTTGCGGACGGCAGAGAGAGTTTTGATCAAGGTGGGAAGCTTTCATGCGGAAACCTATGATGCACTTTTTGAAGGGACAAAGGCACTTCCGTGGGAAGAATTGATACCGGAGAATGGAAAATTCTGGGTGGCAAAGGCTGCCAGCGTGAAGAGTAAATTGTTTAGCCCGTCGGACATTCAGTCTATCATGAAAAAAGCTATGGTAGAAAGGATGAAACAAAGCTATAAGAGACAGTGGTTTGATGAGGACGGCGAAAAATATCCGGTCAGAGTTTTCTTGAAAAAGGATGAAGTGACGGTTGGACTTGATACAACCGGTGAATCGCTGCATAAAAGGGGATATCGCAAGTTGACGGCTAAGGCTCCTATTGCGGAAAATCTGGCAGCGGCCTTGATTATGTTGACACCATGGAACCGCAGCAGGATTCTGGTGGACCCGTTTTGCGGCAGTGGTACAATTCCGATAGAGGCTGCCCTTATGGCGGCAAATATCGCACCCGGGATGAATCGAAGCTTTTTAGCGGAAAACTGGGATGCTCTGATACCGAAGAAGGAGTGGTATGACTGCATTGACGAGGCAAATGATCTGATTGATACGTCGCAGATGCCTGATCTGCAAGGCTATGATATTGATCCTGAGATGGTTCGCATCGCGAGGGAAAATGCCAGACTCGCCGGAGTAGAGCAGTATATCCATTTTCAGCAGAGACCTGTGGAGCAGCTCAGTCACCCGAAAAAGTACGGATTTCTTATCACGAATCCGCCATATGGGGAGAGACTGGAGGATAAAAAGAGTCTGCCCGAGATTTATAAGGCTTTGGCACGCAGGTATAAGGCGTTGGATGCATGGTCTCTTTATATGATCACTTCTTATGAAGATGCGCCTGCGCAGATGGGGATGAAACCGGACAAAAACAGAAAAATATATAATGGTATGATGAAAACCTACTATTATCAATTTATGGGGCCAAAACCGGCAAAAAAAGAAAGATGAATGGAAAATTAGAAAAACGATATATCAGTATCTGTACAATCATTTCCTGTGTGATGCTGGTGCTTTTGGTTCTGGCGGATGCAAGAGGCATATTTGCAGAAGACACATCTGTACAAAAAGCACAGTCCGGCGCGGAACAGGAACAAGAGATAACGCAGCAGACATCGGAGAACTACATGGATTTTTGGTGTAAGGATGCGTTGCTTCCGGATAGTGTCATTCAGATTAAGCTTCCTTTTGTGGTAAAACCGGAGGATGTGACAATGAAACTTGATATTTCTGATGGCAATGTAACGATCATTGAAATATCCGGACCCGGAATCAATCGGTATCATGATTCGCTTGTTTCTTATCTTCAGGCGGAACCCATCCGGGAGAATCTTCCTGAGGAAAACGTGGCGCTTTGGCTGACTGAATCGGACGAAACATTCACAATCTGCTGTGAGACGGAGCAGTTGTATGACGGAGAGGTGTCAATTGCGAGTGTTGTGGGAAGTGAGGAGTCTGTCATACAGATTTCTATGATGCGGATTCGGGAAAAATACGATAAGATTGTTGTCCTGGATGCGGGACATGGTGGAGAGGACGAGGGATTTTGTTGCGACGACCTGGTGGAAAAGAATTTGACACTTGCTGTCGTGCAAAAAACTGCCGATCTCTTGAAACAGGAAGGAATACAGGTTTATTGTACGCGCACTGCCGATGAAACTGTTGCACAGGAAAAACGCGCCGTGCTTGCCAATCTGCTGCATGCGGATATGCTGATCAGTATTCATGTTGCGCAGGATGCCGACAGCAGTATTTACGGAATGCGGACAACCTATAATGACACCTTTTTCATCCCGGAGTTTTCCGGGGCAGATCTTGGATATATTTTGCTTGAAAAGGTAGCAGCGCGTACCAATGAAAAGGTACTTGGGATGGAAGCGGAGACGCAGGAAGAGGTCGTTTTGAGAGCAGAGGTACCTGTTGCGCTTCTGGAGATAGGATATCTGTCAAATGCACAGGAGCGCAGATTGTTGGAAAAGGAAGATTATTTAGAAAAGATTGCACAGGGAATTGTAGATGCAGTCTTGCAGTCATACGAGGAGATAAAGCAATGAAAGAAATTATACTGGCAAGCTCTAACAAGGCAAAAATGAGGGACTTACAGGAAATTATGGAGGGGATGGATATTCGGATCATTCCTCTTTCCGACACCGGATTTACACAGGAGATAGAGGAGAATGGATCTACCTTTGCTGAAAATGCTGCAATCAAGGCAGAGACGGTCAGGGATGCTCTGGGAAAACCGGTTCTCGCGGATGATTCGGGATTGGAAATCGACTATTTGGACAAGCAGCCGGGAATTTATTCTGCTCGTTTTCTGGGACGTGAAACGCCTTATAGTGAAAAGAATCGGATTATTCTGGAAAAGTTGCGAGATGCTTTGGAAGAGGAACGTTCGGCTCGTTTTGTATGTGCTATGGCATTGGCGATGCCGGGGCAGCAGACTATCATTACGCAAGCGACTATGGAGGGACAGATTGCATATGAAAGTAAAGGAGAAAATGGTTTTGGTTATGATCCAATCTTCTTTCTGCCTGAATATGGAATGACTTCGGCTGAGATATCTCCGGCTGAGAAAAATGCAATCAGTCACAGAGGAAAGGCACTTCGGATGATGAAGGAAGAAATACTGAAGAGGATATAGGACAGATATATGAGAGTCTTGATTGTGAGTGACACACATAGGCATAATGACAATTATTTCAAGGTACTTCAGAAGACGGGACCCTATGATCTGGTCGTCCACTGTGGTGATATAGAAGGAAGCGAATTTGCCATTAGTGAAGGCGCCGGCTGCGAGGTCATGATGGTATCCGGGAACAATGATTTTTTTTCGACCCTGCCCCGGGAGATAGAGACGCAGATCGGGAAATACAGGGTTCTGATCACGCATGGACATACCTATTATGTGACAATGGGAAATGAACGGATCAAACAGGATGCAGCGCATCGCGGTTTTGATATTGTATTTTATGGACATACACATAGACCGGTAGTAGAGATGGAAAAAGATATCATAGCGGTGAATCCGGGGAGCCTGAGTTATCCCAGACAGGATGGCAGGGCACCAAGTTATGCGATTATGGAGATTGACAGGCATGGAGAGGCACATTTTACGCTCTGTTATCTTTGATGCTTTGTGGCAAAATACAGGCAAAAAATATTGCTGAAATGGTATAAAAAAGATTGACATTCCGCTAACCGTGCATTATAATACATATTGCGCTGTGAAAAAACGGTTGCGGGGTGTGGCTCAGCTTGGCTAGAGCGCCTGGTTTGGGACCAGGAGGTCGCAGG
>CAMFDJ010000038.1 GCA_945949085.1 uncultured Lachnospiraceae bacterium | reverse complement strand
AAGTAGGCTCCAATCTTTACATTTGAGTGGAAAAATTTCTGGAAGTTAAGAATATTTGTGGATGGATTCGAGAAAAAATGAAATATATCGTTGACAAATATATCGAGCAGTGATATATTGCAATCACAACATATCGAGAGACGATATATCAAACGGCGATACATGAAATGAGAGATACATGGAATGAGAGATGCATGAAATGAGAGATCACGGAACGGAGATGCATGGAATAAAAGATGCATGGAATGAAGATGAAAAATTAAGAAGCATTTATTGCAAACGCTGATTGACAGTATGAGAGGAAAGGAGATACAGATGGGAAGTTTAAACGAGAAGACGCAGCCTATGACAGAATCCATATTTTATATTCTGCTGGCTGTCAGAAAGCCGAATCACGGATATGGCATCATTCAGGAGGTGGAGCGGTTGACCGGCGGCAGAGTGACGATGGGAGCAGGAACCTTGTACGGTGCTATCCAAACGCTGGAGAAGAAGGGCTGGATAGCAATGTACAGTCAGGAGCAAGAGTCGAGGAAGAAGAAAGAGTATCAGATTACGGAAGTCGGAAAAGAGGCATTCCGTGCTGAGACAGAGAGATTGAAAGAGCTTTTGGCAAATGCACAGTTGGCAGATTTTTCATAAACAGATATTAGTCTTCAGAAATGATTTATGACGGAGGGAAAAGAGAATGAAGAAATTGAAATTATACTTTGATACGAATAAAGAAATGGCGTGGCTGAACAGTATGGCACAGCAGGGCTGGGCATGTACGAATTTCTGTTTGGGTGTATATTCCTTTGAGCCTTGCGAAAAGGGAGAGTACTTGTTTCAGGCAGATACTGCGGAGCGCTTCGGTTACATAAGCCCTGCGTACCGGGAATTTATGGAAGAGACGGGATCGGAGATTGTTACCGTGTGGGGACCGTGGGTGCTTCTGCGCAGAAAAGCAGAGCTTGGCGCATTTGAATTATATACGGATGTGGATTCTCGGATCAAACATTTTGAGAAACAGCGCAACATCTTTAAAGTGGCATTGATCTTGGAACTTATCTGTATGTGGATGGAGCTTTTTGCGGCACTTACCGGTACGAAGATTGCATACTTGTTCTTGTTCCTTATAGCTGCCTTTGTGCTGGTGTTCTGTCACCAGGTGTACAGGATTTCAGAGATACTGTCTGAGCTGTACGAACAGAAAGGAGAAACGGGTGGCTGCCTGATGATGCAGAATAAAAAAAGATTGGCATATATTTTCCTGGTGATCGGGCTGGTTTGTACCTTTATTTCCACTTTGCTGCGGGATGCGCAGGCAGATTTCTGGCGGGGCTTTTCCGACGGTATGGGTGGCGCAGCCTGTGGGCTGATGCTGGTGGGAGGTTTTATGATTCTCTGGTGCAACCGGAGAAGGCAATGATGAAAAACAATATCCATCGTAGTGGGCTGCCTGCTGCGGTGGATTTTTTATATTTAAAATTTTGTAACTATTCAGAACCCCATTCGCAAAACCGCCTCTGCGAGGCTTTCCTTTTACTCATGTGGTTACTTCGCCCTATAAATTTTCAAAACATTGCTCATTCATGCAAGCATGATGCCCAATATTTTGAAAATTTACATGGCTCTGAATAGTTACAAAATTCTCACAATTACGAAGTTTGTATCGTACACTCAAAAATTCGGTTGTGTAGATTGCATCTCGGTTATAAAGACTGCATCTTGCTTACAAATGTGGCATCTCGGGATACAAAACTGCGTCAGCCAAAACTGCGTCTGCGTCTCAGTTTGCAATTAACGAAAAAAAGTAAAAAATAGTATTGACAAGAATAGTTGTCATGCCTTATACTCTATTTGACAAGTAAAGTTGTCAAAATGAAAAGAAACTTTGTCATGCTGATTAGAAAACTTGTCAAAGTAAAAAGGAATATTGTCAAACAGAACACGAACAGAACAGGAGGGTAATGAGATGCCGCTTAGGAATCATTTAAAAGAATTCAGAGCGCGGCTTGATGTGAACCAGCAGCAGATGGGACAGCTGGTGGGGACATCGCGGCAGACGATCAGCCAGATCGAGCGGGGGGATTATTCTCCGTCGGTCACACTGGCGCTCAAGATTGCAAAGATATGTCATGCAAGCGTAGAAGAGATTTTTGAATATGAGGAGGAAGAAAATGATGAGTCAGACAGAATTTAATCAGGGAAAACAGAGCATGGATAAGGAAACGGAAAATGCCATGCAGAATAAAAAGGCGGGTAAGAAGTTTGGTGTTGTTATGGTGCTGAGCTGCCTTTTGGGACTTGTGTTAGGATTTTTGGGATCATTGGCACTTCGGGTTTATGATACTGTTACACTTTCTCAGATGCTGGGAGAGAATATCACCTTGTTCCTGGCATGTGTGATGCCCATCCTGATGACAGTCGGTTTTATTACAGTATTTGGTTTTGCCATAGTCGTGCTTCGGAAAAGCAAGGCAGAATGGAAACAGTCGCAGAATCTGGAGGACGATGCGTATGATGCATGGTATGAAAAATTTGATCGGCGATTGACCATTGCCCTGAATCTGGTTTCATTTTTGATCATATTCAACTATTTTGGGTTTTCAGCATGCTTTTACGGAGAACTGTATTGCGAGGACATGGTGTATGGATTGTTCCTGCTTGGTCTTCTCATGCTGATTCTGACAATCATATTTGGTATCCGCACACAGGGCAGGATTGTAGATCAGGTGAAACTGGTTAATCCGGAAAAGAGTGGCAGTGTCTACGATATGAAATTTCAGAAAAAATGGATTGAGAGCTGCGATGAGATGGAGCAGCAGATGATTTACAGAGCGGCATTTCAGGCTTATAAGGTAACTTCCAATGTATGTGTGGCACTGTGGATGGTATTTACTATTCTGGCGCTCATTATCAAAATCAGTCTATGGCCGGTTGCCATCGTATCGCTGATCTGGATGATTCTGACGGTGACTTACGCGGTGGAGTGTCAGAAGCTTTCCCGGGGAAAACAGAAAAAGGGAGAAAAGTCAGCAAACGGAGAGAGCGCCGGCAAGAGCAATACAACTGTAGTGGGAAGCACTATGAGCTTTTAGCCGGTTGTATGCAAAGATGTGTGCAAAAACGACTTCGGAAATGTACTTTGGAAAAAGTTGCGTGGACAGAACCGGAAAAATAAGGTATGCTATCTTGCGTAGCGATGAAAAGCATATGAGAGAAATGCGCATAAGTAATTGTTGCATGAGTAAATAACATACCGAAA
Organism: uncultured Lachnospiraceae bacterium; assembly: GCA_945949085.1. Taxonomy (GTDB): domain Bacteria; phylum Bacillota; class Clostridia; order Lachnospirales; family Lachnospiraceae; genus CAG-194. Next base: position 6,266 of record CAMFDJ010000038.1, on the reverse strand, counting down.
TAACGAGGAAAAAACATGAAATTTCATATTTTAACATTGTTTCCCGAGATGATCGAGCAGGGACTTGGTACGAGCATACTGGGCAGGGCGGCGCAGAAGGGGCTCATCAGTATCAACGCGGTCAACATCCGGGATTATACGACGGAAAAGCACGGAAAGGTGGACGATTACCCATACGGCGGCGGCGCTGGCATGCTGATGCAGGCGCAGCCCGTCTATGATGCCTGTCAGGCAGTGCGGGGAGACAAAAAGACAAGAGTACTCTATATGACCCCACAGGGTGAGACGTTTACGCAGGCAAAGGCACAGGAGCTTGCCGGCGAGGAAGAACTTATATTCCTCTGCGGACACTACGAAGGAATTGATGAGCGCGTGCTCGAGGAAATTGTGACCGATCATCTTTCCATCGGAGATTATGTACTGACGGGCGGTGAGCTGCCTGCCATGGTCATGATTGATGCAATAGCAAGGCTTGTGCCCGGGGTTTTGCACAATGATGACAGCAGCGTAACAGAGTCGTTTGCGGACGGCCTTTTGGAGTATCCGCAGTATTCCAGACCTGAGGAATGGCATGGGAAAAAGGTACCTGCAATTCTTTTGTCCGGGCACCATGCAAACATAGAAAAATGGCGTTTGGAGCAGGCAATGCTGCGCACACAGGAGAGGCGTCCTGATTTATGGGAAAGGTGGCAAAAGACGCATGATCACAGCGGAACACTTAAGTAAACAGTTTACAAGAGATATTATGGCTAAGGAGCAGCAATCCTCCGACCATCAGAACAAACAGAAAAGAAAAAAGAATATCAGCAAAAAAGAAGAATTCTTTGCGGTAGACGATATTTCGTTTACCGTTGAAAAGGGAGAGATTGTCGGTATTTTAGGACCGAACGGAGCCGGAAAGACAACTCTGCTTCGCATGCTTGGCACGCTCATGGAGCCTACAAAGGGGCGCGTGATCATGACGGCTGAGGATGGGAGCATTATGGAAGATCCCATTGCCATCAAGCAGAATATCGGGTATCTCTCCGGGAATACGAAGCTTTTCAGACGTATCTCGACCAGAGAGATGCTTCAGATGCTCGGTGAGATTTACGGGATGTCAAAGGAGGAGACGGAAGAGCGAATTGGGCAGATTTGCAGTGTGCTCGACATGGGGGATTTCATCGACAATCGTATTGAGCGCCTTTCGACAGGACAGACGCAGCGAGCTTCCATTGCCAGGTGCCTGATCCATTCTCCGCAGCTCTACATATTTGATGAGCCGACTTTGGGACTCGATATTATCAGCGCGGATGCCATCGTCAGCTTTATGAAACAGCAGAAGGAGGAGGGGAAAACTGTTCTGTATTCCACGCATTATCTGGAGGAGGCACAGTTTTTGTGTGACCGTATTCTGATGATCTATAAAGGCAAAATTGTTGCCCAGGGATCTCCGGCAAAGCTGATGACAGATACGGGAAGCGAAAATCTGCGGGATGCCTTTCACGCGATCATGAAAGGGGTGGATGAAAATGATTTTTAAGAAGATTGGACCTCTTTTCAAAAGAGAGATGACAGATATTGTCAGGGATAAAAAGACGCTGTTCATGATGGTGGTTCTGCCCATCCTGTTATACCCGCTGATGGTGGTAGGCATGACATTCCTGATGTCCGCAATCACGATGAACCAGCAGGAAACCGTATATAAGGTGTGCATGGATGAGGTCCCTGTGCGGGCGGAGCTGGAATCGCTTTATGAGCAGCATGCCCCGCTGCAGGAGACAGAAAACGAAGGAGGAGATCAGACCGAAAACGAAAACGGGGCGGAGACAGACAACGGTTCTGAAAATGATGAAGCAGAGAAACTGACCTACTCGATCTCTTTTGTCACAATGGATGAACTTGCGGGAGAATATGCCGGGATGACACAGGAGGAAGTATTGCAGGCAAAAGCCATTGATGCCTATGTCACTTATGATGCGGCATCGGAGTATCCGTATACCATACATTTTCTCGGTGCGTCGGATGATTCGCAGACAGCCGAGCAAGCAGTCGAGGATCTGCTGGAGGTGTACGAGAAGAAGCTGCAGAGTGAAAAGCTGGCAGAACTCTCTCTGGATGAAGATGAAATTCTGCATCCGGTGAAATATCAGTCAGAGAATATGTCCTCCAATGAACAGACAATGGGAAATGTGCTCGGGCAGATGATTCCTATGCTGATCATCATCAGCATTATGATGGGAGCGATGTATCCGGCGATTGATGTGACAGCCGGTGAAAAGGAGAGAGGTACGCTGGAAACACTTCTGACGTTACCTGTGAGCAATTTTGAACTGATCATGAGCAAATTTCTTGCAGTGTCCGTCATCGCCTGTGTTTCCGCTTTCTTTAATATCATATCCATGGGGGCGGCTTTTGGCTTTATGTTCTCTTATATGGCTGATTCCATCGGTGGTTTGGAGCTTCATCTGTCAAGCTTTGCGCCTGCCATTTTATTCACGCTTCTGGTCATGATGTTCTTTGCACTCTTTGTGACGGCTGTCAGCATGTGTGTCTGCATCTTTGCCAAGAGCTTTAAGGAGGCAAACAACTATATCACACCTGTTATGCTGGTGTTTATGTTCGGAAGCCTTGTGACCATGGTACCGAATGTAGAGCTAAGTGCCATGACGGCAGCTATCCCGATCGTGAATATTTCACTGATGATCGTCAAGCTGTTTACATTTACGTATGATTATGCGCTCTTTGGCATTGTACTGCTCAGCAATGTTGTCTACAGTCTTCTGGCTGTTCTCGTGCTCGGAAAGATCTACAACAGCGAAGCGGTCCTGTTTTCCGAGGGCATGGGGTCCCTGAAGCTCTTTAACAGGCGCAGTGAAATGAAAGAAAATCAGATACCCGGCATCGGAGATGTGATTCTTCTGCTCTGTGTGGAGCTTCTGCTGATCTTCTATGTGGGAACAGGCGCGCAGCTGAAGCTTGGATTTGGCGGTGTGGCAGTCACACAGGCACTGATTCTGATCGTGCCGCTTGTCTATCTGTGGTATCTGAAGGGAGATTACAAAAAAGTACTGTCTCTGCGACGACCGAAGCTTTTACAGCTCCTGGGGGCATTTGTGACATGGATCGGGACATACAGCCTGATGCTGGGCATCAGTTTTATGCTGGTGCCGTTGTTACAGGAAAGCATGCAGGCACAGACAGAGACGTGGGAGATCTTTATGCAGCAGCCGTTATGGGTTTTGGTGCTTGTGGTGGCTCTGATGCCTGCGGTCGGTGAAGAGTGTATGTTCCGCGGATTTGTCTACGGTTCCCTGAAGGATAAGATGAAAAATATGATCGCCATGTTGATTGCCAGCGCATTGTTCGGTATTTACCACATGAGCCTGATCAAGTTTTTCACTACCTTTATTCTTGGCTTCATGTTTGTTCTGGTGGTATCCGAGACGGGAAGTATTTTCTGCTCCATGCTGATGCATTTTTGTAATAATCTGGTATCTGTGCTTGTGATGAAATATGCATCAAAGGTGCAGGAGGCTGTTCCGATTTTGACAAAAGAGACAGCGGGTGCAGGGGAGATTCTTCTTCTGGTGGCAACAGGGCTTGTTGTGATTGCAGTCGGAACCGGGCTGTTGAAACTATCCAAGAGCAAAAGCAAAAACAGTAAAAACAGTGAAAAAACAGCTTGAAATCATAGATAAAGTATGTTAAAATCAATAGCGTTGTTGTGAATAAGAGATGGTCCTCTGTTATACAGAAGCGGTAATAGTGCCTGCTTCCCAGATTATTTCAAGAACATCCGAATATGAAGGAGGAACACACAATGAATCAGATTATCAAAGAAATCGAAGACGCTCAGTTAAAAGAAAACGTACCGCAGTTCAACGTTGGTGATACTGTTAAGGTATACGGTAAGATCAAGGAAGGAAACCGCGAGAGAATTCAGGTTTTCGAAGGTACCGTTTTAAAGATGCAGGGCGGAAGCAACCGTGCAACATTTACAGTTCGTAAGACTTCTAACGGCGTAGGCGTAGAGAAGACATGGCCACTTCATTCTCCTAACGTAGAAAAGGTTGAAGTAGTTAGAAAAGGTAAAGTAAGACGTGCAAAACTGAACTACTTAAGAGACCGTGTTGGTAAGAAGGCTAAAGTAAAAGAGCTTGTAAAATAGTTCATGATTTGATAATGGAAAAGATAAGGGGCTGTAAGACGGCCCCTAAAGAAAAAGCGCTGAGGTCGCAAGACTTCGGCGCTTTTCATGTGGTGCGCCTAGCAGCGCACGTTTCTAACGGATCAGGAATTGCCTTTCTTTTCGGATTTCTCTTTCTCTTTTTCCTGATGCCGTGCATTTCCCATGCCGAGATACTCCGGAATGATGTTCTCTTCAAGTACTACCATTCTTTCCTGTTGCAGGCGTGTCACAGTCTCTAAATCCAGTTCAAAGGTCTCGCAAAGTTCCTCGTTTGTAACATCAGGGCGGAAGCTTCTACGGTGCATTTTACCGAAACGGTAATAGTTATAATTTTTCCAGATGATCAGCAATACGGTAGCAATCAGCAGTGCGATAAAAAGAATAAAAAAATACTGCTGTATGAGTAGTACCATCTCTTTTGTGAAAAATAAAAATTCAGGAAGCGGCCAGCTGTATCTGATTGCCAGAGAGCCATAGATCAGATATCCTGCATAGACAAGAAGAACAAACCAGCCAAAAAAAGTGAGAAGCCATTCAATGACTTTTTTATAGCCTTTTTGACGACCGTAGATCAGATGAGCTTCCATGTCGTATTCCACTTTCTGATTGAGCGGTTTTTGATGAATATCTGCAAATCCCATAGTTTTACCTCACTTTACGACAGACCGCGGTCAGGGCTGTCCCATGTCGCCAGTTTTTTGTTTCGCCTCAATAGTGCCGGCAGACTGCATATGACGATCAGTGCATTGATATACCAGTATAAAAAAGGATACCAGACTGCGGCCAGTGCATTTTTGAAAAGTGATCTGTCATATTTTCTGTCAAGGAGCATGGCAACTGAAAACTGAATGATTCCTACGACAGATAAGAACAGGCTCTTCCAAATATAGGGAAAGACGAAAAAGTCATCTGCACGGATCCAGCTGATGAGCAATAACACGACCATAAGCAGCCAGCAGAGAGACCACAAAATGGAAAAAATCTGTTCCAGATAGATAAAGAACAGTCGTCTTTCCTTCCATGATTGAAAGATATTTCCGTGGCGCCTTAATATTTCCATGCCTCCTGTAGCCCATCTTTTCCGCTGTTTCAAAAGCCCCTTTATTGTTTCGGGGACAAGCATCATGCAAAGGGCACGCGGTTCATAGCGGATGTCCCAGAATTTCTTTTCCAGCTTCCAGGTGACACCGATATCCTCTGTGATCATGTCTCTGTCCCAGAGACGGCAGTCTAGCAGAGCGCGCTTGCGAAAGGCAACCACAACACCGGAAACGGTCATGACCTTGCCCCAGATTCGCTGTGTCCGTTTGATGAGACTGATGATGCTGGAATATTCGCACAGCTGGATTTTGGAGAGCAGGGAATTGCGGTTGCGCACTCTCGGGTTTCCTGTCACGGCACCGACACGTTCTCCGTTAAAGGGATTCGTAAAATGTGGAACGATATAGTTGAGCGCGTCGGGCATGATATAGGAGTCAGAATCAACTCCCATCAGGATTTCTCCTCTTGCGGCGATCAAACCGAGATATAAAGCATTGGCTTTGCCGTTATTCTGCTTCAGATCGATAAAACGGAGTTTCTCATATTTGGGTAACAATTGATTGATGACCTCAGACGTATGGTCGCTGCTTCCGTCATTGATGGCAATGATCTCATAGTTTGGATACTCAATGCGGGAAAGCTCCTGTACTGTTTTTTCAATTGTTTCTTCCTCGTTAAAACAAGGTACCAGAATAGAGACCATAGGTGTTTCATACAGGGGAAGCGGTTTTTTCCGTTCATTGCTGATAGAAAAGATAATAGCACCAACCATCCAGAAAACAGACATGATGGCAGGATACCAGAATACAAAAAGTTCTATTATTTTTAACATTTTACTGCTCCTATCGGGAGAAATTGCTCATTGCAGTTCATGCTATCTGACAACCGTAACATTATATAGTTTTTTGTCGAAATTGACAATGCAAATATTGCTATTGTCATATTTTGTTATTGTCAAGTTTTCTTTTTTGGTTATCTTTCAGAAAGCATTCAAAACGGGCTAGCGTAAAATTTTATTCGGATTAAATGAAAAGAGAACACCACTTTGTGATAA
>CAMFDJ010000037.1 GCA_945949085.1 uncultured Lachnospiraceae bacterium | reverse complement strand
TCGAAAGAGATATCAACCACATCAAAGATAATCTCTGTCTTGCAGGACGCCGGACTCAAAATGAAAAAACGCTGCATGCTGATCTGATCCTTGCAGGTATCACACAACTCATTACTGTTGTTCTCGCCGATAAGATCAATCACCATGAATATATTCGAAGCATAAAACCACTCATAGCTTAGGACTTACCACTTTCATAAGACCTATAGCTTATTAAAGTGCGCCTAAAATGTCCGGTTATCCACTTTTCATTCCAGAATTCGTGCTCTGCACGAATTCTTCCTTGTTTTGGTTCAAGATTGCGAACGAGCTTCGCGAGTTTCGCAATTACCTATTCTTTTGTCAGTATTCTACTAAATACAAATAGACAGAATGCGTCTATCTCATCCTATCTAATCCTTTTTCTTTGGCAAACCCTCATAAACTTTGATTACCCGAAAAAGCCTGATGTGATTATTCCAAGGACATTACATCAGGATTAAATAAGCTATATGCTTATGGGTTTTTATTTTCTATTACCAAATAACTTACCAGCTTTCTTGCAAGAATCTAAAAATTCATTTGTCACCTTGTTTTCATTAAATTCACGTACAAATTTTTGGGATTCTTGTTTTTTTACAACGGCTATTCTATTAATTGGTTTCGCTAATACTGCCATATCTTTTCCCTCCCTTTTGTCCGTAGAATGATTTTCCCTTTCATTCTCACTCAAATTATATTACCCCAGCCATCAAAAATCAACAAATGCGCATTTCCCAAGCTCTTCCATGATGACATCATAATTCTCCGCCCTGTGCGGAAACGTGCAGTCGGAACAGTCCTTACACTTTTTCCCATTCTTTTCAAAAAAAGCGGGATTGCCCGGGCAGCTTGTTCTCCCATACATCGGGCAGAAACAGAACAGACAATTCAGTTCCTCCATTCCCTCATGACAGGGATAATACTGACATGCCTTATTTGCAAAAAAACGATATGAATTTTCCATTCCTACAGCTCCTTATTCCTTCCCTTTATCGAAATAACATACCATACGCAGTCCCTCTATCCCAGTGCGACATCCAGAATCATCATGACACTGAATCCGACTGAAAAAAACAGTGTTCCGATATTGGAATGATCTCCTTCCGCCATCTCAGGAATCAATTCTTCCACTACCACATACAGCATGGCTCCGGCTGCAAAGCTGAGCAGATACGGCATCGTCGGTACGATCAGCCCGGCTGCCAAAATGGTAACAAGTGCCCCGAGCGGCTCCACAATTCCGGACAGCACTCCATTCAGAAAGGCTTTCCCCTTCCCCATGCCCTCAGAGCGAAGTGGCATGGAAATAATCGCTCCCTCCGGGAAATTCTGTATGGCAATGCCGATGGAAAGTGCAAGTGTGCCCATTGCAGTCAGATTGGTATTGCCCGCAAGATATCCGGCATAGACCACGCCGACTGCCATCCCCTCAGGAATATTGTGCAATGCGACTGCCAGTACAAGCATCGTTGTCTTTTTCAGTTTTGCCTTCGGTCCTTCCGCTTCCTGATTGCCGACGTGCAAATGTGGAATCACATGATCCAAAAGCAGCAGGAATAAAATGCCCAGCCAAAAACCGACTGCCGCCGGAACAAATGACCATTTCCCCATATCATCTGCCTGTTCCAGGGCAGGAATCAGCAGACTCCACACAGAAGCCGCCACCATCACACCTGCTGCAAACCCTGCCAGAATCCTCTGTAACATACTGCTCATCGCCTTTTTCATAAAGAAAACGCATCCCGCTCCGAGTGCTGTTCCGAGAAACGGAATGCAGACTCCATAAATCACTTCCCGTGTCATCACAATTGTATTCTCCTTTTTATCCTTTCGTACATTCTATGCACGTAGTCACACTGCGCAACCAGGCAAGCTCCTCTCCCTCAAAGAACGGAGAAAGCTTTTCAAAGACTGCCTCATGGTAGGCATCCAGCATCTCAATCTCCCGTTTCTCCATGGCAGAAAAATCAAGCCCGTCCAGATCGATCGGCACGTATGTCAGATCCTCAAAATACATGAATTGTCCGTATGCATTCTGCTCGCCCTTACGGCATAGCAGTTCATTTTCAATCCGGATGCCATGACTTCCCTCGCGGTAAATACCGGGTTCATCCGTCGTCACCATACCTTCCTCAAACATCCAGTCTTCTCTGCGCTCCTGATTTTCTTTATACCGGAAGCTGTTCGGTCCCTCATGGACACCCAGCAAAAAGCCGACCCCATGACCTGTTCCATGTTTGTAGTCAAGCCCCTTTTCCCAGAGAACTTCTCTCGCTGCCAGATCAAGATTACTTCCCCGGCAGCCATACAGAAAGCGCACACTTTTCAGCCGCAGCATGGCGCGCACGACCAGCGTGAAATCCTGTCGCATCTCCTCCGTGATCTCTCCCAGCACAAAAGTACGTGTCACATCGGTACTTCCCTCATAATAGTGTCCGCCGCTGTCTACCATCAAAAGACCTTTGGACTTAATTACCGCATGAGACTCCTCTGTCGCCTCATAGTGAATGATGGCACCGTTTTCCCCATACGCACAGATTGTAGGAAAACTCGGTTCCAGAAAAGAAGGATTCTCCCTGCGAAGCTTTTCCAGATATGCTGCTGCGCTAAGTTCTGTCATCGGAAGCTTTCCCGCGTTCTTTTTCAGCCAGTACATAAATTTCGTTACCGCCACACCGTCCATCAAATGCGCCTTGCGCAGATTTTCCTGCTCCGTCTCATTTTTGACCGCCTTCATCAGACTGGTGGGATTGGCTCTGTCTATGATCACCATCTGCTCTCCGAGTTCCTTTTTCACCCGGTAATTACAGTTTCTTTCACTGAGCAGAATTTTCTTTGCTTGTCCATCTGCCGTTTCTTTTTGACACAGACCTGCAATAAACGAATAGAAGCTTTCATATGGTCTTAGCGATACCCCGAGAGCCTCCAGATAGGCTTTTTCCTTTTCTCCAAACGATTTTTCATTTGCAAACAAAAAGCACTGCGATTGCGCAATGACCGCATAGGCCAGAAAAACCGGACAGCACTGCACATCTGCCCCGCGAAGATTGAAAAGCCATGCAATGTCATCCAGTGTCGTGAGCAGATGCAAATCTGCTCCGGCCTCTTTGATCTTTGTGCGCAGACGCACAAGCTTATCCGCCGCTTTTTCTCCGCAATAGCATTCCTGCAGGATGAAAACCGGCGATTTTGGCAAAGCGGGACGATTCCCCCAAATCCCATCTGCCAAATCGAGATGCCAGATGACCCTGCCACCCTTTTCTGCTGCTACTTTCTCATAGAAAAGCCCATCAGCCGCCATCACAACTCTGCCGTCAAAACCGATATTGCCATTCTCGGGCAGTTTTTCCTTTACATACTCCCTGATGTCCGGTACATCTGCCTCTCCCATTTTCATAAGCCGGATGCTGCTACCCGCAAGCTCCTGCTCCGCCTGGATAAAATAGCGTCCGTCCGTAAAAAGAGCCGCTTCCCTGCCGGTTACAACCAGCGTTCCCGCAGAGCCTGTAAATCCGCTGAAAAAGGTGCGCACACCAAAATGCTGACTTACATATTCACTATTATGATAATCTGAAGTCGGGATGATATAGCAGGAAATCTCTGCTTCTGCCATAGCATCTCTCAGCTGACAAAGCCTATCTTGTATCATTTTCTCTCCTTTAAAGAAACCCCTTTTTCAGACCGGCAACCTGATGCCGCATTCCAAAAAAAGGGGATTTCCTTTTCCATATATGATTACCAAGCCACCACCGTGGCACGTTGCTGTTTTCCCAAAGAAGGCACATTCGTATGACTGCAGATTATTTTGTTCCGAGCGCACCTGCAATGTCGTCAATCATATCAAGCACTGCGGCTCTGGATGCATCCGCATAATTTTCCGGTGCAAATTTCTCTTTGTAAGCATCACTCTGATATGCTGCAATGATGCCGCGGGAAGAATTGACAATGGCACCAAGTCCATCCTTATTAAAGAAATGTACAAGGTCAGCACCCTTTCCACCCTGGGCACCGTAGCCGGGCACGAGAATATAATTCTTTGGCATAATATCACGAAGTACCTTGCCCATCTCCGGATAAGTCGCTCCAACCACAGCACCAATGTAGCTGTAGGAATCACCCATGTGCTCCTCTCCCCATTTGGCAACCTGCTCACCTACGATTTCGTAAAGCGGTCTGTTGTCTGCATCTGACAGCTTTCTATCCTGAAATTCTCCACTGCTTGGATTGGATGTCTTGACAAGAATGAACAGACCCTTGTTTTCCTCCTTGCAGACCTTGATGAACGGCTTCACACCATCGGAACCAAGATACGGATTGACAGTGGCAAAATCCTCATCAAATCCATAATAAGCATTACTGCCCACCTGCACCTTGCCAAGGTGTCCCACTGCATATGCCTCAGAAGTAGAACCGATATCGCCGCGTTTGATGTCTCCAATGACAACAAGATCTTTTTCCTTACAATATTTCACAGTCTTATCAAATGCGATCAGTCCGGGAATACCAAACTGCTCATACATGGCAATCTGGGGTTTCACAGCCGGAACCAGATCATAAATGGCATCCACGATTCCCTTATTGTACTGCCATACTGCTTCAGCAGCCCCTTCCAATGTCTCACCGTACTGCGCAAAAGCGGCTTTCTGAATATGCACCGGAATAAATTTCATCATCGGATCAAGACCGACCACAATAGGTGCATTTGTCTTTTTAATCTTTTCCACTAATTTGTTGATCATTTTTCTTTTCTCCCACTTTTATTTTCTCCGGAGCATCTATTCTATTCCATCCCAAAACAGGCGAATCATCATTTATGCATTATAACACCTGCATAGCTGCTTCCTGTACGTATTTCTTAATATTGGATGCATTCACATATTTTTTATAGGAATCTCCGTTTGCCACAACAAGCGTCGGTGCCTGCATCACGCCATAGCGCATTGCCAGCTCCATATTTTCTTCCGCATCCACCGGAATATACGCAATATTCTTCAGATATTCCTTGGCAAGCTTACAGTTCGGACATGTCTTTGTGGTAAAGAGATATTTCACATTCTCCGGCGCACCGACAGTGACCTTCACATCCTGATCAAAGCCGGATAGTGTCACGATGCTGGACGTCGGCTTCTTTAAGCAGGACTTGGCAATATCATACTCGGTTCTGTTATCATACTCCTGCAGCTTTCCGTCGTTCCAGTTCTGTACCGGTCTGTAGTAACCGGTAATACGGCTGTAAACCTCTGTCTGGCAGCCACAGTGCGGACATATCTTAACCTCTCCTGCCAGATAGCCGTGTTCCTTACAGATGGAATAGGTCGGTGACAGCGTGTAGTATGGCAGCTTGTAATTCTCTGCAATTGTCTTGACAAGATTTGCTGCTGCCTTCCAGTCAGGAAGCTTTTCCCCGAGGAAGGCATGGAATACCGTACCTGATGTATAGAGCGTCTGCAGTTCGTCCTGAATATCAAGCGCGTCAAAAATATCAATGGTGTAATCCACCGGCAGATGAGAAGAATTGGTATAATACGGTGTATCTCCCGGTTTGCCTGCTGTCTTAATACCCGGCCATTTCTTTTTGTCATGCTTTGCCAGTCTGTAGGTTGTACTCTCCGCAGGCGTTGCCTCCAGATTATACAGATCTCCATACTGCTCCTGATAATCGGACAGTCTGTTTCTCATGTGGTTTAAGACTTCCTTGGTAAATTCCTGCGTCTTTTTGTCGGAGAGATCTGCCCGCAGCCAGTTGGCATTTAAGCCCACCTCGTTCATACCGATCAGACCGATGGTGGAAAAATGATTGTCAAAATTACCAAGATACCGCTTGGTATACGGATATAAGCCCTCGTCTAAAAGCTTTGTGATCACGCCGCGCTTGATTTTCAGTGAACGCGCCGCAATGTCCATCATCTTGTTGAGTCTGCGGTAAAAATCATCCTTATTGGTAGATAAATAAGCAATTCTCGGCATATTGATCGTCACCACGCCGACGCTGCCCGTGCTCTCTCCGGAACCGAAAAATCCGCCCGTCTTTTTGCGAAGCTCCCTAAGATCCAGGCGCAGACGGCAACACATGGAACGCACATCGCTCGGCTGCATATCTGAATTGATATAATTGGAAAAATACGGAGTGCCGTATTTGGATGTCATCTCAAATAATAATCTGTTGTTCTCCGTGTCAGACCAGTCAAAATCTCTCGTGATGGAGTAAGTCGGAATCGGATACTGGAATCCGCGTCCGTTGGCATCGCCCTCAATCATAGTCTCGATAAACGCCTTATTGACCATATCCATTTCTTTCTTACAATCACCATAAGTAAAATCCATCTCCTTGCCACCTACAATGGCAGGCAGATTGGCCAGATCGTTTGGCACGGTCCAGTCAAGTGTGATATTGGAGAATGGTGCCTGTGTGCCCCAACGGCTCGGTGTGTTCACGCCATAGATGAATGTCTCAATACATTTTTTGACTTCTTTATAAGAGAGCTTGTCCACTTTAACAAAAGGAGCCAGATAGGTATCAAAAGAAGAAAAAGCCTGTGCTCCCGCCCATTCATTCTGCATGATGCCAAGGAAATTGACCATCTGGTTACAGAGCACTGACAAGTGTGCTGCCGGTGCGGAAGTGATCTTGCCTGTGATACCGCCAAGTCCTTCCTGAATCAGCTGACGCAGACTCCAGCCGGCACAATACCCGGTGAGCATGGAAAGGTCATGGATATGAATATCCGCATCGCGATGCGCCTGTGCAATCTCCTCGTCATAGATCTCAGACAACCAGTAGTTTGCTGTTACCGCACCGGAATTACTCAGAATCAGACCTCCTACCGAATAGGTAACGGTCGAATTCTCCTTGACACGCCAGTCTTCCACTTTGACATAACTGTTTACGACATCTTTATAATCCAGGATCGTTGATTTCATGGTACGAAGCTTCTCTCTCTGCTTGCGATAGAGAATATAAGCCTTTGCCACCTGATCATAACCTGCCTGCTCGAGCACTCGCTCCACACTGTCCTGCACAGCTTCAATATGAATCTGTTCTTCCTTAACCTTGTCCTGAAAATCTGCTGTGACGCGAAGTGAGAGCAAATCCACAATATCATTGGTATACCGCATGTCTGTGGCATCGAATGCCTTTCTGATCGCATCACTGATCTTATTTAAATCAAATGCTGCAATTTCCCCATTTCTTTTGATTACATTTAACATAGCATTTCCCTTTCCTTCCGGTTCAAACGGTTTGCTGTTTACATAATTTTTTTATTGTAAACTGTCTGACAGACCCCCGATTAAAATTATTTTAGCATTCCACTGATTTCTAGTCAATATAAAAGAAAAGAAAAAGCACAAGATATTATGTCAACATTTTTATGTTAACACTATATCTTGTGCTTATTTTGACTCTCTCTGCCCCATGAAACACATCTGCAAACAGCTTTTGCAGGGCACCGGGTCACAACGCATCCGCTTATCTCATCTGCAAAAACTCGAATTCCCGCTGTGCATCCGCATCATCCGGATAGCTTTCCAGATATTCCCGCATCAGCGCTGCTGCTTTTGTAAAATCCGACAGGTATTCATACGCCACCACCTGATTGAATTTCAGTTCCTGTAGTACAGGATTGGCCCCTTCTGCCTGAATGCCGTTTTCAAAAGCACTGCGTGCCTCTTCATATGCCCCCGTTGCAAGTTTACATAATCCAAGCTGATTGTAAATCACCGGATCTCCCCCATGCTCATCGATATATTTGCTGTAAAGACCGCCGGCATAATTACTGTCCCCAAGCTGCTCATAGGTTTTACCGAGCATCAGCAGGATATCTCTGTCATTTGCGCCGTTTTTGTCTTTTCCCTTAGAAGTCTCCAGAAAATTACGGGCATTTTCATAATCGCCCATATAATAATAGATGACCCCTTTTTCATAATCGGACATGTCATCCAGTCTGTTGTCCAGTGCAGCTGACAGATACGCTTTGCCCTCAGCTTCTCTCCCGTTTCCGGCAAACACCTGATAGATATCTATGGTCATTCCAATATCATTTTTCGAATTGACAAGCGCTTTATTTAAGTCATTTACCGCAGCCTCGTAATCTCCGCTTTGCATATAGATGCTGCCGCGCATAAAATAAACATCATCCTGCTTTTCCTTAAGATCTGCAATGGCATTTAAGGACTTTAATGCCTCCTCGTACTGTCCGCTTTTATACTGTGCTGTCGCCAGATAATAATTGATATCCACCTCAGTGTCTGTTACAAACATCCCCGCATGGGACAGTGCCTTTTCAAACGACTCAATTGCATGCGCATAATCCATCATCCCCAGGTAGGCAAGCCCCTGTCCCCGATAGGCAAGCTCCAGATCTTCGTTCTCCACAATGGCTTTTTCAAAGCATTCCAGCGCACTCTGATACTCCAATGCTTCCACTGCCTCGATTCCGGCATCTGTATTCTGCGTATTTTTTCCGCAGCCTGTCAGGAGCAGACCTGCCAGCAGCGTCATTGTCGCCGTTTTGTATATCCACGTTATCCCGCTGTTTTTTCTCATGGTTCCTCCGCATCTTTGACAACCTGTATCAGGTGCCTTACAAAATATCATCCAAATGTTGATTACAATAGTCTTCAACCATCTGAATAAATTCTTCTGCTACAGCAATCTGTTCTTCGACCTCTTCTACTGTTGCGATATAAAAATCATCATAATCGCTTGCGTGTCGGATTTCTTCTACACCTGCAATTTTTCTTCCCATTTCTCTTGGAAAAATCCCGGTCTTCACATATTCTTTATTAAAGTTTCCTATGGCATCTTTATGACGCTTATATGCTACACCTCGCAATCCATGAACTGCATTGATTGCATGGAATATAGCATAATATGCTCTATTATTGGCGCCCTTATACGAATCAGCATCTCTTAATATTTTTGCAGATTTCAAATCTTCCTTTGCTGCTTCAATACGATATAAAACCAAATCCCTTTGCGTTCCCACATCATTAGGCTGCATATAGAGTCACCCCATCTCTATTGACATTAGCATAGAACGGATAATTCTCAACCCACTTCTGATAATGCTCTTCACTTTTCGCGATTGGCTTGATATCCATATCATGGTCCATATTAAAATCAAACGTCATATCCGAAAGCTGGTGTCTATATCCTTTAATATCCATGTCTGATAAATCCAACAAAATCATAACATCCACGTCAGAATCCGAATTGTAATCGCCTCTAGCGTAAGAACCATATAAAATTATTTGACGCAAATGAGAACCATATATTGCACGTACATTTGAAACATATTGCTGCATCAATCCCTGCATTGTTTGTGGCATATAAACACCTCCAATCTTGTAATTATCTTATACTTAATTATATATTTATATACCACAATCTGCAAGGGAAAAATCATTACCTCAATATTGCAATTATTACATTACTTCCAATAATCTTCCTTAAAAGTTTCCAAGAATTCTTCGAATATCTCCGTGTTCACCAATACAATCTTTCGCACTCGATAAATTGCATTGGCTTCCTTTGCCAGTTCCTGAAAGAGTGCATAGAAAAAGGCCAAAAGAATATCACTACTCTTTCAGCCTTTTTCGTATGCCATTTCCTAACAATTATACATTGGATAATTTTTTAATATCCTTTTACCTTTACCTTAGAAGAAAGTCCTTTTTGCTTAAATAACTTCTTATATGCAGAAAGTTTCTTCTTTGGCACTTTAATGGTGGTTGCCTTGGTAAGTCCCTTAAAGGCGTTCTTTGATACTGTCTTTGAAGATAGCTTAGTCGAAGTAATCTTGATGGTCTTTAATTTCTTACATCCGCTAAAGGCATTTGCCCCAATCTTGGTTGCCTTGCTAGGAAGCGTCACACTTGTTAGAGAAGAACATCCCTTAAATGCATTACTTCCGATGGTGGTTACATTCTTGCCTATCTTTACGGTCTTAAGCTTCGTTGCACCGCTGAATGCACTCTTACCGATAGTCTTAATATTGCTTCCCACCGTTACCTTGGTTACGGTCTTGTTGTTCTTAAACGCATTATCGTCTATCTTGGTTACTTTGTAAGTAACGCCGTCAATCTTGACAGTAGCCGGAATACTAACGGTCTTTGCTTTCTTATCAGTCGGTTCCTTATATTCCACTTCCTTCTTTGCTACATCGGTTACTTCAACTGTTACGGATGTCTTATCATCCGCTACCACATCACCCTTCTTAGGAGGCTCCTGCGTAGTTGCTGTCTTTTTCGGAATTGCTTCAGTCTTTGTCTTACCGCAGACGCTACAAGTATAGGTCTTTACACCTTCTGCTGTTTCTGTGGCTTCCTTTGTAACCTTTCCTGCGTCCCATTTATGTCCGGTCGCATCAAGCTCTACCACTTCCATTACCTCGCCGCACTTGGTACATTTATAAGTAATGGAACCCTTCTTCTCACAGGTTGGCTCTACTCTTGTGCCTTCATCTTTCACATGGATTGTATGGGCAAGCTTATCAATCTTAGCGGTTTCCTTATAACCACAGCTGCAGCTTCTCTCCTTTACACCTTCGGCATCCTCGGTTGCTTCTGTCACAGTTACCCATTCGCCAAAGGTATGCTCTGCCTTATCGGAAACTTCCTCCGCATGTTCACAGGTCGCCACGTGCCAGTGATAGGTCTCATCATACGTCCACTTTGTATCAAATGTATGAGTATGTACCTCCACAATGTTAGCGTTTTCGTCAAGTTCCTCTCTGTAGCTGTCCGCCGCTCCTTCCGGAACATTAACGGTAGTTACTGTTTCTGTAATCGCTCCTGCAATTCCAGAAGGGGCTGTATTTCCCTTAAAGGTTATGGTGCTTGCAGTGCCAAATGCACCTGTTCCAACTTCTGTTACAGTAGCAGGTACTACTACCTCTGTTACGGATGCACCATGAAATGCATTCTCTGAAAGCTTTGTTACCACAAAGGTCTGCTCGGATCCGCTTCCTGTTATTTCGCTTGGAACAGTTACCTTGCCATCAGATACGGCAAAATCATCACCGGTTCCGGTCACGGCAACTGCTACCTGCGGAATCTCATTTCCGGATACGGTCACAAGCTTTCCGACCGGTTTTCCGTCTGCTCCTGTTTCCGTCATTACCTGATAGGTAACGCCATCCACTGTTGTCTTAAATATATCATCACAGACAGAGCATACACCATTTACATAGCTGTGTGTGGTCAGTTTGTCAATAGGTGTTACTTCTGTCACTTCATCACAGCGTGAGCAATGCTTTGACTTGCTTCCTGCTTCCTTGCAGGTTGCTTCTTTATCTACTGTAAACTCTGCTGAGAAATTATGTCCAAGGGCGT
>CAMFDJ010000036.1 GCA_945949085.1 uncultured Lachnospiraceae bacterium | reverse complement strand
CGGTACGCACGGTGGTGTGAGAGGACGGGAGTTAATCACTCCCTCCTACTCGATCTACCATTCTTATTTTACCCAGATCTTGAGGGTTTCGAGCAGTTTTTTCTTTTCAGCCGGTTTCATCTTTGAAATAGCTTGCATGAGCTCATTGTCGAGCGCTGTCAGTCTGTAGTCAGCATCAAGAGAACCAACCAGAGAGTCAAGCGTTGTGCCCATCAGCTTAGCGTAATAGGTCAGCAGACGGAGTGACATGGCTGTACGGCCGTTTTCTACATTACAGATATAGCCGGGAGTTACATGAAGCGCGGCTGCTACCTGCGCCTGTGTCAGGTCCATGCTTCTTCTCAGTTCTTTCACGCGGGATGCAAGATTGTCTTCTAATACCATATTTGAATTCTTTGCCATAGCTTTTCTCCATTTTTGATTTTTTCTTTTATTATAGGGTGTGTTTCCAAATTTATCAATATTGAAAACAGCTGAAATGAGAAAAAAATATATTTTTTTTCTATTTTTTTATTAATACGTCAGTCAATATACGTGATCTGTCAGTGATTCATCCGGTAAGTGGGATTGCAAATCTGCCTTGGATATTATAAAATAAATGTATTGTAACAATAATATCAAAAAAGAAGAGGAGGATACGACTTAGAATGACATATGAAGCATTTAAAGAGGAATTTATGAGCAGATTGGCAGAGAGAGCGGAGCGCTCAGAGCAGATTGGTACATACCAATTATTTGAAGATGGGGCATCTTCTGAAGAGCTCAAAGAGAAAAACTTTATCAGGGAGACCAATATTAAGTACAACAAAATAGAAAGTGATGTTCTGAAGGGAGATTTCCTGAGCATTCTTCATAAGCAATGCGAGGAGTCCCTTGCCCGCTATGAAATGAAGTATTTATTTCAGAGCTATGAAGCAAAAGGGTGGGATTTTGTATGGGAGATCATTGAAAAGAATTTGGAGACGGTGACACATTTTGATATGCAGAGTCTGCTGCAGAATGTCCACCAGTATGATAGAATTCAGGACAGGCTGATATTGCGTGCAATCAACTATACCGACAACAGATATACTCTAAAAAATTGTGTCTATAGGCAGATAGGAGATATTGCACTGGTTCTTTATCTTTTTGTAGCGCAGACGGAAGAATATGGGTTGACAACGACTAAGGTTCCCAAAGCAGCCTTTGAGGAGTGGGGAAAAGACATGGAGGAAGTTCTGGAGAATGCACTGGTCAATACTAACATTCGATCTGTTCCTCGTATGTATACGGCTCCGAAGGAGTCATATAAGCCAAGCTATCAGACCGGAGCCTATATGGCGCTTGATGCAAAATGTCAGTTGGGGAAATATGGTCTGGGCAGATGTACATTTACGACATATCCGCAGTTGAATGGAGCGATCAGTTTCTGGTATCCCGGCGTGCAGGAAAAGATAGCGGAGATGGCGGGCGGTGATTATTACGTTGCCTTTACAGGAATTCATGAGTTTCATGTACACCCTGTCAATACCGTTCCGGCCAGACAGATTCTTGGGAGGCTCAAAGATATGAATAAATACATGAATAAAGAGGACGAAATTCTGAGTAGAAAGGTTTATTTGTATCGGGCTGATACGAAGGAACTCACAGCGCTTGAGCTGTAAAATGAGCGATGTGGATTGACACCCTATCTGATAGGGCATATACTCTGAAATATCCATTTATAAAAGCAAAATAAGAGTATCAGGGAGAAAGGCGGGGAAAAGGGATGCAGATGATCAAAGTGACAGATTTTGACAGCCCGCAGCTAAAAATATATGCCGAGACCTCTGAACGGCAGCTTGCCACGATATATGAGCCAAAGGAGGGACTTTTCATTGCAGAGAGCCCCAAGGTAATAGAGAGGGCACTTGACGGTGGTTATGAGCCGGTTTCTTTTCTTGCGGAGGAAGGGCAGCTTGCAGCGTCTGCGGCAATCTTAGAGCGCGCAGGGGACGTTCCTGTCTATACAGCAGAGGAAAGTGTACTCTCACAGCTGACAGGGTATCATCTGACGCGAGGCTTGTTGTGTGCAATGCGGCGCAAAAAATACCCTGCGCTGATGGAGGTCTGTGAGGGAGCGAAGCGGATCGTCGTTTTGGAAGAGGTGGTCAATCCGACCAATGTGGGCGCACTATTCCGCTGCGCGGCAGCGCTCGGTATGGATGCGGTAATACTCACAGGAGGTTGTAGCGATCCGCTTTACCGGCGTTCAAGCCGCGTGAGTATGGGGACTGTATTTCAGGTACCGTGGACCATGCTCAGTAAAGAGGAGGGTGTCTGGCCGGGACAGACGATGGAAGCTTTGCGCGGTCTGGGATTTCGGACCGCTGCGATGGCGCTGAAAGAAGACAGTGTCGGAATCGATGATCCGCTGCTATGCCGGGAGGAAAAGCTGGCGATTGTCCTTGGAACAGAGGGCGATGGACTTGCAACTGATACCATCGCGGATTGTGATTATACCGTTATGATTCCGATGGCGCACGGTGTGGATTCCCTGAATGTGGCGGCGGCAGGTGCGGTCGCTTTCTGGCAGCTGGGACGAGGTATAACAATATAATCATAAGTCGAGCACAGTGCAATGAGGTCACGCATATAGAAAGGGAGAAGAAAATGCGCTTTGTCATACAAAGAGTCACAAATGCAAAAGTGACAATCAATCATGAAATAAGAGGTCAGATAGGCAAGGGTTTTCTGGTTCTGATAGGAGTAGGCGAGGATGACACCCCTGAAATCGCAGACAAAATGATTCGCAAAATGATCCATTTGCGTCTGTTTGAAGATGAAAACGGTAAGACAAATCTTGCCTTAAAGGATGTGGGAGGAAGTCTTCTTCTGATCTCTCAGTTTACGTTGTATGCGGATTGCAAAAAAGGAAACAGACCCTCTTTTGTGAAAGCCGGAGCGCCGGATATGGCGAAGCAACTATATGAATATATCATTGAAAAGTGCAAAGAAGAAGTAGATATCGTGGAGCAGGGAGAATTTGGGGCGGATATGAAGGTAGAGCTTCTGAACGACGGACCATTCACCATCGTGCTTGATAGTGACGAGTTATAGGCTTGCAACTTATGTTTTTATTGAGCCGGTATCATAACAAAAATGAGGTGACGGTTTGGATAAGCGTATACAAACAGCATATTACCATCTTCCCGGATTGTTTGAGTTTTATGAATTATATAGGTTGTTTTTGCCGTTATTCCGCGAGCATAGGGAATATTTTTACGATTGGTGCGAGATTGGTTCCATCTATGGTGCTCCTGCAGACTGTATTTGGGGCGGCGGACGTACCTCATTCGGGGATCACGATCCGCAGGAGGTTCTTGCGCTCCTGCAGGAATATGGGATCTCGGCGCGGCTGACATTTAGCAACTCACTCCTTACAAAAGAACACCTTTCGGACAGGAAATGTAATCAGCTGTGCACGTTGTTTGCGGAAAGTAAGAGTGCTTTAAACGGTGTCATTGTCCACTCGGATCTGCTGGTTTCCTATTTGAAAGAAAACTACCCGGAGCTTTACCTGGTTTCCTCTACCACCAAGGTTCTGACGGATTTTGGGCAATTTCTTGGCGAAGTAGAGCGGGGGGATTTCCTTTATGTCGTGCCGGATTTCCGTCTGAACAAGGCTTTTGAGAAATGGAATGCGCTGACGGAATTCCAAAAAGGCAAGGTGGAATTTTTGTGCAACGAATGCTGCTTTTTCGGTTGTAAGGACAGGAAACGCTGCTATGAAACGGTCAGTCGTAAAAATCTGGGAGAAGACTGTCCGGATCATCTTTGCACGGCGCCATATGCAAAGGACGGTTATCGGTTTTCAATGGCAATGACGAATCCGGGTTTTATCGGCATAGAGGATATCAAAAATGTCTATTTGCCAATGGGATTTTCTCACTTTAAAATCGAAGGCAGAGGACTTGGCAGTGCACTGATTCTGGAATTTTTGCTCTATTATATGACAAAGCCGGAGTATCATCTGCATGTCAGAGAGGCAATCTATCTGGATAACATGTTGGATCTGTTTTGAATAGTTACGTGGCCTGTAATTAAAATTGGGAAAGTTGTTTTTGATTTACAATATGAATAGAATATTTTTGTTTGACATAATGTGAAGGCGGTGCTATGATAAAGATATAAAAAGGGTGCTACCGAAGACGGTTCGCCTGATTTTGTAAGTTATTATTTTAGAATAACCGCCAAGTTTTGATCAGGACAGGGCGGTTATTTTTGCGTCTTGGAACCATGCTTTCCATGCATGTAACCAAGACTGTAGAAAGTTGCACACAGTGCAAGTACTGCAATAAGGTCACTAATGGTTAGCATAAGCAAAACTCCTTTTCAAGATTTCCAAATCGGATTTCTATGTAATCGGAGCTATGAATTCTCCGCAAAAAGCGAACCGCCACATAAGTCAAATGAGTAGCACCCAGGCATAATGCCTATATATAAGATAACATATATATAGCAAATGTACAATATCAAAAAAAAATAAAATAAACAAAAGATAACGAACAATAAACAGGAGGAAAATGCATGATCAAAGACTTTTCGCAGGAATACAAGCAAAAGCTGAGGACGCCTGAGGATGCGGTTTCGGTGGTAAAGAGCGGCGACTGGATTGATTATACGAGCTGTCTGGGCAAACCGGAGCTTTTAGACCGGGCGCTGGCAGGCCGGAAGGATGAACTGTGGGATGTGAAGATCCGCGGCAATCTCATGGCAGGACCGCTTGCGGTTGTGGAATGTGATGAGTCGCAGGAGCACTTTATTTATCATAGCTGGCACTGTTCCTCCTATGAGCGCAGATTATGTGACAAAGGGCTGTGCTACTATATTCCGATGGTATTTCATAACAATGCGGCATACTATGAGTTTTTTCTGGATGTCAATGTGGTGATGGTCAGCGTGACGCCCATGGATCAGCATGGGTATTTTCATTTCTCCGTCAATACAGGAGTGGCAGCACCGATAGCCAGAATGGCCGATATTGTGATTGTGGAAGTCAATGAACATCTGCCGAAGATTCGTGGCGGTTACGATGAATGTATTCATATCTCGGATGTGGATTATATCGTGGAGGGGAAGCATGAGCCGCCTTTGGATATCGCAGCGACACCGCCTACAGAGATAGATCGCCGGATTGCAGCGCATCTGATTCCTTATATTGTGGATGGGGCGACACTCCAGCTTGGTATCGGCAGTATGCCGAATGCGCTGGGAGAGCTTCTCGCAGATTCCGATCTCAAGGATCTGGGTATGCATACGGAGCTTTGTTCGGACGCTTATCTGCAGTTATATAAGGCTGGAAAGCTGACGAATCGCAAGAAGCAGATTGACAGGGGGAAAGGCGTATTTGGTTGTGCGGTTGGCTCACGGGCGCTCTATGAGTGGCTGGATGACAATCCGGGCGTGGCGGCATACCCGCTTGAGTATGTGAATCGTCCCAGCGTCATTGCACAGATTGATAACATGGTTTCCATCAACAGCTGTGTGGCAGTGGATCTCTATGGGCAGGTTGCGGCGGAAACCTCCGGTGCGCGGCAGATCAGCGGAACGGGTGGACAGCTTGATTTTCTGATCGGCGCTTCTGCGTCAAGAGGCGGTAAGGCGTTTATCTGTATGAGTTCTGTGTATGTGGACAAGTATGGAGAGACGCATTCCAGAATACGCCCTCAGTTTGACGGAGACATCATTACATCGCCAAGAAGTCAGGTTTACTTCCTGGCGACAGAATACGGTGTCATCAATTTAGAGGGCCGTTCGACCTGGGAGAGAGCAGAGGGGCTTATTTCCATTGCGCATCCTGCTTTTCGTGATTACCTCATCAAAGAGGCGGAAAAACGCAAGATATGGAGAAGAAGCAATAAGAGATAAGCAATAAGAGATTAGAAATAAGAGATAAGAAAAGACAGGAGATTTTTCCCCTGTCTTTTTGCATGAAAGTTGTGTTTTATCTCTTTGTTGTCACAGGTTTTACAGCAGACCATTCGGAATACTTTTTCTTTCCTTTCTCATTCCGATAGGATCTGATTCTGACATAATATTTTTTCTTGCCCTTCAGCTTCTTCACCTGCAGCTTTGTTGTGCCGGCTTTTTTTATGGTTTTTGTAACAGCTTTTTTCATCTGTTTATTTGTGGCATATTGTATCTGATAGCCGTTGCATTTCACTTTTTTCCATTTCAGAGTAAAGGATTTTTTGCCGGCCTTTAAGGAGGAAATCTTAGGAGTTTCCAATCCTTTGTTTATGGTGCGTACCTCGAGAGAATATTTGTACTGATCACCGCCGTAGTTGTATATGGAGATGTAGTATTCTCCTGTATATGTAGCGGTAAATGGTTCGGATTCTCCCTTTTCCATATCGCCTATTTCAAGGTCTTCCCAATAATCGCAGATGTTTTTATCCTTTTCGGACATAAGACAAATGGTAGTGTTACAGGTTTTTTCCACATCGCAAATAAGCTTGTACGTGTTGCCTTTGATCAGGTTGACTTTGTAGATGTCCCTGCCGTCCGTCAGATGATTGATTTCCCCAAAGCCGTAGCCAATCCAGCCGGTATAGGCCATATCGGTCACGATCTGGGTAGCGGTTTCCTTCGTGCTGTTGGATTCTATTTCTGCATAGTTGGTTGGCTCAAAAGCAAACTGATGGGTTGAAGACTTGCCCCATGCAGAATCACTCATGATGATTTCTACCAGTACATAATAATTGCCGGAACCCAGCCCCACACAGTAGGTTGGGGAAACAATGTCTTTATTATCGTCCCGGCATTCCCACAGAAGACTGCCATTTGCATCATATATGGCAACTCTTGTTTCAAGTGCCCCGAAAGTCTTACTGATGAGCTTATCCGTTGTGATCTTAAAGATGCCCCTCTGCGGAATGGTTACTTTGTAGATTTCGTAATCCATATCTTCTACCCAGTTGATAGAACAGTTTTGGTTCACGGTAGCTTCCTTTGCTGTTTTCATTTCTTCTGCAGTTAATTTTGCTTCAATAGCGTAGGCTTTTGTCTGGATAAGCCCAAGAGAAAGAAGCAGGACAATCGCCATGGTAAGTAATCTTTTCTTCATTGTGTAACCTCCCTTTTTCTTTTTGCCTTTCATGCTATCTGCGGATTGCTTCGCACTTTGGTATCATTATATTCCCTTATAGCATAGACTTCAATATGATTATCGGTTTCATAGTGGTTTGGAATCGGACAAAGAGAGAAGCGTAACAAAACCGCAGTTTTCGAGCATTGCCATATAGGTGACCAGTCTGTTATACAAAGGTTCCGCCTGCTGCCCGAAGTGTTCTTTGACCAGCTGTGCAATGTCGTAGACACTTCTCTGCCCGTCGATGAGAGGCAGAATAAAGCTTCCCATCTCATCCAGATGAATCTGTGAAAAACGCGGTTTTTTCAAGAGCTTTTGCGCAAGGAAGTGGAAGAGACCCTTGTTTTCCACAAAGATGGTAATTATGCCGTCTTCGCCCCTTTCCCAGCGGTTCTTTTCGTTATATACAGGAATGTAATCGAGATAATTTTCTGATTTTTTAGCATTCTTTTTCATATTGTCTTGTTCCTCTGTCCTATTAGGTATTGTGTTGCTATTCTATTATGTGAAAAACGGGCGTCTTCTACGCCCGTTTCTGCAAACAGATAAAATATATCGTTCTAACTTACTTTTCCTTCTTCATAGCAAATCTTGCAACGCATCCCACCATGAGAATCATGAGTACGATACCGCCCACAAGACCGGTGCTTACTGCGCCTGAAAAATCAAATTTATCGCTGATGCCTGCAACGGCAAGGATAGCAAGGATGATACCGACAAGACCTTCACCTGCGATCATACCGGAACAGAATAGTACCCCGGGACCGGCATCACCGTCCGCTTTTCCTTCTTTCTTTGCTTTGCGGTCGGCAAAGTAGCGTACCACGCCGCCAAGCATGATTGTTGAACTAAGCTCTAAAGGTAAGTAGAGACCGATGGCAACCGGAAGTACCGGAATACCGAGAATCTCGATCACAATTGCGATGAAGACGCCGATAAATACGAGCCCCCAAGGAAGGTTACCGCCCATAACGCCTTCGATGATCATTTTCATCAGGGTAGCTTGCGGGGCAGAAAGTGCTTCTGAACCGAATCCGTAAGCTTTGTCCAAAAGAATCAATACAAAACCAATTGTAAAGGCAGAAATGACAGCACCGATCAATTCGCCGATCTGTTGCTTCTTTGGCGTTGCGCCAAGGATGTAGCCTGTCTTTAAATCCTGTGAAGTATCACCTGCCATAGCAGCTACGATACAGATGACAGAACCGATACCGATGGCACCTGTCATACCATGTACGCCTGTATCGCCTGTCAGTTTTAAGCAAAGTGTTGCGAACAGAAGTGTTGCAATTGCCATACCGGATACCGGGTTATTACTGCTGCCGACAATACCTACCATACGAGAAGATACGGCGCCGAAGAAGAAACCGAAAATAACGATCATAACAGCTCCGAGTAAGGTAACCGGAATCTGTGGAAGAAGCCAGATCAGAAGTGTAATACCAAGGATTGCTGCGATGATAAAACGCATATCCAGATCCTTGTCCGTACGCTTCATTCCGCCGTTTTTGCTGCCTGCCATACCCTTTACCGCGTCGATGAATGTCACAACGATAGTAGGGAATGTCTTGATCAGAGAAATGATACCACCTGCTGCAACGGCACCTGCACCGATGTAGCGGATGTAGCTGCCCCAAATTGCGCTCGCACCATTTGCTGCGTAAATTGCTGAGATAGACTCTGTGCCCGGGTATAGGATGGTCTCACCGCCGAAGATGATGATTGCCGGAATGAGAACAAGCCATCCGAGAATACCACCTGCAAACATGTAAGATGCAATCTTCGGACCGCAGATATAACCAACACCGATGAGGGCAGGATAGACCTCTGCGGAAAATTCTGTCTTCAGTGCTTTCAGAGGTGCTGTGATCACGCCGGGAACTACCTTGATACCGTCTACTAAGAATTTGAATAATGCAGCAATTCCCATACCGGCGAAAACGCTGCTTGCGCTTGCACCACCTTCTTCCCCTGCGAGAAGTACTTCTGCACAGGCGGTTCCTTCCGGATAAGGAAGAACGCCGTGTTCCTTTACAATCAATGCATTTCGTAGCGGCACCATGAAAAGTACGCCAAGTAAACCACCGCAAAGTGCAATGAGGGAAATGGTAAGCAGGCTTGGTGACTCGGTGACACCTTCTTTTGCCCAAAGGAATAATGCAGGCATTGTAAAGATGGCGCCTGCCGCGAGTGACTCGCCTGCGGAACCGATGGTCTGCACCATGTTGCTCTCCAAAATAGAATCCTTGCGCATGATCACGCGGATGACAGCCATGGAAATAACAGCTGCCGGGATGGAAGCGGACACAGTCATGCCCACACGCAGTCCCAAATAGGCATTTGCCCCGCCGAATACGACCGCAAGCAAGATACCCATGATGATTGAAGTTACCGTAAATTCCGGTGTGATTTTGTCCGCCGGGACATAAGGTTTAAATTCTTTGTTCATTGTTTCCTCCAAAATTGTATCAATTATGATTGATTATCCTATTTCTGACAGGTGCCCGTCAAAAGCAATTGTTACCATTTGCGCTGCAAACACCCGATAGGACAGCATTTCTTGTATTATTCCTTATCTGTAATTTGGCTGTGAATCTCCTGCAGGGACATCACATCATTATCAGGATGTTCTTTTACATACTTGATTCCCTTTGCGGTTGCCCTTGCAGCTGCAATGGTTGTCATGTAAGGAATCTTTGCCTTAATGGCTGCTTTGCGCAGATAGCTGTCGTCGTTGACACTCTCTTTTCCGGCAGGTGAGTTGACGATCAGGTCAATCTGCCCGTTTGTGATCATATCAAGAATGTTCGGGCGACCTTCATAAAGCTTTTTGACTTTTTCTGCTGCAATGCCGTTTGCAACAAGAAGATCGTAGGTTGTGCCGGTTGCCACGATGTGGAAACCGCAGTCTGCAAAGACCTGTGCAACCTCTACCACTTCCGGTTTATCCTTGCGGTTGACAGAAATAAGAACCGTCCCTTCTGTCGGAAGAGCAGTCTGTGTGGCTTCCTGTGCTTTGTAGAAGGCTTCTCCGTAGTAGGTAGAAAGACCGAGTACCTCACCTGTGGAACGCATTTCCGGTCCTAAGAGCGGATCGACTTCCGGGAACATATTGAACGGGAAGACTGCCTCCTTGACACCGTAATACGGGATATTCTGTTCTTTCAGACCCGGAACAGGGGAAGGACGTCCTGTGATTTCGGAAGTAATGATGTCGGTAGCCAGTGGTACCATGCGGATGTTACATACCTTGGAAACGAGCGGAACGGTACGGGAAGCGCGAGGGTTTGCCTCGAGTACATATACCTTGCCGTTTTCGATGGCATACTGCATATTCATCAGACCGCATACATGCATTTCCTCTGCAATCTTCTTGGTGTATTCTTTTATGGTTGCCACATTTTCCTCAGAAATATGTGCTGACGGAATGATGCAGGCTGAATCACCGGAATGAACACCTGCAAGCTCAATGTGTTCCATAACAGCAGGGACGAAAGCGTGCGTACCATCACTGATCGCATCGGCTTCACACTCGAGCGCGTGATTTAAGAAACGGTCAATGAGGATTGGTCTGTCAGGTGTGACGCCGACTGCGGCGTTCATATAGCCCTCCATGCTCTCGTCGTCATAAACGACCTCCATGCCACGACCGCCAAGTACATAGGAAGGGCGAACCATAACGGGATATCCGATCTTATGTGCAATGTCAAGTGCTTCCTCTACATTGACTGCCATGCCTGCTTCCGGCATCGGAATCTCCAGCTTATCCATCATGGCGCGGAACAGATCGCGGTCTTCGGCCAGGTCAATGACTGCCGGAGAAGTACCGAGGATCTTCACACCGTTCTTTTCCAGATCTGCCGCCAGATTCAGCGGAGTCTGACCGCCGAACTGTGCAATGACACCGAGCGGCTTTTCTTTGTGGTAAATGCTAAGGACATCCTCCAGTGTGAGGGGTTCAAAGTAAAGTTTGTCAGAGGTATCGTAGTCGGTAGAAACCGTCTCCGGATTACAGTTGACAATGATTGTCTCAAAACCGAGCTTTTTGAGGGCCAGTGATGCATGAACGCAACAATAGTCAAATTCGATACCCTGTCCGATACGGTTTGGACCGCCGCCCAGGATCATGATCTTGGGTTTGTCGGTGCTGACCGGATTCTTGTCCGGCGCATTGTACGTAGAATAGTAATAAGCGCTGTCTTTTGTGCCGCTGACATGGACGCCTTCCCAGGCTTCCTCTACGCCGAGCGCAATTCTTCTGTTTCGGATATCCGCCTCCGGAATTTCCAGGATCTGGCTCAAATATTTGTCTGAGAAACCGTTTTTCTTTGCGGAAATGAGGGCATCATCTGTCGGCAGTTTGCCTTTGCCGGCTGCGAGTGCTTCTTCTTCCTCTACGAGCTCTTTCATCTGCTCAATGAAATAGGTCTTTACTTTTGTAATGTCGTATATTTCTTCTACCGAAGCGCCTTTTCTGAGTGCCTCATACATGATGAAATGACGATCGGAGGAAGGTGTGATCAAAAGCTTGAGAAGTTCTTCCTTGCTCTTTGTATCATAATCCTTTGCATGTCCCAGCCCGTATCTGCCTGTCTCAAGACTTCGGATGGCTTTCTGGAAGGCCTCCTTATACGTCTTACCGATGCTCATGACTTCGCCAACGGCTCTCATCTGTGTGCCGAGCTTGTCTTCCACGCCTTTGAATTTTTCAAATGCCCAGCGTGCAAATTTGATGACTACATAATCGCCGTCCGGCACATATTTATCCAGTGTGCCGTATTTGCCGCATTCGATATCCTTTAACGTAAGACCTGCTGCCAGCATGGCGGAAACCAGTGCAATCGGGAAACCGGTCGCTTTGGAAGCAAGTGCGGAAGAGCGGGATGTTCTTGGGTTAATTTCAATGACTACGATTCGGTCTGAAACGGGGTCGTGCGCAAACTGAACGTTGGTGCCGCCGATGACCTGAACCGATTCGACAATTCGGTATGCCTGCTCCTGTAATTTCTTCTGTGTTTCTTCTGAAATTGTCAGCATGGGAGCGCTACAGAAGGAGTCACCTGTGTGAACACCGAGCGGATCGATGTTTTCAATGAAGCAGACAGTGATCATATTGCCTTCTGCGTCGCGGACAACTTCAAGCTCTAACTCTTCCCAACCGAGAATGGATTCTTCGACGAGAACCTGTCCCACAAGACTGGCCTGCAGACCACGTGCACAGACTGTTTTTAGTTCTTCCTTATTATAAACAAGACCGCCGCCGGCACCGCCCATGGTGTAAGCGGGGCGAAGAACAACCGGATAACCGAGCGTATCTGCGATGGAAAGGGCTTCTTCTACACTGTAGGCAACTTCACTTCGTGCCATTTCGATTCCAATGGCATTCATGGATTTTTTAAATTCGATGCGGTCCTCACCTCGCTCAATGGCATCCACCTGAACGCCGATGACCTGAACGCCGTATTTATCGAGGACGCCTTCTTTTGCGAGTTCCGCACAAAGATTTAAACCGGACTGTCCGCCCAGATTCGGCAGAACGGCATCGGGACGTTCCTTTGCGATGATCTGCTCCAGACGGTGCACATTTAATGGTTCGATGTAGGTTACATCCGCAATCTCCGGGTCGGTCATGATCGTGGCGGGATTGGAATTTACCAGCACGATTTCATAGCCCAGTTTGCGGAGGGCTTTGCAGGCCTGTGTGCCGGAGTAGTCAAACTCGCAGGCCTGACCGATGATGATCGGACCTGAACCAATGATCAGTACCTTGTTAATGTCTGTTCTTTTAGGCATATTCATTCTCCATTTCGTTGTATTATATTGCACATCTTCCCTTATCATAAAGGAAAAACACTTTTTATGGTAGTAGAAATTTTTAAAAAAATCTATTTTTTTCCTTTTGTGATAAATACCTGACTGCATGCTTTTTGGAAAAGAGCATATTCTAATATTAACATACCATATACTATGATGCCATAGTTGAAAATTCATACGATAGTGTAAATTTACCTTCGGATTTAATGGGATAGAGTTCACCCACGATGCGCT
>CAMFDJ010000035.1 GCA_945949085.1 uncultured Lachnospiraceae bacterium | reverse complement strand
AGAAAAACGAAAGGATAGTATGATTATTAGCTTCTAAATTAATCATACAAGGAAATATGGAAAAATTAAAACCAAAGTTGTTTTCGGTGATGAAAACCTACACAAGGCAGCAGTTTGTGAAGGACGTTGTGGCGGGTATTATTGTTGCAATCATTGCCCTGCCGCTATCTATTGCGCTCGCGTTGGCATCGGGTGTCACCCCTGAGAAGGGTATTTATACGGCGATATTTGCAGGCTTTGTGATCTCATTTCTCGGAGGATCACGTGTCCAGATTGCAGGACCGACAGCAGCATTTGCCACGATTGTTGCGGGCATTGTGGCAGAGAACGGAATGGAAGGGCTTGTGCTCGCAACTGTGATGGCGGGTATTATTTTGATTCTGATGGGTGTATGCCGACTTGGAAGTCTGATCAAATTTATTCCCTATACCATCACAACAGGATTTACATCCGGTATTGCCATCACCATTTTTATCGGGCAGATCAAGGATTTTCTGGGACTTACCGTCGTGACGGAGGAGCCGCTGATTGAGACAATGGATAAGCTGAAAGCTGTTTTTCAGTTTATCGGTACGATCAACTGGCAGGCGGCGCTGGTTGGAGTTGTCTGTATGGTGATCCTGATCGGGTGGCCGTATCTCAATAAGGTTGTACCGCCCTCGCTGATCGCTGTGCTTGTCAGCATTGCCATGGTGAAGGGCTTACATATGCAGGTCAATACAATCGGTGATCTTTATGAGATATCGAATAAGCTGCCAGGCATGCATCTTCCTGTCTTTTCTTTGGCTATGGTCAGAAGGATGTTGCCGAGTGCATTTACGATTGCAATCCTGGCTGCGATTGAATCGCTTTTATCCTGTGTCGTTTCCGACAGTATGGTCAATTCCAGACACCGATCCAACATGGAGCTGGTTGCACAGGGAGCGGGCAATATTGCGTCCGCTTTGTTTGGCGGTATCCCGGCAACGGGTGCGATTGCCAGAACAGCGGCAAATGTAAAAAACGGTGGGCGTACACCGATTGCGGGTATGGTGCACTCTGTTACGCTGTTGCTCATTCTGGTGGTTCTCATGCCTTATGCGGCTCTCATTCCGATGCCTGCCATTGCGGCAATCCTGTTTATGGTGGCGTACAATATGAGCGAGTGGCGCAAATTTGTCTATCTGGTCAAAACAGCACCCAAGAGCGACATCCTGGTATTGGTATTGACCTTTATCCTGACCGTGGTTTTCGACCTTGTGGTTGCGATTGAGGTAGGAATGGTGCTTGCTGCCATGCTCTTTATGAAGCGCATGAGTGATGTGACAGAGGTAGAGGGATGGAAATATATTGATGACGAGGATGACCCTGACAGTATTTCGCTGCGTCAGGTGCCGGATAATACACTTGTTTATGAGATCAGCGGACCGATGTTCTTCGGTGCTGCTGATAAGATTTTGCAGATCAACCTGAAAGACAACATCGATTGCCTGATCCTGCGTATGAGAAGTGTGAATGCCATCGATGCAACGGCGATGCATGCGCTGGAACAGTTCGCGGACAGATGTGAAGAGTTACATATCCGGCTGATTCTGTCACATGTCAATGAACAGCCATGGCATATCATGGAAAAGGCAGGGTTTATTGATCGTCTGGGAGAAGAATATTTCCAAAAACACATTGATGATGCACTTGCCAAGGCGGAAGAAATAGAAAATGACTTGCAGCAGGCAAGAGCAGAAGCCGGCATCGCAAAAGAGAAATCTTTTAAACATAGAAAAAAAGCAGAAAAGAAGATCTGACAGACACCGGCCGGTATGGGAAATAACACACACAGATCATCGTTCCTGGTAAGAAGAGGAAACAGCAAAAAATAGTGATGGGTAGCAGATGAAGCAGAGAGTGACGCAGATCATAAGCAGAATAAAGCTTGATATTCGCAATAACGGGATCGGGCTTTTGGGCGTGGTTTTGTATTTTGCGTGCTCTCTGCTGTTTTTTAAAGAGGTTTGTCCGATGTTGATTGTGACAGGTCTGCCCTGCCCTGCGTGTGGTCTGACAAGAGCAGGACTTCTGCTTTTGCAGGGAGATTTTGCGGGTGCTTTTTCTATGCATCCGTTTATTTATGTCTGGATTGCTTTTGCACTCTATTTTGGGTACAATCGTTATATCCGGGGAAGAAAGATGCCAATGGGGATGACACTGATTGTACTCATTATCCTGACAATGGTAGCATATTATGGGTATCGTATGATACAGTATTTCCCGGACAGGGAGCCAATGACATGGTCGGGCCGCAGGGCTCTATTTGATATCAGAGGTTTTATTAGTCGCTGAGTTTATGGTCTGCGCCGGAAAATCCGGGAATATGCATTGTTTGTACAAATGCTTAGGTTCAAAAAGTGAAAAGAGAGGGAATGAAAATGGAAGAGTGGAACAACTTATCTGAAAACGAGAATGTGTCAGGAGCAGAGGGTGGCACATCAGGAAAGAGAAATTACGAAAAATACTTAGAGGGTGATATCTGGTCTCCGGAGCAAAGTGCGCAGGAAAGCAGTAGCAATGCACAGGCAGGTGCAGATGCACCGTACTTCACACCCTACGAGGGATATGAAAGAGACCGGCAGCAGGCAGGAGCTATGCCGGCTCCAAACCAGGTAGTAGATTACCATGGATTGGAGGAGCCTGTTTCGGTAGGAGAATGGATCGTGTCCATGCTCATTATGCTGGTGCCCTGCCTGAATATCATCATGATGTTCGTGTGGGCCTTTGGAAAGAGCGAGAAGAAATCAAAGTCTAATTTCTTCAAGGCATCGCTGATTTATGCGGGTGTTATGTTGGTCTTGTATTTGATTTTTGCTGTCTTTATCATCATAGGAGCAAGTGCTTTTTAATATTCGGCTGTGAGTTGGGAAAAGAAATGAAAAATGCCACTTCCAACGTGACAGGTACTTGGTTAAATAGTGCCTGTTATGCGGAAGTGGCTTTTTTGCTCTTACGCGAATGGATGTATGTATTGTTGCCGGAAAAGGTTCAGATCGGAATCCATACACTGACGCTCCTGCTTCTTACCGGAAACAGACCGTAGCCTTCGTTGTCAATGGAAAGAATGGAACCGACATTTCTGGTGACATCAAAGAATTTCTGTCCGCTGCGATTGCTGCCGACATACATGCGCTTGCAATCGTCGCCGCCGGAGGAGAGCACGCATGCAAGTCCTGTCTCGGTTTCACGACCTTCCAGTCCTTCTCTGGTAAAACCGATACATCTTTGCGCGTCAAAGTAGTCGTGCTGACAGCCATAGGCATGGGTCTGTCTGACGGATAGCAGATTGGAAAGTGTCCTGCCGACAGGTGATACGCTGTGCTCCGGCATGCCGTAATAATCACCGTAAAAAACGCAGGGGTATCCTGCTTCGCGCAGCAGGATCAGCGCATATGCCAGAGGCTTAAACCACGCTTCCACGAAGGAGCAGAGTGCCTGTCCGGGCTGCGTGTCGTGGTTATCCACAAAGGTGACGGCATTCATTGGCCTTTGCTGTACCAGTGTATTGTCAAAGATCATCCGCAGATCATAGCGGTCAGGATTTTTGGAAGCATCAAAAAAATGATAATGAAGCGGTACATCAAACAGGGAGAGTGTATTATCGAGCTCATCCAGATAATGCAAAAGTCTCCCGGTGTCGCCGTTCCAGTATTCACCGACCGTAAAGTATTCTTGTCTGCCATAGGTTCGCATTTCTGTCAGCCAGCGCTTGTAAAAATCAGACTGGATATGTTTGACGGCATCCAGACGGAATCCGTCAACGTGGGTAAAATCCATATACCATTTGCCCCAGCGGATGAGCTCATCCACTACATCGGGCTGTCCGAAGTCGAGGTCTGCACCCATCAGGTAGTCATAATTTCCGTTTTCACCGTCAACATCATTTTCCCATGACTTTCCGCCAATCAGATAGATGCTGCTGCGCTTTTTGTTATCGTCCCAGTCGATCCCGTCAAAATGACGCGCCTGCCATGTGAAATCAGAATATTTACCGTTTCTGCCCGGAAATGTAAAGCGGGTCCAGGCACTGATGCGTTCTTTGGCAGAGGTAATCTGGGAGCGGTTATTGCCACTGCACTCATAGACATCGACTTCCTCCTTTGCGTCTGCACCGATTCTATGATTCAAAACAATATCACCATAGACAGCAATGCCGGCCGCATGACAGTCAAGAATGGCCTGCAGATATTCGTCCTTTGTGCCGTATTTGGTCGGTATGCTTCCCTTCTGGTCAAACTCGCCGAGGTCATACAAGTCATAGACGGCGTAGCCGACTCCGTTTTTTCCATTGTTATCCTTGTAAGCAGGCGGAAGCCACAGAGCCGTAATGCCGGCATCTGAAAGCGCCTGTGCATTCTCGCTCACCTGTCTCCACAGGGAGGCATCGGCCGGTAGATCCCACTCAAAATATTGCATCATTGTTCCGTTCATTTTGCATTCCTTCTTTCAGCTAACTGCGTTCTTTGTCTCATCTGTTTCACAAATCAATCATCGATATGCTTGATAAAGCATGATAGGTCATGCCCACCAGCGCCCGCTCGCACCGCAGGGCAGAACCAGACCGTTGGAGCTTACCGGGAGTCCGATTTCCTGCGCTTCCACCCGGCCGCCCAGACGGGGACAAAGTACTGTGTGCAGCATATAGGAAAGCACTGCCGGCTGCAGTCCGGTGGTATAGGAGTTGATCAGGAAAAAGGAAGCATCCTTTTTCAAAAGCTGCGCGGCAAGACTGATAAATGGAAAGACACTTTCCTCAATCTTCCAAATCTCGCCTTTAGGACCTCTGCCATAGGACGGCGGATCCATGATAATGCCGTCATAGGTGTTGCCGCGGCGGATTTCCCGCTCTACGAATTTCTGACAGTCATCCACCAGCCAGCGGATGCGATCGCCCGGAATGCCGGAAGAAGCTGCGTTTTCCTTGGCCCATCCGACCATACCCTTAGAAGCATCCACATGCGTGACAAAAGCGCCTGCTTTGGCGGCAGAGATAGTTGCGCCGCCTGTATAGGCAAACAGGTTCAGCACCTTGCATTCTTTGTCAGGATTTGCCGCTTTTGCAGCGCGGATCTTTTCACCGCACCAGTCCCAGTTGACTGCCTGTTCCGGGAAAAGACCGGTATGTTTGAAACTGAATGGTTTCAAGTGAAAGGTCAGTTCCTTGTAGGAAATGGTCCACTCATTCGGGAGATCAATAAATTCCCATTCGCCGCCGCCTTTTGCGCTGCGGTGATAGTGCCCGTTTTTCTGTTTCCACTGTTTTGCATCATGCGGGGTGTCCCAGATGACCTGCGGGTCGGGGCGTACCAGAATATAGTCGCCCCAACGCTCCAGTTTTTCGCCACCGGAGGTATCGATTACTTCATAATCTTTCCAGTTATCTGCAATCCACATAATTTATCCTCAACTTTCGTGTGATATGATCTTTTATTCCGGTGGTATGAGTGCTGTATGTAACAAGACTACATGTAGCACGAGTCGTTTTCCGTTACGCTACAAGCATCATCATAGTTCTCACACCTCCTTCATCATATCACGATTCAGAGGAAGCGAAAAGAGGGAATCCCTTGTATTTAGTGTCTGCTTGTGATAGTATGCAAGATGCGGATTACAGAGCAATCCGTAGGTATCATGGGGTCAAAACATCTTTTGACCCCGACATTATGAGAGTGCATGGATAACGAATCAGGAAAGAAGGACATACAGATGAAAAAAATGGCACCTTTATTTGTGCTGCTTGCAGGATGCTTGTGGGGCAGCATGGGAATCTTTGTGAGAGGGCTT
The DNA here is from genome assembly GCA_945949085.1 of uncultured Lachnospiraceae bacterium. Taxonomy (GTDB): domain Bacteria; phylum Bacillota; class Clostridia; order Lachnospirales; family Lachnospiraceae; genus CAG-194. The sequence goes on along the minus strand of CAMFDJ010000035.1, from coordinate 10,435 downwards.
AATGTGTATGGATTTGATTCCATGGACATAGTGTTTTTGCGCGTTTTCGGTGCCATGCTGGTGCTCGGACTCTGGATGCTTTTCTTTGACAGAAAAAAATTCCGTATCCGGCGAAAGGATATCTGGTGTTTTATCGGAACGGGTGTCATCAGTATTGTGTTTTTTAATTATTGTTATTTTTCTACCATTCAGCTGACGTCCCTGTCGATTGCGGCTATCATGTTATATACAGCACCGGCCATTGTGACAATTTTGGGAATCTTCCTATTTAAAGAGAGCTTCCGCCCGGTCAAAATCATTGCGCTGCTCCTGGCGTTTGCCGGATGTGTGCTTGTGACAGGAGTGCTCACGGATGGAGCTGTTCTGACCCCCATCGGAATGTTGCTTGGACTTGGTTCCGGATTTGGATATGCCATGTACAGTATATTCGGACGCTACGCCACCGAAAAAGGATATACTTCTGTTACCATCAGCTTTTATACATTCCTATTTGGTATGGCGGGAACCTGCTTTTTTGTAAAGCCGTTTGCGATAACAGAGATCATCCGGCAGCATCCGTCATGTATGCCGCTTGTCTTGGGACTTGTTTTGTTTAATACACTTGCTGCTTACATCTGCTACACAATCGGACTCTCTTATATGGAAGCCGGAAAGGCATCCATTTTAGCTTCCGTAGAACCGGTTGTGGCATCTTTGATCGGGTTTCTTCTATATAAAGAGAATATGGACGGAATGACACTGGCGGGTGTGGTGCTTGTGCTTGTATCGGCTGTGATTGTGAATCTCTCTCCTGCCAATCAGAAAAGCGGGGAAATGTAAAAAGAGTAGCTTACAGCGCGACACATACGTCACATCGCGGGATGCATAAAGCCGGGCATTTATATAAACAAGAAAACAGAAATCAGAAAATAGAAATCAGAAATCAGAAATCAGAAATGGGGATAGTGATCCTGTCATAGAAAGTGCGGGAGAGAATAGTGCCTTGGCAGGTGGAAAACACTACATTTAGTACCTATGAAGCGAGAAAATGAAAAATCAGCGATTGTACCGAAAAAAATACAATATTTTTGTGAAAAATTGAGGCGGAAATGAAAAAAATGCTTGCAATCCATGATTTCTTCCTATATACTAACAATTGCTGTGGCATGATAGCGATGAAGCGTGAGGTTGCTGCCGAAGGTCGTGATGAAGCCTGATGGCAGGTTTTCCGTGGAGCGAATGTCAAGTTAGGAAACTGACGACAAGTCACTGTACCAAATGAACAGTCTGCAAGAAATGCAGAAACGACGTGTGAAAGTCAAGGACACACACGGGAGAGTGTACAGTCACCGCTTGTCGTACTTATCAAGTAAAAGTGCGAAAAGGAGGCGACTTTTTTTATGGCAAATCAACAGGTAATGAGAATTACATTGAAAGCCTACGATCATCAGTTGGTTGATGCATCTGCAAAAAAAATCATCGAAACAGTCAAAAAGAACGGATCTCAGGTGAGTGGACCTGTACCGCTTCCTACAAAAAAGGAAGTAGTTACAATTCTTCGTGCGGTTCACAAATACAAAGATTCCCGTGAGCAGTTCGAACAGAGAACACACAAGAGACTGATCGATGTGATTGCACCGACACAGAAAACAGTTGATGCATTGCAGAGACTTGAGATGCCTGCAGGTGTGTACATCGGCATCAAGATGAAAAGCAACTAATTATCATCAAACACCAAAACAGATTAGATCCTTTTAAAGGTTTATATAGAAGCAACAAATAAAATGTTCCACTTATATTTACCGATTACCCGGATCTAGAATGAACGACGAGATGAAAATCGATGACTCGTTCCGCTGTAGAAACAAGGAGGTAAGAAAATGAAGAAAGCTATCTTAGCGACAAAAGTCGGAATGACTCAAATCTTCAACGAAGACGGTTCCTTAATTCCTGTTACCGTACTTCAGGCCGGACCTTGCGTGGTAACACAGATCAAGACAGTTGAAAACGACGGTTACTCAGCAGTTCAGGTTGGTTTTGTTGACGCAAAAGAAAGAATCGTCAACAAAGACAAAGCAGGAAAGAAAGAAGTAGCTCACAGACATGGCGTGACAAAGGCTGAAAAAGGTCATTTTGAAAAAGCCGGGGTTTCTTCTAAGAAGTATGTAAGAGAATTTAAATTTGAGAACGCTGACGAGTATGCGCTTGCTCAGGAAATCAAAGCAGATATCTTTGCGCAGGGCGATAAGGTTGATGCAACAGCTATTTCCAAAGGTAAGGGCTTCCAGGGCGCGATCAAGAGACATGGTCAGCACAGAGGACCTATGGCACATGGTTCTAAATTCCATCGTCATCAGGGTTCGAACGGTGCTTGTTCTTCTCCTTCAAAGGTATTTAAAGGAAAAGGCATGCCTGGTCACATGGGCTGTGTAAAGGTTACGGTTCAGAATCTTGAAGTTGTCAGAGTTGACGCTGAAAAGAATCTTCTGCTGGTTAAGGGCTCAGTACCGGGACCTAAGAAAGCTCTGGTAACCATTAAAGAAACAACCAGAGTAGATGCTTAATTAAGGTGAAAGGAGGACCATTCAGATGGCAAACGTATCTGTTTATAATATGGAAGGCAAAGAAGTTGGAACAATGGAATTAAACGATGCTGTATTTGGTGTGGAAGTAAATGAACATCTGGTACACCTCGCAGTTGTCCAGCAGCTTGCAAACAACCGTCAGGGAACACAGAAGGCAAAAACACGTTCTGAGGTTTCCGGTGGTGGCAGAAAACCTTGGAGACAGAAAGGAACAGGTCATGCAAGACAGGGTTCTACAAGATCTCCGCAGTGGACAGGAGGAGGAGTTGTATTTGCTCCGACACCCAGAGATTATGCAACAAAGATGAACAAGAAGGAAAAACAGCTTGCTCTGAAGTCTGCTTTAACAAGCAAATTACAGGACAGCAAACTGATCGTAGTAGATGAGCTTAAATTCGACGAGATCAAGACAAAGAGCTTTGCACAGGTTATGAGCAACCTCAAAGTGGAAAAGGGTCTTGTGATTCTCGCTGAAAATGATCAGAACACAGTTCTTTCAGCAAGAAACATGGCTGATGTTGATACAACACTGACAAACCAGCTTAATGTATATGACATTATGAAGGGCGGTACAATCGTTCTGACAAAAGACTCCGTAGCAAAAATCGAGGAGGTGTACGCATAATGGCAGCATTAATGTATTATGATGTTATTTTAAAACCGGTCATTACCGAAAAGAGCATGGATGGCATGAGCGAAAAGAAATACACATTCCTTGTACATCCGGAAGCGAACAAAACACAGATCAAAGAGGCTGTTGAAAAAATGTTCGACGGCGTAAAGGTTGCTAAGGTCAATACCATGAACTGCGACGGCAAGAAGAAGAGACGCGGTATGGTATTTGGTAAGACAGCAAAGACAAAGAAGGCAATTGTGCAGCTTACTGAGGAAAGCAAAGAAATCGAAATCTTTGCAGGACTGTAAAAGGCAGCAAAAATAAACGCAGTAAAGCGTGATAACAAATCTCGATAATCGAAAGGAGAAACAATCATGGGAATTAAGACATATAACCCATATACACCTTCCAGAAGAAACATGACTGGATCTGATTTCTCTGAAATTACAAAGTCTACACCGGAAAAATCACTTTGCAAGGCAATGCCGAAGCATTCCGGACGTAACAATCAGGGTAAAATCACGGTAAGACATCACGGTGGTGGTGCAAAGAAGAAATACAGAATCATCGACTTCAAGAGAAACGGTAAGGATGGCATTCCTGCTACTGTAATCGGCATTGAGTATGATCCGAACAGAACAGCAAATATCGCACTGATCTGCTATGCAGACGGTGAGAAAGCATATATCCTTGCTCCTGAAGGATTGACAGATGGTATGAAGGTTATGAATGGACCGGAAGCAGAAGTAAGAGTTGGTAACTGCCTGCCTCTTTCCTCTATCCCGGTAGGTACACAGGTTCATAACATTGAATTATATCCCGGTAAGGGTGGCCAGATGGTTCGTAGCGCAGGAAACAGCGCACAGCTGATGGCTAAGGAAGGAAAATACGCAACACTTCGTCTTCCTTCCGGAGAAATGAGAATGGTTCCGATTGAGTGCCGCGCAACAATCGGTATCGTAGGTAACGGAGATCACAGCCTTGTTAAGATTGGTAAAGCAGGACGTAAGCGTCACATGGGTATCCGCCCGACAGTACGCGGTTCTGTTATGAACCCGAATGACCATCCGCACGGTGGTGGTGAAGGTAGAGCACCAATCGGTCGCCCGGGCCCATGTACACCTTGGGGCAAGCCTGCTCTTGGTCTTAAGACACGTAAGAAGAAAAAAGCTTCTAACAAGTTGATCGTAAGACGTAGAGATGGTAGAGCAATCAAATAGTTAAGGAGGAGACAAAATGGCTAGATCACTGAAAAAAGGACCTTTCGCTGACGAAAGCTTACTGAAAAAAGTAGATGCTATGAATGCAGCAGGACAGAAGCAGGTCATCAAGACTTGGTCACGTCGTTCTACAATTTTCCCATCATTTGTGGGACATACAATTGCAGTTCATGACGGAAGAAAACACGTTCCTGTATATGTAACCGAAGATATGGTTGGACATAAGCTCGGTGAGTTCGTTGCAACACGTACTTACAGAGGACATGGAAAAGACGAGAAAAAATCCAAAGTGAGATAATTTGAAAGGAGGTTTAATCCATGGCAAAAGGACATAGATCCCAAATTAAAAGAGAGAGAAATGCAAACAAGGATACAAGACCAAGCGCAAAGTTATCTTACGCTAGAATCCCTGTTCAGAAAGCATGTTTTGTATTAGATGCCATCAGAGGTAAAGATGTGGAAACAGCTCTTGCAATCCTTGAGTACAATCCACGTTATGCTTCAGGCGTAGTAAAGAAAATCCTGGAGTCAGCAATCGCAAACGCTGAGAATAACAACGGCATGAAGAAAGAAAATCTTTTCGTAGCTGAGTGTTATGCAAATCAGGGACCGACAATGAAGAGAGTTAGACCGAGAGCACAGGGTAGAGCTTATAGAATCTTAAAGAGAATGAGCCACATCACTGTAGTGCTTGATGAAAGATAGGAGGAAGAATCATGGGACAGAAAGTTAATCCTCACGGCCTGAGAGTCGGCGTTATTAAAGATTGGGATTCCAAATGGTATGCGGAAGGTGATTTTTCTGAATTCTTAGCAGAAGACTACGAAATCAGAAAATTCTTAAAGAAAAAACTGTACAGTGCCGGAGTTTCCAAGATTGAAATCGAAAGAGCTTCTGACCGCGTAAAGGTAATCCTTTACACAGCAAAACCGGGTCTTGTAATCGGTAAGGGCGGAGCTGAGATTGAAGTAACGAAGAAGGAACTTACAAAATTAACAGATAAAAAAGTATTGGTTGAGATCAAAGAGATCAAGAAACCTGACAGAGATGCACAGCTGGTAGCAGAAAACATTGCACAGCAGCTTGAAAACCGTGTATCTTTCCGCCGTGCAATGAAATCTTGCATGTCAAGAACAATGAAAGCAGGAGCACTTGGTATCAAGGCTAGCTGTTCAGGACGTCTCGGCGGCGCTGATATGGCTCGTACAGAGTTCTATTCAGAGGGAACTATCCCGCTTCAGACACTGAGAGCAGATATTGAATACGGATTCGCCGAAGCTGACACAACCTACGGTAAGGTTGGTGTTAAGGTATGGATTTATAAAGGCGAAGTACTTCCAACTAAAGGCAACAAGGAAGGGAGCGATAAATAATGTTAATGCCAAAAAGAGTAAAACGTCGTAAACAGTTCCGCGGCAGCATGGCCGGCAAGGCAACCAGAGGAAATCAGATTTCTTACGGTGAATACGGTATTGTCGCACTGGAACCGTGCTGGATCAAATCCAACCAGATTGAAGCAGCCCGTGTTGCTATGACTCGTCATATCAAACGTGGTGGTAAAGTCTGGATCAAGATTTTCCCGGATAAGCCGGTAACTACAAAACCTCTTGGAACACGTATGGGTTCCGGAAAAGGTGCTTTAGAATATTGGGTTGCAGTTGTAAAACCAGGCCGTGTAATGTTTGAAATTGCAGGCGTTAATGAAGAGACAGCAAGAGAGGCTCTTCGTCTTGCAACTCACAAGCTTCCATGTAAATGTAAAGTTGTATCTAAGGCTGATTTGGAAGGTGGTGCAGCAAATGAAAACTAAGAATTATGTTGAAGATTTAAAAGCTAAATCTGCTGCAGAATTGGCAGAAGAATTAGTTTCCGCTAAAAAGGAACTTTTCAATTTAAGATTCCAGAATGCAACAAACCAGCTTGATAACACTGCCAGAATCAAAGAGGTTCGCAAGAACATCGCAAGAATCAACACAGTGATCAAGGAAAAAGAAGTTGTTGCAGAATAATTCTCAAAGGAAAGGAGAATGAGTCGTGGAAGAAAGAAATTTAAGAAAAACACGTGTCGGTAAAGTCGTAAGCAATAAAATGGATAAGACAATCGTTGTAGCTGTACAGGACAACGTAAAGCATCCCCTTTATAAAAAGATCGTAAAGAAAACTTACAAGCTGAAAGCACATGATGAGAATAATGAGTGCAATATCGGCGATACCGTTAAGGTTATGGAAACAAGACCACTGTCAAAGGACAAGAGATGGAGACTTGTTGAAATCGTAGAAAAAGTAAAATAATTTTATATTATTTTGGAAGGAGAATTAGCATGATACAACAGGAAAGCAGACTGAAGGTCGCTGATAATACCGGTGCAAAAGAAATCCTTTGCATTCGTGTTATGGGCGGATCCACAAGAAGATATGCAAACATTGGTGATGTAATCGTTGCTACTGTTAAAGATGCAACACCAGGCGGCGTTGTAAAAAAAGGCGATGTAGTAAAAGCTGTAGTTGTACGTTCCGTAAAAGGCGCTCGTCGTAAAGACGGTTCTTATATCAAATTTGACGAAAACGCTGCTGTTATCATCAAAGATGATAAAACTCCAAGAGGAACTCGTATTTTTGGACCAGTAGCAAGAGAGCTTCGTGAGAAACAGTTTATGAAGATTGTTTCCTTAGCTCCGGAAGTATTATAGGAGGTTCACTATGGCAGCAAAGATTAAAAAAGGCGATACAGTTAAGGTTATGGTCGGCGATGCAGTAAAATGCAAAGGCAAGGAAGGTAAGGTTATTTCCGTAGATCATAAGAATGGCAGAGTTGTAGTAGAAGGTGTCAACAAAGTATCTAAGCATACAAAACCTTCCGCAGCGAATGCAAACGGTGGAATCATCGAAATGGAAGCTCCTATCGACATCTCTAACGTTATGTTAGTACACAAGGGAAAACCTACCAGAGTTGGTTTTAAGATGGACGGGGATAAAAAAGTTCGCTATGCAAAATCTACCGGTGAAGTAATCGATTAATAGAGAGAGGAGGTCGCACTTACGTGAGCAGACTTAAAGATATGTACAAAGACGAGATCGTAGATGCTATGATCAAGAAATTTGGTTACAAAAATGTCATGGAAGTTCCAAAACTTGATAAGATCGTTATCAACATGGGCGTTGGTGAAGCAAAAGACAATGCCAAGGTTCTGGAATCTGCCATCAAAGATATGGAAACTATTACTGGACAGAAGGCTGTTACAACAAAGGCAAAGAATTCCGTTGCTAACTTCAAGATCAGAGAAGGTCAGGCAATCGGATGCAAGACCACACTGCGTGGCGAGAAGATGTATGAGTTCTTAGATCGTCTCGTAAATCTTTCTTTACCTCGAGTTCGTGACTTTAGAGGCGTAAATCCAAACGCTTTCGACGGAAGAGGAAATTATGCACTTGGTATCAAGGAACAGATTATCTTCCCTGAGATCGAATACGATAAAGTAGACAAGATCAGAGGAATGGATATCATTTTCGTAACAACAGCTAAGACAGATGAAGAGGCACGTGAATTGTTAAGATTATTCAACATGCCATTCGCAAAATAATAGGAGGTAAATTCATGGCTAAGACTTCAATGAAGGTAAAACAGCAGCGTCCTGCAAAATTCTCTACCAGAGAATATACGCGTTGCAATATTTGTGGACGTCCACATTCAGTTTTAAAGAAATACGGAATTTGCAGAATTTGCTTCCGTGAATTAGCTTACAAAGGACAGATCCCTGGCGTGAAGAAAGCAAGCTGGTAAAATAAGAGAAGGAGGCAATCTAAAATGACAATGAGCGATCCAATTGCAGATATGCTTACAAGAATCCGTAATGCAAACACTGCAAAACATGATACAGTTGATGTTCCTTCATCCAAGATGAAACTTGCTATTGCAGACATTCTGGTTGATGAAGGTTATATTGCAAAATATGATTTAGTAGACGATGGCAATTTCAAGACGATCCGCATCACATTAAAATACGGTGCAGATAAGAATGATAAGATCATCTCAGGCATTAAGAGAATTTCTAAGCCTGGTCTTCGTGTTTACGCAGGTAAAGACGAACTGCCAAGAGTACTTGGCGGACTTGGTATTGCGATCCTGTCAACAAACCAGGGCGTAATCACTGACAAGAAGGCAAGAGAGCTTCAGGTTGGTGGAGAAGTACTGGCTTTCGTTTGGTAATCCAAAAGAGAGCAGCAACTTAAAACCTTATAACAATATATAGGAGGTACGGGCATGTCACGTATAGGAAGAATGCCAATCGCGGTACCGGCAGGTGTAACTGTTGATATTGCAGAAAATAATAAAGTGACTGTAAAAGGTCCTAAAGGAACACTGGAAAGAGTGCTTCCTTCAGAGATGGAAATTAAATTAGAGGACGGAAATATCGTTGTAACAAGACCAAACGACTTAAAGAAAATGAAGTCTTTACATGGTCTGACAAGATCACTCCTTAACAATATGGTAGTTGGTGTGACCGAAGGATATGAAAAGAAACTGGAAGTAAACGGTGTCGGATACAGAGCAGCAAAGCAGGGTAAGAAGCTTGTTCTTAACCTTGGTTATTCTCATCCGGTTGAAATGGAAGATCCTGAAGGTGTTGAGACTGTTCTTGACGGACAGAACATCATTATCGTGAAAGGTATCGATAAAGAAAAAGTTGGCCAATTCGCAGCTGAAATCAGAGAAAAGAGAGCTCCGGAACCTTATAAGGGCAAGGGTATCAAGTATGCTGATGAAGTAATCAGACGTAAAGTTGGTAAGACTGGTAAAAAGTAGGATAAGGAGAGTGTGAAGAATGGTTAGTAAAGAATCTAGACAGAAAGTTCGTGTAAAAAAACACATTAAACTGCGTAACCGTTTCTCTGGTACACCTGAGAGACCACGTCTGGCAGTATTCAGAAGTAACAATCATATGTATGCTCAAATTATCGATGACGTAGCCGGTCATACTTTAGTGGCAGCTTCTACACTTGAAAAAGATGTAAAGGCTGAGCTTGAGAAGACAAACAACGTTGATGCAGCAGCATACCTTGGAACTGTTATTGCGAAGAGAGCTCTGGAAAAAGGTATCAATACAGTAGTCTTTGATAGAGGCGGCTTTATATACCAGGGTAAAATCGCAGCATTAGCAGAAGCAGCCAGAGAAGCTGGCTTAGAATTTTAGGAAGGGAGAAAGAACACATGAAACGTACAATCATAGACACAACGAATATGGAATTAAACGATAAAGTCGTTTCCATTAAACGTGTAACTAAGGTTGTTAAGGGTGGCCGTAACATGCGCTTCACAGCTTTAGTAGTAGTTGGAGATGGTAACGGACATGTAGGTGCCGGACTTGGTAAGGCAACTGAAATCCCTGAAGCAATCCGCAAGGGTAAAGAAGATGCAATTAAGAGAATGGTATCTGTTGCTCTTGATGAGAATGAATCCGTTACACATGATAACATTGGTAAGTTCGGAAGTGCGTCTGTTCTTCTGAAAAAAGCTCCTGAAGGTACTGGTATCATCGCTGGTGGTCCTGCTCGTATCGTTTGCGAACTTGCAGGTATCAAGAACATCCGTACAAAATCTTTGGGATCCAACAATAAGCAGAACGTTGTTCTTGCTACAATTGCAGGTCTCAGCCAGCTGAAAACTCCGGAAGAAGTAGCTAAGAACCGCGGCAAATCAGTCGCAGAAATCATGGCTTAAGGAGGAGACAAAAATGGCAGATAAAACATTAAAAGTAACCTTAGTGAAGTCTACAATCGGTGCGATTCCTAAGCACAAAGCAACGGTAGCTGCACTTGGTTTAAAGAAAGTCAATAAGACAGTGGAATTACCTGACAATGCATGCACAAGAGGTATGGTGAAACAGGTATCTCACTTAGTAAAAGTGGAAGAAGCATAAACGAAGGAGGTGTCATAATGGAATTATCAAATTTACAGCCTGCAGCAGGTTCTAAACACAGTGATAATTTTAGAAGAGGTCGTGGACACGGTTCAGGAAATGGCAAGACAGCCGGTA
>CAMFDJ010000034.1 GCA_945949085.1 uncultured Lachnospiraceae bacterium | reverse complement strand
GTTTAAGACTGCTTTTTCGTTTACACCGCTATTGATTGTAGCCTAAAGAATTTGTGGAAGAGCCTGCAAATATGAAGCTGCTTATTGTTGTAGATAAGTTGCTTACGGGATTCGATGCTCCGCCGTGCACATATTTGTATGTTGATAAGAACATGCAGGATCACGGTCTGTTCCAGGCAATCTGTCGTGTAAACCGTCTGGACGATGATTCCAAGGACTTTGGATATATCGTCGATTATAAACAGCTTTTCGGCAAGCTTCAGACGGCGATGAAGGATTATACGTCTGGTGCCTTTGAAGGTTATGATCCTGAAGATGTAAAAGGCCTTGTAAAAGATCGTCATGATGAGGCTATCGCATATTTTGATGAAGTGTATGATGCGGTAGAAGAATTGTGTGATGGTGTGGAGGAACCCCGTGGAGAGATCCAGTATATTCATTATTTCTGCGGAGTCTCCGGTCAGTCGGAAGAAAGTGATGAGATATATGCACGCCTTAGAGAAAAACTCTATAGATTGGTGAGCAGTCTTGTCAGAGCTTTTGCTGAGGCTAAGCCATATTTGATTGATGATATTTCCACAGGTAAGCTGAATGAATACGACAAGAAGGTCACATTCTATATTGAACTAAAGAAGACAATAGGAACAGCAAGTGGTGACTTCCTGGATTTGAAGGCATATGAGCCGGACATGAGAAAAATGATCGACAATTACATTACTGCTGCGGATGCAGAGAAGATTGGCGATTTTGATAATCTCACCTTATTGGATTTTGTTGCAAAGCAGGGAGAAACACTTACCGGAGAAGGTGACAACGGACATAAGGAAGGTGCAGCGGAAGCCATTGAAAACAATATCCGCAAGAAGGTTATTGAAAAGGTTACCGTCAATCCGAGGTACTATGCAAAGATGTCAGAAATTCTCGATAAGCTTATTGAGGAAAGACGGCAGGGGGTACTTGACTACGCTGAGATGCTTGAGAAATATATCAAGCTGGCTAAGGATGTAGATTGTCCTGAAGAAAATGATAGATATCCTGAAAGTATCCGCAAGAGTAAGGCACTTATGGCGATTTTCGATAATACAGGCGAAGATGAAAAACTTGCCATCAAGATCTACAAGGCGGTAAAGAAGCAGGCTCTATCAGGCTTTAGAGATAACCAGGTGGTTATCAGAAGAATAAAGAAAGCACTCTATGAGATTTTGGGTGATGATTCAGAGGTTGAGCGCATCTACAAGATCATTGAGAAGCAGGAGGAATTTTAATGCGCATTGTCATCTCCGGGATACCGATTGATGTACAAAAAAAGAATATAAAGAACATGCATCTTCAGGTTAAACCCCCGGATGGACATGTTGTTATTTCTGCGCCGTTATCCGTGGATGACAAGGCGATAGAAGCATATGCCAGAACACAGCTTGGATTCATCAAGAAGTCTATTGCTCAGTTCCAGAATCAGCCGAGGGCATCAAAGAGACAGTATGTTTCCGGCGAGACCATGTACATATGGGGGAAGCAGTATTTTCTTGTTTTTAAGGCGGATAATCAGAAGAACAGTTTTGAGATCGACAATCAGAATGTCATTCTTTCCATGAGCGGCAAAAGTACCGTAAAACAGAGGGATGCATATGTAAAAGAAGAGTATCGGAAGATCTTAAAGGAAGAGATTGAAAAGCGCCTCCCGAAGTGGGAAGAAATGACTGGGCTGAAGTGTGATTCATGGCAGACCAAATACATGGTTACAAAATGGGGCGCATGCAGTACGGATAAGAAGAAACTATGGTTTAACCTGCAGCTTGCCCAGAAACCAGTGGCATGTCTGGATTATATAATCCTGCATGAACTGACACACCTCATTACCCGGAAGCATGATTCTGTTTTCATTGCGCATATGGACAGGTATATGCCTAACTGGAGAGAGGTCAGAAAAGAACTTAATGAAAGTCGATTGGATTACTATGAAGCACAGGATGAAAGTCCTCTTCAGAAACTGATAGATCAATCCAGATATGATGATATTCGGGATGCGGTGCTTGCCTATATCCAAGAGGACAATTCCGGCGAAACAAAAAAGCCGGTTGTCGCAGATATCGAGATAGAAAATGTAATTCACATTGAACAGCTGGAAGAAGGAATCATTTCTTTTGATGTTATAGTCTCATGTGATATGGAGATGCCGTCAACATCAAAGAAAGGGTATTTTGGTGAACGCTGGCTGAAAATCCATTGTCAGGTCGCACTTGGCATTGACATGAGTGGATTCAGAATCATTGGGATTGGCAATTGTGATCCGCAGGAAGAATCTGATAATGACAGGTTATCCGGTGAACTGGTTCCGATTATTTCCCGTGAACAGTTTGAAAAAGAAGCGGAGAGATTCCTTGAAAGATATTGCCCGGAGGCGTTAGAAAAACCGATATGTCTTCCTATAGATCAGATAGCTGAAGATATGAAACTGAAAGTAGTAGAGGATACTCCGCTTTCAGATGAGCTGACATACTTTGGAACTGTTGTATTTGATGACGGAAACATTCTTGATAAGCACAGGAAGATAACGATCCGTAATGCTAAAAGAGGGACGGTTTACCTTGATCCCAGGGTTTCCTATGAGAGATCTATTGGTACGAGAAGAACAACCCTGGTACATGAATGCTTCCATTGGCACAGACATCAGCCTTATCATGTTCTGATGAGAATGATTGGTGCCGATGACAATCTGGGCAAAGCGATTCAATGCCAGATAGCCACTGGAACTACGGATTCTGACAAATGGAAAGCTGTAGATTGGATGGAATGGCAGGCCAAAGGGGTTGCTCCTAAAATCCTGATGCCTGAGAAAACTGTGCGTCCGCTTGTGGACAGGCTGCTGGTTGAATATTCCAGTAATGATTATGTATCAGTTGCTTCGTTTGAGAGGGTTATTGATGCTCTGGCCGAGACGTATGATGTATCGCGTCAGGCGGCTAAAGTCCGTCTTGTTGAACTGGGATATACAAAGGCGGAGGGAGCATATCCATATGTTAATGGCAAATATGTCAGTGGATATTCGTTCGATGCCGATGCCCTTGAAAAAGATCAGACATTTACGATCCCTTATGCGGATCTCCTGAAAGCTTACTGCTATGACAGAGATTTCCGAAAACTGATTGATGAAGAGAAATTCAGGTACATAGATGGTCATGTGTGCCTGAACGAAGAAAAATATATCGCCCGTGATGATAACGGGATGGCTTCTTTGAGTAGCTATGCCGTCAATCATATTGATGAGTGCTGCCTTGTATTTACTAGGGGATACAGTTATCAATCCAAGTACCAGGGACTTAAGAATTATGCGTTCTTCATGCGTAATTCAGCGCCTCAGGAAGATCAGATCGAGTTTTCATTTGAGCTAAATAAGCACAATAAGACATTGTTGGCTCAAATACAGAACGCCGGGAAAAGTGCATCAGCTCTACAGCGGTATCCCGGATCGTTTTCGGAGACGCTTGTACAGCTGATGAAAGACAAAAAGCTGTCGGCGAAGAAGCTTGCCGATGGATCATTGGTTGGTGAGAAAACTATCCAACGCTTGAGAAATAATGAAGAATATCCGACGACAAAGCAAACGGTCTTGGGATTATGCTACGGATTGAAGCTGACCATACCGGAGGCAGAGATGTTGTTGGGCAAAACGGAGTTTAGCCTGAAGAGTACAACGCCGGAGAATAATGCTTATCGCTGCACGCTTGGATCGTGCGCTGAACTGAGCATCTACGAGGTTAATGAGATGCTGGTGGCGAATGGGTATCTGCCATTTGGGAGTTCGCCGGCGGAATAAAAGGATGCAATACAGGAGGGTATTAACAAATGAAAATTGACAGCGGAAGGATGTTGAATGATTATATTCAACCAAACAAGAAACAGTATTGCATACCCGTTTTCCAACGCGATTATGCCTGGACATCTGAGCAGTGCGAAAAACTCTTCGAGGATATCGTTCTTGCATTTAAAAAGGACAGGCCACATTTCTGTGGTTCGTTTGTATATGCTCCGCTTAAGTCGAAGAATCATATCGACTATTTTATTATCATAGACGGGCAGCAGAGATTTACGACTTTATACATTCTGTTGAAGGCACTTGCGGATTGTGCCAAAGAAGAGTTGGAAAAAGACGCTCTGGAGAAATATCTCTTCAACGAAGATAAGTTTAACAGGTATGGAATAGACGAGAAAAGCAAGCTGAAACTTAAGCCTGTAAAAACAGATAATGATCAGCTTCAGCTGCTGATGTCCGGACAGATAGATGCTATGGATAAAAGCAAAAATGGCATCATCTATCATAATTATATGCTCTTTAAGGAATTGACGAATGCATTCTTAAATGAGAATCCGGATAACTCTGTAATGATGATCCATGATGGAATTGATAACTTGATTTGTGCCGATATCCGTTTGGATCAGGATGATGATGCGCAGGAAATCTTTGAGAGAATCAATTCAACCGGAATCACTCTGGGACTTCCAGATTTGATCAGGAATTATGTATTAATGACTGACGACGACCAAGAAAGGCTCTATGAAGATTACTGGCTTATTACTCAGGAATTGCTTTCAAAAGACCGCCTTGAAAGCTATTTCTTGGATTACCTGAATATGAAGTTGGATGGTTTTACAAAAGAGAGTAACGCCTATGCTGACTTTAAGCAGATATACAGGGATGGTAGATATACCAATGAATCCATGCTTCAAGAAATCCTTCATTATGCGAAGCAGTACCATACATTCTATTATGGTGATAATAAGCTGAGCGAAGAAATCAATACCGCACTTTCCGGCCTCAGAAAATTGAATCAGACGACAGTTTACCTTTTCTTGTTCCATATCTTTGATGATTTTGAGGCAGGAGTCATAGATCAGAAAGAGTTGGGAAAGATACTGAATCTTCTGTTAAGCTATAGCGTTCGCCGTTTGATCTGTGAGATAGGTTCGAATTCCTTGCGCGGATTATATAAGACACTTTATAGCCGTGTCTTTAATCGCGCGGAAAACAAGGATCATTATTATGATGCTATTGTATCATTCCTTCTTCAGCTCACATCTAAAGACGCGATTCCAAATGATGCTGACTTTGTAATAGCTTTGAAGGAAAGGAATCTTTACAGAAAGAATGCTCTATGTAAGTATCTTCTGGCCACTATCGAAAATCAGGGTAAAGAGCGTGTTATTACAGATAATCTGACAATTGAGCATATCATGCCACAGAATAAGAATCTTTCGACCGCCTGGCAGAAAATGCTGGGAGAGGAATGGGAAACTGTACGTGACAGATATCTACATACCCTTGGAAACCTCACCCTGACAGGGTATAACAGTGAGCTTGGGGACAAACCGTTTCCTGAAAAGAAGGAATTATTGGCTGATACCGTTACACATATCGTTGTATTGTACAGCGATGTAAAAGACAAGGAACAGTGGAATGCCACGGCCATTGAGAATAGAGCGAGCAGATTGGCTTCTGAGATCATACGGCTGTTCCCTGTTGAAGCACCAGAAAACAAGATTGAGTTTAAGGATCCAAGATACTCGCTGTATACGGTGGCAGATCCTCATGCTGCAACATACAAGCATGTAAATTATTATGAGCTGTTGGGTGAAAGAGTAAACGTTGATAGTTTTGCTGTCATGGTAAGGTCTGTTGCTGAAAAGCTGTATGATTTGGATAGCAGCATCATTGAACAAATGGCAAGTACACTGGAAGTATTCCCGACATGGCTTAATCCTGTATTTGCATATGATGCAACGGCTGTACGAAACCCGGTTAAGTTAAAGAAGGACGCAGATATTTATATCAGCACCGGCTATTCTGCTTATGATTGCATTTGCTTCATCAGGGCGTTGCTTAAAAAATATGATTTAGATCTGGAAGAAGATTTCGTTTATAGCGCAAGACCGACGGGAGGAAAGGATAACGAGCTGGAACGCAATGAGGCGGAAAAAGCATGGTGCGAAAGAATGAAGGAGAAGTCTTTGATAGGCTTCGACCCAAAGAACAGTAGCGGAAAGCTTGTACGTTTCACCACGCCTTATCTGGATTCGATCATTCCAGAATCAACTGGGAAACTGAGCCCATGGAAGACGCCGAACTTCTATTTCTATGAGATCGCAAATCAGAAGGGCGAAATGTTTGTTCAGCTGTACTTCTATTGTAAGAACCTGAGTGATGAGATGAAAGAGGCTTTTCTTCATCTGTCGGATATCCTTGATCTTGGTGAGCTGTCGAAGGGATATAAGCTGTATTTCAAGTCATCGAAATATCAGAATACCGATGACGATACTGCGGATGGAATAGCAAGGCAGCTGGATATTATGTTTACGGAAATACAGGATTTTGAAAAAAGTGTTGCCGACAAATGGAGCAATTAAACAGGTGATTGTATGCAGGACAGATACGCCGGAGATATCGGTGATTATGGGAAAATAGGATTATTAAAAACGCTCTATTTGCAGGGTCTGTCTATTGCTGTGAACTGGTATCTTGTAGAGGTCATGGATAATGAAAAGAAAGCAGATGGAACATTTAAGCAGGAAGACGGGAAATATCTTATTCCTGACAAATTGAAGTTGTGTGATCCGGCTCTGGCTGAAATACTTACCGGTATAGCGCAAAGCAATAGTCGATCTGTTAAAGCGTTGGAGCAAGCAGATTTAATCCCCGGTGCGGTGTACAATAATGAGCCGGTTTCGGTGAACGGGCGATCTGACTGGCATCACAGGGCATTGGAAAAGCTTAAAAATGCTGATTTGGTTTTTGTTGATCCTGACAACGGAATGCTGGTGAAGTCGGTTGGAAAGAAATCTGTCAAAAGCGTCAAGTATACGTTTTATGAAGAAGTGAGAGATTATGTCCGACGGGGACAAAGTGTGCTGATTTATAATCATCGGAGCAGGAAGCAGGAAACTCAGTATTTTCATGAGATATGCTATAAACTTCAGGAAGCTACAGGCATAACCGAGACAGATATATTGAAGATCACTTTTCCAAAGTGTTCTGTCAGAGATTATATGGCTGTACCGGCTTCAATGGAGCAGCGCGAAAAAATAGAAACTGCGTTTACAGCTATGGAGCGCGGAGTATGGGGCGAGAACGGTATGTGCCGGATACCGTGTTAGGAGGTGATCGCTGATGCCATTTCAGATTATCAGAAATGATATAACAAAAGTAAAAGCAGATGCGATTGTTAACACCGCTAATCCGAATGTTACAGTTGGAAGTGGTACGGACAGCGCAATATATCAAGCTGCCGGTAAGGATCTGCTTCTGGCTGAGCGTAAGAAAATCGGGATAATGATGCCCGGTGAGGCAGCACATACGCCTGCTTTTAATCTTGATGCTAAGTATATCATCCACACCATCGGACCATCATGGATTGATGGTAATCATAATGAGCGGGAGATTCTGCATTCCTGCTATGAGAAGTCGCTTAATCTGGCAGCGGAACTTGAATGTAAGAGCATCGCTTTTCCGCTGATTGCTACCGGTGTATACGGATTTCCTAAGGATGAGGCTCTTCAGATTGCTTTGGCTGAGATTAATAAGTTCCTTCTGTCGCATGATATGAGGGTTATCCTTGTTGTGTTTGACCGGAAGGCTTTTGAGCTATCTGGCAAGCTGGTCGGTGATATTGAAGAATATATTGACGAACATTCGGCAGATGAGATTCGGGATGCTGAATATGGCGGTCGCTATGGTAACACACGACGTGAACGCCTGGAAAGATTGGAGTCCTTGCATTCGGCGATCATGCCGGATACTTATGATGAGGACGAGCCTGAAGAGGATGAGTCAGAGAGTCAGATCATTTATACCGAAGCGGCTGCACCCTCATTCCCGGATGTATCCGGTATGAGTCTGGATGAGGTCCTTGACAGTTCCGAGGATACTTTCCAGCAGAGGTTGTTTAAGCTGATTGATGAAAGTGGAATGGACGATGTGACAGTCTATAAGAAGGCAAACATCGATCGCAAGGTATTTTCAAGAATCCGGTGTAAAGAAGATTATAAGCCCAAGAAAAAGACTGCGGTGGCATTTGCCATAGCGTTGCAACTGGATATGCCGACGATGTTGGATTTGTTATCCAGGGCGGAGATTGCGTTTTCGCCAAGCAATAAATTTGATCTGATCATCACTTACTTTATAACGAATAAGGTTTACGATATTTACGAGATAAATGCAGCACTATTCAAATATGGGCAACCAATCCTTGGTGAGTGATTTAGCGGAGTGGAATTTGTCGCGCGGCAAACGACCACTCCGTTTTCTTTTTTCGATATACTTGCATCATCAAGAGAGCAAAGGAGGATGCAGATATGTATGGAGCAATTTTAGGTGACATGATTGGTGCACCCTATGAGTTTGACAGAGGAAATAAAACAAAAGACTTTCCTCTTTTCAGCAGAGGATCACAGTTCACAGATGATTCTGTGATGACAATAGCCGTGGCTGAGGCATTGATGAGCCTTAACGGAGAAGCGGATGATGAAGCGGTTCATCATGCTGTATCGAAAGCAATGAGAATCTGGGGAAGAAATTACCCGGATGCAGGTTATGGCGGAAGGTTCAGAGACTGGCTGTTTACTCACTGGCAGCCGAAGCCTTATGGCAGCTGGGGAAATGGCTCTGCTATGAGGGTGTCTTCTGTGGGATGGCTTTATGATACGATTGAAGAGACCAGAAGGTTCGCTAAGCTGACGGCAGAAGTTACGCATAATCATCCGGAAGGTATCAAAGGTGCTGAAGCGACGGCCAGTGCAATTTTCATGGCGAGAACCGGCGCGGCAAAAGATGAGATCAGAGAGTATATCATTCAGGAATTTGGCTATGACCTGTCGAGAACCTGCGATGAGATCCGACCGGAATATCATCATGTGGAAAGTTGTCAGGAGACAGTTCCGGAGGCAATTACAGCATTCATGGAAGGAAATGATTTTGAGGATGTCATCCGGACAGCGGTATCTCTTGGCGGTGATTGTGATACGCTTACCTGTATAGCAGGAGCAATAGCAGAAGCGTTTTATGGAGTTCCTGAAACTATGAAGGAAGAGTGCCGGAAGAGACTCCCTGAGGATATGCTTGCAGTTCTTGACAATTTTGAACAGATGATAGCCGATAAGAATCCGCCATTTCATGATTCGTTTCTTGACGGAAATGAGCTGATTGATGAGGCTATTGAAAGATTCTATGCGGATGGAAGCAAGGATAATCTGATTACAGTACTGGATGCGATCAGACAGCGGATGCACGCAGATGGGCATTTCATATTCCCCGTGATCATGGATGAAGAAGATGAAAACAGGTTTTCCTTCCAGGCTATCCAGACAAAAGACGGGAAACTCTGGAATGCTGCCTTCACATCGCAGGCTGAGTTTGAGAAAGGGGCACCGAGCAGGGTTATATCGAATTTCATAGACAGTTCCATGAAGTTCTGCCTTGAATCAGAAACAGAAGGATTTATCATCAATCCTTGGGGGCAGTCATTTATGCTGGCAAAGGAACTAATTGAGATGATCTTCAAAGCAGATGGTGATGTTGAGTACTCTGTGCCAGATGATCCTATTACACCTGAGCTATTGGAAGACGGCACATTTCTGAAAAGAGCGACGGAAATCTGTAACAGAAACCGGACACAACTAAATCTGATAAAGCTGGCAAGGATACTCCGGGACAGTTGGGTGTGGGTTCCATGTACTGCAATTTTTAGCGAGGCGGACACAGAGGCTATGAATAAGGTGGTGCTGGAAGCAGCGGATAATAACGATCTTGATTCTTTGGTTGGACATACCTTTACAAGTCAGGATGAAGTTCGTATGGTTCCCGATATTCTTCAAAACGGTGACGATTTCTTCTTCCCGGTATTTTCATCCGATGAAGAGATGGGGGAATATGGACAGCAGTTTTCTAAGGTTCAGAGGCATTTTCTTGAAGCGGCCAATCTGGCAAGGAACAACGAGAAGAACGTGAAGGGAATTGTAATCAATGCTTTCTCAGAACCGTTTGTTATTCCTAAAGAGTTGTTTGATGTCATTGCCGGGATGAAATCAAGTTTTGAACAGGAGGGGCCAGACAATGAGTGAAAAATATTCTAAGGCTGATTTGCGGCATATAGCAGAAGATATGATTAAGGACCTCCGGGAATGTGAGGATGGTACTGTCACCACGACAGGCAGATTAGCACGGGATTATGGCTAGGACGATATGGAGACTTTTGAACTGTTTGATTTACATGATGCATTATTCCGTGCGGCGAAGGCGAATAAGATTTCATTGGATATGTCTGAACACGAGGGCAAGGTAGAAGGACTTCCGTTCAATCTGACGTTTGTTGTGAAAAATAAGAAGGCCCAGATTAAATGTCCACGGTGTGGCAGTACGGATACAGCAAGATATATTTATGGCTATCCTGCATTCAGTGAAGAGATGCAAAAGAAGCTGGATGAGGGGAAATGGATCCTTGGTGGATGTTGCATCAGTTCTGCTGATGTTAAAGGTGTCCCGGTTCAGACGATGCCGTCAAGGCACTGTAATAAGTGCAAGAAGGATTTTGCTTCAGCACCAATACTCATTACGTCGAAGAAGGATTTGGCTGAGGATTATAGAGATATTGTTACCTCCATCAAGTTTTCTGTTGGCGGATTCTTTGAAGGTAATACTGAGGTTACTATTTCAAAAAATGATGAGGGAGCAGTTGTTAAAGTAATGCAATTCCCATACGGAATTGAAGCTCCGAATGATCGGCAGATCACACATGCAAAATGGAATAAAATCGTCAACACATTATATGGTCAGCTGTATCTTCACGAATGGAAAAAAGAATTTGTTGATCCTTGCGTACTGGACGGAACGCAATGGGGGCTTGATATCAAGCTTACTAACAGAAGAGTTCGTCATTACTGTGGCAGTAACGATTATCCTCCGTATTGGTCAGAACTTAAAAAGATTTTCAGGGAATTCGCTAAGCTTTAAGATAGATAGCGGCCCTCCGGCGATGAACCGGGAGCCGCTTTTTTTATGTCAGTCTTTTTTATAAAAATTTGTCTCGTAGCCGTCGGCGCGGAGCAGGATGTCCGGCATCCAGTCCGGAGATCTGCCCATCTGCTTACAGATCACATTTAGGTCAACGTCGGGGCTGCATTCTATGATTAACTCATCATGAACGTGACCGACGATGAAGCAGTGCCGGAGCGTTTTCATGGCGTAACAGAGGATGTCGCGGCTGACGGCCTGGACGATGTTTTCCACGAACTTCGGACCGTAGGACTCGATGCGTTCCCATTTCTTTGTAGATCCAACACCTTCATAGGTGACGGATTCGCCGCCATATTGGTTTTCTCCGATACGTGGTTTCACGTAGGAGAGCAGGCGGCCTGAGGGAAGCTTGATGAAGAGCATACCACTTTTATAAAAGAAGCGGATCCCGCGCACTTCAGTCTGGATGCGCTTCGTGATGGTGGTTTTGACGGCGCGGTCGATGTCCCACCAGAAGGCGGTGATCATCGGATTGGAGTTCCTCCAGGAGTTGACCAGCGGCTGCAGTTCTTCTTCGGTTAATCCCATTTCCAAAGCTCCCATTGACTTCAGAGCACCAACGCTGCCACCGTAACCGAGAGCCAACTCTGCGATCTTGCCCTTCTGACGGAGATGACCGTTGATACCGTGCTTTTCAACCGGAACGCCGAACATCTGGCTGGCAGAGGCACAGTAGATATCTTTGCCTTCCGCGAATACCTTGGATCGCCAGGTCTCACCGGCAAGATAGGCCAGCACTCTGGCTTCGATGGCAGAGAAGTCGCTAACAATGAACTTATATCCGGGACGTGGCACGAAGGCTGTACGGATCAGCTGTGACAGTGTGTCCGGGATATCATCATAGAGAAGCTGCAGGGTATCATAATCGCCGGATTTCACAATGGCTCTGGCCTCTGCAAGATCCGGCATGTGGTTTTGCGGAAGGTTCTGCAACTGGATCAGTCTGCCTGCCCACCTGCCGGAACGATTGGCTCCGTAGAACTGGAACATGCCGTGAGCTCTGCCGTCTTTGCAGACAGCATTCTGCATGGCCTGATATTTTTTTACGGATGATTTTGCAAGCTGCAGGCGGAGCCGGAGGGCTTCTTCCACCTGACCGTCTGTATCATCAATCAGTTTAGCCACATCCTTCTTTCCGAGGGATTCTGCTTCCACGCCGTTCTCTGAGAGCCAGGCTTTCATCTGAACCACGCTGTTCGGATTATCCACACCGGTGATATCCTGCATGGTTTCGGAGAGGGAGGCTTTGGATCGTTCATCAAAGGTTATGGCGTTCTCCACC
This sequence comes from uncultured Lachnospiraceae bacterium, assembly GCA_945949085.1. GTDB lineage: Bacteria > Bacillota > Clostridia > Lachnospirales > Lachnospiraceae > CAG-194. Next base: position 5,201 of record CAMFDJ010000034.1, on the reverse strand, counting down.
GCATCCATATCCAGGGCGATGCCTCTGTCGTTGATCTCCTGATCGAGATGATATTCATCCCAGATGAAGTCCGGGACAGGGTATTTTGACAGACGCTTCTGTATCGCCATTTCTACTTCCACATCACGGTTATTGTAGGATTTGAAGAGTGACCATTTATTCGGATCGTGTTCCGGAAGGTTCCGTGTGCGTCCGCCATTGCTTTTGGTCGGTTTACAGGGACTGCAGAAGTAGCGGATCAGGTCTTTGCCTTCTTTCAGCTTCTGATCCTGCAGCTTCAGGACGGCTCCGACACCTTCCAGTGAGAGCGGCAGTCCCATATAGGCTGACCAGATCATGGTGCATTTCCAGGATGCCGGATCCAGATACTGACCGGCGGGATCCTCCGGAGTACTGTAGCCGGTGAAGTATTCCGGGTAATGCTTCTTCAGCCAGTTGGAGAGACAGATGCGCTCAAAGGAAGCGTTGAAAGCCCACTTGGTTACATTCTCATCAGATAATGCTGCAAGGATCCCATCGGGAATGGAGTCGCCGCAGGCAAGGTCATACACCACGACGGGGCCGCCATCCACCGAGACTCCGAAGAGCAGTATCTCAAATTTATCAGACTCAGCGTACTTGTAAGCACCACACTTGGTGATGTTTACGTCGCTGTAAGTCTCTAAGTCGATTGACATTTCTTTCATCATCATTGTCCTTTCCATGAAAAGAGAAGCGGCAGATCGTGCCTGCCGCCTCCCGTCTCTTTAACGTCTGTCTTCCAGCATTTTCTGGTATCTGAGCTCTGCTTCCTTGCGTTCCAGCTCATCCTTTGCCTTCTTGCGTTCATATTCTTCCTTGTCCTGCTGCTTGATCTGAAGCATAAAGCGGATGCCGTAGATAACGCCGATCAGGAAAGCCAGGATAAGGCCGCAGCTGAAGATGTTACCGATAAGAGTTACTACACTGTTTGCAAATTCCATGATTATTACCTCATTCTTTCTGTAGATTGTCGCAGGCAGCGGCGGTATTGCCGCCACCTGCATTGGTTGTCAGGTTAGTCGAGGAAATCATCCTCATCGTCTGCCGTTGCAAAGTCATCCTCAGCTCTGGACTTGCCTCCGAGAGGTTCACCGTCACGGATCTTCTGAAGGTTGTTCAGACCGCAGGCGATACCCTTGTTGCCGTTGCTGTTGAAGGCGTACAGGTTGATGCTTGCTCTGCCGTAAACGCCGGAGTAGACTTCGGAGCGTTCGAGGATCGGCTGTCTGTCTGCATCCACGATGCCGGGAGCTGTTGCACTGTTGGCGTTGATGAAGTAGGCGTTCTTGTAAGCTTCATCATTCGGTCTTTCCAGATCGCCGTCACGAAGGGGTGTTTTGATAGCGGAGAGGGCAGGAACAGACTTGCCGTTGCCCTTCAGCTTGCTCTGACCTTCCGCATACGCTGCCTGGATAGCTGCCTTGATCTTTGCGACCGTTGCGGTATCGGACTTCGGAATGATGAGCGACACGCTGTACTTCGGAGCGCCGCCGTTGATGCTCTTCGGATCCCAGACATTCGCATAGCTCCATCTGGTGTTTACGCCTGTGATTACCTTTGTCGGAATTGTTACTTTGTTTGCCATGATTTTTTCCTCCTTATTCTTCGCTAAAATCATCTTTGGCTGTGTTCAGTGCCTGTCTTTTGTCTGACTCCGGCACCAGTGTCGGTTTGCCCTGCGGCTTTGTGATGAAGCCGGACAGGAGTTCGTTGAACTTCTTTTTGCCGAGAAGAGAAGTCATTGCTGTGATTCCCATAAGCTTCTTTTCATAAGGATCGAAGCCGGCTGCTTCCACCGTGGCTGCGACTGCATTCTCATCGGAGTATTTACGGTTCGATTTGCCTTCTACGACTTTGAAGCCGGGATACTCTACGCCGCTGAGTGCCTGCTGGAGTGCATATTCCTTGATGTCATTTGCCCAGGCGACCAGATCATCGATCCGAGGAAGGATGGCAACGATTTCTGCTTCATCCAGGTTGGGCGGCATTTCGAAGTCATACTGTGCGAGCTCCAGGTTGTGTTCGGCACGTCTACGGTAGGTTGCCTTTGCTTTGCAGAACTGGCAGTGGTCTCCGGTGTTGAATTCGCCTTCGCCGTTGTAGGCCAGAGCTGCTGTGGGCTTTAAGATTTCCTCAGCCCATTTCATCAGGTCGTCTCTGCTGATCTCATAGGTACTGATGTTGTCCCGGCGGGGCTGGAAGATCGTCATGCGGATGGTCTGGATGCTGTAGAGATATTCGTAGGTATCCAGAGCGCCTAAGGCGTAGCACATCATCTGCGGATTCTCTTCGGCATCCACCAGGACACCGAGACCGTATTTAAAATCGATGATATGCAGCACATCGTCCGCGATGATCACGCAGTCGCCAGTTCCGAAGCCTTCCGGTACCCACTTGGAGAAGTCCAGCTTTTCTTCGATCAGGATCAGCGGGTCGGAGCAGTGTGTCTTTGCTTCTTCGATCTGCTCTGCGACGTAGGCTGCATACTGATCGGTACAGTCGTCCATCTCCGTATCGAACCAGGTCAGGTTCTCTGTCGGATCCTCAGGATTCCTTCCCAGAAGCTTCTCCACCTTGTATTCGCAGAGTGCATGTGCATCGGTTCCCTGCTGGGCGTAAGGACTGCCGCTGTCGTTGATGCCAGCACACAGCTTTGCGCTGGGCGGGCAGGCGAGCCATCTGTGGCTTGCGGAGGCGGAAAGATATGCATGCTTAGGCATCAGTTAATCCTTCCACCTCTGTGACAAGTGCCGCGTAGTCCTTCGGATCCACATTGGTAAGGCTGCCTACGTTGCCGTACTTCTGAACGATCGCTTTGACATCAGCCTTGAAGCGGCCTTCTGCTTCGTTTGCTTTCTTTGCGAGGATCCCTCTGACTTCTTCCTTGGAGTACTGCTTTTCAGCAGGTGCTTCCGCAGGAGCGAGATCCTGTTTCTTTGTCTTCTTCTCAGGCTTTGCCGGGGCTGCTTCTTCGGTTCCGGAATAGAATTCCTTCAAAGCTCTGCCGGTCTCTGCCAGGGTTTCTCCGCAGCTGATCAGGTTGTCGATCATGGCGGAGAGTTCACTCATTTTGCTCATGTTGGCATTCTCCCTTCTGTTCATTCTGTAGTTTTCTTGCGAGCCGCTTGGCTACGACGCTGATGGCGATCAGAACATCGATGAGTTCTTCGTCCGTTCCGTCGAGGCTGGCGGTTTTTTCAATGGATTCTTTCTGCATCTGCAGCACCTCTCTTTCCGAAAGGGTTCTCCCTTTCCAGCTATGTAAGGACAGTTGCCTGGGATTTGACCGGGAATGTCTTTTTGCTTTTTTTCGTTGCCCGGTTTTCCTTCCCAGCTATGTATGGACAGTTCGATGTGAAATGACCAGATGAAAAAAATGACTTGGTTTTCGCTTATTAAAAGGAAGCAAAAGAAAGTTGCCAGAGTATCCGGTCATTTGAATGAAAACTGTCCTTACCAAGCTGGAAGAAGTATGTCTTCACATTTTTAGAAAGCGAGGTAAAGCGATGCGATTAGTTTTGCAGACGGCCAATGTGGTCTCTGACGCGAAGAACTGCCTGTACCCGAACCGGGTGGAAGCAGGGAACGCGGCGGAGCTGCAGGAAGCCATCAAGAAGGACCATGTGTGCGGTGAATATAAGAAGAATTACCGCAGCAAGGAAAACTTCATTCGTTCCAATGTGGCGGTCATGGACTGTGACAACGATCACTCCGAGGATCCGGAGGAATGGATGACGCCGGAAAAGATGGAAGAGCTGTTCGGGGATTTTTCCTATGCAATAGCGTTCAGCCGCAACCACATGAAGGTGAAGGACGGCAAGTCCGAGAGACCGAGGTTCCATGTATATTTCCAGATCGAAGAGATAACAGATGAGAAGGTATATGCCGGGCTGAAGATCGCCATCCAGAAGCAGTACACGTTTTTCGATGATAACGCGCTGGATGCAGCAAGGTTCATCTTCGGTGCTGATACCGGAGAAGTGATCTGGCATGAAGGCTGGATGACGATTGATGAGGAGATCAGCCCGGTCGTGGAGACGGATGAACCTGAGAGGCAGGAAGGCACAAGTTCCGGTCCGATCCTTCAGGGAAGCCGCAATAACACCATGAGCCGGTTCGCGTCCAGGATCCTGAAGAGGTACGGCGATACGGAAAAGGCTCATGTGGCATTCATGGAACATGCGGAGAAATGCGATCCTCCGCTTCCGGAGGCAGAGCTGAATACCATCTGGAACAGTGCTGTGAGGTTCTTCAATAAGAAGATTTCTTCCTCTGACGGGTATGTTCCGCCGGATCAGTACAATGCCGATTTCAGCGACGCGTCCCTGAAGCCGGAGGACTATTCGGATATCGGACAGGCGAAAGTGCTGGTGCAGGAATATTGCAGTGAGCTCAGGTTCTCAGCGGCTACGGATTATCTCAGATATGATGGCGAACGCTGGGTGGAGGATGTGCAGTTGGCTATCGGTGCCATCGAAGAGTTCCTTGACCTGCAGCTGGTAGATGCCCAGCAGGATAAGGAAGATGCGGAGAAGGCTTTGGTAGATGCCGGGATACCTGAACCGATCGTAAAGAATGGATCGAAGGCTGTGGCCAAGGAAGTCACACCGGATCAAATGCCGCTTTTGTATGCGCTCATGGCAGCAGAGACTTATCTGAAGTTTGTGCTAAAGAGGCGTGATTACAAATACATCATTTCCACCGGGAATGCTGCGAAGCCGATGATCGGGATCGACGTGAATGACCTGGACAAGAATGAGTTCCTGATCAATACGCCGGTTGCCACCTATGACCTGAAGAAAGGGCTGACTGGGGAACAGCCGCATGATCCGAGAGACTTGATCACGAAAATTACGACCTGTGCTCCCGGTGAGGATGGAAAGCAGCTATGGCTGGATGCCCTGAAGCTTTTCTTCTGTAAGGATCAGCAGCTGATCGATTATGTGCAGCTGGTGGTCGGAATGGCGGCTATCGGTAAGGTCTATCAGGAGCACATGATCATTGCTTATGGCGGCGGTGCCAACGGTAAATCGACTTTCTGGAATACGATCTTCCGGGTCCTGGGCGATTACGCCGGGAAGTTGTCTGCGGAAGCCCTGACCATGAACTGCAAGAGGAATATCAAGCCTGAGATGGCGGAGCTGAAAGGCCGCAGGCTCATCATTTCTTCTGAGATGGAG
>CAMFDJ010000033.1 GCA_945949085.1 uncultured Lachnospiraceae bacterium | reverse complement strand
CGCTTATGATCGGCATTCGTCGCTCGCGATGAGCAGACTTCGTCTGTTCCCGCTCGCTTGCACTCATTATATCACAAGATTATCATAAAATGTCAAAATTAGGAGAAGAGAAAGCATGAATATTTCAGTCATCATCAATCAGCTGCTGCTGTTATTCCTCATCATATTTCTGGGATATATCCTACAGAAAGCATCCATCATGACGGAAAGCTTCAACAAACAATTGACAAAGCTGATTCTGCAGGTTACCATGCCCGCGCTGATTCTAAGCTCCGTCCTGGATGAATCCGCGACGCTGTCCGGACATACCATTCTCATTACTTTTGCAGTTGCCATCCTCATGTATCTTTTGCTGCCGCCGGCCGCATTTGTCATCAATTTTCTGATGCGTACCCCCAAGGAGCAGACAGGGATCTATGCCTTTTCCGCCACCTATGGCAACGTCGGATTCATGGGTTTTCCGCTCATCTCCGCCATTTTAGGTCCACAGGCAGTTCTCCTTACCGCAATTTTCAATATTGTATTCAACTTATCGGCATTTACCATTGGTGTTCTTCTCATCTGCCGCGGCAGCGGGCGCAGGGAATCCCTTTCCTTCAAAAAGCTTCTGTCACCCGGCATTCTGTTATCCGTTCTTGCCATCATCATTTATCTGACACACTTGCGCCTGCCGGAGATGCTCTGCAAATTCACGGAGACCATCGGATCTTTGACATCTCCTCTGGCTATGCTGCTGATCGGAGCCACCATGGCAACCATGCCGGCGCGAGAGATGCTCAGTGAAATGCGCGTCTATCTGTTTTTGGTACTGCGCCAGATTCTTCTGCCGCTCCTCTGCTGGCCACTCATGAAGCTGCTCATCACAGATCCGCTCCTTCTGACCGTCGCCTTCATCATGCTGATCGTTCCGGTTGCCAATACCAGTGTCCTGTTTGCCACAAATTACGATCTGGACACAAAGCTTGCCGCAAAATGTGTGTTTCTCACCACACTGTTCTGTATTGTCACGATTCCGTTTCTGCTCATGGCCTGCCTTGGGATCTAACCTAAGGACAGGCTTTTTTCACCGTTCGCGTTCGTTTTACATGCTCTGAACAAAATATCTCTGATCCGTTACTTCGCTTCTTTCTTCAGCAGATAAAACAGGCAGATAAAATGTACGCTCAGCGTGATCGTCCAGCTGACCGGATAAGAGAGATACAAGATCTCCGGCTTTCTGATATGCACAAATACGGTCGCAATCCAGACAAGGCGAAGACCGCAGGCTCCCAGAATCGATACGATCATAGGCATGACAGCGCGTCCCATGCCTCGCAGGATACCAACCAATACATCCATGACACCACACAGAAAATACAGGCTGCACACATATTTCATACGCACGATCCCCGCCACAATGACGGCCATATCCTGTGAATAGATATGAAGAAGCGGCGTTGCGAAAAAGACAACCGCCTGTCCCAACAAAAGACCCGTGATCGTCACATACAAAAGGCACAATCCCATGACACGTTTCACACGACCGATGTCGCGTGCACCATAATTCTGTCCGGCAAATGTGATGGCAGTCTGATGAAACGCATTCATCGCCATATACACAAACCCTTCCACATTGGATGCGGCAGCACTTCCGGCGATGACAACAGAGCCGAACGAATTGATGGAGGACTGGATCACCACATTGGAGAGCGAGAAGACCGTCCCCTGAAAACCTGCCGGCAAACCGATTCCGATAATTTTGCGCGCTGTCGCCCTGTCAAGTCTGAGCTTCCTAAGTGATAAGTGCATCTCTCCCTTTTCCCGCATCATGCAGCGGATGACAAGGCCGGCCGACATATACTGACTGACTACTGTTGCAATTGCCACTCCGGCAACGCTCATGGAAAAGACAATGACCAGGATCAGATTCAGAATCACATTCAGAATCCCGGACACAAACAGATAATACAAAGGTCTCCGGGTGTCTCCAAACGCCCGCATCATCGCACTGCCAAAGTTATATACCATCATCGCCGGCATTCCCAGGAAAAAGATTCTTAAATAAATCGTCGACAACCGGATGACATCCTGCGGACAGACCATCCATATCAAAAACTGCTTTGCAAAGATGATGCCGACGACCAGAACAAAAAAGCCTGCCATAAACGCCATCACGATGCCTGTATGGAGCGTTTTGCAGATTTCTTCTTTTTTACCGGCACCCAGATAATTGGCAATCACGACGTTAGCGCCCACAGAAAGACCGATAAAAAGATTCGTCACCAGATTGATCAGCGCCGTATTGGAACCAACTGCCGCAAGCGCCTCTTTCCCTGCAAACCGCCCTACTACTACAATATCAGCTGCATTAAATAGAAGCTGCAGCATACTTGAGAGCATGAGCGGAATCGCAAACAGCAGAAGCTTGCCCGCAAGCGGTCCATGGATCATATCCATGGTATGCATTCTATTTTGTTTTTTCTCTTGCTCCCTGTATTCCATGCTGTCACACCTCTTGTGTCAATATGATATCCGGCGTTTGCCCCACGCGCTATGCCCGCGCCGGACTCTGCAGGCAAAAAGTTTTCTCCTAAACGTACCGCTCCACCAGCACACTCAACCTTCCTTTTCTTGTCTCCCCGAGCGCTGACACATACACAAACTTTCCAAACCCTCTCACAGAGACGACATCTCCCTCTTTGAGCATACCTGCGTTGTTTTCCAGACTTCGCCCATTCACATAAATCTTTTTCTCCCGAAACAAGGCAATACTCCGGCTGCGCGTAAGATGATAGAGCTTTGCCACAACGGCATCCGTCCGAAGGGACGATACCACCAGTGTTTCCTTTGCAAGGACAGGTTTCATCGCCTGTGGTAATTCACTTTGCACGCTGCAGCTCACACTGGTATGCCGGATTTGATCCAGGTTCTGCCCGATATACGCCTGCACCTTTTCATGACAGAACAGATAGGCTCTTTTTTCTCTGACCTGAATATCTCCCAGGGTACTTCTGTCAATTCCCAGATGCATCAGCGCCCCCAGATAATCCCTGTGGCTGAGCGTATCTGCAAACTTCTCCATTTTGGGCGCAATTTCCATACAGACAATCGGAAACGCTTCTTCATACCCAAGCTGCCCACTGTCCCCAAAACGTATCATCTGCCGCTCACAGCCCTCCATGCCACCGAAGAGTGTATACGATATGCCCGCAAGCTCCGGAAGCGTACGATAGAACAGATCCTGCTCCCCTTGCGAGAGGAAACCGGTGAATGTATAATGTCCGTTTCTATCAGACTGATTTGCCAGATCCATGATTCTTTTTTGCAAATATTCTTCTTCCCTGTTCACAATGATACTCCATATCCAAGTTCTTTGTTTTTAGTTCTTTGTTTTCTGCCTTTTCCGCACCTTTCTCCCATATTCACTGCTTCTTTGTATCACACATATTGTATTTGCCTGCTAAAAATGCTACACTAAATTAACTTTGGGTATTTACACCCATTGATACACCGCCACAAAAGACAAGAGGGGATCGATTATGGAAAAATTTATCATCAGTTGTTGCTCAACAGCCGATCTGTCAGCCAAACATTTTGACAAAAGACGCATTCATTATATATGCTCTCCCTTTCAACTGGGTGGCAGGGAATACCTGGATGACCTTGGGGAATCCATCTATCCGGAAGAGCTTTACAGACGTATGCTGGCAGGTGAAAAGGTATCCACCGACCCCATCAGTCCCGCTGTCTATGCAGACTTCTTTACAGAATATCTGGCGGAAGGAAAGGACATCCTCCATGTATCCCTCTCCTCCGGTCTCTCCAAGAACTATCACAATGCCTGTCTGGCGCGTGACCGGCTCACCGGGCGCTACCCTGACAGAAAAATCTATATTATAGATTCTCTCTGCGCCTCGAGCGGCTATGGTCTTCTCGTGGACACTCTGGCTGACCTTCGCGATACCGGCATGACCATTGAGGAATTGGTCCGATGGGCAGAAGAAAAGAAAACCAGACTGCATCACTGGTTTTTCTCTTCCGACCTGTCTTTCTATATTGCAGGCGGTCGTATTCCGAAAGCCACAGGCATCGCCGGTACTGTCATGGGAATCTGCCCGCTTTTGTACGTAAACCGAAAAGGATGTCTGGTGTCTTACGAAAATGTTCACTCTAAGAAAAATGTTATCAAAAAAATTGTCGAGCAGATGGAGCGACACGCCATGAATGGTCTTGACTACGCCGGCAAATGCTATCTCTGTCATTCCGTCTGTATGGAGGATGCCAGAACCGTTGCCGCACTCGTCGAAAAGACATTTGTCAATTTAAACGGAAAGGTACAGATCTTCCCGGTCGGTGTCTGTATCGGTGCACACACCGGTCCCGGAACAATTGCACTGTTTTTCTTTGGGAACGAGAGGACGGATTGATCATTCGTCCTCACCGCTTAGCGCTTCGTCAAGCAGATTTCCAATATCCTCGACTGCCAGATCGTCCATCATGGCCTCAAGTCTTGCAAACAGCTCCTTGCTATCGTCAGGGAGCTCATACTTTTTCATATCCTCCAGAATTTCAAATACCTGTGCGAATTCAAAGTTTTCCACATGATGCCGGATATTCGACAGGACATTATTAATGATATCATGATCCAGAAATTCTTTTTCCTGTGTCTCTTCCTCCAGCATCTGATAGTGGCGCAGCACTTCCTCGATAGAACAAAGGAGTTCCCGGTATTTCTCACTGTACGCTTCAAAATGCGCATTGATATATGCATAGTCACCGGCTCTGCCGGCTTCCTCCTGCTTCAGTGCCATATCGGAAACCTTCAGCGCACCGATTCCCTTCGCGGTACTCTTCATGGAATGCACCTTGATGGTGTAGTTTTTGTAATCCGACATATCCAGCAGACCTTCTAATTCTTCCAGATTCTTTTTTCCATAGGTGTAGTTGATCTTCAGGATTTCCAGATAATCCGCAATCTTTCCTCCTGCATTTTCCAGACCGACCGCCACATCCACATCAGGAAGTGTTTTTTGCAGATACGGGATCTCCATCTCCGGTTCGCTCTCTTCCGTCTCCTTGGATACATGCGCCTCCTCATCCGTCATGGCTATAGTCTCCTGCTTCTCATCAGGAACATACTGCCGCAAAAGCCTCTCAAGCTGCTTCAGATTCATCGGCTTTCCGAGATATTCGTCAAAACCGAGTCCCAGCAGCTTTTCGCGCACCCCGCGGATGGCATCCGCAGTCAGGACTATGATCTTGGCCTGCCCGCCCTTTGCGTAGTACGGATCCAGCTCACGAATCTTCTGCATGGCTTCGATTCCGTCCATTTCCGGCATCATCTGATCCATGAAGACAATCGGATATTTTGTACTCTGACAGGCATCCACAGCCGCCGCACCGCTCGAAACAATATCCACCAAAAGACCATAGGAAGCAAGCAGTCCCTTTGCCACCATAAGGTTGATATGATTATCGTCCACCAGAAGTACACGCGTATCATGAATGACAAGCCGGCTGGTAACCGCATTTTCCTGCGTAAACCTGTCAATCGTAAACTGATAGTGCAGGGGTGTGGGATCCACTACCTTCTGATTGAGTGTGATCGTAAAGACGGAGCCTTCCCCATAGACACTGTCAACCGTAATCTCGCCGCCCATCAGCGTAACATAGCCTTTCGCAATGGAAAGTCCAAGCCCGGAGCCTTCCACTCCATAGTGCATCTGCTGGTCGAAACGCTCAAAGCTCGTAAACAGTTTTTTCTGATCCTCCGGCTTGATTCCGATTCCCGTATCGCTGACAATAAACGCAAAGGTGATCACATCTTCTATCTGAGACAGAATCTTAATCTCAAATGTCACACTTCCTTCTTTTGTATACTTCACGGCGTTGTTCAAAATATTAATCAACACGCCTCGCAAACGCACCTTATCGCCAAACAGTTTGGTCGGGATATTCTCATCCGTTTTCATTTCGAAGGAAAGGCCTTTGCGCATTGCCTGTTGGGAAATGATCAGCGAAACATCATCAAGCATATCCGCAGTATAATAGTAATCCGGAATGACCTCCATTTTACCGGATTCAATCTTTGTGATATCCAGAATGTCATTGATGATCGCCAGAAGGTTCTTGGAGGAAAGCCTGATTCCGTTGATATACTCCCTGACTTCGCTGCTGATGTCCTTTTTCAGGGCGAGTTCGGAAAAACCTATGATTGCATTCATAGGGGTTCTGATCTCATGCGACATATTGGCGAGAAATCTTGTCTTGGATTCATTGGCATTCTCGGCTTCCTTGATCGCCTGCTCCAGCTTCGAAATATATTCCAGACGCTCTGTCAGATCGGAAACCGTAATGATATATCCGATCACATCAAAATCATCGTCATGGATCTTGCTGACGAAAAGACTGCACTGCAAACCATTGTTACAGCACAGCGCCGTGATTTCCTTACGCTTGCCGCCAAACTCGAACGCACTCTCGTCGGATATGGCAAACAGCGAGCTGATTCCTTCTGTGCCTGTCGCATCTCCTTTCAGCTCCATAAAGTCGTAGGCTGCGCCATTGAGAATCTGCAAACACCGATTATGATCGTAGACAAGAATCGGTATCGTCAGTGAGGAAAAAACATAATTTGACATATTATCAATGGTGATACGCGAACGATTGACATAACAGATTGCCTGATAAACCACAAGAAGCCCTGCAAATTGCCCGATCGTACTGCCCGGAATCGCAGGCTTTCCAAGCATCGGCAATATCGTGTCAAAAATCATGCCAAACACGACCAGCGCCTCAGTCAGCAGCAATTTCTTAGCCAGAATACGCATGCGTCTGCGATTCGTAAAAAGGAGCATATAAAGAATGCTGACAAACATATTCGCTGCCACGAGCAGAGAATACACAATATAGGCATTGTTCCAGAATCCCGGATGAAACCGGTAGGTCATTCCTATTTTTGTCAGCTGATAGGTAACCTGATCCTTCTGTACAATAAAAAAACAGATGACATACCCGATCAGAGAGATCGGTACAATATAGAGCTTATATTTTTTTAAAGTGCCGGAAAATTCGCAGATCAAAAGCTGTGCAACGATCAGATAGGTAAACACACCGACCATACCAATCCCGCGAAACAGATAGGCCCGTTCCGGTACCGTCTGGATATTCACTCCCCAAAAGCCCATACTCCAGATTGCACTGGCAAAACAGAGCAGGGAGAAGAGCCTGTTCTCCCTATATTGGATGCCATCCCTCCGATACGGCTGGATTGCCAGATAAACTGCTACGATAAAACACAAAAACAGAATATAAGAAAAAACTGACATACTCATTTAACCCTTTCTCTTCGGTCTCCTAAGTCAAGGCTTCGGAATCAATGCTTTCTGAACAGTTTGCAAAAGTGCTTCCTTGTTGATTGGCTTGGCAAGAAATGCAGCGGGTGCATACGGGTAGAATTCCGCGATCGCCGCCTTATCCAGCGTACCCGAAAGAATAATGACCGGAATATTACAGCAGTTATCGTTCTGCTTTAAGATACTGAGCAGTGCCACGCCGTTGTAAAACGGCATCTGATAATCCAGAAGGATCAGATCCGGTATGTGGTTGGTCAGATAATCAAGCGCCAGCTTGGTAGAATTGATCATAATGACATTATACTGTTCCCTGAGGAAATTGTTGATCTGTTTTAAATAAGACATGTCATCATCGATCGCAAGAATCGTCCGGCGGTTTTTATACTGTTGCTTTTTGTCGGAGACCTCTTTTACCTTCTCCACAACCTCATTCTTGCTGATCGGTTTGAGCAGATAGCCGTCAATTCCCATGGAAATGGAATTCATAACGGAATATTTATCCCGTTTCCCCGTAATGATCACCACGGGAGTATTGATACACTCCTCCATGTTGCGCAGCTGCTCCAGGGTTTTGAACCCATTCATGACCGGCATCTCTATGTCGAGCAGAATGACATCAAACTGCTGCTGTTTTGCCTTATATAATGCCTGTCTTCCATTATAGACAACTGTCACGTTCGCAATATCCTCCAGATACAGCTTCATCGTTTCCAGTATTTCCGCATCGTCATCAATGACAAGTACATTCTTTTTCATCTTATCCCTCTCTTTTGTGTACACAATGACATTTTTTCTCTGATTCCCTAGCATCATTATAACAGACATATGAAAAATGTACAGAAAATAGTCTAAAAATGCCATTGGACGTTTTGGGTTCCTCTTTCCCAAAAAACCTTTTGATTTTGGCGCAAACCTATATTTTTCCTATATTTTTCGACAGAAAATCTTGAATTTTCCATGAAAATGTTGTAAAACAGTTAAGGTTATTATAAAAAGCACGAATTTGTGCATCACACAGAGCAAAAATTCCGCCCTGCGCGTTTTTTACAGGATAGCGCAGGACGTTTTATGATAGATATACACAAAAAAGAAGGAGAAAAAACAATGAGTGGAATTTTAATGATGATAATCGCCCTTGTTGTACTGGGAGGCGCTTACCTTCTATACGGGCGTTATCTGCAAAAGAAATGGGGCATTGATCCCAATGCCAAGACTCCTGCCTATGAATTAGAGGACGGAGTAGACTATGTACCTGCCGATACCAACGTGGTATTCGGTCATCAGTTTGCATCGATCGCCGGTGCCGGCCCGATCAACGGACCTATCCAGGCTGCTATGTTCGGCTGGGTTCCCGTACTTCTGTGGATCCTCATCGGTGGCGTATTCTTCGGCGCCGTTCAGGACTTTGCCGCAATGTACGCATCTGTGAAAAACAAAGGACGTACCATCGGTTATATCATCGAAGAGTATATCGGTAAATTAGGCAAGAAGCTGTTCTTATTATTCTGCTGGCTGTTCTGTATTCTGGTCATCGCTGCTTTCGCAGACGTTGTCGCAGGTACTTTCAACGGATTTGCAGTAGATGAAGCAGGTCTTGTAACTTCCAATATTTTTGCAAACGGTGCAGTTGCAACAACTTCCATGCTTTTCATCGTTGAGGCAGTTGCACTCGGTTTCCTTTTAAAATACACAAAGATGAACAAGTGGATCAACACAGCCATCGCCATCATCATGCTGGTAGCAGCAGTTGCCATCGGTATGAACTGCCCGATCTACTTATCACGCGGTACATGGCACCTGATCATCTTTGCTTACATCATCGTTGCCTGCGTTGTTCCGGTATGGGCGCTTCTGCAGCCTCGTGACTACTTAAACAGCTACCTGCTGATCTTCATGATCGTAGGTGCAATCATCGGTGTATTTGTGGCAAATCCATCCTGCAACTTAAATGCATTTAACGGCTTTACCGTAAATGGCCAGTACTTATTCCCGATTCTGTTCGTTACCATCGCGTGTGGTGCCGTTTCCGGTTTCCACTCACTGGTATCCTCAGGAACAGCTTCCAAACAGATCAAGAATGAAAAAGCAATGCTGCCCGTTTCCTACGGTGCTATGTTGATGGAAAGTATGCTTGCTGTCATCGCACTGATCGCCGTTGCTTCCTTTGCAGAAGGACAGGCTGCTGAGCAGGGTCTTGTGACACAGCCACAGATTTTTGCAGGTGCGATTGCAAACTTCTTATCTGTTACGGGTCTGCCTCACGAGCTTGTATTTACACTGATCAACCTCGCTGTTTCCGCATTTGCGCTGACATCACTTGACTCCGTTGCGCGTATCGGACGTATCTCCTTCCAGGAGTTCTTCATTGATGACGATACCGATATGGACAACTTAAATCCGTTTGTCAAGCTGATGACAAACAAATATTTTGCAACAATCATCACACTGTTTCTTGCATATCTGCTTGCTAAGGTCGGCTATGCAGAGATCTGGCCGCTGTTCGGTTCTGCCAACCAGCTGCTCTCTGTTCTGGCTCTCGTTGCATGTGCTGTTTTCTTAAAGAAGACAAAACGTCAGGGATGCATGCTCTGGATCCCGATGGCATTCATGATGGCAGTTACCTTTACCGCACTGTCCATGACCATTATCAAGCTTTCCAAAGCATTTATGACAACAGGTCTGACACTTGGTACAACACTGCAGCTCATCTTTGCAATTCTGCTTCTGATCCTTGGCGTCATTGTTGCCATCCAGGGTGTGAAGAAGCTGTTTGAAAAGAATGAAGCAAAAGCTGAAGCTTAATGGAAAATCAAAATTAATGTAGGCAATAAACTATTTTGATTATTTTCTGATAGCGTAAGAAAATAGAAAACGGGAAGTCCTCTATTATTATGTGGATTTCCCGCTTTTTTTCTTTCAATCACAAAATTTCGTCCCCTCCGTTTCTCTCATAGATGCATCCGATCAGAACGAATCCCCCACGTAGAAAAAACAGGTATATTTTTATATCAGAAGGTAGATACTAATTGCGCAAAGCATATCCTCCGACAATTCTGAAAACCGGATAATTGTCCACTCAGATTATGGAGGAAGGCATGCAAGTATCACATTTGACCGCATACGAGGAGAGATCGAATATGAATATGAAAACAGAAAACAAGAAAGAAGACATGAAAGCAAACCAAAAAGGAACAGATACAGCAAATCAGACAGCAGAAAATGAAACACTGCGCACAGCGCTCCCCAAGCTTGCCATGGACGAGATTCCAACTCCTGCCACGGACGCTGTCAGCATCACCGGACTTGTCAAAAAGAGAGGCCGCATCATCGGCTACCGGCTCTCCGACGGGCAGATCGTCAGCCGCGACGAAGGTGTCAGCCTCGCAAAAAACGGTAAGATCAAGGGCGTTGGAATTGCTCACAAGAAGGAGACGGAATACCTCAAAGCAATACCGGACGGAAGCGAGAGCAATAACCTCTCTTCCCTTCCCACGGTACAGACAGATCTGTGATTATCCTTTTACCGAATAATACTCCCCGACAATCCTCTCGGCAGGCTTGGCATACAATTCATAATCTCCCTGTCGTCCTGCCTGAGACGGATCATACAGATCATGCGTCCATGACCAGAGTGCAAAACCATTGACCCAGTCGCGCCCTGCGCAGGCCTTAAACATTGCACGGTACCAGTCTGCCTGTCCTTTTAGATCAACCGCACCTTTCACTGACCAATCGTTTGGCACATCTTTAGAACCTGCCACAGACATGCAGCCTGCTTCCGCAAAGAAAAACGGCTTTTGAACTTTACGTACCACAGCTTCTATGCGGTCAAGCTGATTCTCCCAGTCGTGAAGCGGATAATATCCGCTGGAAGAAATCACATCCACACAATCCCACCATTTGACATTGTGCTCCTGATATTTGTCGGTATTATAAGAAACAAGTCCCCGAAATTCCCTTCGGATTTCGGAGATCGTCTGTCTCCATTCGGCTTCTCTGCGCTCTGACATGACCATTTCACAGCCGGCAATATGCATCTCACATCCTGTTTCCTGTGCCATTTTGGCATAATGACACTGAAAATCCATATAAGACGCAAACCAGTTGCTCCACTTCGGCTCGCAGGGCACATCCTCATCAAAAAAGTTGATGTGCGCCCGCCATGTCCCGTTTTTACAATTCACAGTAGGCTTTAAAGCAACACGCAAGCCAAGGCTCTGCGCATATTCTATCATAGCTCTCAGTTCGTCATCTGCCATGGTAGCATCAGATGAATAGCAGATCATCTCCGACTGAGGCGTATCCTGCACACCGGTGGGGACGAGGATTACAAAATTGGCATTTATCCTTTCCTTCATCAGCTTTATGCTCTGCCGCGCCTTTTCCTGCAAAAAACTTCCAGCCGGTGCAAACGGTGCAAATGTAACTCCACAAATATATGGTATATCCATCATCTGTTTCTCCTTACTTTTTCTCAGCGCTCCTTTATTATTCCGGCACAATCTCCAGCCAGTATCCATCCGGGTCTGTAATAAAATAAATTCCCATCGCCGGATTTTCAAAGCAGATACATCCCATTTCTTCATGGAGCTTGTGCGCCGCTTCATAATCATCAGTCTTAAGCGCGAGATGAAATTCGCATTCTCCCAGATTATAGGGCTGCGGATGTTCCTCCAGCCATGTCAGCTCCAGTTCAAAGGTGCTTTCCTCATTGCCGACATAAACAATGATAAATCCCTTGCCATTGATACGGCGCTTTTCAACAAGTCCGAGTGCCTTCTCATAAAATGTCAGAGATCTCTCCAGATCTGATACGTTATAATTTTCATGATACATTTGAAATTTCATAGTTTCGTCCTCTTTTCTGTATTCATAATCCGCTCCCGATACTCGGAATGCTCCTGTAAAAAACGCTCCATAATCTGCGGTTTTCCCCAATAATGCATGGGATAGATACAATCCCCCTGAATCTTTCGTAGAAAATACAACATGCCTCTGTCATAATATTGTTCCTGTCTGGGGTCCAAAACAACGAAAGCAGCAGCAAGAGCCCTGCCGTGAAGTTCTTCTGCCAACAAATCGATTTGTTTCCGATAGCTCCCCGTCATCTGACGGTTGTAAGCATCACTTTCCCCTTCCCAGACCCAGTCGTTCAGGTCCCCGGCATGGTAAAAAAGCACATCTCCATCCTGCACAAGATATGCAACCCCCTGATCGGTGGATCGGTACGTGACAAGATGCTGCCCTTGGGGCAGCTCGTAGCTATTGCAGGGGACGACTACCATGTAAGGAATATCTGACGACACCGTTTTAACCGGGATATCCTTGGACAAAATGGCATATATCTTTTGCATCCCCCGTTCTTTTAACAGAGAAAAAACTGCCTTACTGTAATGATCCTGATGTTTATGGCTGGTCAGGACCAGGATAGGCTTTTCTGCATCCAGATCCGGGAGTTCCCCCTTAAAATAATCAAACAGATAATAACAGCGCTCCGTTTCTACCAGAAAACAGCTGTGATGAATATAGGTCACCTGCATCTCTGTCGTCCTTTCTGCACTCACGATTTGCCTGATAGAAATCAGTAACTGCGTTTTTTGTGAGCGCGATTCGGCATTATATCCAACTATAACAACATGTTTACTCATTGGACGATATCAGCATCTGCATCCGAAAGATACGCTTTTACCTCATCCAGCACTTGGGCAAATACCGCGACAAACTCTGCATGATGCTCCTGCACATAGGCAATATTATTATCGTTTTTTATTGCAAGCTCCAACTCTTTTGCCATATCTGATGCTTCCATGGCACCGATATTGGCAAGATTTGTCTTGATTGCATGAACCTTAATGCGATAATTATCAAAATCGGAGTTATCAAAATACCGATTCAGTTCCTCATCGTATCCCGATTCCGCAATCATGCCAAGAACTTCCCGGAAGAAAGCCTCGTCATCCATACAAAGCTTTCTGCCTTTTTCCCAATCTACAAGATGCGTTTTGGTTCTTTCACTCTCGGCTGGTTTGGGGACATCCACCAGAGGTTCCACAAGCGAAGCTTCCTTTTTGATCAACTCCGAGGGGAGATATTTGAGAATCACCGCTTCCAGCTTCGATACGTCAATGGGCTTGGAAAGATAATCCTGAAAGCCTTCGCGCAAAAACATTTCCCTTGCACCGGAAACCGCATTTGCCGTCAGGATGATCATGACAGCATCCTTGCTGAGATTATTCTGCAGCAGAGCAGATTGCTTTAAGGTTTCCACACCATCCATCTGAGGCATCTGATGATCCATGAAAATGATATGATATGCCTTTTTCTCCATCAGAGACAGACATTCCATGCCGCTCATTGCGGTGTCAATCTGCATGCCATGATTTTTCAAAAGTCCCAGAAAGACCTTCAGATTCATCTCATTATCATCTACAACAAGGATTTTGGCATCCGGAGCACAGAATGACTCACCGGTGGTACCTGAAATACTCTTTTCGTTTTGATAGTAGCTTTCGAGATTCTCTCCAATCATCTGATCGTCTGTCTGCTTCTGCTCCAGATGGAAATAAAATGCAGAGCCCTTTCCATAGGTGCTTTTCACTTCCAGACTGCTGCCCATGAGATTCAAAAGGCGCATGGTAATCGAAAGCCCCAGACCTGTTCCCTCAATATTGCGGTTTCTGCTTTCCTCTACACGCTGGAAAGAATCAAAGAGCCGCCCGATATCCTCCTCCTTGATCCCGATACCGGTATCTTTGACGCAGACATACAGCTCAACTGTCTCCGGAGACAGCTGCTTTGCTGAAACCGTCAAAGTCACACTACCCTGCTTTGTGTATTTTACGGCGTTCGTCAAAATATTGGTGATAATCTGCCGGATCCTCACCTCATCCCCATGAAGATGTGCAGGGGTAGCCGGATCGATATCCAGCAATAGCGCAAGATCCTTAGCCTGTGCCTTGGGACGTATCAGATCGACAGTCTCACCGAGCACAATGCCCAGATCATAATCCACGGGAAGGATATCCATTTTACCGCTCTCAATCTTGGAAAAATCCAAGATATCATTGATCAGGGAAAGCAACATCCCTCCGGCCCGCTTGATGTCCGCGGCATACTCCAGGATTTTCGGATCATCACATTCCCTTAGAATCATCTCATCCATGCCAAGTACCGAATTAATCGGGGTTCGGATTTCGTGGCTCATATTGGCAAGGAAGTCCGACTTTGCACGGTTTGCCTGCTGAGCAATTTCCCTGGCTTTTTCCGCCTCCTCCTTAGCCTGTTCTGCCACTTTCTTTGTCCTGCTAAGCTCCTCAATCGTAATCGTGAGCTTCTGATAATCGGGTGTCTCCATGGTAAAGAGCATCATGATAAGTCCCAGTGCACTCATAAACAGTGCCAGCAAGGTGTCCGGGAAGAAAAACATCTGAAGCACCAAGCCGCTGATCTGTAAAAATGCAAAGAGAAAAATAGACACTCTCTGCCATTTGCTAAAGCTTCGAAAATGAGAGCATAAAATAATGGCAGAACAGATCACAAAGTAGGATGGCGCAATATAAACCGCCAGATAAGTTGCTCCCTTTACATATTCCCCATCCGGGCTGAACGAGAAAAAGTAGCCGGTAAACATATTAAAGAGTAATAGGAAAAAGTAAATTGCAAGCAGACACTGGTGAAACCGGATAAACAATCTCTTTTTTTCATTCCGGTAGATGAAAAGGAGATCATAATGCATCAAGCGATAACCCAACAGGGCAACTGATACAAAATACAGTGTATTCAGGACAGTGTTGAGCTGCACCGGCACCAGATACGCGTAACTGATCGTGATTGCAGTTGTCACATCCATAGCGGTTGCAATGAGAGCAGACCATGTAAGCTTTCGAAATTCTTTATTTAAAATAGAATTGGT
Organism: uncultured Lachnospiraceae bacterium; assembly: GCA_945949085.1. Taxonomy (GTDB): domain Bacteria; phylum Bacillota; class Clostridia; order Lachnospirales; family Lachnospiraceae; genus CAG-194. The sequence continues at coordinate 4,754 of CAMFDJ010000033.1, read as the reverse complement.
ATTATACTGCATCTTGATGAAAAAAAGCAGTATAATCAAAAAGATTAAAGAAGCGACCTCATAAGAAATATTATATTTCAGCACCATAAGCAAACCTCCTGAGAGAGTGTTGTACGCAACATTTACGATTGCCTGAACACATGTGACTTTCAAAATACCACCCATATAATACCATATTGGAGACAACTATAAAGCTTTTTTTCAGCGTCCGACAAAAAACACCTTCTCTTAGATTGCCTTCATCAGTCCTGCATAAATATCGATGACTGTCCCGATGATCGCATCATCGAATTCATATTCCGCTGTATGCAGACCGGAACAGTTTTCTCCGGTTCCGACACCCCAGAATGCTCCTTTGGTCTTTTGCAGATAGTATCCAAAATCTTCTGACCACCGGAACGGTTCCTTGGGTGTTGTCACGTGAAGGCCAAGTGATTCAGCAGTTTTCTTTACTTTGTCAGCGCACTCCGAATCATTGATTGTCGCCGGGAACGGTTCAATCAGGCGAATCCGGCATGTCATCCCCTGTTCCATGGACTTTTGCTCTGCCCTCTGTTGTATTTTTTTGACCAATTCCTCATATTCTTCCCGATATTCCGCCCGAAGCGTCAGCCTTACTGTGCCGTTGCCGGCGGATACCCCATAAGACCGGCTTCCGACATCCATTCCAATCACCGTTCCGAGAACGATGCCACGGTGCCTTTCATGCACAATAGAATCCATATACATGATCAGATCCGCAATAACAGATACGGGGTTACGCCCCTGCTCAGGATACGCTGCATGGGACGGGCTGCCCTGTATGAAAATCTCCATCCCCGTCGAGGCACACGCAAATGTGCCGGGAAGAAGCAAAATTTCATTTTGTGCATAGCCCGGAATATTATGAATCGCATAGATTTCCTTGATACCGCATTCGTCGATCAGATGGCTGCAAAGGAAAGCCCCTTCTCCCGTCTCTTCTCCCGGCTGAAAGATCAGATACACATTCCGACGCGGTTTCATTTTTTCCAGCTCCAATGCAAACCCAGCCAATATCGCGCTATGCCCGTCATGCCCGCAAATGTGCCTCGGGCAGCCATCCTTACAGACAACCGCATCATAATCCGCCCGAAAAGCAATCGCATCGCCTGTATCATTTCCCCGGTAATGCGCATAGAACCACTCACCCCGGTCCACCACTGTAAGCCCTGTATTCCTGCGCAAAAAATCCATCAGCAATTGTTTCGTCTTATGTTCCTGCATCGACGGTTCGGGAATCGTATGCAATTTTCTTCGAAGTTCCTGTATCTTTTTGATATCTGTAAGCATATTCTTTCATCCCTGTCTTCATTCGTCCAATCAATCTGATTATATTTCAATAAAGACTTCCAGTTCTTTTTCTGTTAGTCGTCTATATTTCACTGCCATGGTGGTTCCTCCATCTCCTGTTTATACTAAGCACGATAATAGCGGCAACGATTATGTTGCATTAAGATTCTTAGGTATAAGATTAACATACCTATGGAAGGTTTTGATACAGTTTCATCGTTTTCGGCCTCATTTCCGGAAATAATCGCTCCATATTACACGCTACCTTTCAAAAATAATTCGCAATCCTTGAAAGCCCCTCTTCCAGCAATGTACGTCTACAGCCGAAATTCAGACGTACAAATTGTCCGGTAGTTTCCTTGTAAGCGCTTCCCATACTAAGGCGAACTCCGGCGGACCTAAAAAATTCTTCCAGTTTTTCGCAGGACATACCCAGTCTGCTACAATCAATCCACAAAAGGAAAGTTGCCTCCGGTTTTAACGCCCGAAGCAAGGGAATATTTTTGCGGATATAGTCCAAGGCAAAATCACGGTTTCCCTGCAGATACTCCACAAGGGCATCCGCGTATTGATCTCCGCTGCGGTAAGCAGCCTCCATGGCTGTAAGCCCCAGAACATTTACGTTCATACAACAGCGCTCTTTCTCTTCTTCAAAATGTCGGCGCAGCTTTTCATCTGCTATAAAAAGAACAGAGGCGGCAAGCCCGGCCATACTGAAGGTTTTACCGGCAGATGTGCATGTAATCGTGCGTGCACAGATCTCCGCTGACAGCGACGCTATGGGAATATGGCGCAGTCCATCAAAAACAATGTCGCCATGAATCTCATCTGAAACAATCAGCACATTATTTTCTAGACAAATCTGCGCGAAGCGCAATAGTTCGTTTCGGGTAAAACAACGGCCAGTGGGGTTTTGTGGGTTGCAAAACATCCAAAGCTTTGCTTCCTTTGCTTTTCTTGCAAAATCCTCGAAGTCCGGCTCATAGCGCCCATTTATCAGATGCATGGGATTTTCCAGCACTCGCCGCCCGTTTTTTTCTACGGTCTCAAAAAAAGGAGCGTAGACGGGAGTCTGGATCAGCACGGCATCTCCCGGCTTTGTAAAGGCACAGACAGAGACAGCCAGCGCGGCATCAATTCCGGCCATAAAAACAGCCCAATCTGCCTGCGCTTCAAAACCATGACGACGCTTCTGCCAGTCTGCCGCTGCCTGCGCGCAATCAACAGGCGGAAGAGAATAACCATAAATATTGTGTTGCACACAATCAAGAAGAGCCTGCTGCACACATTCGGGAGCAGGAAAATCGGTGTCTGCTACCCAGAAGGGCAACAGCGCACGATCTCCCTTCCCAATAAAACGTTCATCCCATTTGGCGCTGTTTCTTCCGCGCCGGTCAATGATTGCATCAAAATCGTACATGTTATTCAGACTCCTAGAAAATAAACCCAACCACAAGATACAGCGCACAGGCCGCCACAGCAAAACAGAGCGAATAAGGAAGCTGTGTCTTTACATGAGAGACAACGTCACAGCCCGTGGATGAGCAGGCCATAATGGTGGTGTCCGAAATAGGTGAAGTATGATCACCAAAGACAGCACCTCCGGCCACAGCGCCTACAATCATGGGAATAGGGACATCAAGCGACAATGCCATAGGAAGCATGATCGGCATCATAATGGCAATTGTTCCTGCGCTGGTACCCGTCGAGAAAGAAAGCAGACAGGTAAGAAGAAAAGCAATCGGCGTAAAAATAGTCGGATTCAGGAGACGGATCAGAACGCCGGACAAATAATCGGCAGTACCTAATTCGCCCAGCAGATTGCTGAAAGCATAGGCCATTACCATGATAACCACAATGCCAAACATATTCCCACAGCCGGTAAACAAATTGTCAGTGCTTTCTTTCACAGACGTCTTTTTGGAAATAGCCAGCGCAACCATCAGATAGAAACATCCGGCAGCCGTTCCGAAAATCAGACCTGTTTCGGCATCTCCGTTTATCATATTTCCTTTTCCACTGTACAAAATATAGGCAATGGTGACCGCAATCATCAGAAGCAGAGGAATCAAAAGATAGCGGGCTTTTCCGCTGACCCCCTCCTCTGCTTTCTCTTTTTCCAAAGCAGTGATAGCAGAACCGTTTTTGGCAGCGTAGTCTGCTTCTGCCCTTTTCATCGGCCCAAAATCAAAACGCGCCAGAATAAAAACAGCTACCCCCAATACGGCAAACAGACAATAATAGTTAAAGAAGATGCCTCTTACCATTTGCTGTGTGGGATTCTCAATTCCCTGCGCCTCGATAAAACCGGCGATATAAGGACCGTACGCCGCAATGGGAATCAAAATAGACAAAGGGGTTGCGGTGGAATGAACAATCCATGCCGTCTTTTCCGGCGAAATATGGAAAGCCTTCGTCAGCGGTCTGGAAATAGAGCCGGTAATCATAACGCTTAAAGTACCATCAATGAATACCAGAATACCTACCAGCCATGTAAAAAGCTCGGCTCCTACCCGGGATTTGATAACGCTCCTTTTTTCAATCATCAGCGCTGTAAAACCCTTCAGCCCGCCAGCTGCCTCAATCATATAAAACATGCCGCCAAGCAGCGTCAGAATGATAATAATGGAAGTGCCGGAGGCCGAAGAAAATACATTTACAATCATCTCTTTGGTTCCCACCAGCATTCCGATCAGATTCAAATCCGCCAGAAAAAAATTGCCCAATAAAAGTGCTATGAGAAGTGCCAAAAATACATTTTTGGTCGTCAATGCCAACACAATAGCAAGAAGTGATGGCAGGATACTGAAAAATCCATAATTCATAGGAAAAACCCCCTTGATACCTTTTAGGTCATTATACATTCCGTATATGCAACCCGCAATAAGACGATAACATGTGTAATCTTCACTCCCATTTCACAATACAGCTATCAGTTGTTAAGTAGATATATTTCAAATAATGACTTCTCCAATCACTCGTTGTACTTCCTCCGACTGTATCAACATTCTCATCTTCTCACTTCCATCTTCAATCTCCGGCTCACCACACCTTAGATTATCCGGATGCTCAGATATGCAACAATCCTTGTACCAGCACTCGCCCATAAGCGAACCTTTGACAGACCACTTTTCATTTTCTGTAAGTTCACCTATCAATGATTTCATCACTCGCTCTGTAGAATATCTCTTAAATCCTGCTAAGTACTGTAAGGTCTTCTGGTCATCAATCTTTGACAAATTGATTCTATGGTCCTCAATAGCTGATAGAATGTCCTCACGAATCTTGATTTTATCTGCCTTGCCAGTTCCCGTCCATGGCACCAGCTTGTCAAAGGCAAGAATCAAGTATTCAAAACAAATCATATCGAGAATTATAATCTTCCCTTCTGACTTTTCTGCTATTGATTTCAGCATACGATACTTATTTCGAATATCCTGATT
>CAMFDJ010000032.1 GCA_945949085.1 uncultured Lachnospiraceae bacterium | reverse complement strand
TAGCGAGACGGAAATTTACTGGAAGCTTTGCCGGAATGAAAGAAAGACATTATGTCCGGTGTTGAGTGCCTGCAGCATATCAAGAGCCTCACCGCCACGAACCTCCCCCACGATGATACGGTCCGGCCGCATGCGGAGCGACGCCTTGATCAGATCGCGGATGGAGATCTCCCGACAGCCTTCTATGTTGGCATTTCGCGTCTCCATCCGCACAATATTTTCTATCCCCTGGAGGCTTAGTTCCGCAGAATCTTCAATCGTGATGACGCGCTCTCCCGGCGGGATATAGCCGGATAAGACATTTAAAAAGGTTGTTTTGCCGCTTCCGGTTCCACCACTGATGAAAATGTTATATCCGGCTACCACCAGGCTGTGTAAAAACTGTGCTGCCTCCTGCGTGATCGATCCCATCCGCAAAAGATCCTCCATCGTAATCGGATGCTCCGGAAATCGCCGGATTGTCAGAATCGGACCATTCAACGCGATGGGTTCGAGTACCACATGCACCCTGCTGCCGGCAAGCCTGGCATCCACAATGGGATTTGACTCATTAACCACGCGGTTTGCCTTTGCCACAATCTGCTGGATCACATCAAACAGCTTTTCCCTGCTCTCAAAGCAACCTGCATAAGGCGCAAGATGCCCATTCTTTTCAATAAAAATATGATCTTTTCCGTTTACCATGATCTCTGTGACACTGTTATCCTCAAGTAGCTCCTGCAACACATCATACTTGCGAACCGAAAAGTAAATCTCCCGCCGCAGCTTATCCTTCTGCGCAAGCGGGATATACTGATTCTTTCCCGCTTCCACAATCTCTTCCTCAATGAGCTCTTGCACTTCCTCATCCGATATTTCCAGAGAATGATTGATTTGCTCAAACAGTTTCTCCCGTATTTCCTGCCGGACTTTTTGCAGCTGTTCTTCCGTCACCTGCGACATCCTCCCTTCACGTCATCATACTTTCCACAAACTGCGCCATTTCCCCATGGGTGAGCAAAGCGGCATACCCCGGCATAGACCGAAATGTCGGAATCGTGACCTTCCTCGTCTTTTCCAGAATCTCCTGCTTTTGCAGATACGAAAGCATCTCCTCATACTGATGCAGCTTGGCCTGTGCCAAGTCGCTGCCCTCGTGACACGTATAAATTTCATCACAGAATGCAAGCAGACGAAAAAGACCGCAGATCTGCTCCGTCAGATCCAGAATCAGCAGGTCATATTCCGTATCATCCACAATTGACTGTAAAAGCCTCTGCCAGAGAGAGGCATCCACACCTTCCAGATCCGGGTAGGCAAATACAGGGGGCACATAAAACAGATTCCCTACCTGCTGCGTAATGCCCTTCAGCCTGCATGCAAACTTGGACGTATCCTCCTTTACATAAAAGAGCAGATCGGAAAGATCTTTCGTAAAATGCTTCTGCATCAGATACTCAAATCCGGAATACGGTTCAAAATTGAGATATAGAACCTTTCGCTCCTTTGCCATCAGCTGTCCCATTGTCAGCGCCAGCGAGCTTTGCAGGATTGATCTGACAGGCGAATAAAATCCGATCACCTTCATCTGTCTGCGATGACTATGATTGCCATCCTGCCCATTCTCCGGGGCAAACTCCTCTGTATACAAGGCAAAAATATCTCTGCCAATGGCCTCTGCAGACCGGTACAGATAGATACCATCATCCTCTTTATCCTGCGTAAAGAAATGCAGCTTTTCCGTTGTCTTAAGAAGCTGCTCTGTCTGGTATGCCGACAGACTTCCCTTTGTCACCAGACAAAGATGACATTTGCTTTCCGCTGCAAAGCTGATCAGCTTTTCCACATCATCAAAAGCACAGGCTGACAAATACGCACCATACATTTCATTCAGATGCTCCGATAACATCTGTGCAACCCTGTCTTTTTTCGCACAGACAGCAACTGTTATGCCCATAAAATCCCTCCCAGAAAATACTCCAGCAACGCACCTATCAAAATATAGATGGCAAAATGCAGTTTGTTTTGATCTTTTTTGTGGAAAATCAGCCGGCGGACTGCCAGCAGAAAAACAGACGCGATACCTGCAGCAAACAATGCGAAGATACCGATGGAAATTGTTCTGACAATGCCTGTAAACATGGCACATACACTGAGGAGCTTACAATCTCCCCCGCCGATTGCACGCATGCAAAAAAGCGGAAGCGTAAGAAGCAGTATCAAAAATGCGTAAATGGGATACAAAAAAAATGTGTCATGATCAGACCAAATGATCTGATAGATGAGTCCCAACAGATAACCGGTAAGGATCAACCGGTTGGGGATCCGAAAGGATTTCAGATCCGTACAGGCTGCCAGAAAAAGGATCAGATACAATAGAATCATAGTCTCCTCTTTCTGTCTCAAATATTTTCTTTACTAGAGATTATAAAAGAGAGGCTTACAAATGTAAACCCCTCTTTCCATAAAAAATATATTTTCAGTAAACATGCACAAAACCAAATCAGACCAGCGCGTAAATCTATGCGCAAACCATTGAAAATGCGCACTTCTTGTGTGTCAAAGCGAAGAGGGCATTTTCGCTCTCTCCACTTTTCAGACAATTACTATCCGTCAACTGCCTCTCTTATTTCTTGATTTTTGTATCTGCTTCTGTCTTTCCCTTCAGCAGCTTTTTGTATGCAGTCAGCTTCTTCTTCGGCACCTTGATGCTTGCTTTCTTCGCAATCTTCTTGAATGCGGATTTACCGACTGATTTTAAAGAACTTGTCTTGATCGTAATCGTTTTCAGCTTCTTACAGTTATAGAATACTTTTTTCCCGATCTTTGTCACCTTCGCGGGAATCGTCACCTTGGTCAGCTTGCTGCAACCCTGGAATGCACCATCACCAATCGTTGTCACCTTGCTTCCGATTGTGACAGATTTCAGTGCACTACAGCCATAAAATGCATTTTTACCGATTACCTTGATGTTTTTGGAAATGGTAACTTTTGTCAGTTTCTTATTGTTTTTGAATGCACCTGCTGCAATTTCCGTGACTGTAAAGTCTTTATCATTGATCTTGATCGTCTCCGGGATCTTGACAGACGTAACATCTTTCTTAACAGGTGCCTTGTAGATAACGGTCTGATTTTCCGCTACCACATAGGTTGCATCGCCAACCACATTTTCTGCGCCGACTGCCTCTTTTTTCGCTGCTTCTGCGGCTGCCTTTTTGGCTGCCTCTTCGGCTGCTTTTTTAGCTTCCTCTGCTGCAGCTTTTTTCGCAGCCTCTTCGGCTGCTTTCTTAGCCACTTCCTCTGCCACCTTGTCAGCTTCTGCCTTTTCAGCCACTAGCTTCGCATATTTCTCCTCAGCAACTTGCAAAATCTCCTGCTCTTTTACAACTGCTTTTTTTGCTGCTGTGCTTAATTTGTCATATGCTGCTCTTGCACTCTCAATTGCTGTCCTGCTTTCCAGTGTCACTTGATCTGCACTTCCAATTTTTGCAACTTCATTCTGGAATGTCTGAATTTTACTCAGTTCAACCGTATTATTTGTTAACTGGAAAGAGCCTGTCAAATCTGTAGTTGTATACTTATTGACCTTAATTAAATACTCTTTTCCGGACTGCATAATCTGTACCGGATTTCTGAAATAGTAATCATTTTTTTCATAAATCTGGATTGTAGCATCCTTTATACTATCACTCACCTTGTATAGTTCGACAAAAGCATCTTCTTTTGGTGTAAAAAATAGAAATACTGTATTACGATCCTGAGTTAATGAAACGGATATTTCTTCCTTAAACTTTGAATAAGTGTTTTCTGCAGTATCCAGTTGAGTAAAGGATATTATTCCATTATTTTCAAGATACCAATTAAAAATATAGGTCTTTCCTTTTTCCAGATAAATAGCTTCTTCCGTATCCCGCCAACAATAATATAGTTCCGGCTTATCTTCGCTGGATATTATCCATACTGCATCCTCTCCTTCTAGACTTACAAATCCACTTTCCACCTTAAGTCTGTACCACGCGCTATCAGCTCCAAGATTTAACTTTATCTGATAATTTCCATTTCGCGCCACTTCATTCTGCTTACCTAAATCGAGCGTTTGATATGCGACCTCAGAAACTGAAATACTGTATGACGAACTACCACTTCCGATGATATCTTCGTATATTGCTATATAATCATATTGATCATTTAACCTAATTGTATTGTTTGTTATGGAACGAGAAATACCCCATTCTATTATGCCATCGGGATTAACAGCTCCCAAGATATATCTTGTATAATCTGTTGAATTATTTACCTTTAATTCCATTTCTTTATCCAGTGCATTAATAGCCGATAAATTACCGTATTTTACAGCTGCGGAATCTGTCTGTGAAAAAGTAGCAGATTTTTCTGTCAGATTATTTTCATTATCTTCTACCAATTTTCTTACACAGACTGTACTGTCAGTATCTGCATTATTTTGTATGAAAATATACAGCTTTTCACCGGGCTGACATGTGATTATATTTTTGTAAGAAATTGTATCTACAGACCAGCCTGTTGAAGCATTATATAAACCGATTATTCCGTCAACGTTTACTGAATCGAATCCCTCTGATAAAAACAATGTTATATTTTTGTCAGATGTGTTCTGATAACACAGTTGTTTCCATTTTGTTCCTTCTAAGGTAACATTTCCGAGTGCTGTTACGGTATCCTGTACCTTGCAAATATAACTTTTTGTTTCATATGTATCAGTCCCCAAATCCCCATAACTATATGGACATCCTTTTACATATAAAATTTCATCTTTTGACAGACTAGTCACAAATCCTTTGGTATAATCATTTATTTCACTATTTATTTTCTTAAATCCGCAAAATGCATACGTACCCGCCTCAGGGGCTGTAAATGAATAGATTGTTTCATATTCTGTTACATTTTCGCCTACCTGCAACGAACCGACATCACTTCCGACAATAGATGCTTCTGCCCCTTCCTTTGAATAAAAATAATAAGTATCCCCCTGATTCAAAGAAACACTGGTTCTGCCTGTGTAATATGTATCAAATAATCCACTGGAGCTTAAGCGATAAATGGTGTATGAACCGCTAGTAGCAGTCAGATTATAATTTCCATATTCTTTAAATGTAATGGGATATATTTTATTCATTACCAATGTAATTTTGGTTTCTTCCTTGCCTACAGTAATCCCATCGGCTTTTCCCCACTCTTCTGTACATGTGACAGTAATATTAAAATCCTGCGGCTCCTTTCCGTCCTCGTCGAAGAAATCAATATACACTGGCTGCCCTGCAAGTGCAATAAATTTATTTTCCGGAAAGGAATGTACAATACAACAATCAATATACTCTTCATTTCCGTCAAAACTAATCTCATAAACACCGGTCTTTTGAGGAATTACTTTCAGATACAAAAAGCACCCCTCTGCAAAACCAACTTCATCATCTATATACTCAATCAACCGTACCGTCTTTTTTTCATCTTCCTTAACTTCAATAGCAGTCTCTCTGGAGTCTCCGGGAACGGACTCCGTCTTTTCCGCCTCAATCTCTGCATCCTCTTCCGTCTCGCCCTCTACATCCGCAGAATCTTCCCCTGTCTGCTCCGATAAATCTGTCACCTCAATTTCTTCCACTGCGATTTCGGATTCCCCCGCTTCTGTCGCAAAAGCGCTTGTCTGCGGCAATACTGTCACTGCCATCGCAGCAGAAAGCAAAATTGCCAATAGTTTGTTTGCCATTTTGTTTTTCATAGACTTCCTCCTTCTCCCTGGCTTTTTACCTATATCCGCATTCATACGGCTGCGCTCCTATTACCTCGCCACAGTTGTACAGAATTGTTTACAAGGAGACCCGTCAATTCAAAAACCGCAAAAAGTAATAGGTATTACTAATATCTCTTTCAATATATTACATATATCTATTATTTTCAAGGTTTTTAGTTAATTTTGAAAATGGAGAGGGCATTTCTGCGCTCTCCATTTTTTGACAATTGCTATCTGACTCTGTCTTTCCCTTCAGCAGCTTTTTGTATGCAGATTTGCTGCCTTTTTGCTAATAAAAAAACTAAGCCATAGATTTTCATCCTTGGCTTAGCATTCTTTCATTCCATCCTCTTATTCTTCTATGATATGATTTTCTGTACAATGATCGATTGCCTCATAAATGGCGGCTTATTTTTTTCCTTCCTGTATTTCCTCCTGTGTAAATCCAAGTTTCTTACATTCTGCCTCAGAATAGCTATTTGCAAGCATCGTTTTCACAACTTTAATTCTCTCCTCATGCTTTCCGACCTGCATTCCAACCTGCTTTCCGACCTGCATTCCAACCTGCTTTCCAGCCTCAAATTTCTGATCCATCTTCATCTCTATCGTCATATAGTTTTCCCTCCACTCGTCATCACATCGGATTTCCTCAACTTTTTCCTGAAGCTTTCTCGTGTAATCATCTGTCGGCTCTCCGGTCTTGAAATAGTCGAGAAGATTCACGGTATCTTTCTCAATACCGCTTCTGTCACCGTAAATGTTGATAAAATAGGTCCGTCTCTTATCCTGCAGCGTAATATCTGTGTTTTCCCTGCATATCGTCTCGAAAGTATAAATACTGCGGTTATCCCCAAACAGATCAAACGCACAGACAAATATCACGATGGATTGCTTAAGATTTTTATACTTCTGCCTTCCCCAACTGCTTCTTCTTTTTGCCATAGACTTCCTCCTTTGTCAAATACGCAGAAGTCCGCCAAGGTCTCAAGACATCCAAATCTTTATTCCCCAAATCACGCGATCTGAAGAAGGGAAATGATATTCTTCACGCCTTCTCTGCCATCTTTCGGAAACTCCTGCTCTCAATGTGTAGTTACAAGCATGGATTTTCTAAAAAAGATGTACAGACATGGCACGTGCCATGTAAGAGATGATCTGTCAAAAGCATGATGCTTTTGGAAAATAAAATATGCTCTTTGGTAAATATAGCATAAGATTTTCCGTTTGGCAACAACATTCTTAATTGAATAAACTCTTTTCAATATGATATAATACCACCAACGAAAGAAGGTGGTGGAAAGTGAATATGGAAAACATGACAGACAAACAGTTACGGTATATCAACTGATTAACAGTATTTGTCCGAAAACTGTTAAAACTTGTTCCACAGGATAGACGTGAGGAGCTGGAAAACGAGGTTGACAATATTCTGTTAGAAGTCACAAAACCGGATGAGACATAATCTCTACAACATCCCCAGCAAAAACATCCCTACCACTCCGGGCAGACCGAGAATGGCGCAGACAAGCAGCGTTGCCGGATTGACGCCGACAAACAGCCCCAGCGAGAAGTAGGCGCAGATCACATTTCCCGTGAGGATGCTAAAAAAACCAATAACGGTTCTTAGGATAAGTCTGATCAGTAAATTGCTTTTGGAACGCAAAAAAAGAAGAAAGAAAACAAGCGCGCATACTACCACAATCGGCAGCATATTCTGCAACATCGTTAAGTCCATGTCGGCACCTCCCTATGATGCATAGTATGCGACTGTTTCTTTCTTCATTCCTGCTACGCCCAAAATCCTCTGTTATAATCTGCCGCCTGACAGCTTTCTGTCACATCCGATCTGCCATAAGTCATTCCCGCGACAACTGTCTGGACGTTCCCCATGACAGGACCGCTTGTGTCGCATGCAGAGTCTGCCTTGTAGGTCTGATAAAGCTTATCCATAAGCCTTACGGCATCTGACAATGGTGCATCGCTTTCCTTTCCCCTTGCAAGTCCGATTTGTCCGCTCACAAAGAAATAAACCTTGCAGATCGACCCGGCCAATGGCTGCTCCATCTGAAGCGATCCGATCAGCTCATTCAGACAGGCATGTGCTCTGTCAAGCGATGCGCTAAATTCTTTTTTCTCTCCCTGCGAAAGTATCTCCTTCGCCTCATCGATATAATAAAAAAACAAATCATACAGAATCACAACGAGCTGGCTTTTGTTCGCCTGTGTGATCCTTCTCGTAAATTCCTGCTTCTTTTCGTCTGTCACCGCAAATTTCCTCTTTTCTGACTAAAACCATTCCTTGGCAATTGCAAAAAACTCCATAATATGGATACGGATGTACAGGTATGCGATCATTTTGCAATTACGGATAACTCTGCTAAGCCTGCATAGTTACTGCAACAGCTGCAAAAGCTCAGACGGTCTCTGGTTCGCCTGTGTCAGAACAGAAATACCGGCCTGATTGAGTACCTGCAGATTGGAGTAATCTGTCATTTCCTCTGCCATATCCACATCCATGAGTCTTGAATAAGCACCCGTCATATTTTCACTTGTGATATCCAGACTGTTTTCCGTGTGGTCCAGTCTGTTTTCATAGGCACCGATCCGCGCACGGACTGCGGAAATATATGCATTCGCCTGCTTAGAACGCTCAATGGCATCCTGCGCGCCATTTTCTGTGGATACATCAATATCTTTGATGCCCATCAGATCAAGTGAAACCTCCGGAATACGGATATCGAGTACCTGTCCTTCATTGGCACCGATCTGTACACGCATCGCACCGATCCCTGTAATATCCAGATTGACTGCTCCTTTTGCCGCATCTTTGGCAATCCGGAATGTCATCTCAAAATTATTGCTGGCCTTTACGGTAACTTTATCTTTATCATAAGAGACGGAAGCATCTGCCGGAAATGCATCTTCGCTGCCGTCCATCAGAAGTGAAATACTGCCGTCCTTCAAATCCACATTGCCTTCTGCATCCAGATCAATGGAATTTAGGGTAAACCGGTAATTGGAAACCGGTACTTCATCCGCATAATAAGCAACCTTTACGCCGGGCACATCTGCATAACCCTTTAAGTCACAGTCACCGTTTAAGAGCTTCTTCCCGTTAAATTCCGTATCGTTCATCATACGGGTCATTTCCTGCTTCAGCTCTTTGATTTCCTCCTGAATGGCCGCTCTATCATTGTCGGTCTTTGTGCCGTTGGCAGCCTGTACGGCAAGTTCGGTCATGCGCTGTACCATGGACTGCATCTCTGAAACCGCACCTTCTGCCGTGCGTACAACAGAAATGGCGTTGCTCGCATTCTGACTCGCATGGGAAAGACCGGAAAGCTGTGCATTCATTCTTTTGGCAATTGCAATACCGGAAGGATTATCCTTGGCATGATTGATCTTATATCCCGTAGACAGCTTCTGTGTCGAAGCATTGAATTTCTTTTCATTGACTGTCAGGGATGCATTTGCAATGATTGCAGATACGTTATAATTGATTTTCATAGACTCCGCCTTTCTGTCTATGCGCTACTCAAACAGCTTCACAAAGCTTCTGACTGTTTGATATAACGCGCCGGCATCTGCTTCTCTTCCCTGATCTGACTGTGCCTGACTTTGATTTTGTAAGCGCTGCTTCCCTGCAAGCGGCTTTCTTGTTGTTTGCATTTCTTCCAGAGTATCACTCTGTACAATAGTGATATCGGCATTTTTTCCGGTTTCCGATAGGAGGTCTGCCCGGAAATTTGCAAGACTTTGCTCCATTTTCTCTTTGACTGCCACATCGTTACATGTGACAAAGCCTTTTATTTTGTCGCCTTCTGCCACAAAGAGAGCCCGCATTTCCCTTCCGTCTGTCAGCTGCATATGTACTTTTGCATTTGGCTGCTCATTTTCCTTCTGCCCTGTGAATCTGACATTCACACTTGTCAGTTCGCCGTCAATGATCGCCGGTAGCTCAAATACCTGATTTTTCGCCATCTGCCCGGTAAGGGACAACTGCTTGGAAAGGGAGGTGATCGCTTTGATATCCAGATAATCTCCCACGTCAAACATGGTTTCCTGCAGCATACTGCTAAATTGCTCCGTCATTTCCTCCATGGCAAGAAGCGCATTCTCCGCATCGGTAAAGTGCTCCTGCATGCGGCTGATCAGCTCCTCAAACGAAGGAAGATTTATATGATCTGCCATTCTCTGCTTCAGATTCCGGTAAAGTCCGCCTCTGTTTTTCATGAGCTCACCGGCGGCTTCTAAATTGTCACCGGAGACTGTCACCCCGCTTTCTGTTAAAAACGCCACATATTCCTGCGAGCTCTCCATCTGATGGCGGAACTGCTCATATTGCAGACCGGTATATTGCTCTTCTGTCTCCTGATTTTCCGCAATCTCAAAATAGCGGTTTATCTGATCGGAAATAGATACGCCTTTTGTCTCCAGATTCTTCAGTGCTCCGAATGAATCATCTATCACAAGATCGATCGGCTTTTTCTTTCCGGTTCTGACAGCGGACAATAAATTAGCAAATGATAACTCCCTTCCGTCATCCACCAGTCTGCCAATCGCCCTTCTGTCGCCTTTTTCCACCTGTCTGATCAGTCTGTAAATACCGACAAAAGCATCTCTTTCCTCTTTGGAAATACCGTTTTCCTGTTCCAGTTTATATAAAAATCTGCTGAATTTCTCCGTCTGCTGCACAAGGGTATCCTCCTGCGCATCCAGATACTCTGTCAACTCCGCAATGGTACTATCAAGGGGATTGACGCCATTGCGGATCATATTCAGAGTAACGACCGGAGTCATTTGATTCAGTAACCTTGTTACCATTTGATCCGCATCACGGACCTTTTCTATATTATCTTTGGACAGCTCCATCTGATTATATGCCAGAATACGGACTGCCCTTCTGTTTTCCTCACTATCTTCCATGTCCTGCTGCGCAAGCAGTTCATCGATATTGGAAAAAGCATCCCTGATTCTGTCGCCAAGATCCGCTCTCGGAGCGGTCATCAAGGCTTCATAGCTCTCGCCTGCTTTCTCATAGGTACTTTTTAAAATGCTGCCCTCTTCGTGCATGCGTCTGAGCGTAAAGGTATCATGAGCGGACATGACCTTGGCTGTGACTGCTGCCGGCATATCCATAAGTGCAGTCTTTTTCTCCATGGTTTCCCGGTAGAGCTGCGTCTTATTATCATCCGGCAAGGTTAATCCCAGATCGCGCGACCTGGCTTCCGCTTCCTTCAAAGCCTCCACCAGGGAAGAAAGAGGCGCTGTGTCTATGGCATAGCCACTCTTTAAGAGCAGAAGATTTGCGCTGACTGTCATCTGCAGTCTCGTTTCCTCGAGCACCCTTCTCTCATGGACGAATTCCTGTGCCGTCTGCCCTTCCATGGCAGAAAGATCTGCCGTCTGCTCATGCAGCGACGATAAAAGTACCGGTGAAAGGTTGATTTCTCTCTGCGCATTGCTTAGGTTGCGGATATGAATGGCCTTACCGGAGGAAATGACTGCATAGAGGCTTTCGTCTGTGATATTCTGCAAATCCCTTTGCAGCGAAACAGCCCGGTCCAAAAGCGATTCTCCGCAAAGAGCAGCCTGCATGGCTGCTTTTCCCTCTCCGATTGCCTGCGCTGCCCTTTCTGTCAGTTCTTCTGTTGAGACAGGAAACTCCATTTGCTCAATTTTCTGCAGATTTTCCATATGTGCCTGCGTCAGTAAGATCCCTCTGTCAAGCATCCAGTATGCCTGTCTTCTGGTTTCCTCTGTCACCGGGAAATCTGCCTGCCTGAGCATTTTATCAATCTGCTGTTTCAGATTGTCTTCCTGCGTTTCATCCAGAGCCGATTTTCCTGCCGTCTGCGGCAGCTTTCCATAATACCCGGACGCATCATCTATAAAATAACCACCCTGTTTTGGGCGCTCCTGTGTACTGACACTGTACATTGCCTTATAAAGTGCATCAATGGTGGGCGGCAATTCATTTTCCAAAAGGTACTGTTTCATTTCATCAGAAATGCCGGTAATCTGCTGTCCTGTGCTGACAGCGTCTGTCACAGCGCTGACATTTTCCTGCGTAAGAGGAATATCATTTTTTGCAAATGATGCGGCAATTGCCTGTGCATATCCCGCATCGCCCGTGATCTGCTCAAGCACTTCCATGGAAAGGTCGCCGGCACCGTTAAAACCGTTGATGATCACACCGCTTTTGGCCATATTTGCCTTGATGTGATCCATGATGGTGACAGCCTCACCGACATCCACTCTGCCCGGATGGATGCCCTCCTGCGTCATCTCCTTATAATCCTCTGCGGACATGGTATGGGACATGACTGCCATATAATTTTTACAGGCCGTTCCATCCATAAGAGAAGCTTCGCCGGCAAATTCCTGCGCGGATTTTTCCTTTCCATAGGCAAACACGCCTGTACGAGGCGCACCCTGACCAAACAGATCGGTTCTGATGCCGCTTGCATACATCTGCATATTCTGCGCACTTCTTCTGCCCTGCGCTACAATTTTTTCTGCCGCTGCAGTCCTGGGTGAAGCCTGTATATTTGATTGCTTTTGCATATCTTCAAATGTAATGTGCATGTTTCTTTCCTTTCGCCTGCTTCCCTTTTCGTCGCATCCTTCGCGGAGCGTTTTGTTTGACAGGAAAATTCCGGAGTAATTTCCTGTCAAACAAAAAATAAGGTGAGCACAAGCAATGTACTCACCTTTTATTTCGGTTATTTTTCAGTTTTTATTAAGGACTGTTCCGGGTTAAAACAGGAAATCTTAAAACAGGAAAATAAGTGCTGCGTAAGGAGGCAGATCAAAGGAAATGGAATAGTCCCTGCCATCTTTTTCCTTCTTGACCGCATTTATCTCTTTTTTGACCGGCACACCGTTTCCGCCAAAGCATTCCTCATCACTGTTGAGCAGAAGCTTGTATTTTTTCTTTTTCGGTACGCCTACGGTATAGCCCTCGCGCTTCATCGGTGTCATATTCAGTACGATCAGCATATTGTTTCTGCCGCTTTCCGATTTCCGGATATAGCTGTAAACACTGTTATCCGCATCGTTTGCATTGATCCACTCAAAGCTCTTCCAGTTATTGTCATTCTCATACAGACAAGGGTATTTATTATAGATCTCAAGAAGCTTTTGCGTATAATACTGCATACTGCTGTGTTCTTTGTCCGCCAGATAATGCCATTCGAGCTCTCTGGCCTCGGACCACTCGCAGTCCTGTCCGAAATCCTGTCCCATAAACAGGAGTTTCTTACCGCAATGTGTAAACATATAGGTATATCCGACACGCAGATTTGCAAATTTATCTACATAATAGCCCGGCATCTTGTTCAGCATGGAGCATTTCAGATGAACCACTTCATCATGTGAAATCGGCAATATGTAATTCTCACTTTCGTTATAGGACATCGCAAATGTCATGGCATTGTGATTGTCCTTACGAAACAGGGGATCGAGCTTCATATAATAACAGAAATCATGCATCCATCCCATGTTCCACTTAAAGGAGAAACCAAGTCCGCCTTCCTTCGGATCACCCGTCACAAGTGGCCATGCTGTCGATTCCTCTGCGATCATGAGTGCTCCCGGATAGTAGTTCTTTACCACGGAATTTAAGTGACGGAAAAACTCGATCGCCTCGAGGTTCTTATTGTTACCGTACTGATTTGGCAGCCATTGTCCGTCCTTGCGACCGTAATCCAAATATAGCATGGATGCCACCGCATCCACTCTCAGTCCGTCGACATGGAATTTTTTCATCCAATATAATGCATTGGCAATCAGGAAATTCTTAACCTCATTTTTTTCATAATTGAAAACCTTTGTCCCCCAGTCCGGATGCTCTCCTCTCCTTGGATCGGGGTGCTCATAAAGCGGCTGTCCGTCAAAATTGGAAAGACCAAAATCATCCTTCGGGAAATGCGCCGGTACCCAGTCTAAGATCACACCGATCTTATTTTTATGCAGCGTATTGACCAGATACATGAAATCCTCCGGTGTGCCATAGCGGGAAGTCGGTGCGTAATATCCTGTCACCTGATATCCCCAGGATCCGTCAAACGGATGCTCTGAAATACCCATCAGCTCTACGTGCGTATATTTCATCTTCTGACAATATTCCACAAATCTGTCTGCGAACTGTCTGTAATTATAAAATCCCGTTTCCTTCTCATAATCAACAGGATGCTTCATCCAGGAACCAATATGACACTCATAGATTGCCATCGGCTTTTTATTCCAGTCTGTATTTTCACGCTGCGTCATCCATGTCTGATCCGTCCATGAAAATCCGGAAAGATCTGCCACGATGGAAGCATTATTGGGACGAAGCTGTGCCTGATTGGCATAAGGATCTGCCTTATACAGCTTTTCTCCGGTCTGTGTGGTAATGACATATTTGTACATGTCGCCCACCTTGGCTCCCTCTACAAACAGCGCAAAAATACCGCCGTCACCCAGTTTTTCCATATTATCTTTGTAAATGTCCCAGTCATTAAAGGAACCAATGACATTCACATACTGCGCATGCGGTGCCCAAACGGCAAAATAAACACCTTCTTTGCCATCCTTTACCATCTTGTGCGCACCCATTTTTTCATAAATTTCATAATGCGTTCCCTGTGCAAATAAAAACGCATCATCCTCTGTAATCAACAGAGCATTTTTCTTCTGTGCTTGTGCCATACCCAAAACCCCTTACTTTTCTTTTTTATCTGTTAAAAAATCTTTCTCCCTCAAAACGATCATATCATCCTTATCATATCGTTTTGCAAAAATCACATCCATAAAATGTGCAACGTTTTTCTTATCCGCATGGCGGATGGCTTCATTCACAATCTCTTTGACCTCGTCAATTGTCACCGCATGATCAATGGTCTGCAGCTCTTCAATGCGGTTATACAATGCCAGAACACCCATATCATCAATTGAATATTCCTGCTGCTTTGCATATTCCTTACCGAAATTGACAAGTCCATCATTATCCAGTGTCGTGATGGTAAAGGTATTTGTGAAAAATTCAGACAGCCCGGTAAAGCTTCTCTGCAGCCGTTCAATATCCTGCTGCGTATCTGTCAAAATCACAACGATGCCCCCATCCGTCATGTTTTTCATCGCTTTGGTGAGCGTGATACATGCCTGCTGCGACAGATCGCCTGCCCGGTCAATGATCATGGCACCGTTTTTCAAGTGATCAAACGTCGCGATGATATCCTTTTCCTTCAGATCCTCAAAGGTAAAGGTTTCAATATTTCCGGTAAAACTGCTTCTCTCCCCGGCAAGATACCCTGCGATATTCTGAGCCACCTGCAATGTGCCAACCCCGTTTTCACCTGTCAGAATCACATTTCCACTTAAAGGATTCATTGAAATATGATCAAGGAAAGCTGCAAAGGACTGCTGTAATTCCTTTGTCGGCGCAATAGAACCAAAGATTTCTTTCTCGACTTTGGTAAAATGACGCATCTCCTGTGACCTGTCTGCTTCTGTAGCACCGGCGATCTCTCCTTCCGGCTCCTGTCCTTCCTCTGTCTCTTTGTAATCTGCCGACACGTTGTCTGCTTTCGCACTTTCTGCCGACAATTCCTCGGATAGTGCTTCTACCTGCAGATTAGAAGTTTCATAGTGCTGGTTGGAAAGTGCACTCATCAGCTTTTCTTCGAGTCCGTTGATCTCTGCTGTGTTAAAGCTGCTGACTCTGTCGACCGTCTCGTCTTCCTCTGCCGGCGCTTCCTCCGTCTCTCCGGCTTCAGACAACTTCTCTATTTCTTCTTCTGATTCTGTCTGCAGTTCCGTTTCAGACACTGCTTCATTTTCTGTTTCGGCTGCTGATTCTGTCGTCGTCTCTATTGCCCGGTCCGGGGCTTCCTCTGTCTCATCTGCCTCTGTCTCTGCAATCTTCTGTTCCTCATAATCAGGCAAACTCTCCGCTGCCGGCTCACTATCCGGCTGAATGTGTTGTAAATCCTGCAAAGAATCTTCATTCGCTGCAAGAGTGCCGTTTGGTTGTTTCACCTCAGGAATCTCAGATGCTTCCATAAGGTCTTCATCAAGTGCCTGCTGTACCTGTTCTGCAAGCTCTTCCGTCTCGGAAAAAACGTCAAGCATCGGAGAAAGCATATTCAGCTCATCCTGACTGCCGCCCATGGTCATCGAATCGAAATCGGAGAAAATCGGTCCTGTCTGTTCCAAAACACGCTGCTTCATTTCTGCAAGATGCTTCTCTTCATTCGCCTTCTTTGTCTTTTCCCATTCATCCATAATGTCGGAAAAGCTCAGCTGACCTGTGATCTGTTTTTCTACCTGCTCTTCTTCCTTCTGCTCCTCCTGCATACCGGGCTGATCTGATTCTGTCGTGGCAGGATCGGCTTCCTTTTTAAACTCCGGCTGCATTGCCTGAATTGCCGATGCCGTCTCTTTGGCAGCTTCTTTTGCTGCCTCTACAGCCGCCTGTCTGGCTGCCTCAATGGCCACTGTCTGCATTGCCTGGATCAAAGCATCCGGCAGCGGTGTCTGATTGCTGAAAATAAGCGGTTCAAGCTCTTTTTGCGGCTCACTTTCCGTTTCTGCTTCTGTGGCAGATGCTTCTGCTCCTGCTTTTGCAGATTCCTCTTCCGTTTCCGGATATTCTTCTACTTCTACTACGACTTCTCCTTCTGAGATTTCCACATCATCCGGCGCTGTCATCTCTTCCATGACAGGCTCCGTATTTCCTTCTGTCTGTACAGAATCTGATACTTCAGACTCTGTGATATTGATCTCCGGGGTTTCCGTGACTTCTCCTATAGAAAGATCCATAGGAGGCAAAAGCTGTGTCAGGTCATCCAAATCCTGAGATTCCATTAAGATGGGCTCTGTGCCTTCTTCTGCTTCGTTTTCTGTATTATGTACGTTGTCTGTATCTATGCTGTCTGATTCCTGCGTATTCTCTTCTGCATACTCGCTGTCAGACTCTGCCACATTCTCCTGTATCTCACCGCTGTCAGGCTCCGTAGCGGTTTCCGGATTTTCTCCCAATTCTGGGTTTTCTTCCAACCGCTCACCACTTTCAGACTCCTCGCATTCTACCGGCTCGCTGTCTTTTTCTGCTACGTTTGCCGGCATACTGTCAGCCGATACTTCTTTATCTGCTGTCGACTCTGTTTCCTTTTGTAAGAATTGTGATGCTTCTGCCAGAGAATCGATAGGCAATGCCCTCGTCGCATCAGATGCGCCCATATCCTCCTGTGCAAACAACTCGGCAAGGTCTTTCGCAAGTGCCTCCTGCAGATTGATCGTGCTGTACTGATCACCCACATCTATCGTCTTGACATGAATATCCAGATCATCCATAGAATTCACAATCTTCATGTCAGCATCTTCATCCTGTGCGGCATTTTGTACTTCCTGCGTATCGGAAATGACTTCTTCCGATCCGTCAGCGTTTGCTTCTTCAACATCTTCTTCTGCAGCAGATGCATCCGGATCTCCAATCTCATCAACCAGTGCTTCCATCTGCAAAAGCTCCTGCTCGCGCCTTAACTCTTCCTCCGTCATGCCATGCGCAAATTCTTTGGTATCTCCCAAATCCGGCTCTGTCTCCTGCTTAATTTCCTTTGCCGGAATTTTTGCTGTTTTTGCATTTGTCGCATTGATGGATTTGATCTCAATCGGCATGGAGGGTGCAATCTCCTCCTGCGCTCTGCTCTCTTCCTCTTCGACGGCAGCAATTGCTTCCATTTCTGATAGGAATCTTGCATTATATTTTTCCTGCTGCTGCGGGGATAAAGGTGCATGAAGCATTTTCAGCTCCATTGCCTTAAGGACATATTTCCCCTCGCCAAACCAGAGGATCAGTTCATCACATTCCTCCACACAACGGGTAGCAAGTCCGATCCGATGATACAGATAAGCAAGCTCATATGCCCACTTTTCACGGTAATCACGTTTTTTATACTCTTCCAGAACAGCAATACGCTCCTCTAAGCTGACATCCTGCGCTTCGTAGAGACGATACTGCAAAATAAAGCGTCCCGTATCTCTTGGTGCCACCTGGACGAATTCTTTATAATACTCCACTGCCTGTACCGTTTCTTCCAATTTAATGGAAAGCTCGCACAGAGAATAAATGATTTTTCTTGAGCCCGGCTGCAGATCATACGCCAGAAGAAGAACCTCTTTACTATCCTCGTAACGTCTGTTCATTTTATATAACTCACTCACCTTACAGAGCATGACGACACTTCTGACTCTTCTCCAGTCAATGGTGTCCGCAATTTTGACCGCCTCTGCATATTCCTGCTGCTCAATCAGGGAATTGATCTCCTCAGCTCTGATTCGATATTCGTACTTATCCAAGATTTTTCACCTCATTAAAAACCGCTTTTGATCGGATGCTTTCAAGTAACTTTACTCCGTTTAAGTGTATCATACGACTATGGTCATGTCAAAAAAACAAGTACAAAAAATCAAGTAGATTTTGTGTCCTTTTGACAATCATTTTGTCAGTTTTTGCTGCCCGGTTTCAAAAGATTGGAGAGAGTGGCAAATTGTGACAAAGTAAGTGCTTCTCCCCTTATGCAAGCAGGCAGCTCCATATCGGCAAGCGCCTGTGATACAGCCTCTTTTGAAGCAATTCCTCCGTTTGAAAGTCCGTTCACAAGAGTTTTTCGCCTCTGGTTAAAGCTTGCACGGATCACCGAAAACAGAAAATGCTCGTCCTCTACTTCCACAGGCGGATTTGTATGTCTTGTCAGACGGATGACCGCACTTCCCACATTTGGACGCGGGATAAAACAATTAGGCGGCACATTTGCCACAATCTCGGGTTTTGCATAATACTGTACTGCCAGAGACAGGGCACCGTAATCTTTACTGCCGGGACCGGTCTGCATACGATCCGCCACTTCCTTTTGTACCATGATCGTAATGCTGTCAAGCGGTACATGACTTTCAAATAATCCCATAATGATCGGTGTCGTAATATAATAAGGAAGATTTGCCACAACCTTGATCGGTCTTCCTCCGTTTTTCTCCTCTGCCAGCCTAGCCACATCCACCTTCAGTATGTCCTCATTGATCACTGTCACATTTGTATACTCCGATAACGTATCGGAGAGAATCGGAATCAGATTTGCATCGATTTCAACCGCTATCACTTCTCCGGCGCTCTCTGCCAGATACTGCGTCATCGTGCCGATACCCGGTCCGATTTCAAGCACGCAATCCTCCTTTGTGATACCCGCCGCGCTGATAATTTTTTCAAGTACATGCGGATCAATCAAAAAATTCTGTCCAAACTTCTTCTGAAAATGAAAACCATATTTTTGCAGGACAGCAATCGTCCCCTGCGGATTTCCTAAATATGCCATTTACATCTCCTTGTATGTTCTATCTTTTCTTGTTTCATTTGCCAATATAGAATGATTGTTACTATAGCATGAAATGTCATGGTTTGCTATGAAATACGGAACAGCCGCTTCGTATTTTCTGTCGTGATCCGGATGACTTCCTCCTCGGAAATCCCTTTGATCGCAGCCATTTCCGCTACCACATAGGGAAGATTTAAGGAAGAATTTCTCTTGCCGCGATTTGGCACGGGAGATAAATACGGGCTGTCTGTCTCAAGCAAAATGCGATCCATTGGAATGTAAGAGACAGCCTCCTTCAGCTTTTTGGCATTGGAAAAAGTCAACACACCACCGATTCCAAAATAATACCCAAGCTCTAAATAATCTCTTGCAGACTCCTTTGTATAGGAATAACAATGGATAACCCCGGGTATCTGAACGGCATCAGCCTCCCGCATGAGTGTGATCGTATCAAGCGCCGCATCCCGGGAATGGATGATGACCGGCTTTTTCACTTCTTTTGCGAGCTGCAATTGTGCAAGAAACCATTTTTTCTGCAGCTGTTTGTCTGTCTCCTGATAGTGATAATCCAGACCGATTTCTCCGATCGCTACCACCTTCTCATGACTGCTTGCTTCTTTCAGCCAATGCATCTTTTCCTCATCAAGCTCGCTGACCTCACTTGGATGTACACCAACTGCAGCATAGATAAAAGGATACTTTTCACTTAACGCAATCGAAGCTCTGCTGCCTTCTATATCTGCCCCAACATTGATGACTTTCTCAATGCCGCCCCCCTGCAGACTCATCAAAAGCGCTTCTCTGTCCAAATCAAACGCTTCATCATCATAATGCGCATGGGAATCTATGATCATTTTTTATCTCTCCTATCTGTGATTTCTGTCGCACTCAATTGACCAAATGCTTGTCTCACATATTGATATAACATTCATTTTTACTTTCTATGGAAGTAAAAATTTTTTGTGAAAAAAATAAAAAAAAGACTTGCAAACCTCGAACTATTATACTATAATAACACTTGCGTTGCAAATGATACATGCAGACAAGCGCGATTAGCTCAGTTGGTAGAGCACCTGACTCTTAATCAGGGTGTCCAGGGTTCGAGCCCCTGATCGCGCATTTAAGGTCGTAAGCTTGATATACTCGGGTTTGCGGCTTTATTATTTTTGTTTTTTTTAAAAAAAACAACAGGCAATTACCTGTTGCTTTTTTATTTGTTCGCATCCATCCAAAAAATGTGATACAGATAAATTTTATCTTTCATAGGCGCTCAGCTTTGCTATGATCTGATCTACACACTCCTCAACAGAATAATGGACTGTATCAAGTACAATATCTGCATTTTTTGGTGCTTCATAAGGACTGTCAATTCCCGTAAAGTTCTTTACCTTTCCTTCTCTCGCCTTTTTGTAAAGACCTTTTACGTCTCTCTTTTCACATTCTTCAAGCGGCGTATCGACAAATACCTCAAAGAAATCCTCTCCGATGATGGATTTTGCATTTTTTCTGTCTGCATGATACGGCGATACAAAGGATGTCAGCACAATCAGACCTGCATCATTCATCAGCTTTGCAATATGCGCAATACGTCTGATATTTTCCGCACGATCCTTTTCTTCAAATCCCAAGTCCTGATTGATACCCATTCTGATATTATCACCGTCGAGAAGCATGGTATGTTTGCCCATTGCAAAAAGACGTTTTTCCAATGCATTGGCTACGGTTGATTTTCCCGATCCCGAAAGACCTGTAAACCAGATTGTGAAGCTCTTCTGACGCATCAGGGTTTTTCTTAAATCCTTCGTAATATCCAAGCTTTGCCACGTCAGATTGTGATTCTGATTGATCAGCTTTGTGATCACGCCGCATGCGGATGTCATATGACTGACTCTGTCAATCAAAATCAAAGAACCGAGCTCCCTGCTTTTTGAAAATAAATCCATGACGGTTTTCGTGCCGACAGAGATTTCACATTCTACCAACTGATTTTTCTCAATCTGATCTGCAGAGAGTTTGTCGCCCGTATTCACATCAATCCTGTGATTGATATGCGTGATCGTTGCGGGAACCTTCTGTGTCGATACTTTCAGCCAGTAATTCTGACCTACGGCAAGAGGCTGATCATCCATCCATAACAGCTTTGCCACAAAGGCCGAACCCACCATAGACCTTCCGTTTTTTTCTATAATACATCCTCTTGATACATCGATTTCTTTATCCAGCTGAATCGTAACAGGTTGTCCTTCCTGACAGTCCGTGACCTCCTGATCTCCCACAAAAATATGACGGACAACTGCCCGCTCCCCGCTCGGTCTGACTATAATGGCATCTCCTACCTGCAATTCTCCCGCTGCAACCTGTCCCTGAAACCCTCGAAACTCTCTGTTCGGTCTGCAGACTCTCTGCACCGGGAGTACAAATTCCTGCATTCTCTTGGCTTTTGTGACATTGATGTTTTCCAAATACGGAAGAAGAGCCGGTCCTTCATACCAGGGCATGTTTTTTGATGCTATGGTAACATTGTCCCCTTCTGTCGCTGACACAGGAATGACTTTACAGCTCTTATACGGAATTTCTTTCATGAATGCTGTAATGTCATCGCTGATCTTCTGATAGACCTCCCGGCTGTAATCCATGAGGTCCATCTTATTGATGGCAAAAACGAAATGCTCTATTCCCATCATGGAACAGATTCTGGCATGACGCCTTGTCTGCGTCAAAATGCCCTGACTGGCATCGATCAGGATAATACTGAGCTGGGCAAAGGATGCACCGACTGCCATGTTTCTGGTATATTCTTCATGTCCGGGTGTATCCGCTACAATAAAGCTTCTCTTATCTGTCGTAAAATATCTGTATGCAACATCGATGGTAATTCCCTGTTCTCTTTCTGCCATCAGTCCGTCTAAAAGCAGAGAATAATCGATTTTTCCGTCTGTGGAACCAACCTTGGAATCCAGTTCCAGTGATTTTTCCTGATCCGTAAAAATCAGCTTTGCATCATACAGCATATGTCCAATTAATGTTGATTTTCCATCATCTACACTACCGCAGGTGATAAATTTTAATAAATCTGCACTTGCCATTTAGAAATATCCTTCCCGCTTTCTTTTTTCCATACTTGAGGAACCGCCGTCCGAATCAATAATACGGCTTGTTCTTTCCGACTCCAGGCTCATCAGGGTTTCCTCAATGATTTCATCAAGTGTTGTTGCTGTCGATCTGACACCGCCTGTCAGCGGATAACAGCCAAGTGTCCGGAATCTGACACTTTCCATGACAACCTTTTCTCCCTCACGAAGCTTCATGCGGTCATCATCTACCATGATAATATTGCCATCCCGGTACACGACCGGTCTCTCTTTTGCAAAATACAGAGAAACAATCGGAATATTTTCGCGTTTGATGTATTGCCAGATATCCTTTTCCGTCCAGTTGGAGATTGGAAATACGCGGATACCTTCTCCTTTATTAATTTCCGTATTGTAGAGATGCCACATTTCCGGTCTCTGATTCTTCGGATCCCAGCTGTGGTTTTCATCACGGAAAGAAAAGATTCT
This sequence comes from uncultured Lachnospiraceae bacterium, assembly GCA_945949085.1. GTDB lineage: Bacteria > Bacillota > Clostridia > Lachnospirales > Lachnospiraceae > CAG-194. Next base: position 5,067 of record CAMFDJ010000032.1, on the reverse strand, counting down.
CTCTTTTGCCCTGGACTTTTCTTCGTCTCTGCGGCCACCGCCAAAGGCAGCCGTAAATCCATACTTATCAAGCGCCTGCTTTAAAGCCTGCGTCTTCATGATATCCGTGTATGCTGCGCCGTGATCGAACGGATTGATATTGTTTTTGACGCCTTCCTCATTGATGTATTCCAGCATTTCAATCCCAAGTCTCTTTGCCGTTTCATCTCGGAAAGAGATCATTTCCTTAAATTTCCATGTCGTATTGACATGCAAAAAGGGAAAAGGGGGTTTTTCCGGATAAAATGCTTTCATTGCCAGATGAAGCATCACGGAGGAATCTTTTCCGATGGAATACAGCATGACCGGTTTTTCACACTCTGCTGCAACTTCTCTCATAATATAAATAGCTTCTGCTTCAAGCTTGTCCAAATGATCCATGATCAGCCATTCTCCTAACCTATTTTTTTAGTTTTCGTAAAATTTTATGACAGATTTCCAATAGCCGGCTTGTCAATCCTCTATGCTTTTCAAGCTCTTCGATTCTCGCATTCAGCCTTTGGATCTGCACATACTGGGAACATGCAATCTCACCCATGACGCGGATGATATCTTCCGTTGCCCGGTCATAAGGGTTTTCCCACTTCGTCAGATCTCTCATTTCCTCGTAAAATAAGATACCGTCTTCTCTTCCCAATATTTCTTTTGCAATCCAGGTATTTCCCTCTTCATACTCTTTCAGGAAATCTACTCTCTGCTCATAAGAAAAAAATCCTACCTTTTCTTTCTCATCAGCATAATGATAATCTGTTTCGGATGCTCTCTCAATCGGAAAACGCAGGAAATTGTGATAGTTTGGGTATGCCGTAATCTGATTGATCAGTCGCTTCATTTCCAAAAAGTTTCCGGTTGTCGCAATATTGGAAGGATCTTTTACTTCCTTAAAATCATCCGTATACTCGATATCTGTATATTTCAGAAAATCCGAAATCAGATTTTGATCTCTGCCCTCAAACTGGCTTTTTTCAAAAGGTCTGATACAGATGGCTTCTCTTCCCAAAGCCTCTATCATCTTTTTGATCTGCTTATCATATGTTATCTCACAAAACTCATATCTTTTTTCCCTGACATATTCCTCAAAACGCAGCTTGGTTCTCGTATCGCCTCTGACCGCTGTATTCCAGTACGATTCCACAAACAGATCCTGTCTTCTGATATAGCCGATTACCTTGACAGAATACCCATATTGAGCAGCCTTTTCCTTCACATTCTCCCAAAAAGGCTTCCCATTGAAAGTTTCCCAGAATTGTCTGTACCAGATGGATTCATCGGAAAGGATAATGTGATTTCCCTTTTTCATCTCTTTCTCAACAATTTCCCACCCATGCTTCCACATTTTGATTTTATTCTCATCATTTGTTTCACGGCCATCATGATATACCATGAAATAACCGTTCCGATTGTTATAGAAGGAAGAAAGTAATTGAGAAGTACGCGGAAATGCATACCCCTGTTTTTTTAATGCCTCTCTGTTGCCGGCTAAAAACTTCTGAATAGAAGATGTCCCTGTTTTCATGATTCCGATGTGAATATAAAGATTTGGCATGCTGTTTCTCCTGTCACTTTATGGAAATTCTATATTTTGACATAAATATTCTGATTTTTTATTTGTATTATACAATATATTGTAATTTTGTGTATATCCTTTTTACTGTAATGATTCCTATTTTCAGCATAAATCGGAAATTTGCTCACACTTATTTCATTTTTTGATGAAAATGGTAAAGGTACTTCCTTTTCTTTCTTCACTTTCCACAGTAATATAACCGTCATGCAGCTGCGCAATTCTTTGAGACAGGGGCAAACCCAGCCCGTATCCCTTTGTATGACGAGATTTTTCTGCTTTATAAAACCGTTCAAATATCATTTTCAGATTTTCTTTGCTGATGCCAATGCCCTCGTCCTCTACACGGATATAAACCTCCGTGTCCGTCTCACCGGTGCTTACAGTGATGATACTGCCGGGTTCACTGTATTTTATCGCATTTGTCACCAGATTGCTGATGGCTATGGACAATAAATGAATATCTCCTTTTCCGTATGCCGGCTGACACTCATATTTGATATGCACTTCCTGCCCGGCATTTTCAACAATACCCTCGCACACAAAAGAAACCAGTTCCGCAAAATTGACATCCTCTTTCGTAATCTTATAATTTTCCTGATCGAGTCTGGATAATTCAAGCAATGTCATGACCAGCTCATTCATTTTATAAGACTGTTTTTTGATCACCGAAAATGCATCTATTCTTTCCTCTGATGGAATATCCTGTTTTTCTCCGTATTCCGCCTGTGCCATAATGACAGAAATGGGAGTCCTCAGTTCATGGGATACATCTGAGATATATTGCTTTTGCTTATTCAGGTTATTCTCCATCCGGTCCAGCATTCTGTTTTCCGCATCACATAAAATCTGCATTTCATCAAATATGCCGTCATACATGATTCGTTTTGAAATGTCATTCATCTGCCCAACCGATTCCACTTCTTTTTTCATTTTATGAAATGCATTTTTCAGGTATTTTCCTGTTGTGATTGCGACAGTGGAAATCAGGATCACAATCATAAGAATGGCTACATAACCGATACGAATGGTACTGATATAATGGCTTGAAATACTGTTTAGGTTTACGACATAGCGAAAATAGATATCATGTTTCTTATTTTTATGTGTTTTATAGTCCTTAAAATAATAAATTTCATCATTGATTTTTATCTTCTGTAAGATATTGCTATATCCTTTATCCTGTATGGTCTTTAAAAATTCCGGCATACCCGGCATTTCTATCATGTTGTCATCGCGATATATCATGACGTAGATTTCCGTCTCTTCATAGATTTCTTCCCAATCATAAGAAATCTCATCCCCCGAAAAATCTATCTCACTCATAATCTGTTTATTACGGGAAATCAGCTCTTTTCTGATTTCCGATTCTTTGATGACATCCGAGTAATAATAAAAGAAAAACAACATAAACAGTGCCATCAGTAATTCCGATGCCACTAAGATCATCACTATGTAATTGGCAATGGATAGTTTCTTTACTCTTCGCATGTCATCAAATATCCTATTCCCCGAACTGTCTGAATATATTTTTTGTCATAGTTATCATCTATTTTTTTCCGCAAATATCGAATGTGCACATCAATGGAATTTGAAAAGATACTGTGATCATACCCCCATATATTGATACAGATCTGTTCTCTTGTGAGTGCAATGTTTTGATTTCTGATGAAATATAATAATAAGTCAAATTCTTTTGGAGATAACTCGATGAGATCTTCCCCTCTCTTCACGACATGATTATTATAATTCACCACAAGATCACCACATTGATAGATATTTTCCCTGACAGATATATTTTTTCTTGTCATGACACGTATTCTGGCAAGTAATTCCTCAAATACAAACGGTTTTCCGATATAATCATCCGCTCCCATATTTAATCCTTTGATGATATTTTCCGTATCATATTTTGCCGTCAAAAATAAAACCGGTGTCTGGATTCCTTTCTTGCGAATTTCGGACAATACTTCAAATCCGCTTTTTCCGGGAAGCATAATATCCATGATAACACCGTCATACTGTTCCATAGACAGGTAATCACATGCACTGTTTCCATCAAAAACTGAATCGACAAGATACCCTTCCATGGTCAGTTCTTTTACAAGCAAATTATTTAGATCTTTCTCATCTTCAACCAATAATAGCTTCAAATTTAGATCCTCTTTTTCATCACTCACATCTGTTTCTTTTTCTGAATAGTTTTTGCATCAACAAAGAAATCCGGCTCGTGATACCTCTGTTTTTTTCCAATTCCGTCACTCTGTCCTGCAACCGCTTGATCTGTACATATTGGGAACATGCAATTTCACCCATCACACGGATGATATCCTGCATTGGTTTCTCATATGGATTTACCCAAATATCTTTTTCTGTTACGGCTTCATAAAACAGTATGCCATCTTCCCTTTTTAAAAATTCTTTTGCGATCCATTCATTTCCCTGTTCATACACAGACAGAAATTCTTTTCTTTCCATATCGCTAAAATAAGCCGTATTTCTTTCTTCACCATATTGATCTGCCACACCGGATGCTCTTTGCACCGGATAGCGCAAAAAATTTTGATACTTCGGATATGCCGTAATCTGATTGAATAGTCTCTTTATTTCGAGATAATTTCCTGAAACAGCCGTATTTGCTGCTTCGTCTGTCATTTGAAAATCATCTGTATATTCTATATCCAGGCTTTCTAAAAAATCTGATACCAAATCATGATTTTTTCCTCCAAACTGCTCTTTTTCAAAAGGTCTGATGATCAGGGCATCTTTATCAAATACCTCTGACATCTTCTGAATCTGTTTCTCATACGTAATCTCACAGAATTCATATTTCTTTTTTTTCACATAGTCATGAAATGAAAGCTTCGATCTTGTATCTCCTCTGATGGCCGTATTCCAATAAGATTCAACAAAAAGATCCTGTCTTCTGATATAAGCAATCACCTTGATCTGATACCCATATTGATCTGCTTTCTCTTTTACATTTTCCCAAAACGGTTTCTTATTCCATGTCTCCCAAAACTGTCTGTACCAGATGGACTCGTCTGAAAGAATGATATTGTTTCCTTTTCTCATTTCTTTTTCGACAATTTTCCACCCCTTTTTCCATGCTTTGATTTTATTGGTATCATCTTTTTCTCTGCTGTCATGATACACCATAAAATAGCCATTTCTGTTATGATATATGGATGGCAGACCGTCACTGGTATGCGGAAACACATAATTTTGTTTTTTGAGTGCTTCTGTATTATCTGCAAGAAATTTCTGAATCGTTGATGTTCCTGTCTTCATGATGCCGATATGAATCACCAGTGTTTTCATATTCTCTTCCTTCCCAGCTTACAATAATTTATGTTCAATATAAAGATTCAAGATTAAAATTTCATTAAGCTAAGAAAGAATTCGTTATAAAAGCCTATGCGAAGTACCATTCTATAAAAAAAGAAATGAAAAATATACTGACT
>CAMFDJ010000031.1 GCA_945949085.1 uncultured Lachnospiraceae bacterium | reverse complement strand
TATCACAAAGTGGTGTTCTCTTTTCATTTAATCCGAATAAAATTTTACGCTAGCTGTACGTTTGTCATAACGCAAAAACCTTCCGGAGAGCCATGTGCTCCCCGAAAGGTTTCTGTCTTATGCCATCGCATTCACGGTTTTGTATTTAAATAACATCTCCGCATGATTCTGCTCCTCAATCTGGATATCTGCAAGCAGTTTTCGCAAAAGCGGTTGTGCAAAATTGAATACATTTGTATTGTATTCCCCTGACACAAGCTTTTCCGTACCTATACAGTCTGTGGCAAGAAAATTGTCATTCTGCTTATCCTCCGAATTATCGCCTGCGGAGTAAGTCGCTTTCGGATTATAATTCTTACCGTCGGTATCATTACAGTCACAAGCCACGACATTGCCCTCGAGCACCTTTCCAAGCGAATCATAATGCTTCTGTTCCTCCTCCTTCAGATTCCGGAACAAGTCTTTTAATACCGGATCCTTGGCCTGCTGTTCATACCTTGTGTATTTCTCAATACATGTTTTCTCCTGTGTGCGAAGATCCTGAATTGTAGTGATTTCTTTTTCCTTTAATTGAATCATGTAAGCCACCTCTTTGTTTTATTTTCCTTGATTATTATGTCCTGTTTCGGATATGCTATACACAAACCAATTTTTCCCATAAAACAGTAGGCTTTTTTTCGATTCTATAGTAAACTAAATAGGAAATTGTGAAATATGACAGGAGGCTCATCTATGCCAAAAACAGCACTCATCACAGGCGCTTCGAGAGGGATAGGCGCAGCGATTGCCGGGCAGCTTGCCTGCGAAGGTTACGATCTGCATCTGATCTGCCAAAAAAATACACAGCTGCTTACAAAGCTTTCGGAAAAGCTTAAGTCCGAGCATGGCATACAATGCTTTTGCTATACCGGCGATATCGGAAATGCCGAGTTTGTGCGAAGTGTTTTTTCCCATATACACGCTTTGGATGTTCTCATCAATAATGCCGGCATCTCCTATGTCGGGCTTCTATCACAAATGTCGGACGAGGATTGGAATACGGTATTATCTACGAATCTTTCCTCCGTCTTTTACACCTGCCGCGAGGGAACCGGTCTGATGTTGCAAAAACACGCCGGCAAAATTATCAATATTTCTTCTGTCTGGGGAAATGTCGGTGCATCCATGGAAGTAGCTTACTGTGCAACCAAGGGCGGTTTGAATGCCTTGACAAAGGCACTGGCAAAAGAGCTTGCGCCGAGTAACATACAGGTAAATGCGATTGCCTGCGGATTGATTGACACCGATATGAACAGTTGCTTTTCCGAGGAGGAACTTGCCTGCCTGACAGAAGAAATCCCGGCAGACCGGATGGGCACTCCTGATGAAGTCGCCCGGCTTGTCGTCCAGATCATTGACTCACCCTCGTATCTAACCGGGCAGATCATCACTTTGGATGGCGGATGGCAATAAGCCCTGCTTTGCAGGTTCGCTGTCAGCTTGTGCCTCATACCCATCCAGGGTTTCAAAAAAGTGCTCGACTTCCTTCCACGCTCTACATGACTCAGGCAAACGCAAAAGTCCCATCTGAAAAACATGAAACATTCCTTCATATTCACTCAGACGCACCTTGACACCCTGCCTGTGCGCTTTCTGTGCCACAAGTCTCGCATCGCTTAATAGCATTTCATAGGTCCCCACCTGAATCAGCATTGGCGGAAACTCTGTAAAATCCCCAAAAAGAGGAGACAGATACGGATCTGTCGGATCATGATCCTGTCTGTAATCTGTACAGTAGATCATACTTTCCTTTGTATTGCCGAACAAAACATCCTTTTCATAATTCTCCTCATAAGACGGTCCGGAGGCTGTCATATCCGTCCATGGCGACATAGCAACAATTCCACCCGGTAATGGTATGTTTTCCCTCTTGCACTTGTGACACAGCGCCATCGCCAAACCGCCACCCGCTGAATCACCGCACACAAAGATCTGCTTTGCATCATATCCCTCTTTGAGAAGCCATTCATATGCCGTCTGCGCATCAAGAAGTGCGCCGGGGAACGGATGCTCAGGCGCGACACGATAATCGGGAAGCAGCACATCACAGCCACCACCCGCCTGTGAATACAGCGTTGCCATATTGCGGTGCACATTTATCACGCCGCCAATGTAACCACCGCCATGGAGCTGCAGTATCACGCGATCCTTTCTTTTTTGTTCCACTGGGGATATATATTCCATGGCAAATTCCGGCATTTGTACATACTCCGTCCGATACTCCGGCGGACACTTCCACTGCGGTTCCACCAGCTTCTTCCTCAGTTCTCCGTTCTTGATTTTCCTTCCGATCAGATATTCATTTGTGATCTTGGCGATCAACTCACGCACCAGTCTGGCCTGCAGGCTGAGTTCCTCTTCCTTTTCCCTTATCATATATGAAATCTCCTCTTCAGTTCCATTTTCGTCCTCCTGCCGCCAACAATCCATGTACCCAAAAACAGCAAAAGTGTCACGAGCAATGCAATGATTGGCAACAGAAGATTTGTCACAAGCTTCGGAATCGCCAGTAACACCAAAATAACACTCAGACAGAGTGCAAACAACTGCAACAAAATATAATTCTGCCAGTTTCCGGCATCCACGATCATCAGCACCAGAATGCCGGCATCTGCCAGCAAAATGATCCCCGGCAGTGCAAAGTTGAATGACCAGCCGTGAAAACCGATCACAAAGTCAATCAGTACACACAATCCCATAACACCGATACACTGCTTTGCAATTTTCGCATTCAAGCCCTCATCCCCGTTAAAGATAGAGTACCGCAGTGTCAGAAGCAGATATAAAATACCTGCATTACATACGACCGACCACAGGATTGTATTGTACGTGGCATACGTCACATAGTTGATAAATGCCAGCAGTACCATCATGATGATGGAAACAAACGTACATACACGCAGTAAAAACTGATACTTTTTCCTGTCAGTCGTTGCCTTCGGGTAACCCGGGGAGATGACCTGCCCTGCAAATTCTCCGGTTCTTTTCATTTCCGGTGTCACTTCGTCTTTCTCCGTCACCCTGTGCAACACATTCTGGCACAGTGGGCATTCCAGCGATGCATTTTTGATCCAGATTCCACATGTTTTACAATATCGCATTTTTATTCTCCGTTCGTCTCTACCGTTACCGTGATTCCTTCCCTCGCCAGCGTTCTGAAAAAACATTTCTGAATGCTGTGATCTGCCAGTTTGGAACTGATTGTAAACGTCAAATGATTCTGATAAGAGCTGATACTGCATTTCATATTCTGTCCTTTTGTCATGCTGAGGACTGCAGAATAGCCCGCTATAAACGGTTCATAAGGTTTTAGCACTTTCAAGGCTCCAATATTGGTCACTGTCGTTGTATTTGCAAGCGCCGAAGCACGATACACCCATTTCATTGCCAGCTTTTTCACAAAGAGCGGCACCATGCGAAGCATCAGATTTTTTTGGTTGGATACATTGTAGGAGATCAGACTGTCCATATTCTCCTTGGTAATCTGACTTTTTAAGCTCTCATCCACGATTGCAATCACATCATCCAAAGTATATGATTCTCTTTCGGGTCGAAATACAGCCGCCGTCATGGCAAAGAAATTTTTGGTTGTGTTCGAATCATAGAATGGTCTTAAATTCACCGGAACGCAGACACTGATTGGTTTTGCGGTGGGCACACCGTGCAGATAAGCCTTATAAATGGCATAGGTGTAAATGCCGGTCAGGTACGTGTTCATGCTTACACCTTTTTCCCTGGCTTTTTTCCTGACCTCGTCAAGCGGCATATAGCCATGCATGACAGACAAGCCCTTTGGTGGCAGAAATTCTCCCGTCAGTTCTACAGCGCGTTCTGTCTTATATTTCTTTTTATACTGTCTGCCGGTATAATTCTTCAGATAACTATCCTCTCTGTTCAGTGACGTATCACTGCATAGCTCATCCGGCATCAGGTCCATTAAGGAAGGAATCGTCAGCCGCAAATACTGATAAATGAGTTCCCGAAAGAAATTCATCGCTCCCATGCCATCTGTCAGCACATGAAAAACCTCCAGATTCACTCTGTTCTCATAATAGGTAACCCGGAAGAGATAACCGTTATTCTGATAGGGCGGAATATATTGACAAGGATATGTGCTCTCCGGTCTGACACGAGGCGATGGTCTGTTATTTGTTTCAAAATAATACCAGAATGCCCCTCGCCGCATTCTGACGTGGAAGACATCAAAAAGGGGAAGCACTCTGTCAAGCGCTTCCTGCAGCTTTTCCGGTACCACCTTTTCTGTCAGTGTCACAGAAATACGATACACGCTCGTCATACTTTCATTTGCAATGACCGGAAACAGAAGGGCTGTATTATCCAGCTTATCCCATTTCATTTCTTTATTTGCACGCTTCATTTTTTTACCCGTTTCCCTGATCTTCTGTCACAATAAATGCCACTACAGCAGGCACATCACAAGATAGACAAGAATCATAACAGCCCATCCCATCAGGCAGGACATCAGTCTATAATGCCTTGGAAGTGGCGCAAATCTGCAAAAGAACGCATAAATGATTCTATTACAGATATAATTCAGGAAAAAGAATACAAGCAGGGCAAGTGAAATTGCTATAAAAACCCATCCCTGAAGCTCCTCCTGCCCCGATTGACTGACTGCAACCATAAAGGCAAATAATACCATGGTCAGCCCGGCAATTCCCAGTGCGACCGCTGTGATACACGACACAAGCCAATATCTTGTTTTGTTCTGCTTTTCCGTCACCTGTTCCATATCATCTGTCTCCTCTACCGAAATGCATTCTGCAGGGAAAGTAAGGTTTCCCCAAATGTATTCTCGTCCGTCTGCCCCTCGTTTCCGTCACCGCCTGTCACCTTTCCATAGGTGCCGTCCTTCTTATACTTCGGAATGATATGAAATACCAGCTTCTCACCGGTATCCTCATGATCCTCATAACAGATGGCATCCGGCGCAAATGTCTTCTTCAAAGTCTTTGCCGCCTTTGCGATATCCGCAAAAAACATATTTCTCTCAAGCGTTGACAACATGCACAGCTCTCTTGCCGATTCCTGAAATACTGCTGCCATATGTCCCCGGCAGGTCTGATCCTTATATAAATATAGTTTTGTTACATCAAGACCGGTGATAAAGCTACCAAATTCTTCCTCTGCAAACTGTTGTTTTTCTTCCGCCTTCGTCTTTTCCTTTAAAAACGACCGGTAAGCCATGCACATCTCTTTATCTTCCTTCAGAAGATGCATCATGATCCAAAGCTGCACTTCATCCTTGATTTTTCCCAGTTCCTTAACGGGATCAGCCTTCAGCTTCGGCAGATCGATCCGCATGATAAACTCCGAGCATCTTTGGTGAAACGCAACATGTTCCTCCAACCTTGCATATTTCATTTCGCTCATCATACTTTCCTCTGCGTAAAAATGATATCCTGTAAAATCCCGAAGCTCACATACAATATCCAACAGCTGTTTATCTGTCACACCGATGCATTGCATGCGCAGGAGCTGTTCCATATCCCTGCCGATCTTAAATAACTGCTTATGCTGCGTGTCTATCTCCTCTATCCCCGTCTCAATACTTTTTTCCCAATCAAATTTAAAGTCAAACATATCTTGCCCACTGCCTTTCCTTCTCTTATTGTATCACATATTTTTCTTCTGTTAATCCAGAAAATCCGTACGGAGCATCTGCTTTGTCAGCGCAACATCCTCCTCAAGCTGCCTTGCTGAAAGCAATCTGCAGCCCTGTCCCCATACAATGAGCTGTTCCAGTCCGTCTGAGGTTGCCACCGTCACATCATATTCGCGTCCCATGGTATGTGCCGCCTTTTCAATATATTGATCTGCGGTCTCGGCCTCCTTTGTGTATACAATCTGAATATTATGATACTGCTGCATTTTTCCGATATTCCCCTTGACCTTATATGCGTCAAATACAAGAATCAGATGCATTCCCTTCATCGCCTGATAATCACACAGAATATCGGCAAGACACCCTCTCGCCGCATCAATATTCTCCTTTGCCAGCTCACTGAGCCTAGGCCACGCAAAAATGATATTGTAACCATCAACCAGGAGATAGGATTCCTTTTGCTTTTTCTGTTTCCGGGATTCCTTTCTTTCGCGCTCCGCCTCCGGCTGCTCCGCGGTTCTGACAATACGCTCTGCCTGTCTTGTCCGATCCTTCACCGGTCCGTAGGTACGCTCAAAGATCGCCTTCAGATCCTCATCCTCCTGACCGAACTTTGTCTGCCTATCATGCATGCTGCGCTCATGCTGCCTTCTGAGACTTTCGATATCCACCTCATCAAATTCACCTTTTTTCTTCGCAGCAAGTACACTTTCCACATGCATATGGTCATATACCTCATTCCACGGCACAACAAATCCACTGCCATGCTCACAAAATACCGAATCCGGTGTATTGCGAAGATCATGCTCCGGATCATATCCCTTCCGGTCTATCACTTCCTGCGCATTCCGACAGATGTCATACCCCGCAAATTGCAGAAAGATCCTTCCCCTTCCGCCTGAAAATGCCATCAGTTCTTTGGCATAATTGCGGATTGTCGCCACAGGCGCTTTCCCTGTCAGCGTCGCCGTATCCTCTGTCATCAGAGGAGGCTCGCTCTTGCCGCGCATCTGCTCCACATCTGTCATAACCCTGCCGATCAGATTGGAAGGTACTGTGATGCGAAACGCAAAATATGGTTCCAGCAAAACACTCTCTGCCTGCATCAGTCCCTGTCTGACTGCGCGATAAGTCGCCTGTCTGAAATCGCCGCCCTCCGTATGTTTATGATGCGCCCTTCCGGCTACCACTGTGATCTTCAGATCGGTGATCGGTGCTCCGGTCAGCACACCCCTATGCTGCCGCTCCGATAAATGCATCAATATGAGCCGCTGCCAGTTCAGGCTAAGCTGATCCTGACTGCAATCTAAGGCAAATTCCAGTCCGCTTCCTCTGGGAAGCGGCTCCAAAAGCAGATGTGCTTCCGCATAATGGCGCAGCGGTTCAAAATGTCCCACGCCTTCCACCGTATCTGCTATCGTCTCCAGATATACCACATCACCCTCTGAAAACTCGACGGAAAATCCGAATCTTTCCTGTACCATATTCTTCAGCACTTCAATCTGTACATCTCCCATCAGCTGTACATGCAGCTGCGAAAGCTCCTCATCCCATGCGATATGCAGCTCCGGATTTTCCTCCTCAAGAATACGGAATTTTTGCAAAACAGTCTGTGCATCCATTTCCCGCGGCCAGCCAACCTGAAACTGCAGCACAGGATCCAGCATCGGCCGAACCAACATATCTTCTGCACCGATTCCATCACCGGCCATTGTTTCATGCAGTCCTGTCACAGCGCATATCTCTCCCGCCTGTACCTGGTCTTTCGTCACATATTTATCGCCATTGTAAATACGGATCTGATTGACTTTCTCTTCCCTGCTCCACGATTCTTCTCCAAGAAGCGTTCTGACCGCCAGCGTACCTCCCGTGATCTTCATATGGGTCAGCCGTTCCCCTGTCGCGTCCCTTGTTATCTTAAAAACCCTGGCACCGAAAATGTCCGGATAGGAGGCAGGCATCAGATACTCTCCCAGTCCGTCTATCAGATGATCCACACCGATGTCCTTCAGCGCCGATCCAAAATAACAGAGGAAAAGTTTCCTTTGGCTAACCAACCTGGGGATTTCTCCCTCATCTACTCTCGCCGTTTCCAAATATTGTTCCAAAAGTGCCTCGTCAGTCATCGCAATATTTTCCCAGAAGGCGCCGCCTTGCTCCTGCTTTTCCCCTGAAAAATCCACACACTCACTTCCAAGGTTCTTTCTGATCTGTTCCATCAGTCTGTCATGATCTGCAGTCTGCTGATCCATCTTGTTGACAAACAGAATGACCGGGATCTGATACTGCTCCAAAAGCTTCCACAGCGTCTCCGTATGACTCTGCACCCCATCACCGCCGCTTATGACCAGGATAGCATAATCAAGCACCTGCAACGTGCGTTCCATCTCTGCCGAAAAATCCACATGCCCCGGCGTATCCAAAAGCGTCACCTGTTTTTCTCCAAACGAAAGCTCCGCCTGTTTGGAAAAAATTGTAATGCCACGGCTGCGTTCCATGTCATCTGTGTCAAGAAACGTATCCCCGTTATCCACACGCCCGAGTGACCGGATGACACCCTTTTTATACAGCATCAGTTCCGAGAGCGTTGTCTTCCCTGCATCCACATGCGCCAATATGCCGATTGTAATTTTTGCTGCTTTCTTTCTCTGTTCCATGTATTTACTTACTCTCGCTTTATTTTTGCCTGCCAGCCGCTCCTCATGCCACACCTTTCTTACCTGTAGCAATACGCAAAACCGGCCAGAATCAAACTCTGAGCACATCGACTGTATGCGAGCTTGCTCCCATCATGTCCATCCGCTCACATGTTGCCAGATGATATTGTATAAAATAAGAAAATTCTTCCTCTGTCAATCCGTTGATCACACTACGCATATGATCTGCCGGTCCGTCTGCCGCAATGATCTGCACGCGCTCAAGTCCTACCGCATCATTGATTGCATCAATGTCCTCCAGCCGCACAACATCATAGAGTCTGTTTGCTTCCTTTGTGCAATGAAAATCCGCCGTCAGCATGCCTTCTTTGATACTCTCCAGAATATGCCCCTCGCGAAATGCATATTGCAGAACGCTGTAGTCATTCATACAATAAGCAACCAGGATAAAACCGCCTTTGCGCGTAACACGTTTCGCTTCAGAGAGCGCCCTGCATTTTTCCTCAAATGTATGGAGATGATACATCGGTCCAAAAAGGAGCGTCAGATCGAAACTGTCTTTTGCAAACCGCTTCAATTTTAATGCATTTCCCTCATAGGCTTTCACGCTGCTGCTTTTCTTTTTCAAAACGCCCAGATTACTTCTTACCAGCTCAAGGGCCGTCACATCATAACCTTCCTCTGACAGAGCAACACTGTATCTTCCCGTTCCTGCCCCAATGTCAAGAATTCTGATCTGAGAAGGGCTTTTGCATGTTTCCTTTTCCACCGTGATTTCTTTTAAGGCTTTCTTTTCCGCATGTTCCTCCTGCCGCAGGTAATCCAGATACTTGTGAATATATTTCATGGATGTGATAAATTCCACCTGCCCATGTCTGGATAACAGGCGCTTATCCTCATTAAATTTATTATAATATGCAATCAGTTCTTCTCTGTCTGCCATGTCAATCTCCCTCACAGCAGATACGCCCAATCGGCTGCAAATCTGTCTGTATGATTCAGTATACCTTATCAAAGGCTCTTTGCCAACCGCTTGTTTTCTTTCCTCTTATAGCAAGAACTCCCATGCAAAATGCATGGGAGCTCTGTAAAAAGGGACCGCAATATGGGAATTACTCAACATCTTCCAGTGCAGCCAGGTCTTCTTCTCCTGTACGGACTTTAATAACCTTGCTGACATTGTAAACAAAGATTTTACCATCACCGATATGTCCGGTGTAAAGCGTTTTCTTTGCTGCTTCAATTACGGTATCAAGCGGCAGATTGCCGATAACGACCTCGACTTTTACCTTCGGCAGAAGTGTAGAATCCACTACCGCACCACGATAATGCTCGTCAGAGCCCTTCTGGATACCACAACCCATAACCTGTGTTACCGTCATACCTGTGACACCGATCTTATTCATTGCCTTACGCAGCTTGTCGTAGCTTGAAAGCTTTGCGATGATAACCACCTTGTAAATACCGGTCGGATCCACATCCGGCATTGTCGTAACCTTGACAGCCGCATTTTTCTGTACCTCGCTCGCCTGCTCGTAAACATCTGAACCAAGCTGTGTATTTTCATTTTCTTCCATAATCAGTGTATTTGATACATCCATGATTGCAAATCCGCTGTATGCAGAAGCAAGACCATGTTCTGTCGGGTCCAGACCCTTGATTTCTTCTTCCTCGGAAACACGAAGACCGATTGTTTTCTTTAAGATAAAGAATGTGATTGTAATTGTAACAACTGTCCATGCGATTGTGACAAACATACCGAAAAACTGTAATCCGAGCTGCTTGAAACCACCGCCATAGAAGAGACCTTCACTGATACCTGCCAGTGCAAAGCCGGGTGCTGTCTCTGTAGCAAACAGACCGACTGCAACCGTTCCCCAAATACCGTTCATCATATGTACCGCAACGGCACCTACCGGATCATCCACATGAAGCACATTATCCACAAACCAGACACCGAATACGACAAGAAGACCTGCTACTGCACCGATGATTGCTGCACCTGCACAATCTGTCACATCACAGGGAGCTGTAATAGCAACCAGACCTGCCAGAGAAGCATTCAGACACATGGAAACATCAGGCTTACCGTATTTGATCCATGTAAATACCATACATACAACAGTTGCCACAGCAGGTGCTACCGTTGTTGTCAGGAAAATGGAACCTAAAGTAGGAATATCCGTTGCTGCCGCACCGTTAAATCCGTACCAGCCAAACCATAAGATGAAAACACCGAGTGCGCCGACTACCAGGTTTGATCCGGGAAATGCGTTGACTTGTAATTTGCCATCTTTCTTCTTTGTAAACTTACCAATACGCGGACCAAGCATTGCCGCACCGATCAGGGCACAGATACCGCCGACCATGTGGATACAGTTAGAACCTGCATAATCGTGGAAGCCCATATTTACCAAAAATCCGTTACCCCATGTCCAGTGTGCTTCAATCGGATAAATGATACCGGAAATCACTGCGGAATAAATACAATAGGTTGCAAATTTTGTTCTCTCTGCCATGGCACCTGAAACGATTGTTGCTGTCGTTGCACAGAATACCAGGTTGAACACAAAGCCCGAATAGCTGAAATTACCAAAATCGGTAAAAACGCCAAATCCCGGTGTTCCGATGATACCTAAGATATCTGTGCTGCCTTCTGCTGCCGGCAACATCAGGGATGCTCCGATCAAAAACCACATCACCGTACCGATGCAAAAGTCCATCAGGTTCTTCATGATGATGTTACCTGAGTTTTTTGCCCTTGTAAAACCTGCCTCAACCATCGCAAAGCCGGCCTGCATCCAGAATACCAGCGCTGCACCGATCAGGAACCAGACTCCAAAGACTTGTTCGTTAACCATGCTCATTATTTCTTCCATAACTCTCTCCTCCTTCTGGCGATCTTTTTTAGTCGCCCTGTCTTCATATCCCTCCGACAACTGCTTTTGCCTAAAACGACGAA
Source organism: uncultured Lachnospiraceae bacterium (assembly GCA_945949085.1). Taxonomy (GTDB): domain Bacteria; phylum Bacillota; class Clostridia; order Lachnospirales; family Lachnospiraceae; genus CAG-194. The sequence goes on along the minus strand of CAMFDJ010000031.1, from coordinate 17,672 downwards.
AGGAAACGGTAGCCCTGTAAAAAACGCCATCGTTTCCTTTCTGTTGCAGTATATGTATGAGCCGCAAAAGCTCTGTTGTCATAAAATATGAAAAGGGTGCTGAAGTATCTCTCCAGCACCCTTGCCTTGAACCAAGTATAGTATTTACAAATGCATCTGTCAATACCTAATTTTTATTTTTTGGATTTTCGCTGTTCCATTCGCTGTCCCGCTACTGTTCAAATTTCAGTCAATTTTTGCCAAAAGGACAATGCATGCTCGCTCAAATCGCCGAATTGTCACATCACAATCTCTCAGATTCTAAGACTCCTCCAGAACAGAGGTACAATGCGGACATCTGGTTGCCTCAATATCAATCTCTGTCTTGCAATATGGACATTTTTTTGTGGTAGTCGGAGCCGGTTCTTCCTTCTTTTTGCCAATTGCCATAAGCGCATTGATTCCCTTCATCAGAAGGAAAATGATAAATGCCATGATCAGGAAATTGATGACAGCCGTGATAAATGCACCATAATTGATATAATTATCACCCAGCAGATGAATCTTCCCCTGCACCTCTGCGCCACCGATACAGCCAATGATCGGATTGATAAAATTCTCGGTCAGAGAAGTCACAATACCGGAAAAAGCACCACCGATCAAAACACCCACAGCCATGTCCATTACATTACCCTTTAAGGCAAATGCCTTAAACTCTTCAAAAAACTTCTTCATCTTCTGTCTCCTTCCACATTTGCCGCTCTTGCGGCTGCTTTTCCCTCAGTATACTCATATCGGCCGATGATTTCAATACCTCATAGCCTTCTGCTGCAATTTTTCCATACGTTCCTTCTATTTCGTTTTCTCTGCGCTCTCTTACCATATCCTACACCTCAGATGCACTTCTCTTATTAAAACGATTAAGATTTCTCCCTTATTGATTCGCTTTTACACACTTTCCTGCCAAATGTCACTTCATTGAAAACTGCACTTCCAAGAATCATACACATACCGCATATACACCGGAGGGTCAGTGGTTCCTGCAAAAAAAAGACTGACAATATGATAGACACGACCGGATCCAGAAAACTGAAAATGGCTACTGTCTGTGTCGGCAGCTTCCCGATACTGTCAAAATACAAGGCATACGCAATTCCGGTATGCAGCACGCCTATGATCAGCAGGAGAATGATTGCGTGCGAGCGCAGGCAGAACGTAATCTTTGTTGGTTCTTCCATAACCAGTGAATAAATCCCAACGGCAACCACAGAAACAAGTAGCTGTACAATGGTTCTGTCATAGCTGTCTATCTCGGTAAGAAATCTGCCTAGCAGCATAACGGCAGCATAGAGAACTGCTGCCCCAAGTCCAAATAAAATACCTGCCACGCCTTTTATCTGCGTGTCCAATATGCCGGAAACCAAAAGCATTCCGCCACATGCCAGCAGAATACAAAAAATCTTTTTACCTGTCAGTCTTTCCCGAAAAAAAATCGCAGCTGCCAGCATCGCAAAAACCGGTGCCATATAATAGCAGACAGTCGCCACCGCAACTGTCGCATGGCGGTATGCCTCAAATAAAAGGACCCAGTTCCCTCCCAGACAGATTCCGGAGACGAACAATGGCACCAGATATTTCTTTAACATTTTTTTATCTATGCTCTGCCTGCGCATGACAAGAAGTAAAAACAGAAACGTAGCACCAATGACTGCCCTCGCGCAGGCAATCATGCCGGAAGGATACGGCAGCATCCTACGAAAAATACCGATTGTCCCAAATATGCACATCGCAAGTATGAGTTTTGTCATATCCGTCTTTTCCCCTTTTTCATGGCATCCCTTCACTCTATCAATATTTCATAGAAACCTATCTGCATGTATATCACTTAGTATATAACAGAAAATACATACATTCAACTTCTCTCACACGGAGCCTGTTTTTGTGCAATTTTACAGCTGCTACTCTTGCAATCCTCCGTATCACATTACCGGCAAATCTGATCGCATAGCTGAAATATAAAATCACCATTTATTCCTTAAAACATCTCCTTTGAGATATAGATTCCCTTTCACCTCTTCCTTTATGGGAACTAACTGTTGTTGCTTTACCATATAAGAAATATTTTGACGTGAGCACTCCAAAATATTACAGCTGTCTGATGTATCGAGAACATTGTTTTGCACAAATGCTATGAAATCCTTTCTCTTTAAGGGAATGTACATCCCTGCTTCATAAAGAACAGCGGCAGGGATATCTATTGAATCATTGAATGTAACAAAGTAGCCGCCTGTGCCTACTTTCCCGGATTGAAACAAGCTTCTATTCCCAAGCACCTTATCAACACCGTCTATATGTGTTATTTGCGTGAGATCTACTTTTTTTATGGTATCGTCGACAAAAAAACATAACAACATATTATCTTCGGATAGGATACACTCGGTAATATTCTTTTTTGTTCTCTCAACCACATACTCCGGCAATTTTTCAATTTTCTTTATACAGAGGCTGTCCTGGGAGCATCTGCCTTCCGATATTTCCAAAAACTTCATCTCATCATATGTCTTTAACTTATGATGCGCTAAAATGTCACTGATATTTTGCCTGCCACTGGGGATGACTCTTTCCTTTACCCATAAAAAACTGATTTCTCTCGGAATCGTATAGATATTTTTCTTTACATAGCTTGTGAACAACAAAGGCGCCGTCCACTCATCAAGATCGTCCTGCAGTTCTACGATATATGTGCCTTCTTTTTCATAATACAAGAGAGCCCCTATTGATCTTTCGTTTTCTTCGTCAAGAATTTCAAAGATTTTCATATATTTTATACCTTTCATATATCATGTTCCAAATCTTATCCATAAAAACATCTGATAGAATGTTGTCCAATCCTTCAAAAATAATATCCTTATCAGTTGGCTTAAGCGCATTACCGAATATGACTCTGCTATCTTTTATCAACTCTAAATTTTCATAGCAGGAATAGCCTCCGATAAAATTCTGGCAGCGCTTATCCTCCATGATGTCAAACTTTGTTGCCTCATCATCTGATATACAGGAATATAGCAACGATAAACCGTGATCAAATAGTGGCGCTATCCTTATTGTATGCGCCCTTGCGTTTCTAAGCACCTCGATATTCGCACCGTGCCTGTCTCTGTTCAGTATCAGGTAATCTACAGCTATCATTCTGTCTATATACGATTTCCAGCCTTGTCTGACACAAAAATCATAATGTGACTCTCCTTTTTCCGCGTTCGTTCTATAGTAATCATCTAAGGCGATCTTGCTCTCACCACGGTTTTTAAAATCCTCAGATGCACATAAAAATGTACTGTATATTTTACCCTCTATTTCAATATCAGCATTTATCAATTCGTAATTCAAATGCTCCACACCCAATATAGTAAGCAATCTGTCGACTATGATTTCATTGATGCACTCATGTCCAATGACCCCTTTGACCGGATCAAAATTAGAAAGTTTGTAATATTTCTTTACGCCGTTTAATGTTGACTCTGATTTCAAAAAAGTTCCGGCAGTTCCACTTGAACTTCTTATATTAGACCATTGCAAATAAGTAAGATCCTGTTTTTCTTTCATGATTCTGGTTTTCATTTATCAAGCCGCCTCCCTTTTCTTATTTGACGTTCGTCAAATATTTTTATTTCGTTCTATATAATACACTAATATTTGACGCGCGTCAAACAAAAGATATCACAATGCATATGTACATGAAATAGTGTAGACCGGTTTATTCAAAAATAATCTATCAGTCAAGAGACAACCTCGATTCCGCTTCGCTTCATCTCAGTCATCTCTTGTCTTCCAATGAATTGCAGCATATAAAAAGAACTCCTCGAGTAAACTCGGGAGTTCTTTCCATATACTGCAATTCGCAGTAATCCTTATCTCTTTGAAAACTGTGGTGCGCGACGAGCAGCTTTGAGACCGTACTTCTTACGCTCTTTCATACGAGGATCACGTGTCAAGTATCCCTCTTTCTTCAGAACCGGTCTGAAGTCAGCATCTACAGTCAGGAGTGCTCTTGCGATACCATGTCTGATGGCACCTGCCTGTCCTGTGTATCCGCCACCCTTTACGTTTACGTTGATGTCGAATTTGTCTACGTTATCTGTAGCAACCAGAGGCTGACGAACGATAACCTTTAATGTCTCTAATCCAAAATACTCATCGATAGGTCTCTTGTTGATTGTGATGTTACCCTTTCCAGGTGTCATATATACTCTGGCGATTGATTTTTTTCTTCTACCTGTGCCATGGAATGTTGCTGTTTTAGCCATTTTATCTTTCTCCTTTCAACTTCCGATTAAAATGTTAATACTTCAGGTTTCTGAGCAGCCTGCTGATGTTCCGGTCCTGCATATACATGAAGCTTTGTAAACATCTGTCTTCCCAGAGGTCCCTTTGGAAGCATGCCTTTTACTGCGAGTTCGATAACTTTCTCAGGCTTCTTTTCCATCATTTCCTTCAGAGTAGCTTCTTTCATGCCACCGATGTAATCTGAATGATGGTAGTAAATCTTCTGGTTTAATTTCTTACCTGTAACCTTTACCTTAGATGCATTGACAACAATCACATAATCTCCTGTGTCGATATGTGGTGTAAAGATCGGTTTGTTCTTTCCTCTTAATACCTTAGCTACTTCTGAAGCTAAACGTCCTAATGTCATGTCTGTAGCGTCTACTACATACCATTTTCTATCGATTGTAGCTGGACTAGCCATAAATGTCTTCATTTTCGTTACCTCCAAAACTGTTACCAAATGGTTTTCTCGTTTCTGCCAGCCTTTAGTTCTGGGAAATTGGAACCGCAAGGCTTCTATCAGGCGACTTTTACGTATGCTCGCCGGGGCTTTTGGTCTGCATCTCATAAGTCGCCACTGTGAAGTATTATACGACCGGGTCTGCGATATGTCAAGATACTAGTTTATTTTCTCTTAACACTTTCCATCCATCATCTCATAACACACCAGCGTAAGGCCGCAGGCCGGTGCTGTCGGTCCTGCAAGCTGCCTGTCTCTTGCCTCTATAATAGAAGGAATCGCATCCGGGTTGATTCTTCCTCGTCCAACCTCAAGCAAAGTCCCCGCAATGATACGAACCATATGATATAGAAATCCGTTTCCGGTCACGCGTATTGTAATCATTTGCGGCATTCTGAAGCCTGTATGTTCGTTTTGCCTCTCATCACATCTTTCCGTCTGCCCTATACCCTTTTCTATCTGTGCGATTACGGCATTACCAATTGGCTGCGTCAGGACTTCCATCTCATAAACAGTGCGCACAGTGCTCTCCACCTCCGGTTTGTAGGTTGAAAGACTGAAAAAATCGTGTTCTCCTATCAAGTATGAAGCAGCGCGACGCATTTTCTCTACATCCAAAGGCACATAAGTAAAATGACTGTACAGCCGGTGTACGGGACTTGGAAACGCTGCATTATAAATTTTGTATTCATATGTTTTTCTGGTCTGAATCTTTCTGGGATGAAAGTCCGGTGTTACTTCTTCTGATTTTTGTATTCTGATATCCTCCGGCAGACGCTGGTTTAATGCATACGAAAACTTCTCCGCAGGCATTCTTGCATGCGTATCAAATACAGCCAGGTTGCCCAGGGCATGTACACCGGCATCAGTCCGGCTCGCTCCAATCACCGCAATCGGTTCTCCACAGAGCGCAGACAAATGCGTATTCAGTTGTGCCTCAATGGTATCGCCGTTTGGCTGTATCTGCCAGCCGTGATAAGCACTGCCGTCATAGGCAACTGTCAGCAATACTCGCTTTACGGTATCCTCTCTATCCTGCATGATATCTTCCATCCCCCTAATTGACTCCGCGCTGTTCCCTGCAGCCTATCTCCTATAGCCTTAGCTCTTACAAAATCTCCACTTCCGCGTGCGCTTCTTCATCCTGTCAGAACCAAGATTGGATATCGCTACATGCCAATTTCAGAATGGCAATAATTTGCCCAGTGCAACAATAGCAATCAGATATAGTACAAGAACCAAATACGCAATCCGGTCTCTCTTCTGATACTGCAGTGGTTTCATTTTCGTCCTACCCTCTCCGCCATGATAGCATCTGGCTTCCATCGCCATTGCCAGATCATTTGCCCTGCGGAAGGCAGAGATAAAGAGCGGTACCAGAAGCGGCACCATTGCTTTTATCTTCTTGAACAGATTTCCACTCTCAAAATCTGCGCCACGCGCCATCTGTGCCTTCATGATTTTATCGGTCTCCTCGAGCAAGATCGGAATAAACCGAAGTGCAATCGACATCATCATGGAAATCTCATGTACAGGCACTTTCAATTTTTGCAACGGATGCAAAAGCTTTTCCATGCCGTCAGTCAGCTGATTGGGTGTTGTCGTCAGTGTCATCAGAGAAGACCCAATGATCAGAAGTACCAGTCTGACTGCAATAAATATTGCATTTTTCAAACCTTCCTTTGTGATCGTAAAAATCCAGAATTTTACGATCACTTCCCCCTGCGTCAGAAAAAGGTTGAATCCTGCTGTAATCAGAAGCAGATATACAATCGTCTTTAACCCTCTTACCATAAACCCAAACGGCACCTTGGAAACCTTGATCACAGCAGCCAAAAAGAGGACTGCCAACATATAAGGTGCTGCTTTGCTGAACAGAAACAGCGAAACGATATATAGCATTGTCCCGACGAGCTTTACCCTTGGATCCATCTTATGCAAAGGGGAATCCGTCTGGTAATATTGCCCTATTGTTATGTCACGAATCATCGAAGCTCCTTTTCTTCTCTTGGTCGGACGCTTGTCACATCTGTCCTTTTGTCCGTACCTGAAATGTATGATTACCTTTTACAAACGCATAGAACCTGCTATATGCTATGCAGTGCCTTTAGAATCGCTTCCTTTGCCTCCGCAATTGTCGTAGCAGTTGTATCCACAGGAAAACCATTCTGCGAAAGCTGATGCATGATGTAGGTTACCTGCGGTGCCGCAAGTCCGACTGCCTCAAGCTCCTGCACATGAGAAAATACCTCTTTAGGCACCCCGTCCAGCATGATCTGTCCTTTGTTCATGACAATAATGCGATCCACATAATTTGCCACATCATCCATGCTATGAGATACGAGCACAATTGTCATACCAGTCTCAGTCTGCAGTTTCTTGATCAGTCCCAGGATTTCATCTCTTCCCTTCGGATCCAGCCCTGCTGTCGGTTCATCTAAGATCAATACCTCAGGCTTCATTGCCAGCACACCGGCAATTGCCACTCGCCTCTTCTGTCCGCCGGAAAGATCAAACGGCGACTGATAAAAATAGTCGTCATCCATTCCCACCTGTTTCAGCGCTTCATAGGCGCGCAGCTGCACCTCCTTCTGATCCAGACCCAGATTTTTGGGGCCAAAGCACACATCCGAAAAAACATCCGCCTCAAACAACTGATGCTCAGGATACTGGAAAACAAGTCCAACCTTGCCGCGCAGCTCCCTCAGATTGTAATCCTTATCAAAAATATCCTGCCCATGAAAATAAATTGTACCACTCGTCGGTTTTAACAGACCGTTCAAATGCTGTACAAGACTGGACTTTCCGGAACCCGTGTGCCCGATCAGTCCGACAAACTGTCCCTTTGGGATCACCAGATTGATATCCCGAAGAGCTGCCACCTCCATAGACGTTCCGGCCTCATATATACAGTTCAGATGATCGATCACGATCAGCATATCTTCCTTTATTATCTCTGTCATAGTCTGCTCTTGATTCTTCTATCCTTTTCCTTATTGTTTTCTATTTGTAACTATTCAGAGCCATGTAAATTTTCAAAATATTGGGTGTCATGCTTGCATGAATAAACAATGTTTTGAAAATTTATATGGCGAAGTAACCACATGAGCAAAAGGAAAGCCTCGCAGAGGCGATTTTGCGAATGGGGTTCTGAATAGTTACTTCTGTTTTATATCATGTTGGGTTCAAAAGGTATTTTTTAACGAAGTTTTTTCAGTTCTTCCACAAGTTCCTGCGCACTTAAAATACCATCCGGCAGCTGTAATCCTGCCTTTTTCAGCTCATAGGCAAGAAGTGTGACCTCCGGCACGGACAATCTGAGCGCCTTTAGCTTTTCCACCTGCGAGAATACTTCACGGGGCGTTCCTTCTATTTCAATGCGCCCCTTGTCCATCACAAACACACGGTCTGCATGAATGACCTCTTCCATATAATGTGTGATCAGGATGACTGTAATGCCCTCCACATCGTTGAGCGCCCGCACTGCTCTGATGACCTCCTTGCGTCCGTTGGGGTCAAGCATGGCTGTCGGTTCGTCCAAAACGATACACTTGGGATGCATGGCCAGCACACCTGCAATGGAGACACGTTGTTTTTGTCCGCCCGAAAGCTTATTGGGCGATTTTTTTCGAAATTCATACATCCCCACCGCTTTGAGACTTTCCTCCACACGCTCCCAGATCTGCGCTGTCTCCACGCCGAGATTCTCCGGTCCGAAGCCCACATCCTCCTCAACGATCTGTCCTATGATCTGGTTGTCAGGATTCTGGAATACCATGCCTGCTTCCTTTCGGATCGGCAATATATTTTCTTCCGTCTGCGTGTCCATACCATCTACCCACACAGTTCCCTCACCGGGATACAAAATGGCATTGAAATGCTTTGCAAGCGTAGATTTACCGGAACCGTTATGTCCTAAGATTGCCACAAAGTCTCCTTGTTTAATCTGTAAATCCACATTGTCAACAGCTGTGGTAATGCCCTCGACATTTCCTTCCTCATCTCTGCGAATATATTCAAATAGCACTTTTTTGGCTTCTATAATATTCATAATCGTTATCCAATTTCCAAAACAGGTTTACATTTCCATCGCGATATATTTTACATGGTTTATCCCCTAAATACAAGCTATTTTCCTGAAAATACGCGCAATTACGTACTGCAAATAAACACAATCACACACATCAAATACATATTTTACACATTGTTCATTGCTTCAATATGTGTCATACTAGGTGATAGAGTTTGGTTGATATTTTTATGCAAGCGACAATACAATAAAACGAAAGGAGTTTCTCATGTCTCACTCCCGCTTACTGTTTTCTATATTTCTTGCTGCCTGTATTCTTCTGCCATTGTCATTTTTTCTATACCGACAGTCATATAATAACTCACAGGATGATTGGGGCAATCCCACAGACACCACTGCAACAGCAACTTCTGATGAAGGCAAGGGTAATACGCAGCCGATGAACGAATCTGATGCCGCTTTGTCACAAAGCAGCAATCTTGCAGGCAGCGACAGCCTCTCGGGCATCGAAATCTGCCGGGATCAAAACGCAAACGGAAATTCAGATACACGCTCAGATGAATATTCAGATGCACACGCAGATACACGCGCAGATTCCCAAAAACAATTGCCCCCGGAGGAGAGGAGAGAAGAAATGACAGCACATCCCGACAGAGTCACATATTGTGAAGGGTTCTTTTTTGAACCTCTGACTGATGAAATCATCAACCGCATCCAAGGCGTATCATATCATGAAAATCCCGACATCACCTATGACGATCTTCGCTATCTGAACGTATTATACTATGACTTTACGGGACAAACACAAATCGGTGAGATCATTTGCAACCGTCAGATTGCCCAGGATCTTCTGGAAATCTTCAAAACGCTGTACGATGCCTCTTACCAGATTGAAAAGATAAAACTCATTGATGAATATGCAGCCGACGACGATCTATCCTGCGCCGATAACAACACCTCCTGCTTCAATTATCGCACAGTCGCCGGTTCCGAAACCTTATCCAAGCATGCACTTGGCATGGCAATTGATATCAATCCGTTCTACAACCCTTATATCACGTATCCTGACGGCAAGAAACGAATCTCTCCTGCCGGAAGCGAAAAATATGAGGACCGCGAAGGCGGCTATGACCATATGATTTTAAAAGACGATCTCTGTTACCGGCTGTTCATAGAGCATGGTTTTACCTGGGGCGGCGAGTGGAAATCCATCAAGGATTATCAGCATTTCCAAAAGGTCATTGCCCCCTAGCATTCTCCGGATCACACCTTTCCCACTACACAATTGAAAAATTGAAAAAGGACATCGTATGGATGTCCTTTTATCATTTACACATATAATTTGTATATTCCCTATACGCTAAAAGATGCAAAAGCTCAGATTATACAAGCTCCAGTAACACTTCCATAGCTCCGTCGCCTTTACGCTGACCGATCTTTACGATACGTGTATAACCACCCTTGCGGTCTGCATACTTAGGAGCAATTTCATCAAACAGCTTTGCAGCCATATCAACTTCTTTTGTTCCTTTCTTCTTGCCTGCGTTCTCTGTAGGAACTTCTTTTACAGGATATAATACTTGAAGCATCTGGCGTCTTGCATGAAGTCTGGAAGGAAGATCTTTCTTGATTTCCTTTTCTACTTCGTCATAAACTGTAACCTTCTTGCCATCAACGACTTCTTTTACTCTCTTGCCGTCTTTGTCTTTGCGAGCAACCTTAGCTGTTACCTTTACAGTCTCATAGTTGTCTCTCTCTTTGATAGCAAGTGTGATGACCTTTTCAGCCATCTTCTGTACTTCTTTTGCCTTTGCCTCAGTTGTAACGATCTTTCCATGATATAACAGATTCGTTACCTGATTTCTTAATAATGCTTTTCTCTGGTCTGATGTTCTGCCAAGTTTTCTGTACTTTGCCATTTTCTAGTCCTCCATTCATGGTGGATCCGGCATTGCTCTTTGGTCTTATATACCGAATCGTTTTTTGTTCCATTCATGCCTAGCATATGAATGCTCATCGGTCTTACTTCACATGCGAAACCTTTATGAGAAATCAGATTAAACTTCCTCTCCTGAGTTCAGTTCTAATCCAAGTTCTTTTAATTTTGCTAAAACTTCTTCTAAAGATTTACGTCCCAAATTACGAACCTTCATCATATCATCTGAAGTTTTGTTGGTTAACTCTTCTACCGTATTGATGCCGGCTCTCTTTAAACAGTTATAAGAACGAACGGATAACTCAAGTTCATCAATGCTCATTTCAAGCACTTTTTCCTTTTCGTCATCCTTTGTCTCGCTCATGACAACAGCCTGCTCGCCTCTCTCTGAAAGGTTAATGAAAAGAGACAGATGCTCGCTGAGTACCTTTGCTGCAAGGCTGACTGCTTCATCCGGAGCCAATGTACCATTCGTATAAACATCTAATGTCAGCTTATCAAAATCTGTCACCTGACCAACACGGGTATTTTCTACAGTCATATTCACACGTTCTACAGGTGTATAGATAGAATCTACTGCAATCACACCGATTGGCAGATCTTCTGTCTTATTCTTATCGGCACTTACATATCCTCTGCCCTTTGTAATGGTCAGTTCCATATATAATTTGCTTTCTTTGCCACCTGAAAGCGTAGCGATCACCTGATCGGAATTGATGATCTCGATATCCTGATCACACTGGATATCAGATGCTCTGACTACACCCTCGCCCTCAAACTCAATGTAAGCTGTCTTAGGCTCGTTTGTGCTGCTGCTGTTCTTAATAGCAAGACTCTTTAAGTTCATAATGATCTCAGTCACATCTTCCTTTACACCGGGAATAGAACTGAACTCATGCAATACGCCTTCAATCTTAACCTGGCTTACTGCAGCTCCCGGCAGGGATGAAAGCATGATTCTTCTCAAAGAGTTGCCTAATGTGATACCATAGCCGCGTTCCAATGGTTCCACTACGAATCTGCCGTATTTCTTATCCTCTGAGATTTCTGCAACTTCAATATTGGGTCTCTCAAAATCAAACACTGTAAATACCCTCCTTACAATTCTTAATCCATGATTGCCTCACGGCGCGCAATAAACTGAATAAGTCGACAAAACCCAAAGGCCAAAACGGCCTTTGGTTTTGTAAGGTTTCTTATTTAGAATACAACTCGACGATAAGCATTTCGTCTACAGGTACATCGATCATTTCTCTTGTAGGAAGTGATTTCACAGTTCCCTTTAAGCTTTCGATATCCTGATCTAACCATTCCGGAACAAGTCTTCCTTCTGTTACTTCAACGATATCTTTATATCTCTGTAAGCTTCTTGATTTTTCTCTGATCTCGATGACATCACCGGCTTTGATCAGATAAGAAGGGATATTTACGCATTTGCCGTTCACCAGAACATGCTTATGGTCAACAACCTGTCTTGCTTCTCTTCTTGTTCTTGCAAATCCAAGACGGAAAATTACATTATCAAGTCTGCTCTCCAGGATAACCATCAGGTTTTCACCTGTCTGACCCTTCATCATATCTGCTCTGTCATAGTAGTTACGGAAAGGTTTCTCTAATACACCGTAAATGAATTTTGCTTTCTGTTTCTCACGAAGCTGAAGTGCATATTCACTCGGTTTCTTTGATCTGTTAAGCTGACGGTTTGACTTTTTGTCATATCCAAGAACGCTTGGCTCAAGACCAAGTGATCTACATCTCTTTAAAACAGGAACTCTGTTTACTGCCATTTCTTTTTTCCTCCTGATATTGTTTACAGCGCCCTGTGAGCGCTTTCTTCCAACATGATTTTCTTTCTATCATACATATCCAAAGCTAGTTTGCGTACATATTAGCCGCCATCAGACACGACGACGCTTTGGCGGACGGCAACCATTGTGAGGTACCGGTGTAACATCGCGGATACTGGTTACTTCGAGTCCACAAGCCTGTAATGCACGGATAGCAGCCTCACGACCTGAGCCCGGACCCTTTACCATAACATCAACAGTCTTTAATCCATGTACTAATGCTGCCTTTGTAGCAGTCTCAGCTGCCATCTGTGCTGCATAAGGAGTAGATTTCTTTGAACCTCTAAATCCCAGACCGCCGGCACTAGCCCAGCTCAGCGCATTTCCTTCATTGTCAGTCAGTGTAACGATTGTGTTGTTAAAAGATGACTGGATATGTGCCTGTCCGTGTTCAACGTTTTTCTTTACACGCTTCTTTGTTACTTTTTTTGCAACCTGTTTAGCCATAATTAAACTAACCTACTTTCTCTCAAACTAAATCCTTATGGATTATTTCTTCTTATTTGCTACTGTTCTCTTCGGACCTTTTCTTGTTCTTGCATTGGTCTTTGTCTTCTGACCACGAACCGGAAGTCCTTTTCTGTGACGGATACCGCGATAGCATCCAATCTCCTGCAATGTCTTGATGTTCAGAGCGATCTCTCTTCTCAGATCACCTTCTACAACCTGCGTAGCATCAATTACTTCACTGATCTTCTTTACCTCGTCGTCTGTCAGATCACGACAACGGGTATCCGGATTTACACCGGCTTCTGTTAAGATGCGGGTTGCACTTGGTCTACCGATACCATAGATATAGGTTAAACCGATTTCAACACGTTTGTCTCTAGGTAAGTCAACACCTGCAATACGAGCCATTTTTCTTTCCTCCGTTTTCCGGGTACTTTTCGTACCTAAACTTTTTGATGAACGCCTCCCAGCTCATCACACTGTGCGCGTTCCATCACATGTTACTAATTGATTGGGGCATAAACACAAAATACCCAGCCAGGCACAGCCTGACCTTTCCGATACTAAGCTTCTTACTTCTCGGTATCAATAAGTAATTTTCCGTAGGCTCACTACGTAAAATTATCTTAATCAGTTTTTCTATGACGGTAGAAAAACTGTTCAGCCGCTAAATTTGCTACAGAATTAAAAACTGGTCTGTTAATGATAAATTAACCCTGTACCTGTTTGTGTTTTGGGTTCTCACAGATAATTCTGATTTTACCCTTTCTCTTGATGACTTTGCATTTTTCGCAAATTGGTTTTACTGATGATCTAACTTTCACGTTAAACCCTCCTTTCAAAAAAGACCGTCTTACATTATAGCAGAGCAATTATACAATTGCAATAGCTATTTGAAAATTTATTTATCACGCCAAATGATTCTACCCTTGGATAAATCATAGGGAGATAATTCAAGAGTCACTTTATCACCGGGCAGAATTCTGATAAAATTCTGTCTCAGTTTCCCGCTGATATGGGCAAGTACCTTATGACCGTTTTCCAGCTCAACCTGAAACATGGTATTCGGTAACTTTTCAACTACAGTTCCTTCGATTTCAATGACATCTGCTTTAGACATTCTCTTCCTCCATTTCACTCTTCCCGAAAAGTTTGATTGCTCGTTTTATTTCTTCTTCTCTGACCGGCTGTCCCTGCATCAGCTTCTTCTGCAGCTGCGCAAGAAACGGAATCTGCTTTTTACAGATCTGAATATGCTTCTTGTTTTTCTTTTTGGGTTTCGCCTGCGTTTTACTCTCACCATCCGCAAGAAAAACATATTCACCTTTTTCTTCTATAATAATATATAACTTATCTTTATCGTGACCTGCCTTTGCTCTGGCTAACCATCCTATCATGTTATCTCCTATTATAATAGTGTCAGAATTTCAGGTTCCCCGTCCGGCGTGATGACGATCGTATTTTCATAATGTGCAGAATAGCTGCCATCATCAGTCACAACCGTCCAGTCATCATCAAGCCACTCCACTTCACTTCTTCCCATATTGATCATGGGTTCTACAGCAAGTGTCATACCGGCGCAAAGCCTGATACCTTTCTTTTTCTGTCTGAAATTCGGAATTTGAGGATCCTCGTGCAATTTCTTCCCAATTCCATGTCCCACAAGATCCCTGACGATTCCATAACCAAATCCTGTGATATAGGCATCAATTCGATTGGAGATATCATACAAATGATTTCCTGCCACCGCCATTTGGATTCCTTCATAGAAGCTTTCTTCCGTTCTTTGAATGAGAAGCTTTGCCTCCTCGGAGATTTCGCCGACAGCATGTGTTCTTGCCGCATCCGAGTGATATCCTTTATAGATCAATCCGGCATCAAGGCTTACAATATCGCCCTCCTTCAAGATGCGATCCGCCCTCGGAATTCCATGTACCACTTCATCATTCACCGAGACACAAATAGAAGCCGGATAGCCATTATAATGCAGGAAATTGGGTACGCCGCCAAGCTTTCGAATCATTCTATCCCCAGCCTGATCGATCTCCAGAGTCGAAATACCGGGCTTTATCATCTCTCCGAGTCGTGCATGCACCTCAGCAAGTCTTTTCCCGGATTCCCGCATCAGATCAATTTCTCTTGCAGATTTCACTGTAACTGCCATTTTATTCTTCTCCTAAAATCGCAACGATTGCGCCAAATACATCCTGCATATCCTGCGTACCGTCCACAGTCCTTAAAACACCCTTGCCATTATAGAAATCAATGAGGGGCTGCGTCTGGTCATGATATACCTTCAGACGATTCTTAACTGTCTCCGGCTTATCATCATCTCTGAGCACCAGTTCTTTCCCGCATCTATCACATATTCCTTCTTTTTTAGGCGGAACATGCTCAATATGATAGGTTGCGCCGCATGACAGACAAGCACGTCTGCCTGACATTCTACTGATAATATTTTCATCCGGTACGTCAACATCAATTGCGTAGTCGATTGATTCACCAAGTCCGGCAAGCGCTTTGTCTAATACTTCTGCCTGCGGAATTGTTCTCGGGAAACCATCTAACACATACCCGTTTTTGCAATCGTCCTGCGCTACTCTGTCAAGCAAAATCTTTACAGTCAGCTCATCCGGTACCAACAGGCCCTGATCCATATATTTCTTTGCCTCCATACCAAGCTCTGTGCCGTTTTTGATATTTGCCCTGAAAATATCACCGGTGGAAACATGCGGCAGACTATATTTGTCTGCAATCATCTTTGCCTGTGTTCCCTTTCCTGCTCCCGGTGCTCCTAACATAATAATTTTCATTTTTTCATCCTCTTATTCGAAATCTTATTTTCTAAGTCTGTTCCTTTACATAACGCATGGGACAAACGATTTCTCGCCTGCCCCTAGCCTTATTTCTCTATGTTCATCCATTCAGGCTACGCATTTAAGAAGCCCTTATAATTACGAACTAACATTAAGGATTCAATCTGCTTAATTGTCTCTAAGATGACACTGACAATGATGATCAGGCTTGTTCCGCCAAAGGAAACATCTGCTCCGAATACGCCGTTAAAGAAGTATGGAAGCACAGCCACAATGATCAGACCGACTGCTCCGATAAAGATAATGTAGTTCAGAATATTTGTTAAATATTCAGTTGTCGGCTTACCCGGTCTGATACCCGGAATGAAACCGCCCTGTTTTTTTATATTGTTGGAAATTTCCAACGGATTAAAAGTAATGGATGTATAAAAATATGCAAAAAATACAACAAGTACTACATAAAACAGTAAACCGATACTGTATACCGGAATATCCGGATTACACCAGTTGTTGGAATTTAATCCCTTCAGGATTTCACCCCATACTCCCGTTCCCTGATAACCGACAAGCTGGCAAATAACAATAGGGAACTGCATCAGTGAAGAAGCAAAGATGATCGGGATAACACCGGCTGTATTGATCTTGAGCGGAATTGCTGAAGATTGTCCGCCAAATGTCTTGTGTCCCTGAATTTTCTTTGCGTACTGCACCGGGATTTTTCTGATTCCGTCATTTAAGATGATAACCAGAACAACCATTCCAATGATGATCGCAATGATCACGGCTGCGGAAATCACCGCAAGCGTCACAGTCTCTGCACTCTTGACAAACTGTTCATACAGATTGGCAAGATCCTGCGGCATACGGGAAACGATATTAATCGTCAAAACAATGGAAATTCCGTTTCCAACACCATGCTCTGTAATCTGTTCACCGATCCACATCAGGAATGCACTGCCTGCTGTGAGTGCTGCAATAACCATAATATAGTCAAGAACTACAGAATCATCCTGCAAAAGACCACTGTTACCAAAACCAATTGCCATTGCTGTCGCTTCGATCAATGCCAGCCCAACAGTCACATATCGTGTGATCGATGCAATTTTCTTTCTGCCGTCTTCTCCATCCTTCTGCATTTCCTCCAGCTTCGGAATTGCAATCGTCAAAAGCTGCATAATAATGGAGCTTGTAATATATGGTGTAATATTAAGTGCAAATACCGACATATTCAGGAAAGAACCACCGGTAAACGCATCGAAGAAATTAAAAGCATCACCGGACTGGCTTGCAAACCATTCCGCAAAATAGGTTCTGTTTACACCCGGTACGGGCAGCTGACATCCGAAACGGATGACAACCAGCATACCCAGGGTAAATAATAATCTGTTTCTAATTTCTTTGATTTTGAACGCATTCTTTAATGTTTGTAACATTAGATCACCTCTGCTGTTCCACCAACTGCCTCAATTTTTTCCTTAGCAGATGCGCTGAAGGCATCCACTTTCACATTGAGTTTTTTGGTAATATCTCCATTTCCGAGAATTTTAACACCATCACGTGGGTTCTTTACGATTCCTGCCTCGATCAGTGCTGCAACATCTACAGTTGCGCCATCATCGAATTTATCTAATGCACTCAGGTTGATGCTTACGATTTCCTTAGAATTGCGGTTTTTGAAACCTCTCTTAGGAATTCTTCTGTATAATGGCATCTGTCCACCTTCGAAACCGATTCTCGGTGCGCCGGAACGAGCCTTCTGACCTTTATGTCCCTTACCGGCTGTCTTGCCATTTCCTGAACCGTGTCCACGACCTCTTCTAAAATTATC
>CAMFDJ010000030.1 GCA_945949085.1 uncultured Lachnospiraceae bacterium | reverse complement strand
TTGCTGTTTATTTGTCAAGGTTCTGTTGCTTGCCGCAACTCTGATAGAATATCATACGTTTTTGGCTTTGTCAACAACTTTTTCATTTTTCGCTTTCCAAGCGACGTTTATCATCATATCAGACCCCACATGCTTTGTCAAGCATTTTCTTTTAAAAACTTTGAGGCGAAAAAAAGGAATCTCGAACCAGTCAAGATTCGTCTCTTTCATGATATGAAACGGAGAAAGAGGGATTTGAACCCTCGCGCCGCGTGAACGACCTACACCCTTAGCAGGGGCGCCTCTTCAGCCTCTTGAGTATTTCTCCTTACTGCTGAACTTTATCCTCTACCAATATAAAGTTGCCACGTCTTTCATGACGCAAATGTTATTATACATAAGGGGTTTTCTTTTGTCAATGTGTTAATTTATCTTTTTTTATTCTTTTTAAAACCCTTGTATTACCCTTATAATATGACCTCAACATCTTGTGTTCTATTCGTATTGCCGAATAGTTTCTTCAATCCTTCGCTTTACTTCCTCTGCAATTTCTCCTGTTTTCATCGAAGCATATTCTTCATAATATAACGGCTTCATATAAATCAATTTAACCGTTACCTGTCTGATGGATTTCTCATCAAAAGGAACAAAGGAATTGATCAATGCACAGGGTACAATCGGACATTTTGCCTTCTGCGCCGCTTTAAAGCTGCCTCCTTTAAATTCCTGCAGCTTGTTGCCCTCCTTGCTTCTGTGCCCTTCAGCAAAAATGAGGTAATTCCGTCCGCCTTTGACTTCTTCCGCAACCTGATTAATTACCTTCATGGACTGTCTGATATCCTCTCTGTCAATCGCCAGTGAACCTGTCGCCTCTACAACCTGCTTTAACAAAATTACTTTACTTGCTTCCTTTTTGATCACACAGGCGAACGGTTTCGGGCAGGAAGAGAAAAAAGTCAATGTATCAAACAACCCCTGATGATTGGGATAAAAGATAAAACCATCCTCTTTTGGAATGTTTTCTTCTCCATGTACTTCCAGCGTGATATTACCTGCTTCTATTGCATGTTTTGCTATTTTTTTTGCCAGCAGAAATCCCGGCATATAATCTCCATCGTAATGCTTTGCAGCAACACATATTTTGTAAAACAGAAATGGTACAATATAAAGTTTTCTAAGAACCATCAAAGCTATTCGCATTTTCTTTTCTCCCGGTAGAATGATCATCCATGATATTTCTAAAAAAGAACTCTAAACAATCAGTTTCTTTCTTCTAATCGTCTATATGAAATTCCTTCACAGCTGTTTCATATAAATTATTCCCGTCTTTATCAATTACAACGATAACAGGAAAGTTTTCTACCTCCAATTTACGAATGGCCTCTGTTCCGAGATCATCATAGGCGATTACTTCGGATGCCTTGATAGATTTTGACAGAAGTGCGCCTGCACCACCGACCGCGGCAAAATACACGCAGTTGTTTCTGACAATTGCTTCCTTAACCGCTTCAGAGCGCTTCCCTTTTCCAATCATTCCCTTAAGTCCCAAATCCAGGAGCTGTGGTGCATATTTATCCATGCGGCTTGCAGTTGTCGGTCCTGCAGAGCCAATCGGTCTGCCCTCTCTGGCCGGAGACGGCCCCATATAATATATAATATTATGCTCCAAAGAAATCGGAAGCTCTTCGCCTGCCTGCAAAGCCTCGTACATACGTTTATGTGCGGCGTCTCTGGCAGTATAGATCGTTCCGGTGATATATACATAATCGCCTGCTTTTAATTGATTGATGTCCTCTGTGCTGATTGGTGCTTTGATATATCGATCCATTTTCATATCCTTTCTAATCGTTGTGATGCTGTATCTGATCATAAAATCCACATACTGCATATTTCAGACAGCTTTTCCGATTTATGTTCGTCAGAACATTTTCGATATCGTATCATATCATACCTTATCTACATATGCTGTATCGTATTCCTACTATATATAGTAGAAACTCATGTCAACTGTAATAAATGATGTCGTAGTTGAAAGACTTTTTGCCCCCACGATACCTACGAAATGCTCCATGTCATAGCTGCCCAAATATATTACAAAAAATGACTTACAACACTCTCACACTGTGTCTGTTTACATGACAGCAAATATTCACTGCCACAGGAAGACCTGCAATATGTGTCGGATAAGTATTGATATTGACAGCCAGCGCAGTTGTGCTGCCGCCAAGTCCGCCGGGACCGATTCCGCTATGATTGATTGTTTCAAGCAAATCCTTTTCCATCTCTGCCACATAAGGAACAGAGGAATGCTCATTGACAGGTCTTGTCAATGCTTTCTTTGCCATAATCGCACATTTTTCGAAGGTTCCACCGATACCGACTCCCACAACCATAGGCGGACAGGCATTCGGACCGGCATCTTTGACTGCCGTCAAAATGGCATTTTTGACACCTTCCATACCATCTGCGGGCTTGAGCATAAACACTCTGCTCATATTTTCACTTCCAAAGCCCTTTGGTGCAACTGTGATTTTAACCTCCTCACCGGAAACAATCTCATAATGAATGATACCCGGTGTGTTATCCTTGGTATTCTCACGCTCCAAAGGATCTCTGACAACGGATTTCCGCAAAAAGCCTTCTACATAGCCCTGTCTGATGCCTTCATTGATCGCATCGGTAAGATCTCCTCCCTCGAAATGCACATCCTGCCCAATCTCCATAAAGACAACTGCCATGCCGGTATCCTGACAAATCGGAATCATATCCTCTCCGGCAATCTTCAGATTTTCCTGTAGCTGACTGAGTACCTGCCTGCCAAGAGGTGATTTCTCTGACTCGCAGGCTCCCTTTAACGCTTCATCCATGTCAGATGTAAGAAAATGGTTTGCCTCAATGCACATCTCCCGGATCGTCTTTGTAATCTCTGCTACCTGAATCGTTTTCATGGCAATCTCCTTTTGCTGTTTTATCCTAAACGCAGTCTTGCCTGCGTTCATTACCCATGTCAGTATACTTTATTTTCTTTGCCTTTTGCAACCGATACTTGGTATTTGTTAGCAACAACTGACAAAAAATAGGAACAGGCGGAAAAATTTTAGACAAAAACAGGAAACCTGTCTATCTGTTTTCCAGATAATACTCTCTATAATCTGCCTCGCTGGCAAACAGCATATATCTGTTTTCCACAAATCCCATATACCCTTCTGTCACAAAATATCCTTTCATAATCGATACCTCTCTTTCATAAATCACGTTTATCACCTTTTCCTTACAAACTGATAATACCAAAAGAAAAGTACAATATTCAGGACTATTCGAACATATTTTCTGTTTTCTGATAGGGATACGCTACGGCAGTGGATGGCCTGCTGCCAGATAGAGCCGGTACCACTCCTGCCTTGTCAACCGGATGGCAACAGCCGACGCAATCTCTTTCAGTCTCTCTTCGCTGGTCGTACCGGTGATCACCTGCATTCCCGCCGGATGACGGAGTATCCATGCCGTTGCAATCGCCGCAATAGTCACCTCATATTTTTGCGAGAGCTCTGAGAGCACTTTATTCAGCTCCCCATATTCCGGCGCACCCAGAAAACAACCCTTCCAGCCCGGCATCTGAAACGGACTCCACGCCTGAATGGTAATATCATGCAGACGACAATAGTCCAGCACACTGCCATCCCTGTCTGTCGCCCCGTCTGTCTCCATATTTACCTCCATGCCGTTTGCCACCATATTGGAAACAGGAATGCTAAACTGCAACTGATTGATCAAAAGTGGCTGCTTTACATATTTTTGCAGCAGTGCGATCTGCATGGGCTTCTGGTTGGAGACACCAAAATGACGCACCTTTCCGCTCTCTTGCAAAATATCGAAAGCCTGCGCCACTTCCTCCGGTTCCATGAGCGCATCCGGACGATGCAACAGCAAAATATCCAGATAGTCCGTCTGCAGTCTTTGCAAGATGCCGTCAACCGATTCTATGATATGCTTTTTGGAAAGGTCATAATACCCTGCTGCGATGCCGCATTTGGACTGCAGGATCATGTCTTCGCGGCGCAGCGACGCATCGTTCTTTAATGCCTGTCCGAAGATTTCTTCACTTTTGCCACCGCCATAGATATCCGCGTGGTCAAAGAATTTGATTCCCAGCTCCATGGAAGTGTGGATAAAATGGTTCATCTGCTGCGGCGTAAAATCTGCAAGCCGCATACAACCCGCTACAATTGCCGGTGCAGTCATTACCTGTTTTCCTATTGTAATCTGTTTCATTTCGATACCTCCGCTCTTTCTGTGTGTAGGATATGTTCTCTCTGTGTATAGGATATGCTCTCTCTGCGTATATGGCAGACTCCTTCTTCCGGAAGGAATATCTGACTATAAATACGATCTGTCATAGTGATCTATCATAAGACTATCGTAAAAAAGGGGACACTATTTGTCAATCCGCGAAAATACTTGTCACTCTTCTATTGCGAAATGGCAGAAAACTTTTCAGCACTAGTTCCGCATTATGAAAAATCACTCATTATGCGATGGCATGACACGTGCGAAATATAACCCGCATAATAAGGAAATATCTGGGAATACTGATGGATGAGGTGATAGACATGATCAGACAGATGCCAAAACATATCGGCATTATTCCGGACGGCAACCGGCGCTGGGCAGAAGGAAAAGGCATGGAAAAGCAAAGCGGCTATCAACACGGATTAGAACCGGGGCTAAGGCTTCTTCAGCTGGCCAAACGAAGCGGAATTGAAGAAATCACATATTATGGTTTTACGGTAGATAACTGCAAGCGCCCCGCTGCGCAGTTTAGGGCCTTTCAGAAAGCCTGCGTGGACGCGGTAAACCTTTTGACAAAAGAGGGTGCAGATCTGCTGGTCATCGGCGACTATGGCTCCAAATGTTTTCCCAAAGAATTGTTGCCCTATATCACCCGCACACCTGTTTGCGGCGGTGGAATCCGGGTCAATTTTCTGGTCAATTACGGATGGCAATGGGACCTTTCCCATATAAAAGAAGATGGCAGACCGTATTCTCATGACATTTCCAGAATTGATCTGATCATTCGCTGGGGCGGCATGCGCCGCCTGTCCGGTTTTTTGCCTATCCAGTCTGTCTACGCCGACTTTTACGTAGAAGATCATCTTTGGCCGGATTATACGGACGAAGATTTTACAAATGCACTACGGTGGTACAGCAGACAGGATGTAACTCTGGGAGGGTAAAAACTCGCTTGTCTATTTTTACAGCTGCTCGAGCAGCGCGGAAATTCCGCCCTCATTATAAATTCCGCGGTAATACTCTACTTCACTCTGAATAATGGTCCAGACAATCTGAGAGGAACTGAAATACGGTGCCAACAGCCTGCTTGCACCCAGCTCCACTGCCATCACCGACATTCCCGCCATTTTTGTCACAGACCGATGGTTTCGGATGGTTACTCTGCCGCTGTTTCATGGTACAGCGCCTCGACCTGATCCCTTGCATGCATAAAGATAGCAACCAGATCCGGATCAAAATCCCTGCCGGCACCTTCTTCGATGATGGAAAAGCACTTCTCAAGCGGCATCGCATCCCGATAACATCGTTTTGCGGAAACGGCATCAAATACATCTGCAATTGCCATAATACGCGCATGAAGCGGTATTTCCTCCTCCTGCAATCCTTCCGGATACCCCTGTCCGTTCCATTTTTCATGATGGTATCTTGCTACCTCATATGCAATCTGCTGGTATGCCGGATTATCCGCGTATGAAAAAGTCTCTTTGATGATCTCCCCGCCCTTGGCAGCGTGCTCTTTCATAATCGCATATTCTTCATCCGTCAGTTTGCCGGGCTTTTGCAAAATGTGATCCGGTGTTGCAATTTTTCCGATGTCATGCATTGGTGCTGCATCCAGCACATTTTTCTCATAATCCTTTGTAAGGATCATACGATATTTCGGATCCTTTTTCATCTCTTGCATGATGATACCGACATAGCTCTTTGTCCTCTTGATATGGCCTCCCGTACTGTGATCACGATTTTCAACCAAGGTCGCAAAACCCATGACCGTTTCCGCATTGTACTGCTGCAGCCTGCGGATATTCGGATCCTCCAAATTGATGTACAAGCCAAGTATGACAAGTGTCGGATAAATAGAAGAAACCAGACTCTCCCGATAGAGCGTCTGCACCAAAAGAACGACAAGTGAAATTGCCATAAACCAGAGAATGCTGACAAATTTCCTCTTTTCAATGGTATGTCTGCGCATGATCACCAGAATAAAAATCATGGCAAAATGAATCAAAAGTGACACATAACAGATCACAACCGAAATACCCATGGAATAATTGGTTGTTTTTCCATGCACATAATATGTCTGATTCAGGAAAAGCAGCACGAATGCAGCTGACAGGATTGCCGGTGCAAGCAGACAAACTGTTTTCCTTTTTTTCTTTGGCAATCCTACCGTGATATCTATCATATAGAGATAGGTACAGGCAATGACCGCAACCATGAGGAGAAAAAATACACCGTGCAAAAACAGATTCACACCGGCCGGAACGATATGCAGATAATTCACACTGCAGGCGGTAATACCGTCAAATACAATTGCCCAGGGACAGATCGCCAGAAGCATATCATAAACCGGATGACAGGAAATGTTTCTTTTTAACGTTTCCTTGACATATACACAGACAATATATAACACAATGACCAGACAACCAATTTGTAATTTGCAATATTGCATCTTTTCCTCCGAATGCTGTTTCCCATTCTATCTTCAACATTTGCTTTATGTGTTTTCTTTTCTCTGCGGTTTACTGATTTCTATGCCTTATCTTTCCGCAAGATTCTCTCTATGTTTTTGGCGTGAAGCGGACGGAAAAACTGTACGACGGGACCGATCAAAAATGCAGCCACCAACGTTCCTACTCCGACTGTTCCGCCCAGTGCAAACCCGACTATTACAAAAAACAGATCACAGGCTATTCGCACCGTTCGAAACTGAAATTTTTTCAGCTTATCTGTCAGGATCACGGCAACCAGATCATTCGGTCCCGTTCCTGCATCTGACTCAATAACAAGAGCCATACCAATGGATAAAATGATACATCCCGCTACCATAGCGACATAGCGAATGACGATCGGAGATTGCGCAGAAACGAAGCCTTCCAATATCCATTTGAAAAAATCTATGATAGGACCGCCGAGCAGACAACAGACGAATGACCCTGTTTTGATATATCCCTTTGTAAATAGGATCATCAGGATAATCAAAATACATTGAATACCGCTATGACAAAGTCCGATGGAAATCTTGCTGATATGTGAGACCCCCGATGCAAATACCGTAAACGTATCAGTTCCCAAATTACTGATGACAAACAATGTCACACCCAAATGCGCTATGATCAGCCCAATGGTCAAAAGAGCCAGCCTGATCCACCATTCTTTGTTCATTTTCTTTTGTATTGTCATACGGATGATATCCTCCTTTGCGCTCCATCTCCCGATTCTTTTCTTATTTTATCAGTATTTTTTTCCGGAAGCAATTCTTTGCATTTTCTTTTGCCCTTTTACGCATCAGCATCAATATCATTTCGCGTAATGTTGCGTGCCCATTTGTAACTGAAATAATTCTTGAACACCCACGGCCATTTTACAAACTCATCGGTACACAAAAGAAAATATACCACTTTGACCGGAAGCTGAAACACAAATGCTGCCAAAAGACCAAGCGGCACCGCATATACCCACATGTCGATTGTGTCACACCAAAAACCAAATTTGCTGTCGCCCCCTGCCCGGAAAATACCGGCAATCAGCAAAGAATTGATGGCTGTACCCATGACATAATAGGTATTGATATAGAGCATGAACTGCAGATAATCAAGTGCCCTCTCGCTCAGCTTCGCATAGCGGATGACAACCGGTGATAAGGCAAATACCATGAGTCCGCCTATCACACCTGCCGCTATTGTCAAACGAAGCAACGTATGACTTGTTGTTTTTGCCTTTTCGATTTCTCCTCTACCAAGAATCTGCCCCACAATAATACCGGAAGCACTTGCAATTCCATAGCAAAGTACACAGCCCAGATTGCGTACTACCGATACAATGGAATTGGCGGCAACCGCATCACTGCCGAGATGCCCTAAAATCAACGTGTACATAGAAAAACCGACACCCCAGATGACATCATTTCCAATCGCAGGTAGTGCCATTGATACAAAATCCTTCATTAAAAGTGGATGCCTTTCAAAAATATGGGTAAGCCTGAGCTTCACTTCCGCCCATTTTACCGATACCACAATACAACAAATAAGCTGTATGCTGCGGGAAATTAAGGTAGCAAGCGCCACGCCCGCTACGCCCATTTTCGGAATACCAAATAAACCAAAAATAAAAACCGCATTCAAACATACATTTGACAAAAGGGCAATTGCATCTATTACTGTACTGGTTGTGACTCTGCCGATGCAACGAAGAACCGATGTATAAACAGCACTTATCCCCCAAAAAAGCATACCGGGAGCCAAAATACGAAGATAAACGGTTCCAAGCGTAATAAGCTCTGTATCATCTGTATAAAGTTTCATCATCCATGTCGGAATCAGCATGCTGCAAAGGCAAAAAATCAGACCGATCAGTAATGCAAATCGAAGACCTAAGCCTTCCACTTTTTCTACGGTCCTTTTATCACCCTTCCCCCAATACTGGGCACAAAGCATTGCAACACCTGTACCGATTCCATATAAAAACATAAAATAGATACTGCTGTACTGGCTTGCCAAAGAAGTTGCGGATATTGCGGTCTGTCCGACAAAATTAAGCATTAAAACGTCCGCAGAGCTTACTGCTGCATCTAACAGATTCTGCAAAATAATGGGCAGCGCTACCACAATAATATTTTTGTAAAGAGTTCTTTTTTCCTGATCTGTTTTCATTCCTGACTTCCTTTCCCGGTTCTGCTTAAAGATAATCTGTCATAGAAACTGAACACATCATATATAGAAAGTAAGCGTTTGTCAATTTACTTTTTTGTACCACGTTTTTTTGAAATTATATGATTCCATGCTGACATTTCATTTTGAAACTGCCCTTCTTAGACAGAAGCAAAAAAAGAGCACCACATATCATGTAAGTGATGCCCTTCTGAAAATCATATCCGATTTATGCAATGACAATCTTGCGGAAGTTTTTCTTTCCGCGCTTTAACACAATACCATCCTCCGGAATGCTGTCCTTTGCAACGACAGCCTTAATATCTGTCACTTTTTCTCCGTCCAGTGTCACACCGCCCTGTTCAATGGCACGTCTTCCCTCTGAACGGGATGTCACCAGACCGGATTTTACCAGCATACCGATCACATCGATCGAACCGTCTGTAAAGTCCTCTTCAGAAAGTTCTGCCGTCGGCATATCCGCTGCGCTTCCGCTTGAGAACAGTGCTCTTGCTCCCTCCTGGGCTTTGGTTGCTTCCTCTTCTCCATGTACAAGCTTTGTCAGCTCGAAAGCAAGAATCTCTTTTGCGGTATTTAACTGGCTTCCCTCCCAGCTGTCCATCTTTTCAATCTCCTCGAGAGGCAGGAAGGTCAGCATACGGATGCATTTGAGGACATCTGCGTCAGATACATTTCTCCAGTACTGGTAAAATTCGAAAGGAGAAGTCTTGTTCGGATCAAGCCACACAGCACCTTTCTGGGTTTTTCCCATCTTTTTGCCCTCTGAATTCATCAGAAGTGTAATGGTCATGGCGTATGCATCCTTGCCCAGCTTGCGGCGAATCAGTTCTGTACCGCCTAGCATATTGCTCCACTGGTCATCTCCGCCAAACTGCATGTTACAGCCGTATTTTTCGTACAGTGCCAAAAAGTCATAGCTCTGCATGATCATGTAGTTGAACTCTAAAAAGCTCAGTCCCTTTTCCATACGCTGCTTGTAGCACTCTGCACGAAGCATGTTGTTCACGGAAAAATGAGCACCGATATCACGGATGAATTCAATGTAATTTAAGTCTCGCAGCCAGTCTGCGTTATTGACCATGATCGCCTTGTCGTCGCCAAATTCAATGAAACGGCTCATCTGCTTTTTGAAGCACTCGCAGTTATGATCAATCTGCTCCTTTGTCATCATGGAACGCATATCACTGCGTCCGCTCGGATCGCCGATCATCGCGGTACCGCCTCCGATCAGGGCGATCGGTTTGTTGCCTGCCATCTGTAATCTCTTCATCAGACAAAGTGCCATGAAATGTCCGACATGCAGACTGTCAGCTGTCGGATCAAAGCCGATGTAAAATACAGCTTTTCCTGTATTGATGAGTTCCTTGATCTCTTCCTCGTCAGTCAGCTGTGCAAGCAGTCCTCTTGCCTTCAATTCATCAAATACTGTCATCGTTTCTTCTCCTTTTCTTTTTTCTTCGTTTCTTCTGTCTGCTTTTTTCCTTCTATTTTCTTTTTTGGTATCTTTCGCTCCGGTAAAATTCCACCGCTTGTTTCTCTTTACTCCGACCTTGCCGCGGATTTTCTCAATAATGCTTCTGCACCTCTGACCCACCATCTGTCAGCGCCTTAATATCCACATAATAAGTGGAATAATCGCCTCTTCTCAGATATACCGGCACTTCTGTGGGCTGTGTATAAACTTCTTCCGGAAGAGCATCCCAAAAGCAGTCGCTCCGAAATTCATGCACCGTGCCATATTCATCCGTATATCTGCAATACGCTCTCTGCGGATTTCTGTAATTAACCGCGACGCGATAATCATACTCTGTCCGGGTAAAAGTTGCCATCACATAATAGCCTTCCGCTATCAGCACGCGAAGCTTTTTGGTGCGACCGGCAGCAACCATCTGCAAAATGATTGTGACAAATAGAAATAAAATACCGATTGGCAAAAATACAACTGCCAGAATCGGAAATGCTCCCTGCAAGGTGCGCAAGGAAAAGACAAGAAACAGCGCTCCTATGAGGGTAAAGACAGTGCCGATTCCACCAAAAACGATGGAGAGGATATTATATACGGTATTTTCTGCTTTGATTTTCTTCATTGCTTTCCTTCCTCTTTCATCTCGATAATCCCGCTACTTCGTAGCGCCGCAGCTTCGCTGCTTCTGATTATCTCGATGATTAGCGGTCGTCAAGGGTCATTCATGCAAGCTCGATGACCGCTTTCCTCGTCGCCATAACAAAAAACCTCCGTCCTTGGGAAAAGGACGAAGGTCAAATCGCGGTACCACCTTTTTTTACAGCTCACTTGCATAAGCTGCCTCAATAAGTACAATTGCAGATGCTGTCAAATACAATGTAAATGTGCAATAATACCCTGACTCTGTAACGGAAGCCTGCCCGTCGCAGCCTACTATGATGATCAATTCGGTGCGAAGCTCAAAGAGGTATTCATATGAAGCTTCTCCTGCGCCTCTCATCATCCGGCTGCTTTCTGTAGGTTTCACATCATACTACTTATTCTTATCATTGCCTGTTGATTTTCATAATCAAAGCTGTTATACAGCAAAATCGAAGCGACGGGATTCGAACCCACGACCTCTGCGTCCCGAACGCAGCGCTCTACCAAACTGAGCCACGCTTCGATAACAATAATAATATAGCAGAAGAGTTTTTGAAAAGCAACCTCAAATTTTATTTTTTTCATATTTCTTTTTTTGACACATTTTTGCATGAAAAAGGCTCCTTTTCGGGAGCCCTTTTTAGCCAATGGCAAAAATGCCTTCCATATATTACCGCAAATGCTGCAGCGATATCCCGTGAAAGCGTATTTTAATATGAAATACCCTACCAGTAAACCCGCAGCAGATATACTGTCGTTAAGATAAAACCGATACAGAACAAAAGCAGACCGAAAGACAGTGTTCTGGAGAGGACGACCTTATTCTCCTCCCATTCCAGACGAACCATGGCAAGTTCATGAACGAATTCATGATGCCTATGCTTCCATTTCGGAAATTTCTGTTCCATAAAATCTTCCACGGCATTTAAGAAATTACCCATGTGATAGGTAAACATTGTTCCTTCCGTCAGCTCAAACGGAAGCGGTCTGTCCTGATATATGGTCTTGCGAAGCAAGACCACAATACCATCCACTAAGCTGTCGAGTATTCTGCAGAAGAAACCGCCGATCACGCATAGTACTGTGATCAAAGGTCTGTAAACCGCATTTTCCAGATCCAGCTTATCCGGCCATCTGTTTACATACGCCTTCACACCATCTGCCTTCTTTCCCGTCATAAGCAAAAGTCGAACCACAACAAGATACAAAAGCGCACCGATGCCGATTGAGATCATGGCACCCTTTAAGTTCGTCAGACTGAAATACGCAATCTGCTCATGAAGAGCTCCTGCATGCATCAGGCTCACACCTCTGTCTGCAATTTTGTCCATGACAATACCCGGAAATGCGCCCATGATAAACAATGAAAGGGCACTCACCGTCAGCGCCAGCAGAGACTGCCAGTTCATATAATGTATGTTCTCATCATACTGCTTCTGCAGTGCCCTGTCAGCATTCTTTTCCACAAAGACAGCCACATACAGCTTTGTCATGTAAGCCACCGTCAGACCGCCACTTACAAGGAAGATCCATTCTATCGCCTTCATCTGACCGGCAGAAAACAGAATCTGCTGTACATGTCCTTCTGCCAGCAGCTCTGTGTATTCCACAATGCCCTCATGCAGAAGGGTCTTGCTCACATAGCCGTTCCAGAGCGGAATACCGCCGATTCCCAAAGCGCCCATGAGGAAGATAAAGTGCAGAAGCGGTTTTTTACGGCCAAAGCCTCTGATATCATTTAAATTCAGCTTATGTACATTCATAAAAATGACACCTGCTGCCATAAAGAGCACAAGCTTGATCATGGAATGGTTCACCATATGCAGAATCGTACCTCTTGCTGCAAGTACATTTTCCTCGCCCAATAATCCCTGCATACCGATTCCAACCATAATAAATCCAATCTGTGACATGGAGGAGCAGGCGAGAGTTCTCTTTAGATCGACAGAGAACAAAGCCAGAAGGGCTCCAAGGAACATGGTAATGGTTCCCATAAGCAAAATAGCACTTCCCCAGTTGCCGTCTCCATACAATAAATTACAGCTGACAACCAGAAGTCCGAACACACCGGATTTTGTCAGAATACCGGACAGCAGTGCGGAAGCCGGTGCCGGTGCGACCGGATGCGCCTTCGGCAGCCAGATATGGAGCGGGAATGCGCCTGCCTTTGCACCAAAACCGATGCTGATACATGCCCCTGCCACATAGAGCATTGTTTTATCGGGGCAGGCCTTCGCCGTCTCCAGTAATGTCGCAATTTCCAATGTGCCGAGTGTATGATACAGAAGGAAAATGCCCATCAGCATGACCATACCACCGATCACTGCAACCGCCAGATACGTTTCCGCCGCGCGCAGGGAAGCCTTCTTTTCATCATGAGCAACCCATACATAGGAGGTAAAGGACATCATCTCAAAGAAAATGAAGGTCGTATACAGATCGGCAGATAAGAACACACCCATCGTTGCACCATAGGTGAGCAGCATAAACAGATAATAGCGGTTTCTGTTGTGATAATGCTTGAAGTATTCCTTTGAAAAGATGGTTGTCATCATCCACATGATTGCAGCAACAAGTGCATACACACTGCGGAAGCCATCCCATATAAAATGCAGTCCAAAGCCTGCAAAACCGGGAATCTCAAAGCTGAGCGGGACAGACACATCATATGCCGCAAACAGAAAAACCACACCCACAAATTCCGCCACGACAAGCAAATCTGCAAAATAATCGCGCGCCGTCTTATGGAAACGGCCGATCAGATAGGAAAGCAGCGCCCCGATGATCGGAGCAAAAACAAATATGGCTAATAAAATTCCTGTGTTCATTTCATTTTTCTCCTTTCCTAAAACAGACCATTTGCAATGGTTTCAAACAGGGTAAGCAGCGGCTGCGGATGAAGACCGATCACAAGCATTCCCACGCAAAACAGAGAAAGCGGTACAAGCATCATCCAATTCGGGTCCTCCACATCTGCAATCGTTTCATAGTCAAAATCCTGTCTCGGGAAAAAAGCCCGCATCACGATTGTCAACATATAAATCGCGGTTAAGATCGCAGAGATCAGAAGCGCTGCAATTCCGACATAGGCAAGCACATTGCCGCTTTGCACCGCGGCATTTGCCAGACTGAATTTCGAGATAAAGCCGCAAAGCCCGGGCACACCCATCAGTGCAAAGGCCGACAGCGTGAAGATACCAAAGGTTTTCGGCATTTTCCTGCCAAAGCCATCGAGTTCGTAAACATAAGATCTGCCTGTTTTGTACATGACCGCACCTGCACAGAAGAAGGAACAGATCTTCATCACCGCATGACAGATCATGTGCGCAAGAGCGCCCACAAGACCCAGCGGTGTCATGATCGTGACACCAAACAGAATATAACTTAAGTTACTGATCGTCGAATATGCAAGACGTCTCTTCAAATGCCTCTCTTTTACCGCCATGGAACAGCCGTACACAATCGTAAAGATTGTGATTGTCATAACTGTATATTGCGCCCAGGTTCCGCGCAAAAACTCTGTACCAAAGCTGTAATAGGTCAGACGCATGATGGCAAAGGCACCGGATTTTACGACAGCCACCGCATGCAGAAGGGCTGTAACCGGCGTGGGTGCCACACCTGCTTTCGGAAGCCATGAGTTAAACGGACAAACTGCTGCCTTGACACCAAAGCCCATAAAGGCAAGCACATAGATGAGCAAAAGCAGATTGACATTTCCGGGATATTCTGCAACTGACAACACGCCGCCGTAGACAAAGTCTGTGCTTCTGCCGTAAACAATAATAAAGATCATGCCGATGAAGGCAAATGCCGCACCGCCCAGAGAATAATACAGATATGTCCTTGCTGCCAGAATTGCCTCTCTTGTCAGGGTGTGTACTACAAGCGGTGTCGTGACAAGTGTCAAAAGCTCATAGAAGAAATACATGGACAAAATATTGGCACTGAGCGCAATACCCAGCGTGACACCGAAAGTCATGGTATAAAACATAAAAAACGGTTTTTCATTTTCCTCATGCTTCATATATTCAAACGAATACAGCGTTGCCAATGGCCAGAGCGAGGCGACCAGTCCCGCAAATACACTGGCAAGTCCGTCCACATGAAGTGTCACGGACAGGTTACCCGTGAATTTTAAAAGTGTCATGCTCTCCTGCGGTCTGTTTGTCAGAAGGAGCCAGACCAGCACACTGTTTACAAGCACAACCGCCTCAATAAAAATGCACATGATCTTGCGGTTTTTCCAGGGAATCAGAGGAATCAGAATACCGCCGATAAATGGAATGATGACCACAAACAATAACATAATTTCATTCATTTTTGACTCCTCCTTTCTAGAATAATGTGCCAACAATTTGCGTCAGGTAATCTACTAAACCGCCCGGAAACATACCAATCAGTACGGAAAGAACGCTCAGCACTACAAGAGGCACTGCCATCCATGCATCTGCATCGCATTTTTTCAAAGATACATAATCAAAATCTTCTCCCGGGAAAAATCCCTTGATTGTCACAGGAAGTAAATATCCTGCTGTCAAAAGCGCACTGACAAGTAAGATAATCGGTCCAAGATACTGAAATACATAGGTTCCACTATCCAGTGCACCTGTCGCCAGATACCATTTGCTCACAAAACCGCCTGTTGGCGGAATTCCGATCAGTCCCAAAGACACAATTGTAAAGCACCAGATCGTAAGCGGCATTTTTTTGCCGATCCCGGTCAGACCGTCTACATTTGTAATCCCTGTCCGGAAAATAATCGCTCCGGCGCAAAGGAACAATGCACATTTGATAAATGCATGTGCTGCCATATGCAAAAATGCTCCGGTCAGTCCAATCGGATTGAGTAGCGCAATACCAAATAAAATATAAGAAAGCTGACTGACCGTTGAATAAGCAAGTCGCTTTTTTAATACCTTTTCTCTGTAGGCAAGCATGGAACCCATGAAAACCGTCACAAGAGATAAAGTCAGAAGCATATATTGTACCCAGCTTCCCCGCAGAAAATCAGGTCCGACCAGATAAAATACCACGCGCAAAATAGCAAGAACTCCGGCTTTGACAATGATACCGGAAAGTGCTGCCGAAGCCGGTGCCGGTGCGACCGGATGGGCCGTGGGAAGCCATGCATGAAGCGGAAACATACCGGCTTTTACACTAAATCCCAAAATCATCAGCCCTGCCACCAGAAGAATCAGGCCTTCATGCCCTGCGACAAGCTCCATGTTCAAAGTGCCGCCCGGTGTAAAGGTGATCGTATTGGTATAACGGCACAGAAAGAACAACCCAAACAATGCCATATATGCCCCAAAGAACGAATAAAACAGGTATTTGAGTCCTGCCATGATGGCTTCTCTTGACTGATTATGAACTACCAGAGGGAAAGAAGCAATCGTCATCATTTCAAAAAACGCATACATGGTCACAAGATTACCGCTGCAGCCAAGTCCTACCAGCACACCGTAGGTAATCAGGTAAAAAGCAAAGTATCGTTTCTCGTTTTTCTCATGCTTCATATATGTAAATGAGAAAAATCCGGCAAGCAGCCATACGACAGAAACCATGACGAGGAAAAATCTGCCAAGTCCGTCCAGCTTTAACATGACAGGCAGAGCCTTGGTCAGATAAAACAGCACAATCGGCTTTTCCACTGTCAAACATGCCGGGATAATGAGAACCGCCGTTGCCACAAGGCTGATTCCTGTATACACAAGAACCGGTCTTCGGCTTTTCATGGGTTTCATAAAGAATAAAACCGTTCCCATAACAATGGGCAATATGATGGGAAGTAATAATGATATTGTGTCGTTCATTTTTTCCTTCCTCCTTACGCAAACATAGAAATGCCTGACCGGATCAGTGAAACTACCGGCTCAGAACACATTCCGAGTAAAATATTCAGACCAATAAACAACAGACAGACCACACCGTAGGATATGGCATATTTCCATTTTATTTTTTTATGTTCCGTATGGACCGGCGTGTAGATTCTAAGAACCGTCTTCATAAAATAAATGGCATTTAAGATCGTACTGATCGCCAGACAGATCAGTGTCGGCAGCATCTTATTTTCATTCGACACACAGGACTGTGCAAACAGGATCTTGCTGATAAAACCGGAAAACAGAGGCACACCTACCATGGACAGGGAACCCACCGTAAAGGTGATTCCTGCAATGATATTGCGATAGCCCGCACCCGTTAAGTCAATAAATTTCTTACTCTGTCCGGAGACATCAGTCAGTCCCACAGCCGCAATGAAAAGCATACTCTTAGTTGCCGCATGAGACAGAATGTGGAAGATGGAAGCAACCATACCCGTTTCCGTGCCAAGTCCAAAGCCCATATAAATATATCCGATCTGTGCCACGGAAGAAAATGCGATCATTCTGCGGATATCGTTCTCCCGGATTGCACTCAAAGATCCAAAGATCATACCGCACAGACCAAACACAAACAGTACATTGATGACCTTACTCTGGCAGATAACCTCAAACCCGATCACACGGTAAAATACCTTAATCAGCAGGAAAATATAGCCCTTTGAAACCAGTGAGGACAAAATTGCCGCACTGGAGACCGTGGAATACCCGTAAGCATCCGGCAGCCATGAATGAAACGGAAACAATGCACTCTTGATGGCAAGACCAACACTGATAAACACGATGGCAACCACAAGCGGAATATGATACTCGCCTGTGCCCACCAACAGTGTAACCTGCTCCTTGATATTGCTCATCAAAAGATGCCCTGTGATATCATAAAGGATACACAGACCGAAAAGCAGAAGGCCGGAACCGATCAGACTCATGATCATATACCGGGTAGCTGCCTCGAGTGTATGTCCGTTTTCCCGGATCATAATGAGACCACAAGCGGAGATGGTATTGATCTCCACAAAAACATAAGCTGTAAACAAGTCGTTTGTGTAGACAAGCGCCAGAAGCGAACTCATCAGAAGATCCAGCAGCACATAGTACAGGTTTTCCTTAAATCCGTCAATCTCTGCCAGAAGATGCTTTCTGCCACCCCAGATAGAGAGCAGCATGATGACGCTGAAAAACAGTGCCATCATGGCCTCTAAATTGCCGAAACGGATTTCATTACCCCAAGGCGCAGAAAAACGTCCCATTTTATAGACATAGCTCTGATTTGTCACATAAGTCAGATATAATGTCCCTGCTGATAACATGCCAATGATCGCAATCACTGCCGTGTTAAGTCTTCTGGCCCATTTTCCGCTCAAGGCGGAAGACACGATTGCCGCACACATAGAGAGAATCAGGGAAAAACAGGGAAAATTACTCATAAATTCCATTTTAGTTTTCCTCCTTCTTCAGTATGGTGGATATTTCATCCATATCCAGAGTATGATATCTCTGATACAGACGAATGGTAAGTGACAGCATCAGCGCCGTAACGGAAACGGATACCACAATACCGGTCAGAACCAGACCGCTGGGAATCGGATTGATGTATTTTTCCGCATCTGTCACGCCACCTGTGATGATCGGCGCAACGCGTCCGGCAATATATCCTTTTTCCGCGAGAAACAGATACGTTCCCGTATCAATAAAATTCATACCGATGATCTTTTTGATCAGATTTTTCTGCAAAAGCAGATTGGCAAAACCAATCACAAAGAGAAGAACTGCAACAGCCTGCCCAAAATTACCGATGATATTTCCAAACATTTTTACAGACCTCCTCTTCTGAATAATGCAAAGAAAGCATACATGGTACATGCCACCTCAATGCCGACAAAAATATTGAGCCAGAGAATGATACCACTGGAAAAGATCATACCCGGAACGCCAAGCGGAATATGATTATCCAGATTGTTGGCACCCATATACAGGTAATAAGTAATGACTACACAGTAGGTACTGAGTGCACCTACCTTTACTACCTTATAGGTCTCTTCGTTGAAAAATTTCTGCATCTTATCAAAGCCGAAAGCGGCAGCATACAAAATCATGCCGGAACCGATCATGGCACCGCCGGAAAAACCTCCACCCGGTGACAGATGTCCGTTCAGAATGACATAGATACCAAAAATGAAGACAATCGGCACAAGTACAAAAGCAATCTTCTGCAGAATAATGTCATTCTTGGGCTCATACAATCGGTCATTCATACTCTTGTCACTGCGTATCTTCTCCTCCTCCTTCATCAGAAGGACCATGACGCACGTTGTTGCAATAAAAAGCACACAGGTTTCCCCGAAGGTATCAAAGGCACGGTAATTTAAGATCATACCCGTTACCACATTGACAGCCCCCGTATCCCGGATTCCGTTTTCAATATATACCTTGGCCACTTCATTGTTGACAGGTCGATCCGCTGTTCCCGCAATCGGCAGATTGGCCACCAGATACAGCATGATTCCCGCAAAAACAAAAGAAAACAGAACGGAACAGACCTGATAAAATCTTTCGGAGACACTTCGGATGCGATTATGCTCAAGAGAGTACACGCGCTGCTTCAACTCATATTCCTCAGCCATGATCTCTTCGAGCGTGCGCGGATCTTCATATGGCTTTCCCGGTTTCATTTCCACTTCATCAAGATACGGATCCTTTGTTCCCTTCATCCAGCGGAAAAACCGAAAAGCACCTGTCTTTTGATATTCGTCATCTCTTTTTAACCTACTCATCCTGCTCTCTCTCCTTTCTGATCGCCTCAATCTTCTTTAGCGTGATAAAGAACAGAATACTTGTCACACCTGCACCGACTGCTGCCTCTGTGATGGCAAGATCGGGAGATTCCAGCAAAATCCAGATAATGGACATGATCAGACTGTAAGACATAAATACCAGGACCGCATTTAAGAGACTCTTTGTAAAGCTCGTGGCAATGGCACATACCACAAGGAAAATCAATAATATGTACATGTAGATTTCCATTTATCTCTCCTCCTTTTCATACTTGTCTTCTCCTTCATGCGTGATCACCTCAAGCTTGGCAATCAAATGGGAAGATACCGGAGAAGAAAACCACAAGAATACAAGCACCAGTAAAAGCTTCAAGCTGGTAAAATTCCATCCGTTCAAAATGACCAAACCAATGATGGACAGCCCAATTCCAAAGGTATCGCCTGTCGCTGCCGCATGCATACGATTGAGCACATAATCCAGCTTAAAGACACTGATGATCTCCACAACAAACAGCAGCATACCGCAGATCAGTAAAAAGGTTCCCAAAATGAATCGAATCCACAATAAAATATTCATGATGCATTTTCCTCCTTTTCTTCTTTGCAACGCTCCCCTGTTTCCTCTTTTTCCTTATGGACGCCGATGATGACCTTCGACAGGACAATCACTGCCAGAAAACTGATCATGGCGTAGATCATACTGATATCGACGAGATACCCCTCGTCCTTCATGACCGCCAGAATCGCGATTGTGACAATGACCATGGTACCCATCATATTGACGGCTACCAATCTGTCTGCAACAGTCGGACCCAGACAAGCGCGCAGAAGGCATAAAAATAACATGATCGCAAGCACGATCAAAACTCCGATAAACAAAAAACTGTAGCTTGCTTCCAAAGCCATGATTCCTCTGTTCATTTCCTACGCCATCCTTTCTGCTTTTTCCAACAAACGGACAAAAACGGAATCCTCGATTCCATCTGCAAAATCCTTATCCAGTGCATGCACGGTAAAGAGATCTCCATCCACCGAAACCGTAATCGTACCAGGTGTCAGCGTGATGGAATTTGCCAGAAGCACCTTGAGTACAGGAGATTTCAGATTGGTATGAAACGTGACAAGCACCGGCTCTCTCTCGTACTTTTCCGTAAAAATCATTTTGATGGTTGCTGCATTTGCCTTAATGATCTCCCAGAGCAGAACAAAAAGGTATCCGACAAAAAACAGCGCACATTTTGCAAGCATCATGTCTTTTTTCAGGCTCCAGTCCATAAACTTACAGATAAATCCATAGATCAACGCTGCCACAAAAATACCGATAACAGCAATTTCCGGTGTGAGTTGTCCGTTAAAGATTACCCAGAATAAAAAAAACAATAGATACATAGTCAGCTTCCTTTCCTTATATGAATATCTATGACAGATAAATATCTCCTGTGACAGATAAATGTCTCCTATCCGTGAAATCAGAGATAAAACAAACGTTACCGGCATATGATATACTTACAGATCGGATTTCCCTTTGCGGAAAATTTCTCCTCGTATTCCGTCATCACATTGCCCTCATTAAGAACCGTATCATGATGCAGGTCATAGGTGATCGCTTTTGCCTCCCAGCCCGCCTGTGGCAGCTCCTCTATGGCAAAATCAAACAGTCCCCGGTTATCTGTCTTAAATTCTACAGTGCCGTCTTTTTTCAAAAAAGTATCATACAGCTTTAAAAACTCCTTGCTGGGAAGACGCCTCTTGGCATGACGGTCCTTTGGCCACGGATCGGAGAAATTCAGATAAATCTTATCGATTTCATCCTGCGCAAATACTTCCGAAAGTTTCCTTGCATCAATACACATAAAACGAAGATTACCCGGCGCTTCCTGCTTTTCCTGCAATGCATCCATCTTCTGTAATGCGCGCAGAAGGACACTGGAGTATAATTCAATTCCAATATAATTGATCTGCGGGTTTTGCTTTGCCATTTCCGTCAGAAACTGTCCTTTTCCCATTCCGATCTCAATGTGTATGGGATTTTGGTTTCCGAAAACCTCGCGCATGTTTCCTTTCTTTTTTTCCGGCTCGTGAATCACATAAGGGCTGTTTTCCACAGCCTCCTGCGCACCCGGAATATTTCTAAGCCTCATATTTGTTTCCTTTTCTTTTCCTTTTGTTTTATTATCCTTTAGAAATTATTTATGTCCTTTTAACATCTGCTTATTTTACACCCATTTATTCATAAAGAAAAGGAAAACATTTATTTTTAGGGTAAAATAGTGTAAGATAAAACTACTTATGATTTAGAAGTGACAAAATAAGCCTTATATCGCAAAAATGGTAAAGGAAACGCATATGAACCATAGAAATAAAAACAAGTTTGTGAAACAGATTTTCATCATTTTTCTCTGTCTGTTCCTTTGTTCTGCACCGGTTACCGGAAGCCCGGTCAGGGAAAACCTTGATTTTGAAACTGACGCAGCAATGCGACTTAACGAACCTATCCAGTCAAATGAGATCCAAGGATGGCCAACCGGTCCCGTTGTAGGTGCACAGGGTGCCATCTTAATAGAAGCCGAAACAGGAACGATTCTGTATGCTAAAAATATCCACGAAAAATTATATCCGGCAAGTACTACCAAAATTCTGACCTCTCTGGTCGCCTATGAAAACTGCGATGATTTAAATGAAATGGTAGAATTTTCACACAACGCGGTATTCAGTATTGAAAAAGGCTCTTCCAACATGGGAATGGATCCGGGACAATCCATTACCATGGAGCAGTGTCTGCATGGCATCTTAATCATGTCTGCCAATGAAGTCTGCAATGCGGTTGCGGAACATGTTTCCGGGAGTATAGATGCTTTTGTGAAAAAAATGAATGAGAAAGCGAAGGAACTTGGATGTCTCAATTCCAACTTTGTCACAACAAACGGACTTCAGGATCCAGATCATTACACCACTGCCTATGATCTGGCACAGATCGGGCGCGCTTTTTTTGCCAATGAAATGCTTGCCAGGATTTCCGGCATCCGATATGAAGTGATGGAACCGACAGCTACGCAGCCTGACACCATCGAACTCTATACACATAATGAACTGACAAAAGGAACCTATGACTGCGAAGGCTATATCGGAGGCAAAACAGGATATACCTCTATGGCACATCAGACACTCGTTACCTGTGCACAGCGAGATGGCATGAAACTGATCTGCGTTGTCATGAAGGAAGATTCCCCCATGCAGTTTACCGATACCGTTGCCTTATTTGATTATGGCTTTCAGAATTTCAAAAAATGCAGGGTTTCCGACTATGAAAGCAATTATACCGTCTCACGCAGTGACTTTTTTGAATCCGGCAGTCAGTTTTTCGGCAATCAGGAAGCTATCATGTCCATTGATCCGAATGGATATATCATATTGCCTTCCACGATTTCCTTTGAAGATGCCGATTCCGAAATCTCTTTTTCCGATACCGATTCCTCTTCTGATACGGTTGCTGAAATCACTTATTCCTATCAGGGAATTTCAATAGGAAGCGCTCGTGTCAAACTGCCGGAAAACAATCACGACATTTATGATTTCGATTCTCCCGCGCTACAGGCTGAGACTCCTGTACAGGAAGAAAATGTGATCTTTGTCAATATCATCAAAATTATCCTGATCGTAGTCGGTGTTCTCATTTTATTCGTATTTCTGATCATTCTCCGCTCTGTTTTGAAAGAGTATCACTTTACCATCAGAAAACGAAAACGAAACAAAATCAAATTCCGTGCAAAGCGGGACGACACAAAACGTTTCCGGAAAGACCGCATCAAAAGAAGCCGGAAAAAGGAACGAAGAAATAGAAAAGGCAAAAGGGATCTGCATTTCTGATCCTTTTCCACGCAAAAACAGCCAGTCCACTACCGGACTGACTGTTTTCTTCTTATTTTTCTGATCTCTCTGGCATGATCCCGCTTTTCAATGATTTCATCCACTTTTTCCGAAGAAATCAACTTCAGCGTCTTTACAATATAGACAGCTTCACTTCCACCGTTTTTGAAAATCGGTTTTTTGATCCGTATCTTTCCTTTCAAATAGCCATGTCTGTCACAATACGAAACACTGTAATAATGCTTTCCGTTCGGTGTAAACCATTTGATCTTCCGCTTTGTGGGACGATTACAGATGTAACACTTGGTAGAGAGAACCTCTCTGTCCGCAATGGCAATCGTTTTATCCTCAAATTCCCTTGAAATATATTTGCTGTAATCGGCAAACGTCTTATACACTTCAGCCTTTTTTTCAGCAGGAAGAGAACAGACATCATAGGAGCAATAATCCTCTGTATCCCTGTCTATCTTTTCCAAAACCTTGGCTGCATAATACGCATCACTGAATGCTCTGTGAAACGGAATGTCCTTCTCAATCTGCAGATGGTCGACCGCATATTCCAAATTTCTTCTGCTTTTTCCATCCTCATAAGCAATACTGAATAATTTCTGGATATCAAGAAACGGAAACGGTCCGTCGGACAAAAGCGGCAGATGATAATACTTCATATTGCGTTGCAGCTCGATCAGATCTAAATTGCCCCATGTACAAAAAATCACATCTTCCCCGCACCATTTCAGAAATTTACGGATGATCTGCGGAAACGTCTTTTCATGTTGCAGATCCTCCATATGGATGTGTACCATATTTTCCGTGATGCGATGCATACTCTTATAGACACTGGGTCTGACAAGTTCATTGAATTGTCCGACAGTATTCTTTTGTTCATCCAATTTGATGGCACCAATCTCAATGATCTCAAAAGGAAGCTTTTCGTGCTTTTTTCCATGCTTTCCTTCGCAATCCTGGTTCCACTCCAAATCAATCACAATGTAATTCATGTTTTTTCCTTGCGTTGTATCCGATACCCTATAGCCTGTCAAAAGGCAATCATCATTTCCAGCCTATTGATAAGCTCCTATTCATCATATCATATCATATTTCATATCACAAGACATCCTCCGTCTCTATTTCATTGACAATATTCTGGATCCAGATGCCGCTCTTTACCATATAATGACCGATCACAACCTTGATCGCCTCCGAGAAAGTCACACAGACAAACAGCAGATGGATATCCATGTCTGTAAAGTGCGTCAGTACAAATGCGAGCGGTATCATCACAACCCAGGTAAACAAAAAGTCAAACAAAAATGTGATCCCTGTCTTTCCACCGCTTCGCAGCGTAAAATAACAGGCATTGGTATAAGACCAGATCGGCATTGCAAGTGCCGACACCACAATAAAATACGTTGCAAGTGCTTTGATCGTATCCTCCGTTTTATAGATAGAAGGAAACAGATAAGCAACCGGAATCATGATCAGTGCAACAAGTGCGGTGGATGCGACTGAAAAGAAATTAAGCTTGCCGGCATAATCCTTTGCCTCCTCAAACTTTCCTGCGCCAAGCTTTGCTCCCACGATGATTCCGATACTTCCGCCGAGCTGGATAAAAATGACATTAAACAAATTAGACAGCGTACTTGCAATATTTCTGGCAGCGACAACCTCTATGCCGCAGACAGAATAACACTGCGCGATCACTGACATACCAAAAGACCATAAGAATTCATTGATCAAAAGAGGCATTCCTTTGACGACAATCTTTTTTGTCAGCTCTGCCGGAATGGAAAAGCCTTTATAGAGACCTACAATATAAGGATTCTTTTCTTTGTGCGTATGTGCCCAGATGATGACCACAGCCGCTTCGACATATTTGGCAATGACCGTAGCGATTGCAGCACCGGCAACGCCAAGCTTTGGCATACCCAGATTTCCGAAGATCAGTCCATAATCAAGCACCAGATTGACACCGATCGCAGCGATGGAGCCATACATCGGAATCCTGGTCTCACCGCATTCCCTGACCACGCTTGCATAAGCCTGCCCAATCCCAAACGGAACCAGTCCGAGCAGCATAATGGAAAGGTACGTCTTTCCATATCCAAGCGTCGCCTCCACAAGCCGGGGCGCATCATCACCGCTTAAGAACAGCCTCAAAAGCTGCGTATCAAATGTCGTAAAAATGAAAAATCCGATCGCCATGAGCACCAGCACCAGGTATAACCGGAAACGAAAGGTATATTTCTGTCCCTTTGCATCCCCTTTCCCAAAATACTGGGTTCCGAAAATACTGGCACCGGAAATGCCGCCAAAAACCGTCAGATTAAACACAAACATAAACTGATTGACAATGGATACGGCACTCATTTCTGCCGTTCCGACCTGACCGACCATAATGTTGTCGAGCATACTGACAAAGTTTGTGATCAGATTCTGCAGAATCATCGGCACGGCAATACTACAGACATACCGGTAAAAGTCTTTGGTACCGATGTATTTTTCCTTCCATTTATAAAGTGCGTTACTCATTTTTCTTTCTCCTGTATTTCGCTTTTCGTTTCAACATCTATTTTAGGGGTGATTTTGGTACTATAACACTTTATACACACAAGTGCAATACCTGTTGTGGTATAAATTGGTTCCCGTCTGCTACATGTCAACAACCACTATTCTGCTGCAATCAAAATTAATAACGCCTGTACCTGCTCATAGGCATCCTTCTTTATCATTTCATAATCTCCTTCCTAAGGACAGCATCTGCCATTTCCTCTCCCCGTCCTTTTAATTGCATGCAATCTAAGTATATTTGTACTGGTGAAGCGACCGCCGATTCGTAAAGTCTTCCTCACCTCCAGCTCATCCATCTTCAATCCTAGAAATCCTACCAGAAAGATTTTTGTTTTTACTGATTTAATCCATATCTATCGCAATTCCAATTCCTATCGCTCCCGGTCCTGTATGAGTACTTATACTTGCTGACAAAGAATTATAAAACAAATCTGTTCCCGGGAAATTTTGCTCCAGCATTTCCATCCACTGCGCTATCTCCTCAGAATTAAGCCCTGCTCCTGCACCCCCTACATGTAGCTGATTTGACTTTGCGTTTGGAAAACGACTTATCAAATCCTTCTTGCATGCATCTATCATTTTTTCCTCACATTTTCTCATGGTTCCCCGAACCTTTGCGAAAGATTCTAATTTTTCTCCTTGAATTGATAAAATAGGCTTTATGTTGAGCACAGTCCCTATGGTTGCCACTGCCGGTGTAATTCTACCACCCTTTTTTAAGTACTCTAATGTATTTACGGAAACATATATAGTTGCGTTATATGCATCTGATTCCAATCTTTCACATATCTCTTTTCCATCAAGCCCCTGATCT
Organism: uncultured Lachnospiraceae bacterium; assembly: GCA_945949085.1. Lineage (GTDB taxonomy): Bacteria > Bacillota > Clostridia > Lachnospirales > Lachnospiraceae > CAG-194. The sequence continues at coordinate 3,836 of CAMFDJ010000030.1, read as the reverse complement.
GCAAGTTGTTTTGCTTTCATTACAGATTGTCTCATTGTTACAGAGATTCTATGATTATCAACTACAAATAGTTTACCCTCATATTCCCGCGCAAATCCCTTTGCAGCCATACAGGAACCACTTAGTCCGCTTGACATAGGAATATACACTATCTGATCATACCCCATTTCAAAAAGATCTTTCCATATATCCATGACATCAGCTGGAGAGGGTTGAGAGGTAGAAACATCCTTCCCACTTGTCAATGCTTCATAAAACTCTGCCTCTGTCAAATTATCCCCTTCATAAAACACTTCACCATCAATCAGTACCGGCATAGATATCACATAAATACCTTTATTTTCTGCTTCTTCTTTTGATATTCCACTATTCGTATCTGTTAATATTGCAATTTTCATGCTATTCCTCCAATAATCATACAAATGTTGTTATTACTAATGACAACGCAAATGAAAGTAAACATACCACTATTCCACCTACAATTTCTTTTGCTGTATGGCGCTTAAGATATATGGAAGACCAGATAATAAGTGCTGCAATCACCAGACAAGGTATAATAACTTTCCAGCCAAAAAAATAAATCAATAAAACCAAAGGTCCCGTAAAACCAGATGCATGTCCACTTGCTCTATAATGTAATCCCTTATTGCATATTGTTAAAAGCACAACAGAGAAAAAATATTAAGCACAGAAACCATAACCGGTGGAACTGATAATACTCTTATAGCCTTCGCAATACGCTCTTTGCAAAACATATTAATAACCTTCCACAAAGCCATTTGATGTTACAGATTGTAACATTAACTTATCTGTTTTTCAATCTAAATAGCATCTCTTCGCATCGACTGTTACATATCTGCTCATTATGTAACAGCTTTTTTATTTCCCTTGCTACTAATATATTTTTTCTAAAATTGCCATAGCTATCACTGTACCTCTGATAATAACAACTACCCTTATTTGCCAACTAAATGGATTACAATTATCCTTTATAAATCTTTTTTAATGATAATTAATCAATTCTCTTCTTTCCCCAGAAGAATATGGATACTGTTCCAGGACCGGTATGACTACCAATCGTAGTTCCAATATTATTGATTTCCACTTTGCCATTAAGTTTTAGAAATTTCTCTTCAATCTGCCTTGCAACCTCTTTTGCATCATCCATACAAGCTGACTGACACATATAGCATTTTCCTGAATAATCCAGTCCGTCATCTGCCAGCTCTTCCATTTTATCAACAGTTGCCTTGAAGACTTTTTTCTTAGTTCTGATCTTATATCTTGGTATCAGCCTTCCAAGATTATCCATATTCAAAAGCGGACAGATACCAAGCACCTGACCAATTGCTCCGGCTGTCTTAGAGATTCTTCCACCCTTAATATAAAAAGAAAGATCAGTAGAGAAAAACCAGTGATGCATTTTTAATTTATTTTCTTCTACCCAATGATATAATTCATCAATTGTCATTCCTTGATCTCTTAACTGTGCCATAGTATCCATGATAAGTCCATATCCGGATGAAGCGGCCAAAGAATCAACGATATAAATCTTTCGATCAGGAAACTCTTCTTCCAATATTCCTTTGGCAATATTAGCAGAATTAATTACCCCTGTAATTCCTGATGAAAGACACACATGAAGGACATCCAATCCCTGTTCTAAAAAGGGTCTGAAATAGTCTGCAAACTCATCTGCATTAATCTGTGATGTTTTCGTTTCTGCTCCTGCTGCCATTTTTGCATAAAATTCATCGAATGGTATACTCTGCCCCAAATCATCTAAATAAGGAACTCCATCTAATTCATAATGAAAACAAATATACTTTACATCAATTGCTTCAAAATGCTCTTTTGATAGATCTGCTGTTGAGCAACAGCTAAGTATAAAATTACTCATTTCTTCATTTTCTCCCATCAATATATTGTATAAACTATAAATATGCGTTATAATCTCACTGTTACAAATTGTAACATCCAATTATTTGTTTTTCAATTGCAATATAAAATATAACTATAATACCGTGACAAATACGAGGTTTTTGTAACATGGCAAAAAAAAGAATCAGTTATACAAATATTCTTTCGAAAGAATGTATCGTTTCTGCAATTCTTCAGTTGATAAAAGATAAACCACTTTCTTCCATAAGTGTATCTGAACTTTGCAACAAAGCAGGTGTTTCCCGAATGACTTTTTATAGAAACTACGATTCTATTGAGGATATCTTTGTTAAACAACTTAATGAAATATTTGAAGAATACAAATCAGATGATATTGCACAGAGTACTGAGGGATTTTACAGCGATGAAACTCACCTCATTCACTATTTTAACTATATATATATACACAGAGATTTTTTGAACGGACTTGTTCATTGTGGATTTGATATGTTTTTCTTAAGTATGCTTACTCAATACATTCTTGAAACATGGTCTTTCAAAAGTGATGAATACACCCTTATATCCTTTGCCGGCTCTCTCTACAATATGTTCCGCATATGGTCTAAGAATGATTATAGTGACAATAAAGATGACATGATTGCTACAATAGCCAAACTATATAGCAAATAAAAAGCATTTTACGCAAAAAAGCTCGCCAGATTAGAATTGACATTTCTTTCCCATCTTATCTTTGATTTACAACTCAAATCTCTCTCTACACTGCAGTTGGACTCTCCGGGTGACAAATTGCCACCCAAAATCATGCCTGAAAATAAAAATGCAGTAATAATTGTGGTCAACTATTACTGCAAAAATCGCTGTTCCCAGCGGGAATCGAACCCACAACTAGCGCTTAGGAGTTCAAGTCCACACAGAAAACACATATCATTATCTGTAAATCTAAGTCAAGGAAAGTCTTGATTTTTCTAACTTTCCTGTTAATTCGTGTCAAAATAAGAAAACAGAAAATCATTCAAGTAAAACGGCTTTCGCTGACAAAATGATGACACTGTCACCCTGAGGGTTCAGCCATTCCGTTCCTATGAATTCATATCTATGGCTACCATTCGCTCTTATCAAAGCAGTAATGATAACACTATTTTCTTATTAGATTACCTATATTATATCGTGCATGAGGTCGGATGTCGATGGTTTTTTGACCATTATTTACTCTATTTTACTCATATACTCTTATATATAGAAAGATGAAAGTTACTACTCCCATCTTTACTATGCCAACCATACTATCATACCGATAACCTGAAAGTTTCATGAGATTTTGTCTTTATTCGCATATTTCCCTAAATATGTATGTTTCATTTTGTTGCGACGGACAAATACCACATAAAGCAGCATCCCTCCTAAAATCAAAAGCAATGACAAAACTTGTGATGCCCTTATTCCGGAAATGATGTAAAGGCTATCCGTGCGTAGACCTTCAATCAAAAATCTTCCTAAGCCATAGAACACAAAATACATACAAGTCATTGTACCAGTCTTAGGCTCTTTTCTGCTGACGATTAGCATTGCCACTAACAGACAAACATTCCACATACTCTCATAGAAGAATGTTGCTTGATGCCATTCTCCAAGAGCATCAATATATACGGCATATGGAAAAAACTGCAATGAGGAATTTTCAACTAAATTCCCGAATGCTTCTTGATTTACAAAATTACCCCAACGTCCGATTGCTTGTCCAAGCACAAGACTTGGAACGACTAAATCCAGAAAACGGAACAGAGGAAATTTGTGATGCCGGCAAAATAGAATTGCCGTAACCAGACCGCCAATCACTCCACCATAGATGGCAAGCCCGCCTTTCCATATTTTGAAGATGGAAAGAATATCGCCGGAATAACTGTCCCACTCAAATATGACATAGTATCCTCTGG
>CAMFDJ010000029.1 GCA_945949085.1 uncultured Lachnospiraceae bacterium | reverse complement strand
ATAGGAGAAGGATGTAAGAGAGATTTCAGTATTCGGTTTTGAAGGTATGATAATCCAAAGGAATCCTAATAGCAGGGTTCCTTTTTGTTGTGATTTTGTATAAAATTTGTGTACATTTTCCTTTTTTTTTGCTATAATTGATAAAGTGATGAATACCATATTAAGATGAAAGGATAATGAGAGGTAAATATTATGGATACAAACATTTTATTGGAGAATGGAACAAATGAATTAGAAGTTTTGGAATTTATTCTGGACGGTAATTCATATGGAATAAATGTTGCAAAGATTACAGAAATTATCCCTTATCAGAAAGTGACTCCGATTCCAAATGCACATCCTAGTATCGAAGGAATTTTCATGCCGCGAGATTTGATGATCACAGCAATTGACCTTAAGAATTGTCTGCAGAGAGGACAATCAGAAGAAAAAGGTTTGTTTATTATCACGCATTTTAATAAGCTTGATATTGCATTTCACGTTGATCAGGTAATTGGTATTCATCGTGTGGCATGGTCAGAGATTATTAAACCGGGTACGACGGTTTCAAATTCTGAAGATGCGATTTCAACAGGAATTATCAAGATTAATGAGAAACTTATCATTATTCTTGATTTTGAAAAGATTATAACTGATATCAGCCCGGAGACAGGTATTATGATCAGTGATGTAGATGATCTGTCAGATAAAAAGCAGGAGAGAATGAATTATCCGGTTTTGATTGCGGAGGATTCACCTCTTTTGAACAAATTGATTGTTGATTCTCTTAGAAGAGCAGGATATGGTGATCTGATACATACTGAGAATGGACAGGAGGCATGGGATATCATTTGTGGATTTGCAAAGGATGGTAATCTTGATGCACATGTAAAATGTCTGATTACGGATATTGAGATGCCGCTTATGGATGGACACAGATTGACAAAGCTTGTGAAGAGCAATGATGAAACAAAACATATTCCTGTTATTATTTTTTCATCGCTTGTGAATGAAGATATGAGGAAAAAGGGAGAGTCTTTGGGTGCGGATGCGCAGCTTTCAAAACCGGAGATTGGTAATCTGGTCAAAGTAATTGATAGTTTGGTTATGTAATAATTGGAGCCGGGTTTTCCCCCGGCTCTTTTTGTCATAACGACGAGGAAAATGCAATATGCTTGCATAATTGCATTTGACGACCGTTAATCAGCTGATAGAACTCGCAAAGCGTGTTCTATCGCTGTAGCGAGGAAGGAAAGCAAGATGAAACTAGATACTTTTGAACAAATGGAGAGCATCGTAGAGGAGTCGGACCTTGTCTTAATAGGATTGGGACAGGAGTGGATTGTAACCTATGATGAAATGATGGATGTTCTAAATAAGAATAATAAAGCAATGGCAAAAATCATGGAGCTTGCCATGAAAGAAGATCGTTATGCATCTCTGCTGAAAATAGTGGAATGGTATTTCTATTGTATTTCTGATTTGATTCCGGAACGTTTGCTGGGAGCATATCAGTCATTGTATGAACTGGTCAATCAGAAGAATTATTTTATTGTTTCATTGTCAGTTGATTCCTATTTGAGTCGATTTGGTTTTAAGGACGAAAGGTTTGTCAATCCATGTGGAAGCTATTGGCATATGCAATGTGAACGAAATTGTAATACAGAATTACAGGAAAGCAGCGATTTGTTGAAAAATATTGGATCTCTCTTGCAGGAGATGTCTGATGACAATGACCGGATGGGTCAAGAAGATGTTGTGCGACTGGCGGATGAATTATTGGAGGAGATTGATGGTTTAAAATGCGAGAAATGTCATGAAAGGATTGTATTTAATACACTTGATGCTGTAAAATACAATGAAAATGGTTATTTGGAGAAATGGCAAATTTATATGAAATGGCTTCAGGGCACTGTAAATAAGAAAATATGCATTATTGAGGCCGGTGCCGGTATGGAATTGCCCTCTGTGATCAGATGGCCGTTTGAAAAAACAGTTTTTTATAATCAAAAGGCAAAGATGATTCGCATTCACCAAAAGTTCTTTCAGGTAAATGAGGAGACAAAGGACAGAGCATATAGTAGGGAACAAAATTCCGTTGCGTTTTTCTGTCGGAAATAGTTGGAGGCAATGATAGTGAGTTCTAGTGAAGAATATTTGGATAGCTTGCTTGCAGCAGTTAATGGACAACAGGATACGGAAGATCCGGTAAAAACAGTGATTGTGGAAGAAACTGCGGCAGAACCGGTCGTAGAGGAAGCTGTGATAGAACCGGTAGTAGAGGAGCCGACGGGAGATCCGAACCGGGCACTGAGCCCGGATGAGATTGCGGCGATGTTTGCACAGGCAGAGGCTGCGGCAGAACCGAAGACTGAAGAAGTTATGGTAGAAGAGCCGATGGCAGAAGAAGTTATGGCAGAAGAACCGGAGACAGGAGAACCGGAGGTAGAAAAAACAGCGACGGAAGTCGAGATGATGGAATCTGCGGAAGAAGAACAGGAACCTTTGCCCATCGAAGAAGAGATGGAAATCGACATGGAAGACGAAGAGGCCATGAGCATTTTGCTTGGTCTTAAGGAGCGTCCGACGCGAGAACACAAAAAGACGGCAGCCAATACAGATGTCGATTCTTCGGAGGAAAGCACACCGGAAACTGCAGAGGATGTGTCAAATATCTCTATTTCGGAGGATATGGATTTAGAAGATATTTTAAGCGACTTGGGAGAGAATGATGCGGAGCTTCAGGGAATCGGTGATCTGCTTAGAAAATCGGATAATCATGAGCTTGTGGATGATGATCTTCTGGCGCTGTTGGAACCGGATGTAATTGAAACGCCAAACGAATCATCAGAATATGCAGATGGTGATGCTGCAAAGGAGGATGCGAAGAAGAGAGAGAAGAAAAAGGGAAAGAAGAAAGGGCTTTTTTCCTTTTTACAGAAAAAGAAGGAAAATGAAGAGGAAGAACTTCCAGAGAATCAGTCCGGTGCATCATATGATGATTCTGTAAAACAAGAGCAGAAAATGAGTAGAACAGATGATTCTGCAGACGATGTGACGGATTTTGACAGTATGCTGGAGATGGTATCTGCACAAGCAGAGACATCAGAGGATGAGATGGCATTTGAGGACGAGGTAGGAATAGATTCCGATGACATCCAGGCTCTTATGGAAGGAATTCCCGAGAAAGGGCAGAGAAAGCAAGCATCGAAGAAGAATAGTAAAAAGAAGAATAAAAAAGCAGATAGCGACAAGTCGAATGACTCTGCTGGAGCAGGCGACACAGAAAAGAAGCAAAGTGCACTCGGTCGTTTTTTTGCCATGTTGCTTGAGGAAGAGGAAGAAAGCGAGGAGACCGAGGAAGAAGCAAATAGCGCGAAGGAAAAGAAGGCGAAAAAAGCACGGAAGGGTAAGAAAAAAGGTGCAGTCACAGATGCAAACGATAATGAAGGCATTTTAGAAGAACTGGATGCCGAGGATTCGAGTAAAAAGAAGAAAAAGGAAAAAAAGAAGAAAGACAAGAAAAACAGGAAAGTAAAGGAAAAACCGGAATCTCAGGAAACGGAAAAATCTGATAAACCGGAGAAAAAATTGCCGATCAAGATGGTTGTCCGTATTTTTGTATTGTGTTTCTCTGTCATGGCACTTCTTTTGATCGTAGCGAATATCTTGCCGCAGGTTGTGACTATGCGGGAGGCAAGAAATGCTTTTTATCAGCAGAAATATGATGTTGCGTTTGAGAATATGACAGGGAAGACTTTGTCCAAAAAGGATCAGAGAATCTATGAGAAGACAAAGATCATAGTAAAGCTGCAGCACAAAACCAAAGCATTTGAAAACTTCCGGGCTATGAACAAGCCTGTGGAGGCTTTGGATGCGCTTTTGTCAGGATATGCACTATGGCAGAGTATGCAGGGCGATATCATAGAGTATGATGCGAAAGCAGAGACAGATGTGGAAAAGACGCAGATTGTAGATGCGTTGCAGAATGATTATCAGCTCTCTGAGGAGGATGCGTCTTCCATCAATGCGCTGGATGACTATCAGTATACGAAGAAATTAGAGGAAATAACAGGTGCGCTCAGTATGCAGAACAGTCTTTATCAGGCGCAGGATGATGCCATTACTGAAGATATGGCTGAGAATATAAAAGAGGAAGACAAATCGGAAGATCAGGAAAGTGAATGGCAACATAAGGTACCGACTGAAGATGTTTTACCTGAGGAGGAAATACAATGATAGCAATTATTGATTATGATGCGGGAAATATTAAGAGCGTGGAAAAGGCGGTAAATGCGCTGGGGCAGGAAGCGGTTGTGACGCGCGACCGTGAGACGCTGCTGTCAGCTGAAAAAGTGATCCTGCCCGGCGTAGGCGCTTTTGGAGATGCCATGGAAAAGCTGCATAAATATGGACTTGTGGATGTGATCCATGAGATTGTCGCAAAAGACACGCCTTTTTTAGGCATTTGTCTCGGATTGCAGCTCTTGTTTGAACGCAGTGATGAAAGCGTGGGTGTAGCCGGACTTGGTGTTCTGAAGGGTGAGATTTTACGCATACCGGATAAGGAGGGGCTGAAGATTCCGCACATCGGCTGGAATTCCCTCAAGTTCCCTAATCCGGGTAGATTGTTTGCCGGGATTGCAGAGGATTCCTATGTGTATTTTGTACATTCCTATTATCTGAAAGCGGCCGATGAGAGTATCGTGACAGCCACAACAGATTACAGCAGTCTGATCCATGCATCTGTTGAGTGTGGCAATGTGTTTGCCTGCCAGTTTCATCCGGAAAAGAGTTCCGATGTGGGCATGAAGATTTTACAGAATTTTTTACAGCTTTAGGAGGAGAGGATCATGCATACAAAAAGAATTATTCCATGTCTGGACGTGAATAACGGAAGGGTGGTAAAAGGTGTTAATTTTGTGGATCTGATCGATGCAGGAGATCCGGTTGCCGTAGGACAAGCTTATGATAAAGCCGGAGCGGATGAGCTTGTTTTTTTGGATATTACAGCTTCCTGTGACAATCGCGGTACTGTGGTAGATATGGTACGCAGGGTAGCAGAGAAGGTTTTTATCCCGTTTACGGTAGGTGGCGGAATCCGCACAGTAGATGACTTTAAGGCAATTCTGAGGGAAGGGGCGGACAAGGTTTCCGTCAATTCCGCGGCAATCATGAATCCTCATCTGATTTCCGAGGCGGCAGATAAATTCGGCAGTCAGTGCGTGGTCGTGGCAATTGATGCCAAAAGAACACCGGACGGATTTCACATCTTTAAGAACGGTGGACGCATTGATATGGGAATCGATGCTGTGGAATGGGCGATGCAGGCAGAAAAGCTTGGCGCAGGAGAGATTCTGCTCACAAGTATGGATGGGGATGGCACAAAAGCCGGATATGACATTGAACTGACGCGTGCCATTGCAGAAAATGTCTCAATTCCGGTTATCGCATCAGGCGGTGCGGGAAAACTGGAACATTTTTACGAGGCGTTGACCGACGGAAAGGCCGATGCAGCGCTGGCAGCTTCTTTATTTCATTTTAAGGAGCTGGAAATCAGGGAAGTAAAGGAATATCTGAAAGGCAGGGGAATTCCCGTAAGGCTTTAGGAGGCAGAAAATGAGTGCAATCAGCAATGACTGGCTGGAACCGTTAAAACCCGAGTTTTCCAAGCCATATTATAAGGAGCTTTATACAAAGGTCAGGCAGGAGTATGCCACCAATTTGGTCTTTCCTCCCTCTAATGAGGTGTTCAGTGCTTTTGAACTGACACCGCTGCATGAGGTAAAGGTGGTAATTTTGGGGCAGGATCCGTATCACAATGTCGGGCAGGCACATGGACTTTGTTTTTCTGTGCGGCCGGACGTGGAAATTCCACCTTCCCTTGTAAATATCTATAAGGAGCTGCAAGACGATTTGGGCTGTTACATACCGAATAATGGTTTTTTGGAAAAGTGGGCACGGCAGGGCGTTTTGCTTTTAAATACAGTGCTGACGGTACGGGCGCATCAGGCAAATTCCCACAGGGGAATCGGCTGGGAAGAGTTTACGGATGCAGCAATCCGGGTGCTGAACAGGCAGGACAGACCGATTGTTTATATTTTATGGGGTACACCGGCGCAGAGGAAAGCACAGATGCTGGACAATCCAAAACACTTGATACTGAAGGCGCCGCATCCAAGTCCGCTATCTGCGTACAGAGGATTTTTCGGCAGCAAGCCTTTTAGCAGGACGAATGCCTTTTTGGAGGCAAACGGACTTTCGCCAATTGACTGGCAGATTGAAAATGTATAGGTTGACAAAAACGGGAAATGTGATATAGTGTTTCTGTAAAGAACCACTAAAGAAAGGTGCGTGGTAGCATGATCGACAGATTGATGCTGTTTGGCCTGTCCAGACAGGAGGCGGTGATATATACCTGCCTGTATCAGAACGGCGCATTGAATGGTTATGAAACCGCTAAACTGACAGGAATATCCAGATCAAATGTGTATGGTGCTCTGTCAGGACTGGTGGAAAAGGGAGCAGCTTATCTGATGGAAGGTACTTCCAACAAATATGTGGCCGTGTCACCGGTGGAACTTTGCGATAACAGGATACGGATGTTACAGGAGGCAAAGGATTATCTGGAGAAGCACCTTCACTCGGAAGCTAAGGAGGAAGACGGCTACATTACCATCGAGGGAAACCGCAATATTGAAAATAAGATACGGTCGATGCTCCTTCAAGCAGAAAAGAGAATTTATCTGTATCTTCCCTATCGGTTTCTTTCTTTTTGGGAGCAACAGCTTTTGCAGCTTGCGGAGCAGGGCATCAAGGTTGTGGTGCTGACGGACTGTCAGGTGGAGCTGCCGGGGATACAGGTATATGTATTACATCCACAGGAGCAGGCGCAGCAGATTCATCTGATCGTGGATTCCAGGTATGTGCTGACGGGAGAGTACAGCGGGCAGCAACAGGATACCTGTCTGTATTCGGGACAGAAAAATTTTGTGAATGTATTAAAGCAGGCACTGCGAAATGAGATCAGACTGATTGAATTATCTTGTGAAAAAACAGATTGAAGGAGGAAATTATGGCAATCAGAATTGGTATTTTAGGTTATGGAAATTTAGGAAAGGGAATCGAATGTGCAATCAAACAGAATGATGATTTGCAGCTTGCAGCAGTATTTACTAGAAGAAATCCGTCAGATGTGAAGATTCTGACAGAAGGTGTAACGGTATATCCGGTAGAGAAGGCAGTTGAGATGAAGGATCAGATTGATGTGATGATCCTGTGCGGCGGAAGCGCGACAGATCTTCCACAGCAGACACCGGAATATGCGAAATATTTCAATGTGATTGACAGTTTTGACACCCATGCGAGAATCCCGGAGCATTTTGCAAATGTGGATGCGGCTGCAAAGGAGAGCGGAAAGGTCGCTATCATTTCAGTTGGTTGGGATCCGGGTATGTTTTCATTAAATCGTTTATATGCAAATGCAATTCTCGTGGACGGCAAGGATTATACCTTCTGGGGCAAAGGCGTCAGTCAGGGACATTCCGATGCAATCAGACGTGTGGAAGGTGTCAAGAACGGCAAGCAGTATACGATTCCGGTGCCGGAAGCATTGGAGAAGGTCAGAAACGGAGAAAATCCGGAGCTTTCCACCAGACAGAAGCATACCAGAGAATGTTTTGTTGTAGCAGAGGAAGGTGCAGACAAGGCGAAGATCGAGGCAGAAATCAAAAATATGCCAAACTACTTTGCCGATTATGATACCACAGTACACTTTATAACAGAGGAAGAACTTGCAAGGGATCACAGCGGTATCCCTCATGGCGGTTTTGTGATCAGAAGCGGTAAGACCGGCTGGAATCTGGAGAATAATCATATTATTGAATACAGTCTGAAACTGGATTCCAACCCGGAATTCACGGCGTCCGTGCTGGTAGCTTACGCGCGTGCTGCCTACAGATTGAATCAGGAGGGTGCAAAGGGCTGTAAGACAGTATTTGATATCGCACCCGCTTATCTGAGTGCATACAGCGGCGACGAGCTCAGAGCCCATCTGCTGTAAAAAAGTTGAATTTGCGAGATGTAGGGTCAATGGAACCGGATACAAATGCTTGGCAATCCTGCAGAAATGAATAGTAAGAGGAGACAGAAAATGAAAAAAGTACCATTTGTGACTAAGGAACAGATTGAAGAGATCAAAAAAACATATCCCACACCGTTTCATATTTATGACGAAAAGGGAATCAGAGAGAATGCAAAGGCGGTAAAAGAAGCTTTTTCCTGGAACAAAGGATTTAAAGAGTATTTTGCGGTAAAAGCAACGCCAAACCCATTTTTAATTGATATCCTGAGAGAGTATGGTTGTGGCTGTGACTGTTCCTCCATGACAGAACTGATGCTCTCAGAGGCGATGGGGGTCAAGGGTGAGGATATCATGTTTTCCTCCAACGATACACCTGCAGAAGAGTTTGCCTATGCGGCAAAGATAGGTGCAACTATCAACTTGGATGATTTTACACACATTGCATTTCTGGAGGAAACGATCGGCAAGCTGCCGGAGACTTTGTCCTGTCGCTTTAATCCCGGCGGCATCTTTCAGATGAGTAACGGTATCATGGATAATCCGGGAGATGCAAAATACGGCTTTACAAAAGAGCAGTTGTTCGAGGGCTTCAAGATCATGAAGGAGAAAGGTGTGAAGCATTTTGGTATCCATGCGTTTCTTGCCAGCAATACGGTGACGAACGAGTATTATCCGATGCTTGCCGGAAAACTCTTTGAACTGGCTGTAGAGCTGAAGGAGAAGACCGGTGCCGACATCAAGTTCATTAACCTGTCCGGAGGTGTTGGTATTCCGTATACACCTGATAAGGAACCAAATGATATCCGTGCGATCGGCGAGGGTGTCCGTCAGGTTTATGAGCAGATTTTAGTTCCGGCCGGAATGGGAGATGTGGCAATCTATACAGAGATGGGTCGTTTCATGATGGGTCCTTACGGTGCGCTGGTGACAACGGCGATCCACGAGAAGCATACCTACAAGGAGTATATTGGTGTGGATGCCTGTGCTGTGAATCTGATGAGACCTGCCATGTATGGTGCTTACCATCACATTACAGTTCTGGGTAAGGAGGATGCGCCGTGCGATCACAAATATGATGTCACAGGATCGCTGTGCGAAAACAATGATAAATTTGCCATTGACAGAATGCTTCCAAAGATTGACATGGGTGATACGCTTGTCATTCATGATACCGGTGCACACGGATTTGCAATGGGATATAATTACAACGGCAAGCTGAAATCGGCAGAGCTTCTTCTGAAGGAAGATGGAAGTGTGCAGTTGATCCGCAGAGCTGAGACACCAAAGGATTATTTTGCAACCTTTGATGGATTTGATATTTATAAAAAGCTGGAAGCAATCCAGAAAAAATGATGACAGCATCGTTGACCATCTGCCAGAGTGAGCGCTCACTTGGCGGATGGTTATTTTTTTGTACTTTGGAGCGCGATGAACTTTTCTTGTGAAGAGGGGAAATGATGTGCTATGCTACAACAAAGGATGGACTGCATAACGGATATACGGAAAGAGGGAGCTTATGGATAAGAAGAAAAAATGGTTTGGTATCATTGTCATTCTGTGTTGGCTGATTGCAGTAGGCATATCGCTGGGGATATATTCTGAATTTGTTTCCAAAATGATTTACGAGGAGAGCAGTCATCACCTGACGGAAATCTATGCGCAGGTTGCCAAATCCGTCTATGGAATTGTCGAAGAGAAATGGAAGATTTTAAAAATATGGGATACACATCTTGCACACATGGATGATAGCGATGAGATGCGCTCTTTTTTGCAGGAGCAGAAGGAGGAATGGAACTTTACGGATTTTTACTTTATATCCTCGGACGGAAACTATTATTCTCCGGATGGGGAAAACGGATTTATTGATCTGAAGGATCAGATGGCACGCTTGGTAAAGGACAGAGAGTCTGTAGCCATGCATATTGCCTTCCCGGGGAGAACGGAGCTTCAGGTATATGCAGTTCCGTCGAAAGGAGGCATTTATCAGGGATTTCATTACGATGTGATTGCCATCAGTTATGATAACAGTGCATTGCTCCACACGCTGGATGTGTCTGCCTTTGACGGAATGGCAGGCAGTTATGTGGTCTCCGCAAACGGACGGGTTATGATTGACAATGTGGGAGATTTGGAGCGCAGTACATTTAACCTTCTTGCTTATCTGGAGAGTCATGCGCAGATGGACAAGCAGGAAACTGCATTTCTGAAGCAGGAATTTCTGCAGGGAAATGAAGGGGTTGTGACATTTAGCATGCAGGGCGAAAAGTATTATCTGGTGTATCAGCCGGTGGGGGTACAGGATCAGGTTGTGGTGGGACTTGTGCCCATGAAACTGGTCAATGCCAGTATGAACCGCGTGCAGAGAGTGACTATGATCGTGTTTATCTGTATTGTGGCATTATCCGGTCTGTTAATGCTGCTGTTTCTTGTCATGAAAAACAGGGAAAAGCTGAAAAAGAAGGATATGGATATTTTGTACAGGGAGGAATTGTTCGGAACCTTGTCGAATAATGTCAATGATATTTTCTTGCTGTTGGATAGGAAAGATTTTACACTCAATTATGTCAGTCCGAATATCTGTGTGCAGATGGGAATCAGGAGACAGGATATCAAAAGCTGTGTCAGAGATATTGAACAGGAATTTGGTATCATCCAAAATCTCAAGGAGCTTGCGGTAGCAGAACACAGGCAGTGGGAGCATGAATATACCAATAAAGAGACGGGAGAGGTCAGATGGTATCAGCTGCTTGCCTATCGTGCTGATATCTGCGACTGTGAGAATTGTGTTGTGGTATTATCGGACAGAACGCAGGAAAAGAGGATGAATCAGTCTCTTCTGGACGCGTTGGAGCTGGCAAAGTCCGCAAATGAGGCCAAGAGCAATTTTCTCGCGAATATGTCTCATGATATCAGAACGCCGATGAATGCAATTATTGGGTTTACCACACTTCTGGAACACGATGCGGAAAACCCGGATAAAGTAAGGGAGTATACAAGAAAGCTGTCTGTTTCGGGGCGGCATCTGATGGGGCTTATCAACGATATTCTGGATATGAGTAAGATCGAGGCGGGGCAGACTACGTTACAGGTGACTGATTTTTGTATGACAGATATTCTGGAGGAAATGCAGTCCATCATTCTGCCACAGACAAGAGCGAGACAGCAGACGTTTGAGGTGACAACGGAGGGTGACATTCCCGGTGAGGTACAGGGCGATAAGGTTCGGCTGAACCAGATTTTATTAAATCTCTTATCCAATGCAGTCAAATATACGCAGGAGGGTGGCACCATCTCACTGAGGCTGGAGGCTTTTCCGGGGACCTTGCGTCATCATACCCACTTTCGATTTATTGTAGCGGACAATGGATACGGGATGAGCGGCGAATATATCCAGACTATTTTTGATCCTTTTTCCAGAGAGAACACAGAACAGAAACGTGAAATCAAGGGAACGGGACTTGGAATGGCGATTACAAAGAATATCGTGGATCTGATGGGTGGCACGATAGAGGTGGAGAGCACACTCGGTGAGGGCAGTGTATTTACCGTCAATCTGGAGCTTTTGAACTGTGGTGTGCAAAAGAAAGGATTTCTGCGGGAGGATAGTGTTGCAGAGAGCAGTGAATCTGACGAGAAACATTCTTTGAGCGGTCTTCATGTGCTTGTTGCGGAAGATAATGAGATCAATGCACAGATCATCATGGAACTTCTGCGCATGGAGGGGGCAAGCTGCGAGCTGACGGTAAACGGGCAGGAGACACTGACCAGATTCGAAAGTGCGCCGCCCGGGACGTTTGACCTGATTTTTATGGATATCCAGATGCCTATTATGAACGGATATGAAGCGGCAAAGAGAATTCGCATCTGTGGACATGCGGACTGCGCCACAATCCCAATCATCGCCATGACTGCAAATGCCTTTGATGAGGATGTGAGAAGAGCTTTGGACGCGGGGATGAATGCACATATGGGTAAGCCGATGGACATGGAAAAGTTAAAGCATATAGTCAGTGACTTGCTTGGGCGGACTGAAATATGACACAACATGGGGAGCTGAGAAATGAGTAAGAAAAACAGGGTGAGGGTGATAACGGCTGTGGCGGCAGCTATGGCAGTGATGCTGCTGGGCATGCTGTTATGGAGCCGCAGCGCAGAGAGCGATTGGAAGGAAAAGGAGGATGCTATCTCTGTCTATTTATGGAGTGCGGATCTGATGACAGACTATGCACCGTATATCCAGTCGCAGCTTCCTGATATGAATATTGAATTTGTGGTTGGAAACAATGATCTTGACTTCTATCGATTTATGATGGAAAACGATGCCATGCCGGATTTGATTACAAATCGGAGATTTTCCCTCTATGATGCGAAGCCCCTGAATGACCAGTTGCTGGATCTGACATACACGCAGGAGGTGGGGACTATCTATCTGGCGTATTTGGAGAATTACACCAATAGTGACGGAACCGTCAATTGGTTGCCGCTTTGCGCGGAGGTGGACGGTCTGATCGCAAATAAAAAAATGTTTGAGCAATATGATATCGATCTTCCAACGGATTATGACAGTTTTATCGCAGCATGTCAGGCCTTTGAGGAAAAAGGAATCAGAGGATTTGCTGCGGATTTCGCCTATGACTATACCTGTTTGGAGATTTTGCAGGGATTGTCTATTCCGGAGCTGACTTCCATGGATGGGCAGTTCTGGCGACATCAGTATGAGGATACCACCAGTGCGGTCAACGGTCTGGATGATAAGATCTGGCCCGGAGCGTTTCAGCGGATGGAACAGTTTATCAGGGATACAAATATGCAGGAGGACGACGTTTGGCTTGATCATGGGAAAATAGAGGAAATGTTCCAAAACGGGGAGGTGGCTATCATACGCGGTACCGGTGCACAGGTGATCGAATATGAGGCTGTTGATGGGATAGATCCGCTGTTCCTTCCTTATTTTGGACAGAATGGAGAGGAATGGCTCCTGA
Source organism: uncultured Lachnospiraceae bacterium (assembly GCA_945949085.1). Lineage (GTDB taxonomy): Bacteria > Bacillota > Clostridia > Lachnospirales > Lachnospiraceae > CAG-194. The sequence continues at coordinate 18,740 of CAMFDJ010000029.1, read as the reverse complement.
CCTATCCGGCATTTCAGGTTGCACTCGACCGCAATCTGGAGTCGGATGCATGGCGAAAGGAGCAGGCATTTCGGATTTTGGATGTCATGCTCTCCGAAGAAGGACAGAATTTTCTGGCACAGAAGAAGGATGTAATTCCCTACAGCAGAAATGTCAAGCTGGAGCTTTCGGAGTCACTTTCAAATCTGCAGCCTTACATAGAAAAAAACAGACTCTACGTACGGCTTGCCTCCAATGATTTTTTTGCAGCTTCAAAGGATGTGGTACAGAAAATGATCCGGGGAGAATATGGCGCAGAGCAGGCATATGCAGCGTTTGATGCGCGACTGAAGACTCCGAAAGACAAAACGGAGGAGACGGTCAGAACCTTCACGCAGGGATATGAGAATATTTTTTATCAGCAGGGAGGCAATCAGGCCTTTTCTGTCATGGCAGGAACATTGCGTAAGCATTATGGGAGTGATGTGCTGCTCGCACCGTCTTACTGTTTTACCGGAGCGGTGTTTGAGGCGGATTACACGGAAGAAATGCTGGAGAATATGATCATGCCGAATGCGCTTGAGGCATGGCAGCGGGAGATGACAGGGAATGAGCTTAAGCAATTTATCCGTATTCTTGTGGAGGGAGAAGATGGCTGTTTCAAACCATTTAATTGCTGTTCATTGCCGACAGTCAGCGGAATTACCATAGAAGTGGAAGAAAAGGACGGATCGTATCAGTTGCTTGGTGTACTGGAAGACGGAAAAGAGATACGGGAGGACAAGCTGTATGGTGTGACATGCCTGGATAAAGCCTGCTATCTGGAACCGATTGCGAATATTCTGTTTCCGCAGGAGGGTCTTGCCGGCTTTCGGAAAGAAGAGAGACTCGTCAGAAAAGAGTGGAGTTCATTTTGCCGGGATGATGGTGAGCTTAGTAAACCGGAGTGTTACATGATCTTGCATGATCAGAGTTTGGAGAAAGGGAAGGGCGATTACACAGAATGAAAAAAATATTGTACTGTTTTGTATGCGAACTATTTGTGCTGCTTCTCTGTGCAGGATGTGGTGACCAAGAGTTGCCTCAGGGAGCAAGTAAAAACGAAATTCTTACCATGGAGCCGGTGAATCAGGAAAAGACAATGGTGACCGTGCATTATGAGCTGGGAATTCCGTATAGAGAGATGGAAACACTGGTGGAAGAGAGATTTCCGCAGGTGGATGTCGTTATGGTGCATGACGGTTCTGAAGATTCTGAGTACGCAATCCGGCAGAATCTGCTACATGGACTGGAATGCGATATCATTTTGTCCAGAGGACTCTCTACGGTCTTAGATATCGCACCGGATTATCTGGTCGATCTTTCCGCAGAGGCTTTTGTCGGTAACTATTACATGTCAGCCATTGATCCTTGTGTGGATAACGATGGAAAGTTATATTATCTGCCGGGACCGTCCGATGTATATGGGATAGTGTATGACAAGACAATGTTTGCGGAAAATGGATGGGAAGTGCCACATAGCTACAGCGAATTTACGGCATTGATTGCTACTATCAATCAGGCCGGTCTGCATAGTATCACACACGAGGACGGAGAGAGCAGAGAAGTATTGGTGAAGGCCATACAGCCTTCCTTTAAATTTGCCGATGCTTTTCAGATTATGTTTGATGTTTTTTCTTATGATCAGGTATATCGTGGAGTGGAAAATCAGCAGTGGCTGAAAGACTATCAGAGCGGGAAAAGTTCTATGGTGGGGCATATGGAACCGGCTGTGGATACACTGCTGCGTCTGAGAGAGGATGGTGTCTTTGCCAAGGAGGATTTTCTGGTAAAGCCAAGAGATCGCAGCAGGATGCTGTATCAGGATCATACGACTGCAATGATTTTTGAAAATCAAAATGCATATACCACCAATATGGAGTATGCGTCGGACGAGTCTGTATATCATGAGGTGGGTATTTTCCCGTTCTGGACTTCAGATGAGCCTGACAGTGACTATTTATATGCAATCCCCAGCTATTACATGGCTGTCAACAGGAAGGCGGCTGAAAAAAGCAGGAAAAAACGAGAACTTCTTCTGGCAATCATGGCGTATCTGAGTGAGTCTGGGACACAGGAAAAGCTGGTCAAAAACGGAATGCAGATATCAGGGGTACAGGATGTGCCAATCGTAGAGAATGCTTTTTCTGAGGATGTCAGACAGACGATAGAAGAGGGACGGATTATCGGGACATTCTCTTATGCGGGGGTGGATGGAAATCAGACGGTTGAGTGGGTCTTGCGGGACAGCGCGTGTAATCTGCTCGAGGGAAAGCTTTCGCCACGGGAATGGCTTGAAAAAGCAGATCTGGCCAGAGACACATACCTGAGTGGACAGAATACAGATGAGGTCTATGGGATGGCAGAAAAAAGCTTTACGAAATTAGAGACAGCGCAGCTTGTCGGGGATATGTACCGCCATGAAACGGGAGCGCAGATAGCGCTTGTCTATGTGGGTGATTGCAATGATGGTGTCACAGGATTTCTGTATCAGGGACCGATCACGGACAAAGCTTTGAAATGTTTTTCACCAAGCAGAGTATCCGATGAGGCAAATACGGGGATTGCAACCGGAACGTTTACCGGACAGCAGATCATGGATTATCTCTCAGGGAAGGAAGGCGTGTATGGAGAAAGGAGTTACCGGCATATTGTTGCATCGGGTTTATTGGTGGAATTTGCGCCGTGGGAGAAACCGGGAGAACGATTGGTCAGCTGTAAGCTGCCCGGCGGAGAGACATTACAGCCTGATGCCAAATATCAGGTAGCCTACTATGCCGGGAGTCTGAAAAAAGAGGAAGATGATACGCAAGGAGAGAATTTTGCTGCGACTATGGACGAAAAAATACTGGCAGGAACATGGGAGGAACACTTTATTTCGTGGCTTGCAGATATCGGTGGTGTCGTGAGAGAAGCGCCCCTTACAACAAAGCTGATATGGGAGCAGAAAGATCGCTGATAAGCGAGCTTTTTGCCTGTGCCATGGGATTTTTTTATAAGGGACTTGACTCTCCCCTTAAGGGGAGCATGTAAAATGGATGCAAACGGGAGAAAGGAGATCCGACCATGAAAAAGGAACCAAACAAATGTAATGTGCGTAGGCACAATGGAAGTATGCTGTATCGGATCGGTATGTTTGCGGTCATGAATCATATCACGATCAAGACACTTAGATATTATGAAGAGCAAGGATTACTGGCGCCTGCTTTTGTCGATGATGAAAACGGGTATCGCTATTACACGATGGATCAGATGGCGACGCTCCATCAGATTTCAGCATTGAAGGAAGCAGGACTTTCGCTGGACGACATCAAAAAGGTCAAGGCGGGCGTAGACGCTGCAGAGCTTCTCGCAATCAAAAAGAAGGAGATCTTATCGCAGATTGCTTCGCTCTCTACAAAGCTTGCAAGACTGGAGGGGTATCTTGGGAATGCGTATATGTCCCTCGATACACCTGTACTGATCAAAAAGATAGCACCGGTAGTGTGTGCTACCATGCAGGCCAGAATAGAAAGCTATGACAATCTGTTTGATGCCATGCCTGCAATGGGAGCAGAGATGGAACGGCTTGGCTGTGAATGTGCCGTCCCGGAGTATTGTTTTACTGCGTATCCTGAGCCCGGCTATAAGGAAGATCATATTCTGGTCGATACCTGTGAGGCAGTGACAGAGAAGCTTGCGGACAGTGATATAGTCAAATTCCGGGAGTTCCCGGAGATTATGGCTGCCTGTATCTATCATAAGGGCCCTTATGAGGATTTTCCGGGAACTTATGAGAGAATCCTGCAATATATCGAGGAAAATCAGTATGAGATATGTGGTAGCATCCGCGAGGTATATATAGACGGCATCTGGAATAAGGAAACCAAGGAGGAATGGCTTTCCGAGATTCAGATCCCTGTCAGAAAAACGGAGGAGTAGACGGTGGAAGAAACAATTGTAATCAGAGGATTAAAACAAAATAATCTCAAAAATATATCGCTGGAGATACCCAAAAATAAAATTGTGGTGTTTACAGGTGTTTCAGGCTCGGGAAAGTCGAGTATTGTCTTTGATACGGTGGCGGCCGAGAGTCAGCGCCAGATGAATGAGACTTATCCTGCATGGGTGCGGGGGAGACTCCCAAAGTACGAGAAGCCAAATGTAGAGTATATTGACAGACTGAATCCGTCTGTTGTCATCGACCAGAGCAGACTTGGGGGCAATGCCCGCTCCACCGTGGGTACCATCAGTGATATGTATGCAGCGCTTCGTCTTTTATTTTCCAGAATCGGCATCCCGCAGATAGGACCGGCCTCTTTTTTCTCCTTCAATAATCCCAACGGGATGTGTAAAACCTGTGCCGGTATTGGGAAGATCATGGATTTTGACATCACAAGGATGATCGATCCGGAAAAAAGCTATGAGGAGGGGATTTTTATGCTGCCCTCCTTCGGACCTGAAAAATATTACTGGAAGCTCTACAGGAGACCGGATCTGTTTGATGTCAATAAAAAATGGAAGGAATTGTCTAACCGGGAGCAGAATATTCTGCTGTACGGAAGTTATGAGAAGGGCGGAGAACGGATCGATAAAAAGATTGAGGGTGTCTACAATCAGTTTAAGCGCCTCTGTCTGATGAAGGGACCGGAAGAACAGAATGACCGGGTATTACAGAAGATCAACACGTATATGGAAGAAAAAATCTGTCCGGATTGTGGGGGAAAACGTCTGAATGAGCAGGCGCAATCTTGCAAAATTAACAAATACTCTATCGTGGATATGTGCGAGATGGAATTATCGCAGCTTAAGGAGGTGCTTTCCGGGATTACTGATGTAAGAGCGCAGTCCATCGTGGCATCTCTGATTGCGTCCCTTGACCGGATGATCGATATCGGTCTGCCGTATCTGAGCATGAACCGGGAATCTGCGACACTTTCCGGCGGAGAGGCACAGAGACTGAAGCTCGTGCGCTATATGGGAAGTGCACTGACCGGCATGATCTACATTTTTGATGAGCCGAGCACGGGAATGCATCCCCGGGATGTACACAGGATGTGCCGATTGCTCAAGGACTTGCGGGATAAAGGAAATACGGTGCTTGTGGTAGAGCATGACAAGGATATTATCGGCATTGCGGATGAGGTGATCGATGTGGGACCGCTGGCCGGAAGAAACGGTGGCAGGATCTTGTTCCAGGGAAGCTACAGCGCCCTTTTGGAGAGTGGCACAAAAACGGGTGAAGCAATGAAGAAAATCATTCCGGTAAACACACGCAGCAGGAAACCCACATGCTTTCTGCCTGTCAGAAATGCCTGCGTGCACAATCTGAAACATGTGGATGTGGATATCCCGCTGGGAATTCTGACCGTGGTAACAGGTGTTGCAGGGAGCGGGAAATCGTCCCTGATCCGCGATGTGTTTGCAAAGCAGCATGAGGATCAGGTGGTTCTGGTGGATCAAAGTGCCATCACGGCCACTGGCAGATCCACAGTCTGTACCTTTCTCGGTTTTTTTGACGAGATCAGAAAGCTGTTTGCAAAGGAGAATGACACGGATGCGGCAATGTTTTCTTTTAACAGCAAGGGGGCATGCCCGGTCTGCAAGGGTCGCGGAAGTATTACCACGGAGCTTGTGTTTATGGAGCCTGTCACGACAGTCTGTGAAAGCTGTGACGGAAAAAGGTACAGCCGGGAAGTGCTGGAAAAGTACTATCGGGGAAAGAATATTGTGGATGTGCTTGCGATGAGTGTGGAGGAAGCATCTGAATTTTTCCAAAATAATAAAAAGATCCGCGGGAAGCTGGATGCACTTCTGGAGACAGGTCTGCCTTATCTGTCACTGGGACAGCCTCTTTCCACGCTTTCAGGAGGCGAGAGACAGCGGGTTAAGCTGGCAAAGGATCTTGAGAGCAGCGGTAATATCTACATTCTGGATGAACCGACGACAGGGCTGCATGCCTCAGACATCAGTAACATCATGGAATTACTGGAACGGATTGTAGACAGAGGAAATACGGTAGTTGTGATAGAACATAACACAGATGTGATGAAGATGGCAGATTATATCATAGATGTCGGACCGGATGGCGGGACAAAAGGAGGTCATGTCGTCTTTTCCGGAACACCGGAGGAGATGGTGGAAACAGGAGAGACTATCACTGCAAAATATCTCAGGAAGTCTCTCGAGACGCCATCTCATTCCTGAATATGGACGCGCGGCAGATTCCACTGAAAAGTGGCAGCCAGTATGCGCAGCAGTACGACAAGGAGCAGACTGGCGATGGCTGCAAATCCGATATGTCCTGTCTTTTCCAGACAGAGGTAGGAGACGGCACCTGCTATGGAGGCGGTTGCGTACACGTGCTTGCGGAAAATGTAGGGAACATTTCCTGCAAAAATGTCTCTGAGCAGACCGCCGCCGACACCGGTGACAACACCGACAAAAAGAAGAAGCGCCACACCGGCATCGCCGGACAGCTCCTGCGTACTGCGGATGCCGTGAACGGTAAATGCGCCAAGACCTACCGCATCTGACAGGAGCAAAGCACGGTTCCAGAGGTTGCTCTGAACCGTTTTCTGTTGCCTTGTAATAATTGCTCCGACGAGAAAAGCCAAAAAAGCAGTTCCTGCCGCAAGCAATGCATTGCGGGGATTTTGGAAAGCGGTTGGCGGGAGAATGCCGATGATGATATCACGGAGTATCCCGCCACCGACTGCTGTTACAATGCCAAGCACAAGTACGCCCAGCATATCCATTCCTTTTTTCATCGCTTCGATCGCGCCTGATATGGAAAACGCGACCGTCCCTAACAGTTCCAGTAAAAACATTATCAGATTCATGTTTATTTGTGCTCCTCAAGCCATTTCATAGCGGCATAAACATAGACGGCACATCCGCAAGGAAGAGCCGATTCGTCAAATTTGACCATGGGGTGATGCTGTGGGTACTGATATCCCTTGTCAGGTTGTCCGGCGGCAAGCGCAAGCATGAGAGAAGGGACCTCCTGACTGACATAAGCAAAGTCTTCGGAACCTGCTGCTTTTCCGGATTGACCGCTGCCTGCGCTCATGGCTGCAAGCTGGGCAGCAGAAAAGGCGTGCTGGAGGCCAAGCAGTTCTTTCATATAGCGGTCAGCGCAGTCTGCAAGCTCAGGATTGTTCACAAGTGTCGGACATCCGCTTCCGAAGGTGATTTCTGCTTTTGCACGAAATGCACTTGCAACGCTGCTTGCAACTTCCTGCATACGAGATTTGATGAAAGCACGTGTCTCCTCATCAAAGGTACGAAGGCTTCCGCCGAGAACTGCGCTGTCAGGGATAGCATTTGCAGCAGTTCCGCCGTGGAAGGTACCGATTGTCAGAACGGCGCGTTCTCCCATGGCAAGCTCTCTGGCATGGATCTCCTGCAGGGCAATCAGAATATGAGCTGCCGCGTTTAACGGGTCCACACCGGCATTTGGCATAGAGCCGTGGCAGCCGCTGCCCTGTACAGTGATCTCAAAATAATCGGCAGCAGGGGCGCTGACACCGGGCGGAGATACAATGACTGTTCCTGCCGGAAACGGCATACCTGCCATGACATGAATCATCAGGGCGGCATCCACCTTGGGATTTTCCAAAAGACCGTGCGCGATCATGTCCTTGGAGCCTTCAAAGATTTCCTCTGCCGGCTGGAACATCAGCTTGACCGTTCCTTCAATTTCATCTTCGTGCTCTTTGAGCAGTCTTGCGGCACCGAGCATCATGGCAGTGTGCATGTCGTGACCACAGGCATGCATGCGGTCGTTTTTACATGCAAAATCAACACCGGATTGTTCTTTGATCGGCAGCGCATCCATGTCACCGCGAATCAGAAATACCTTTCCTTCTTTTTTGCCGCCGGCAAGGGCGATAAGACCGGCTTTGCCGCATTCTATAGGCTCGTAGCCCATGTCGGTCAATTGTTTTTTGACATAAGCGAGTGTATCGCTTAAGTCAAATCCCGTTTCAGCGTGTGCATGCAGATAACGTCTGTCTGCCACAAGTGTGTCCGCAAGTGCTGCGGCTTCTTTGCGAAGTTGTTCTGCGTTCATTTTGTTGCCTCCTTTTTATATGATACCAGGGTCAAAAGGTCATTTTGAAACCAATATTATTTATATTCATTATAAGCAATTACGGCAGAAATACAATGTAATTAGGGGAGATTTGTGATAAAAGTGACGAGATAATGCCATAATATTACAAAGAAAATCAGAAAAACGTCAATGGAAAAACAAAAATGCTTTTGCTATACTAAGTACGGTATGAAAAGACAATCAAATCAGACAGAAATCAGGATGATGCATATGGATTATGAAGTAAAACAGGTAACAAGCGATCATTACGAGGAAATCAGGGAGTGTATCAGTGTAAAAGAGACAACAATCTGTGATGATGTGGTCACCAATATCTATCTCTGGTCCCATTATTATCATCTGCAGTATATCCGCACGCAGACGGGTCTTATCTGGCTGTATCAGCCACCGTTTGAGTCATTTACGACAGCCCCGATCTGCAGACCGGAACATTTGCAGGAAAATTTTGAGATCGCACAGCAGTATTTCTCGGACGTACTGCATAAAAAGCTGGTCATGTTTGTGGTAGATGAAAAATCGGCCAAAACGCTTGCACTTAGCAGTGAGCGATATGAGGTGACGGAGGAACGCAATTATTTTGATTACGTATATGATGCGGACAAGCTTCGCACACTTTCCGGGAAGCAGTATCATAAGAAAAAAAATCATGTCAACGCATTCAGGAAAGAGTACGAGGGCAGGTACGAGGCACGCATGCTTGACTTTTCCGATGCGGAAATGATCATGGATTGTGTGGAAAGATGGCATGCGGCTAAAGAGAGTGAAGATCCTTATCACAGAGAGGAGCAGGAGATAGCGGGACTTTCCTATATCCTGCGGGAATGTCATTTTTTACCATGTAAAATGTTTGGCGTCTTTGTTGATGGTGTGCTGGAGGCATTTACGCTCGGCACATATGATACGCCCACGCAGACGGCGTTTATTCATGTGGAGAAAGCAAATCCGCAGATCAGAGGTCTTTATCCGTTTATCAACCAGCAGTTTCTGACAGAGGCATTTCCGGAGGCAGTGCGTGTCAACAGAGAGGATGACATGGGACTTGCGGGATTACGAAAGGCGAAGCTGTCATATCACCCGCTGGAGCTGGTTAAAAAATATACAATTCTTGAGAAATAGGCAAAAACCCTGACGACAGATCTGCAAAGAAAAGAACAAGAGAATTTATGGAGTAAGCGGATATGGAAGAACGATATATCAACCCCGATTCGGACGGGAAATTTTATGGGCTGCAGGAGATGGCAAGGACAAATTGCGGAGATTGCAAGGGGTGCCATGCCTGCTGCATGGGTATGGGGGATTCCATCCGGCTTGATCCGTATGATTTGTTGCAGCTGAGGGAGGGACTTGGCGCAGGATTTGAACAGCTCCTTGCGGAAGGAAGGATTGCAATGACGGCAGAGGACGGTCTCCTTGTGCCGTATTTATGTATGATGAAGGAAGGCGGCGCCTGCGGCTTCCTGAATGAGGAGGGAAGATGTTCCATACATAGTTTCAGACCCGGAATTTGCAGGCTGTTTCCCATGGGAAGAGACTATTCACAGGGGACGATCTCCTATATATGCCTGACGAAGCTTTGTCCGGCACCAAAGTCAAAGATTAAAGTGGAAAGATGGATTGGCATAGAAGACAGCCTTCGGTATCAGTCGTTTGTCCTTGCGTGGCATGATTTGAAAAGAAATCTGCAAAGAGAACTTGTGCATGCCGGTGCAGAGGAAGCAAAGCAGCTGAATCTTTATGTGATCAGCCGGTTTTATGCGTGCGAGGACTGGAAACGTGAGACTTTCTTTGATTGCTTTTTCCAAAAAGTGCAAACGGTCTATCATGCTTTTGGGATAGATACATAGATATCTATGATATATGACATACAAGGTATGGTAGAGTAAGAGAAATGGCATAGTAAATTTTGAACAAAAAAAATAATGAAAAATATACAAACTTGACAAAACATAAAAGCGTGTCTATAATGACACTATCATTTTTATCATAGGAGGAGGATTTATTATGAAAAAAGCATTGGCACTTATCTTATGTGCAGGCCTTATGGCAGGCATGCTGACAGGCTGTGGTCAGGGCGCTGACACAACCGGTGAAGACACCGCAACAGAAGTTGCAGAAGAAACAGAAACTACAGAAGAAACAGAAGCAGCAGAAACAGAGGCAGCAGAAGAGACAACAGATGCTTCCGGCAAGAAATGGATCATTGCAACAGACACTGTATTCAAGCCTTTCGAGTACACAAATGAAAATAATGAGTTTGTAGGAATCGATGTGGATCTTCTGGCAGCAATTGCTGAGGATCAGGGATTTGAGTATGAACTGCAGTCACTGGGCTGGGACGCAGCAGTAGCAGCTGTTCAGGCAGGTCAGGCAGATGCGATCATTGCAGGCGCAACCATCAAGCAGGAGCGTATTGATTCAGGCTGGATCTTTTCAGACGGATATTACAATGCAACACAGACCTTCGTTGTATCCCAGGGAAGTGAAATCACTTCTTTTGAAGATCTGAAGGGTAAGAATGTAGCTGTAAAGAATGGTACAGCCGGTGCTGACTTTGCCAATTCATTAAAAGATGAATATGGATTTACGGTGACTGTATTTGAAGATTCGCCGACCATGTATCAGGATGTTATCCTTGGCAACAGCGCAGCATGTGTAGAGGATACACCAATCATGGCAGCTTCCATTAAGGAAGGCGGTCTTGCGCTGCAGATTCCGGACGGCATGGAGAGTGAAGGTGCTCCTTACGGCTTCGCCATCATGGATACAGCAGATCAGGAACTGCTCGATATGTTCAATGCAGGTCTTGCCAATGTCAAGGCAAACGGCAAGTATGATGAGATCATTAACAAATATCTGAAATAAATCCAAAGGATGCAAAGGGGCGTGCAATGCACGCCCTTTTACGATGTGAGGAAGGAATTTCGTACTAGGAAAATAGGCATAATTATGTTAGAATAGCTTAAACGAAAAGAGAAAGAATAGGAGAGAAAACATGGTAGCAATTATCCAAATCTATTGGAAGATGCTTTTGGGCGCACTCGGTAAGACACTGCTCCTTTGCCTGCTTTCCTTATGTTTTGCGATGATCATCGGTATGATTTTTGGTCTTCTGAACGTAGGAAAGAACAGAGCCGGTAATCTGATCGGCACCATCTATGTGGATGCAATCAGGGGTGTTCCGCTCATTGTTCTGGCATATTTCATTTATTTTGGTGTGCCTGCGGGCATTAAAATGATGGGAGTACAGGATTTCAGGCTGACGGCACTTGCCGCCGGAACCATTGCACTTTCTCTAAACTGCGGCGCGTATATGGCAGAAATCATCCGTGCCGGTATTGAGAGTGTGGACAAAGGACAGATGGAGGCGAGCAGAAGCCTTGGATTATCCTATGCCAAGAGTATGCGACTTGTCGTGCTTCCGCAGGCAATCCGGACAATGATCCCGTCTATCATCAACCAGTTCATCATCACACTGAAGGATACCTCGATTTTATCTGTTATCGGTTTCCCGGAACTGACAAACATGGGTAAGACAATCAGCGGAAACACCTTTAAGAGTCTGCAGACCTGGGCAATCGTGGGCATCATGTATCTGATTGTCATTACGATTCTTTCCAGAGTTGCAAAGCGGATTGAGAGGAGGATGAGCTGTGGCAGATAAAAAAGTAATGGTTCATGTTGCGAATCTGAAAAAAAGTTTTGGAAGACTGGAAGTTTTAAAGGATGTCAGTCTGGATATCACAGAAGGAGAGGTAGTGGTGCTTCTCGGTCCTTCCGGAAGTGGAAAATCTACATTCCTCAGATGCTTAAATCAGCTTGAGACAGTGACAGCGGGTGAAGTACTGATCGATGGCGTTGATGTCACAAATAAGCACACGGATATCAATAAGGTGCGTGAGAATATCGGTATGGTGTTCCAGCATTTCAATCTGTTTGCCCATAAAACTGTTTTAGAAAATATCATGCTGGCACCTGTGGAACTGAAGAAAATGACAAAAGAAGAGGCGAGAATAAAAGGAATGCAGCTTTTGAAGCGAGTCGGAATGGACGCCAAGGCAGATGCGTATCCTTCTCAGATTTCCGGTGGGCAGAAGCAACGCGTGGCGATTGCAAGAGCACTTGCCATGAATCCTGCGATTCTTTTGTTTGATGAACCGACAAGTGCGCTTGATCCTGAAATGGTCGGCGAGGTACTTGCTGTTATGAAGGAGCTTGCAGGCGGTGGCATGACGATGGTGGTTGTGACACATGAGATCGGCTTTGCCAGAGAGGTGGCAGACCGCGTTATATTCATGGACGACGGCTATATTGTGGAGCAGGGATCGCCACAGGAGGTCATTGAAAATCCGAAGGAACCTCGTACGATTGATTTCTTGAACAAGGTATTATAGACAGGACACAGTTTCTTTGTGCGGAAAGGAGAGGTTGTATATGAAGCGTATTGTTACCATCAGCCGGGAATTTGGGGCAGCAGGCGGCACAATCGGATATCAGCTGGCGCAGCGGCTGGGATATGAATATTATGATAAGGAGATCATCCTGCGAGCTGCCAGAACCTCCAATATGGATGTGGAGAGCATGATGAAGTGGGATGAAAAGGTTCCTGCCGATTTCGGTTTTGCACAGAGCCTGTTTGATTTTTACAACAAACCTCTCGGTGAGAAAATCTTTATGGCACAGGAAAAGATCATCCGGGAAATCGGAGAAAAAGGAAATTGTGTCATTGTAGGACGTAATGCCGATACGATCCTGCGGGAATATGAAAGCAGCCTGCATGTATTTATTCATGCCAAAGAATACTGGCGCATGGAACATATGAAACAGAAAATGCCGGATGCTTCCGAGGCCAAAATCATGGAAGAAATTCATACGATCGATAAGGCCAGAAGAAAGTATTGTGCGTTCTATACCAATAAGGAATTTGGTGTGGCGGATTCTTATGATATCTGCTTATGTTCTTCTTCGCTTGGCATCGACAAATGTGTAGATATTTTATACGGGTTGGCAACATCTTAGGCAGAAGACATCTGAGGTGACTGTGTGCGACCAGAACAGAAACAATAGGAAATGGATACTGTGAGAAAGGCATATACCTGCGATTGGGATGGCAGGTATGTGTCTTTTTTGGAGAAAAGGAATATAAAGATTTGATGAATCGTCTAAATCGCGTGGAAGGGCAGATTCGAGGAATAAAAAAGATGCTGGAGACAGATGCTTATTGTATTGATATCTTAAATCAGGTCTTAGAAAGAAGGTGGAAAGAACATGACAACGTATCGAATTACGGGAATGAGCTGCGCAGCATGCAGCGCACGAATTGAAAAAGCAGTGGGAAGGGTGCCGGGAGTTGAGAGCGTCAACGTGAATCTTCTGATGAATACGATGCAGGTGGATGGCAGCGCAGATGCAGCGGCTATCATGGAAGCTGTCGCAAATGCCGGATACGGTGCACAGGCTGTGTCAGGAGCAAGCAATGCGCAGGTATCGGAAACGACTACCGCAGACACAGATACAGCGGAATGCATGACACCGGCAACAGGAGATGCAGCTGCGCGGGAATACGGGATGCGTCTTATGGCATCCCTTTTGTTGCTGATACCGCTCATGTATGTCTCCATGGGACATGTCATGTGGGGGTGGCCACTGCCGGTTTCTTTTGCGCAAAACAAGCTGGCGATTGCTTTGTATGAGATGTTGCTTACGATTTGCGTGATGGTGATCAACCGGAAATTCTTTGTAAACGGATTTTCGGCTCTGTTGCACGGCTTTCCTAACATGGACAGCCTTGTGGCAATCGGTGCCGGCGCTTCATTTGGTTATAGCACGTATGTGTTGTTTGCCATGACAGATGCGCTTCTTCACATGGATGAGGCAAAGGTTATGGCATATCTGCATGATCTCTATTTTGAATCGGCGGCTATGATTCTGACACTGATCACAGTCGGAAAGATGTTGGAGACGTATTCCAAAGGAAAGACAACAAATGCCCTAAAAAGTCTTTTGCTGATGTCTCCGCAAAAAGCAGTGATTCTCAGGGACGGGCAGGAGATTACGATTCCGGCAAAAGATGTCAGGGTGGGAGATAGATTTGTGGTAAGACCGGGTGAGAGAATTCCGGTAGATGGCATGATACTTTCCGGCAACAGCGCCATTGATGAATCAACTCTTACCGGTGAAAGTATTCCTGTCGATAAGAAAGAAAAAGATTCCGTATACGCTGCAACGATCAATACATCCGGTTTTTTGACCTGTGAGGCGACAAAGACAAGTGAACACACAATCTTTGCACAGATCATCCGCATGGTCAATGATGCGGCATCCTCTAAGGCACCGATTGCCAGATTGGCAGATCGGGTATCCGGTATCTTTGTGCCTTGTGTCATGGCGGTTGCCTTTGTCACGACCTGCGGCTGGCTTTTTGCCGGATATAACTTTGGATTTGCGCTTGCAAGGGGGATTTCCGTGCTTGTGATCAGCTGTCCCTGTGCGCTGGGCCTTGCCACTCCGGTGGCAATCATGGTAGGAACGGGAAAGGGTGCACAAAACGGTATTCTGTTCAAAAATGCGGAGGCACTTGAATTGGTTGGAAAGACTACAATTGTTGCGCTGGATAAGACAGGCACGATCACCAAAGGTTTGCCGAGGGTAACTGATGTGATACCGGTTGGAAATACGACAGAGACAGAGCTTTTGCAGATTGCGGGGGCGCTTGAAGCAAAGAGTGAGCATCCGTTGGCCGGGGCCGTGATGGCGCTTGTGCAGGAGAAGGAGATTACGCCGGAAGAAATAAAGGATTTTGCGGCCCTTCCGGGGAAAGGTCTGACCGGAGAGGGACACTTTGGAAGGATATTCGGAGGAAATCCGCAGTATCTGTCCGAATTTATGACGATAGATCAAACCGCAGAACAAAAGCTGCATGAGTTGGCGGAGGAAGGAAAAACCCCTCTTTTGTTTGGCAGAAAAGACAGGTTATGCGGTATCATTGCCGTTGCTGATGTGCCAAAGGATGACAGCAGGAATGCCATTTTGCAGCTTCGGAAAATGGGCATGCGCGTTGTCATGCTGACGGGTGACAATGCAAGGACGGCAAAAGCAATCGGAGACGCGGTATGTGTGGATGAAGTGATTGCGGATGTGCTTCCCGGCGGGAAGCAGGAGGCAATATCGATACTTCACAAAAAGGGAAAAGTTGCCATGGTAGGTGATGGTATCAACGATGCACCGGCGCTGACAAGTGCTGATATCGGAATCGCGGTCGGAAGCGGCAGCGATGTGGCGATGGATGCGGCAGATGTAGTGTTGATGCGTCAGGGGCTGTCACAGGTAGTTGCGGCAATCCGGCTTGGTAAAGCCACACTGCGAAATATCAAAGAAAATCTGTTCTGGGCATTTGTGTACAATGTCATCGGGATTCCGATAGCAGCCGGTATCCTATATCCGGCCTTTGGTATCATATTGAATCCGATGTTCGGCGCTGCGGCCATGAGCCTTTCAAGTTTTTGCGTAGTGACCAATGCACTTAGGCTGAATCTTGTCAGACTGGGATTTGAAAAAACAGCAAAAAGAGCATATCATGAAGAGCGGGATGCAAATGGTATGCGGGAAAAAACGGCAGAATATGAGAACGCAGATGGCAAATTGGAAAAAGAAATGACAACCGGAAAAGAAATGCAGAAAAAGGAGATATGTACAATGAAAAAAACAATGAGAATCAATGGTATGATGTGTGGACACTGTGAAGTATCAGTGAAAAAATGCTTAGAGAAAATGGAAGGTGTCATGGATGCGCAGGTCAGCCATGAGGCAGGAACCGCCATTGTGACATGCGACGAGTCTGTTACAGATGAGGCTCTGGCAGAGGCAGTTCGCATGCTGGATTATGAAGTAGTCAGTGTGGAGTAGATATCCGGGCAATCTTTTTGTGCTAAATGACTTTTTTGTACTGACTTGCCAAGTGAAAAAAAGTATGTTATGATAGCAAAGATGTGTAACAAATTTGTAACATATTAGTACCCATAGTTTAACGGATAAAACAGCTGATTCCGGTTCAGCCGATGGGGGTTCGATTCCTCTTGGGTACGTTTCCTGTAGGAGAGCTTGTGAGATTGCGGGATGCACATGTCTCAGGCTATGTAATCTGCAGGTGTAGTAACAGATGCATGGAGCAGATATCATACCTGATCGCTCTGTGCGTGGCAACAAAGAAAGGAAGATGGCATGAATTTGATGCATAGAATTACCGGTTGTTTTGGTCAGCTGGGAAAAAAGCTGCGTAGCGATAGTCGCTTTGCCAGTATTTTTTATTGCAGTATGGCAGCAGTAGTTGTAATACTGATCGTCCCTTTGGTGGTATCCTGTGGAAAAAAAGGAACTGACGAGACCCAGGAGGGCGAAGTGACAACGCAGGAAACGCAGGAAGATGCGCAGCAGAATGTGGCACTCCCCGATTATACCGTCAAGGATGTGGCACTGGAAGAAAATGCGTATGCGGATGTCAATGAGTTTGTGAATCGTTATTTCACAGCCATGACAAACGGAGATACCCAGACAATCCAGACAATGCAGAATGACTCGCAGCAGAAGGAACTTTTAAAAATTGAAAAGGAAAGCGCATATATCGATGAGTTTGATAATCTCAAGGTGTATACAAAGCCGGGACCGCTGACACCGTCCTATATCACATTTGTCTATTATGAGATTAAATTTTCGGGAATCGAAACACTTGCTCCCGGACTTACGACGCTGTATATCTGCAGCAATGAGGATGGCAGCCTGTATATCAACAGCCTGTTGTCCGACCAGGATACAGAATTTATCAGACAGATTGTGGCGCAGGATGATGTGGTTGATCTCTTCAGTCTGGTTGAGACCAAGTATGCTGAGGCAGTAGATGCAGATGCCAATCTGAAGTCTTTTATGGAAGGTTTATCTGCCAAGCTTGATGCGGAAGTGAGTGAAGCAATGGCAGCCATTGAAGCAGAGAATACAGCACCCGAGGAGACAGAGGAAGCGACAGAAGAGGAGGGCGCTTCTCCTGAAAATGTGGTGGCAGAACAGGTAATGGCAACAGATACTGTCAATGTGAGAAGCTCAGACAGTGAAAATGCTGACAGAATCGGACAGATTGGTCTGGGTACAACAATCACCAGATACGAGAAAAAGGAAAATGGCTGGAGCCGTGTCGACTATAATGGTACGGAAGGCTATATCAAGAGCGAATATTTAGAGCCGATTTCAAACGGCGACACAGCGCAGGCAGGCACTGAGACAGAGGCTTCTGAAGCAACAGAAGAGACAACGCAGGAGACTGCCACACAGGAGACGACACAGACGGGCAGTCTTGCAGGAAAGAGTAAGGTAACGATCAAAGAGACTGTCAATGTCAGAAAGTCTGCATCACAGGATTCGGACAAGCTTGGTGTTGCATATCAGGGAGAAAATTATGACCTGATCATGGAACAGGCAGATGGCTGGTGTAAGATTAAATTCAACGGAGAGACAGGCTACGTTAAGACAGAATTTGTCGAGTAACATTCTTGCTTTTCGAATCTGACGTAAAGAATAAGATATAGTAGGCAGGAACTAAGAGACCGGGTATCAGATGTGATGCCCGGTTTTATGTTATAACGACGAGGAAAATACAATATGCTTGCATAATTGCATTTGCTTTCACTTTATGACAGCAGTCGGGCAGAGTATGTCAGATAATCAGACTGTAAAGTGTGCATATATCACAATGAAAAGATAAACAGATATCAGAATATGCGTCAAAATCATATCAAATGTTTAAAATATTGTACAAAATCAACAATAAAAGTGCCTAAATTTCTAATACAATGTGAAAAGAATAGCTTGTATGATATTCCCTAAAAGTTTATAATGATTTTTGGGCAAAGGGGTCCACTTATGTATATTTTATTAAACCAAAGGAGGACATTGAAAATGTCATATGTTGATGAGGTACTTGAGATAGTACAGAAAAAGAACGCAGATCAGCCTGAATTCTTACAGGCAGTTACAGAGGTGCTTGATTCCTTAAGACCAGTAATTGATGCAAACGAAGAACTCTACAGAAAGAATGCCATTCTGGAGAGAATCACTGAGCCGGATCGTCAGATCATGTTCCGTGTACCATGGGTAGATGATAACGGACAGGTTCAGGTAAATAGAGGTTTCCGCGTACAGTTTAACAATGCAATCGGACCATACAAGGGAGGACTCAGACTGCACCCTTCCGTAAACCTTGGTATTATCAAATTCTTAGGTTTTGAGCAGATCTTTAAAAACTCACTTACAACACTTCCGATCGGTGGTGGTAAAGGTGGTTCTGATTTTGATCCGAAGGGTAAATCTGACAGAGAGATCATGGCATTCTGCCAGAGCTTCATGACAGAGCTTGGAAAGTATATCGGAGCAGATATCGACGTTCCGGCAGGTGATATCGGAACAGGTGCCCGTGAGATCGGTTTCATGTTCGGTCAGTACAAGAGAATCCAGGGTATGTTCGAAGGCGTACTGACAGGTAAAGGACTTACATGGGGCGGTTCACTCGCTCGTACACAGGCTACAGGTTATGGTCTGTTATATTTAACAAACGCATTATTAAAAGATCATGGTATTGATATCG
>CAMFDJ010000028.1 GCA_945949085.1 uncultured Lachnospiraceae bacterium | reverse complement strand
AGCGCATCGTGGGTGAACTCTATCCCATTAAATCCGAAGGTAAATTTACACTATCCAAACGTACAGGTCTACTTGAATGGCACGCCCTATCTGTGATACACTGCTTGATAGGGCGAGTTGCAATTGCAGTGCTTACCCGGAGAGGAGAAACAATATGGATCAGACGATCGATCTTTTTATTATCGGATCAGGACCGGCTGGGATGGCGGCCGCAATCTATGCGAAACGCGCAGGTATGTCGGTAGTCCTGATGGAAAAAACAGGCATCAGTGGCGGACAAGTCCTGACAACCTATGAAGTGGATAATTATCCCGGACTTCCTATGATGAATGGATTTGATCTTTCGGAAAAATTCAGTGCACATGCAGCACATCTGGGGGTGACAGTATCAGAAGGCGAAGTGGAAAAAATCATTGATCAGGGGAATGGCAAACTGGTTGTGACAAGGGATGCAAATTATATCACAAAGGCAATCATCATTGCTACGGGAGCCAATCATGCCAAACTCGGCGTGCCCGGTGAGGAACAGCTGACGGGAATGGGTGTATCCTATTGTGCCACCTGTGACGGCGCATTTTTCAGGGGAAGGACTGTCGCTGTGGTGGGCGGCGGTGACGTTGCCGTGGAGGATGCCATTTTTCTTGCAAGAACCTGTCAGAAAGTATATCTGGTTCACAGACGTGAGAGTCTGCGGGCTGCTAAGATTTTGCAGGAGGCAGTCTTTGGATTGTCGAATGTGGAAATTCTCTGGAATACGCAGGTAAAGGAAATTCGCGGAGAGGAAATGGTGGAAGGCCTGCAGCTTTGTGACAGCAAAACGGGAGAGGAGAGCACGCTGGCAGTGAACGGTGTATTTATTGCAGTAGGTACCTTGCCGAATACTTCCTTTATAAAAGGACTTGTCGCAATGGATGAAAAGGGATATATCGTGGCAGGAGAGGATTGCGAGACCTCTGTACCGGGAATCTTTGCGGCGGGGGATGTCCGCAGCAAGCAGCTTCGGCAGATTATCACAGCAGCAGCGGATGGAGCCAATGCCGTGACATCGGTGGAACGCTATCTGCTGGAAAATGCGATGTGATGTTTTTCCTATATCAAGTGTGCAGTCAAAGAAATGAGTTGGGATTTTTTGCGGTGCAGAAAACGATTCAGAAAACGATTAAGTAAATTTCCGGAAACGGTTGACAAAAAGAAGTTGGGATGTTATATTTTATTACAGATGTAACAAATTTGTAACAAATTTAAAGAATCCACAACAATTTTGGAGGAATTATGTGTAATCGTAAGGTTAAGATGACTGCATTTGTTTTGACAGCAGTCATGACTATTTCCGGTATACAGCCAGTCATGGCATTTGGTATTTCAGACGCACTTCCGTCAGCAGGTGCGGCCGCAACTTTGAGCGGCAGCGTAACAGTTGCAACGGCGGATTCACAGCCGGTGGCAGAATTGAAGCTGACTGCAGGTGTGATGGCTGTTGTAGATGCATCTGATGTTGCGGACGCGGATACAACAAACGTGATTGCGACGGATATGGAACAGACCGTCAGTGAAAATGCAATGGGAGGAACCGGTGCATCTGATGCTCTGACACAACAGAGCGAAGAAGATGGATATAAAAATCTTGTTATTGCGAAATGTAATGATTACGTGAATGTCAGACAGGAACCGAGTGAAGATGCGGAGATTCTTGGTAAGTTATATGATAAATCAGTCGGTGTTTTTGTTTCTGAAGCAGACGGCGGCTGGTATCAGATCAAATCAGGCAGTGTAACAGGTTATGTAAAAGCAGAATATGTTGTGACCGGTGAGGCTGCAATCGAGCTCGCTAAGGAAGTGAGAAAGAGAATTGCAACTGTTACAACAACAACACTCTATGTCAGAGAGGAGCCTTCTGTTGATTCAAAGTGTCTCGGAATGGTTGGTTTGGAAGATGACCTTTCCGTACTGGAAGAAGAAGGTCTCGACGGTTGGGTTAAGGTTCCCATTGAAGAAGGAGAGGGCTTTATCTCAGCAGATTATGTAGAACTTCACACAGAATTTGTCAAGGCAGAGTCTAAGGCAGAAGAAGAAGCCAGACTCGCAAAGGAAGCGGCAGCACGTAAGGCTGCAAATGCAGCGGCAAAGAAGAAAGGTGGATCTTCATCCTCAGGTTCTTATGCGGCAGCAGGCAGCGGTTCCGGTTCTAATGTAGCGAATTTTGCATTACAGTTTGTCGGCAATCCATATGTATACGGTGGATCCAGCCTGACAAACGGAACAGACTGTTCCGGATTTACCATGAGCGTGTATGCAAACTTTGGTATCAGCCTGCCACACTCATCAGGTGCACAGAGAAGCTGTGGTTATGATGTAGGCGGTCTGTCCAATGCACAGCCGGGTGATATCGTATGCTACTCAGGTCATGTTGGAATCTATATCGGAGGCGGACAGATTGTACATGCTTCCACAGCAGCAACAGGTATTAAGATTTCCAATGCAGATTACAGAGACGTTCTTTCCGTAAGACGTATCTTCTAATGATTTCAGAACAAAATATAAAAAACACAGATCACATGGCAGAATCCCTGTCATGTGATTTTTTGTTTGATAGGAAATTCCTCCGGAATTTTCCTATCAAACAAAACGCTCCGCGAAGGATGCGCACTCGCGCGATAGGAATCATGTCGCAAAAGCGACCGCGCTCGGCGCGAGAATCTCGCAAGCGAGATTCTTTTTTGTTATAACGACGAGGAAAATGCAATATGCTTGCATAATTGCATTTGACGACCGTTAATCAGCGATAGAACTCGCAAAGCGTGTTCTATCGCTGTGTTCACGATGAGCCAAGCGTTACCACAGATGTCGTTTGATGTCATTTTATGCAATATGCACAAAGAACGTAGAAAGCAATAGAAAATCGAAGAAAAAAGCTGTCGATGAAGAAAAAAGTTATCCACATCCAAAATCCCCTTTTTATGGGCAAAACGGATTTATAAACGAAGTTATACACATTATCCACATTTTGATGTGGGGAAAATAACGTAATTTTATGGTAACTTTAAGAACATCCGTTTTGTACAAATTCCTAAAAATCACAAATTTCGGCACATTTGTCGAAAAAGGTATTGACTTTTGTACTGTATAAATAAAATAAAAAAAAGCGGCGATTCGTCAGACAATTTGAATTGTGATTGCAAAGAAACAGTGTGTATGTTATAATAATTGCACAATTCATGAAAGCGCAGAAACATAAATTTGTGCGATATTTATGGATAATACAGGCAGAAAGGGATGATCCATATGAGATTTATCATTCTTGGTAAAAACATCGAAGTAACTCCGGGTCTGAAGACAGCAGTGGAGGACAAAATTGGAAAGCTGGAGAAATACTTTACTCCCGAGACAGAAGCACACGTTACGCTCAGTGTAGAAAAGGACAGGCAGAAAATCGAAGTGACCATACCAATGAAAGGAAATATCATCAGATCCGAGCAGGTCAGCAATGATATGTATGTATCAATCGATCTGGTAGAAGAAATCATTGAGAGACAGCTGAAAAAATATAAGACAAAGCTGACGGACAAGCAGCAGTCTGCAGGATATTTTAAACAGGAATACTTGGACAATGACTATATGGATGATGAGGATGTAAAGATTATCCGTTCCAAGAAGTTTGATATCAAGCCAATGTATCCGGAAGATGCATGTGTACAGATGGAGCTTTTGGGACACAATTTCTTTGTGTTCTGCAATGCGGAGACAGATCAGGTGAATGTTGTCTATAAGAGAAAAGGCGGCACATATGGTCTGATCGAGCCGGAAGTATAAGTTTGATGCTGCAAAAAGGAAAGATGAAAAAAGAATCTGCCGCGAGGCAGATTCTTTTTATGTTATAACCATGAGGAAAATGCAATATGCTTGCATAATTGCATTTGACGACCGTTAATCAGCTGATAGAACTCGCAAAGCGTGTTCTATCGCTGTAAAATTGTTGTGATTGTTTTTTATTTCATACAATTTTCCAAGCGGACGAAAGGGAAAAATCGTTGCAAATAGCCTGCTGCTATGGTAAAATAGGGGCAGTGGGCAATGATAAAAAAATAACAATCATTGCAGCCGATTAGAGGCAAACAAAAAAACAATTTGGAGGAAAGAGAAATGGCAAAAAAAGTAGTTTTAGCAGGCGCATGCCGTACCGCAATCGGTACAATGGGTGGATCACTCAGCACAACACCGGCTCCTGAGCTTGGTGCAATTGTCATCAAGGAAGCATTAAACAGAGCAGGTGTAAAGCCTGAGGATGTAGATCATGTTTACATGGGATGTGTTATCCAGGCAGGACAGGGTCAGAACGTTGCACGTCAGGCAAGCATCAAGGCAGGTCTTCCGAATGAAGTTCCGGCAGTTACCATCAACGTTGTATGCGGTTCCGGTCTGAACTGTGTCAACATGGCTGCTCAGATGATCCAGGCAGGCGATGCTGACATCGTTGTAGCAGGTGGTATGGAAAACATGTCTATGGCACCTTACGCTATGATGCAGGGCCGTTACGGATATAGAATGGGTAATGCACAGATGATCGACACCATGGTCAACGATGCATTATGGGATGCTTTCAATGATTACCACATGATCAAGACAGCAGACAACATCTG
The DNA here is from genome assembly GCA_945949085.1 of uncultured Lachnospiraceae bacterium. Taxonomy (GTDB): domain Bacteria; phylum Bacillota; class Clostridia; order Lachnospirales; family Lachnospiraceae; genus CAG-194. The sequence continues at coordinate 30,412 of CAMFDJ010000028.1, read as the reverse complement.
CGAAGAGTGGGGCATCACAAGAGAAGAACTCGACGAGTTTGCATTAAAGAGCCAGCAGAAGGCAGAAGCAGCACAGAATAATGGTGCTTTTGATAAAGAAATCGTACCTGTCATGGTAAAGAAGAAAAAAGAAATGGTTGAATTCAAGAAGGATGAGGGACCGAGAGCAGGTTCTACAATCGAAGCACTTGCTAAGCTTCGTGCCATCAATCCGGGCGGATTTGTTACAGCAGGTAACGCATCAGGTATCAACGATGGTGCCGCTGCCATCGTAGTGATGAGCGAAGAGAAAGCAAAAGAGCTCGGCGTAAAACCTATGGCAACCTTCGTTGCAGGTGCTCTTGCAGGCTGCAGACCTGAAGTTATGGGTATCGGACCTGTTCCGGCTACGCAGAAGGTTATGGCAAAAGCAGGCTACCAGATTTCTGATTTTGATATCATCGAGGCAAACGAGGCATTTGCCGCTCAGTCAATCGCAGTCGGAAGAGATCTTGGTATTGACGTGGATAAGCAGCTCAACCCGAACGGTGGTGCAATCGCACTTGGACATCCGGTTGGCGCTTCAGGCTGCCGTATCCTTGTTACACTGCTTCATGAGATGGAAGCAAAGGATGCAAAGAAGGGGCTTGCTACACTGTGTATCGGTGGTGGTATGGGCTGTGCTACTATCGTTGAGAGAGAGTAGTCCCGGTTATTCATAAAAATTTGAGGTGACTGCGGGGAATACAGATTATCTGTCATTCCGCACTTACCCATCTGAAACACAACAAAAGGAGAAAGAAAAATGGATTTCATTTTATATGAAGTAGAAGGTGCTGTCGGAACCATCACCATCAACAGAGAAAAAGCACTCAACGCACTCAATTCACAGGTGCTTGATGAACTTGATGCAACACTTGACGGCGTTGATCTTGATACTGTCAGATGTCTGATCCTGACAGGTGCCGGTGAAAAGTCTTTTGTGGCAGGTGCTGATATCGGAGAGATGAGCACACTGACAAAGGCAGAGGGAGAAGCATTCGGCAAGAAAGGAAACGATGTATTCCGCAAGCTTGAGACATTCCCGATTCCCGTCATCGCTGCAGTAAACGGTTTTGCACTTGGCGGCGGATGTGAGATTTCCATGAGCTGTGATATCAGAATCTGTTCTGACAATGCTGTATTCGGTCAGCCTGAGGTAGGCCTTGGTATTACACCGGGATTTGGCGGTACGCAGAGACTTGCCAGACTGGTAGGTCCCGGCATGGCAAAACAGATGATCTATACAGCACGTAATATCAAAGCGGCTGAGGCATACAGAATCGGTCTTGTCAATCAGGTAGTTTCTGCGCAGGTAAATGAAGCAGGTGAAGTAGAAGTATCTGCAAAGGATGCGCTGATGGCAGCAGCAAAGAAGATGGCAGCAGGCATCGCAATGCAGGCTCCGATCGCAGTTCGCAACTGCAAGAAAGCAATCAACGAAGGTCTTCAGGTAGATATGGATCAGGCAATCGTCATCGAGGAGAAATTATTCGGCGACTGCTTCGAGACAGAAGATCAGAAGGCAGGAATGGGCAACTTCTTAGAGAAGGACAAAGAAAAGAAGTTAAAGGTAGTTCCTTTCCAGAACAAATAATAAAAATGGATTCATTACAGGTAAGGGTGACGGCATGTCATCCTTACTGTATGATATAGAGCGGCTTATGGGAGGAAACGTATATGACTGTCAGGAGTACGTTCTAAAGTTACTAATCACAAAATCATAAGGAGGTTTTACCATGAAAGTTGGCGTTATTGGCGCAGGAACAATGGGACAGGGCATTGCAAAGGCATTTGCTCAGGTTGACGGCTATACAGTAGCTCTCTGCGATATCAAGCAGGAGTGGGCTGAAGGCGGAAAAGACAAGATTGCAAAAGGATATGCAAGACTTGTTGAAAAAGGAAAAATGACACAGGAAGCAGTTGACGGTATCTTAAACAGTATCACACCAGGTCTGAAAGAAGATCTTTGCGCAGACTGCGATCTGATCGTAGAAGCTGCATTCGAGAATATGGAAGTAAAGAAGACAACATTTGCAGAGCTTGATAAGATCTGTAAGCCGGAATGTATCTTTGCTTCCAATACATCTTCTCTTTCCATTACGGAAATCGGAAACGGTCTGACAAGACCGATGATCGGTATGCATTTCTTCAATCCGGCAGACAGAATGAAACTTGTAGAAGTGATCGCCGGTGTAAACACACCTGCTGAGACTGTTGATGCAATCAAAAAGATTTCCGAAGAAATCGGAAAAACACCTGTACAGGTGAATGAAGCAGCCGGTTTCGTTGTAAATCGTATCTTAATCCCAATGATCAACGAAGCTGCTTTCATCAAAATGGAAGGCGTGTCAGACGTTGCCGGTATTGATGCAGCAATGAAACTCGGTGCTAATCATCCAATGGGACCACTTGAACTCGGTGATTTCATTGGTCTTGATATCTGCCTTGCAATCATGGATGTACTTTACAATGAAACAGGCGATAGCAAATATCGTGCTTGTCCATTAATCCGCAAAATGGTTCGTGGTGGAAACCTTGGTGTTAAGAGCGGAAAGGGCTTCTATATCTACAATGCCGACCGTACAAAAACACCAATCGATGCTCAGTAATATAGGGCTGACAACTATATAGGAGGAATAAACAAAATGGATTTCACTTTAAGTAAGAAACATGAAATGGCGAGACAGTTATTCAAAGATTTCGCTGAAAATGAAGTTAAGCCACTTGCTCAGGAAATCGATGAAGAGCACAGATTTCCCAGAGAGACTGTAGAAAAAATGGCTAAAGCAGGCTTTTTAGGTATTCCTGTACCAAAGGAAATGGGCGGACAGGGATGTGATCCTTTAACATACGCTATGTGTGTGGAAGAGCTTTCTAAAGTTTGTGGTACTACAGGTGTTATTGTATCTGCTCATACATCTCTTTGCGTAGATCCAATTCAGACATACGGTACAGACGAGCAGAAGGCAAAATACTTACCTGACCTTTGCTCCGGTAAAAAGCTTGGTGCGTTTGGTTTGACAGAGCCGGGTGCCGGTACAGACGCACAGGGACAGCAGACAAAGGCTGTATTTGATGAAGCAACAAATGAATGGGTGTTGAACGGCTCAAAATGTTTCATCACAAACGGTAAAGAAGCTGATGTTTATGTCATCATCGCTGTAACAGGAAAAGTTGAAAAACGTGGACGTATCCAGAAAGAGATTTCTGCATTCCTCGTAGAAAAAGGAACACCGGGATTCACATTTGGTACAAAAGAAAACAAAATGGGTATCTGTGCTTCTTCCACATATGAGTTGATCTTCACAGATTGTCGTATTCCGGCAGATGCTCTCTTAGGCGCTAAGGGTAAGGGCTTTGGTATTGCAATGCACACACTCGATGGTGGTCGTATCGGTATCGCTGCGCAGGCTCTTGGAATTGCGGAAGGTGCTCTTGAGACAACAATCAACTACGTGAAGGAAAGAAAGCAGTTTGGTCGTACAATTGCTCAGTTCCAGAATACACAGTTCCAGCTTGCTGACATGGCAACAAAGGTGGAAGCTGCTAAATTATTAGTTTACAAAGCTGCAATGGCAAAAGCAAAATACCAGGAAGATCACAAAACTTCTTATTCAGTAGAAGCTGCAATGGCTAAGCTTTACGCAGCAGAAGTTGCTATGGAAGTAACAACAAAATGTGTTCAGTTACATGGTGGTTACGGTTACATCAAAGAGTACGATGTAGAGCGTATGATGCGTGATGCTAAGATTACCGAGATCTACGAAGGAACTTCTGAAGTTCAGCGTATGGTAATTTCAGCTAATCTTTTGAAATAAGGAGGAAGCAATCGTGAAAATCGTTGTTTGTATTAAACAGGTACCTGATACAAAGGGTGGCGTACAGTTCAACCCGGACGGTACATTAAACAGAGCAGCAATGCTCACAATCATGAATCCGGATGATAAGGCAGGTCTTGAAGCTGCTCTTAGAATTAAGGATGAAACAGGCGCTGAAGTTACAGTTGTAACTATGGGTCTTCCAAAGGCTGCTGACGTTCTTCGTGAAGCAATGGCTATGGGAGCTGATAAGGGCGTTCTTATTACAGATAGAGTATTAGGTGGTGCTGATACCTGGGCTACATCTACAACTATCGCAGGTGCACTTAGAGGAATGGAATATGACCTCATCATCACAGGTCGTCAGGCTATCGATGGTGATACCGCTCAGGTTGGTCCGCAGATCGCTGAGCATTTAAATCTTCCTGTTATCTCATACGCGCAGGATATCAAAGTGGAAGGCGACAGCGTTGTTGTAAAACGTCAGTATGAAGATGGATACCATATGCTGAAAGTTCAGATGCCATGTTTGATTACGGCACTTTCTGAATTAAACGAGCCTCGTTACATGACTCCGGGCGGAATCTTTGATGCATGTGACGCTGAAATTACAACACTTGGCAGAGCTGATCTTATCGATGTTGATGATTCTAACATCGGTCTTATGGGATCTCCGACAAAGATCGCAAGAGCTTCAGATAAAGTACGTAAGGGTGCTGGCGAGAAATTCGTTCCGGACTCAGCTGATGAAGCAGCTAAGATTATTGTAGATGCATTAAAAACAAAGCACATTATCTAATAAAGAGGTGAATAAAATGGGCGCAATGAACGCAGAAGAATTAGCTAAGTACAAAGGCGTGTATGTCTTTGCACAGCAGGTAGATAATAAATTAAGCGGTATCGCATTCGAGTTAGTTGGCGAAGGTACAAGACTTGCAGAAAAGTTAGGAACAGAGGTAACTGCAGTTTTGATCGGATCAGATGTTGCCGGTCTTGCTGATGAACTTGCTGAGTACGGTGCTGACAAGGTTATCGTAGTTGACGATCCGGAACTTAAGAACTACAGAACAGAGCCATATGCACATGCATTAGCATCTGTTATCAATGAGTACAAACCGGAAATCATGTTAGTTGGCGCAACAGCTATCGGACGTGATCTCGGTCCTACAGTATCAGCAAGAGTGAAGACAGGTCTTACAGCTGACTGTACATTACTTGAGATTGGTGATTTCCCTGTTACTCCAATTCCGGGAAAGGAACAGAAGAAGAATCAGCTTCTCATGACTCGTCCGGCTTTCGGTGGTAACACAATCGCTACTATCGCATGTCCTGACAACCGTCCACAGATGGCTACAGTTCGTCCGGGTGTTATGCAGAAGCTTGAGAGACAGCCCGGAAGAAAAGCAGAAGTGATCAACTACAATCCCGGATTTACGCCGGATCACAAATATGTTGAGATTCTTGAAATCTCTAAAGCTGTTTCAAACATCAAAGATATCATGGATGCAAAGATCTTAGTATCCGGTGGTCGTGGTGTTGGATCTGCTGAAAACTTCAAAATGCTGGAAGAGCTTGCAGATGCGATCGGAGGACAGATTTCTTGTTCACGTGCTGCAGTGGAAGCTTACGGAATGGCTCCTGAATTACAGGTTGGTCAGACAGGTAAGACAGTTCGTCCGAATGTATACTTTGCTATCGGTATTTCAGGTGCTATCCAGCACGTTGCCGGTATGGAAGAATCAGACATCATCATCGCTATCAACAGAGATGAAGATGCTCCTATCTTCGATGTAGCTGATTACGGTATTGTTGGAGATCTGAACAAGATTGTTCCAAAGCTGACAGAAGAAATCAAAGCAGCTATCGCAGCAAAATAAGATATTGATGTAAGAATCAATGATAAAGAGAAAGGATCGCATATCAAATATGCGGTCCTTTTTTGGTACTCAAAAGTGACGGGGGATGGACCACTTACTCCGTCCCTAGGTACCAATGGACCACTTACTCCGTCCCTTGGTACCAAAAAATATGGAAAAAACACGTTGCAATCCTTTCTTACATATGATAGAATAACAAAATCTAAATGACAATTTGCACTGCATATTGCTACAGTACAAACTGATCAGGCCGGGAGCACCTGGAGCCGGGTTGCACTAGCGACAGTGGATTTAAAACCATCCGCGGGACAGTAGTTACAACGCTGGAAACGTGGGTGTATTTTTTTACCCAAAATCACGGGTATCACTCACCATCAGCACAGCTTTTATGCGAAAGGAAAGGATGGTTTTTATGGGAAAAACAGATTTTGAGAAGGTTGCTATGCGGGTTTCGGTCAATACGATCATTGGGAATTTTGTATTGTCGATATTTAAGCTGATTGCGGGATTTGTAGCCCATTCCGGTGCTATGATCTCAGATGCGGTCCATTCGGCATCCGATGTTTTCTCGACGATTGTGGTGATGGTCGGCATAAAGATTGCAAGCAAGGAATCAGACAAAGAGCATCCGTACGGACATGAGAGGATGGAATGTGTGGCTGCGATCGTGCTTGCTACGGTTTTGGCTGTAACGGGTCTTGGAATCGGTGTCTCAGCAGTCAAGGTGATCATGGCGGGCTCATACGAGAATATCACAGTACCAGGCATGCTGGCACTGATTGCTGCAATTGTATCTATTGTGATTAAGGAAGCGATGTTCTGGTATACCAGAGGAGCTGCCAAAAAGATTGATTCCAGTGCCCTGATGGCAGATGCGTGGCATCATCGCAGTGATGCGCTTTCTTCCATCGGTGCTCTGATTGGTATCATCGGTGCGAGAATGGGATATCCGGTTCTCGATACCATTGCTTCTCTTATCATTTGTGTATTTATTGAAAAGGCAGCTTATGATATATTTAAGGATGCGGTAGGCAAAATGGTTGATAAGGCTTGCGATGAGGAGACAGAGAAGAGCATCCGCGAGCATGCGCTTGCAGTGGAAGGTGTCATGGGAATCGATCTTCTGCAGACAAGAGTGTTTGGCAATAAGATTTACGTGGATCTGGAGATTCAGGCAGATGGCAACAAACCACTGAAGGAAACACATGCAATTGCAGAACGGGTACACGATATGATAGAGCATGAGTTTCCCAAGGTAAAACACATTATGGTACATGTAAACCCGGCGGATGAGGTGTGACGCGGGGGAAAAATCCCTTGAAATAAAAGCAGGATACTGAAATAAAGATGAAAAATCAGAAAATGAAACAGAAAACAATCAAATATGCATTTCGGAAATCCCTGCCAGTCATGGCAGGGTATCTTGTGCTTGGGACAGGGTTTGGTATCCTGCTGCAGAGCAAGGGGTACAGCTGGCTTTGGGCTTTTGTCATGAGCCTGACAATCTATGCGGGCTCCATGCAATATCTGGCAATTGACCTGCTTGGCAGCGGCGCATCTCTGATCACGGTGGCCATCATGACACTGATGGTCAATATCCGGCACATCTTTTACGGCATAACGATGCTGACAAAATATCAAAAGGCAGGACCGCAAAAGCCGTATCTGATCTTTGCGCTGACTGATGAAACCTTTTCTCTGGTATGTGCACCCGATCTTCCGGAGGGAGTGGACGAGCAGTGGTATGATTTCTGGCTGTCACTGTTTGACCAGTGCTATTGGATTGCAGGAAGCGTGTTTGGTGCGCTGCTCGGAAGTGCAATTCCCTTTAATTCTGCCGGGGTGGAATTTTCCATGACGGCGCTGTTCGTTGTCATTTTTATTGAGCAGTGGGAAAAGACCAAGCAGCATCTGCCTGCCATGATCGGTGTGGTAATCTCGGTTGTCAGCCTTTTGTTGTTCGGTCCTGCGGATTTTCTGATTCCGGCTATGACCGGCATTACCGTGGCGCTGATGCTGGCAAGAAATACACTGTCACAAGAAAAGACACATGGTGAGGAAGCACCTGAGGGGGAACCGTTGCAAGAGAAAATGTTGCAAGAAAGACGATTACAGGAAATAGTTCCGGAGGAAAAGGGGGATGTGAAAAATGATTGATATCTTGCATTCGACGCAGATTGTAGCAGTCGTAGCGCTTGTGACTGCGGCAATCCGTTTTTCTCCCTTTGTGATTTTTCGGAAGAAAACACCGAAGGTAGTCCTCTATCTGGGAGAGGTTCTGCCCTATGCCATCATGGGGATGCTGGTGGTGTACTGCCTAAAGAGTGTAACACCGCTTTCCGGCAATCACGCAGTCCCTGAGCTTGCTGCGGTGTTTGTGACAGTTTTCCTGCATAAATGGAAGCATAACACGTTTTTATCGATTTTGCTTGGGACTGTCTGTTATATGGTTTTCATTCAGGTGTTTTTCTGATAAAGTAGGATATGAGAAGAAACAACAGCAAATAAGCAGCTGTCTGAAATGAGATGGGAGATGGAAAAATGTACTTTGTACCGGATGACACAGAAAAGTGTGGATTTTATGAATGCAAAAAATGCGGTAATCGATTTCTGAGTCTGCAGACCATGGAAAAAATTCCTTGCCCTTCCTGCGAGGCGGAGATTGATTATGAGATCGGACCGGGGGAATCACTGGAGGATCTGCTTGATACGGCACAGCTCTTGCAGGTCGTAGAGGGAGCAGAGGAAGTGGAAAAAATGGATGCGCTCTTAAGCCTTGCGATCACAGGCGGCGATTATGCGTGGATATAAAGAGTAAATAGTATAAAAGCAAGTATCATAGAAACTGAAATCATAAAGGTGAACGCACTGATCAGAAGCAGTGGGAAAGAAGGGCAGAGATGGAAAACGAAAATGCACTGGTAGAAGAAATCTTAAAGCATTTAGACGGTGAACTGCAAAAAGGAGCAGGGAGAATGAGTGTCATCATAGATGAAAATGTCAAGGAAGAAAAGGTCTATTCTTCCAAGTGCTGTAACAGCTATGGCAGACCTTCCACGGAGACAATCGGACTTCTGGATATGTACACCGATATCGGCAGCGAGAGATACGACAGGGAATAAGCGGAGGAGGAAGGCTTATGATCGCTATTTGGAACCGGGAATTATTGCTGGAAACGTATGATATGGCAAAACAGGGAGCTGTGCGTCAGCTACTGGCGCAAAATGATATCCCGTATACATACAAAACAGTTGGCGGTCCTATGATGCAGCAGAGCATGCCGACGGGCAGAATCGAAAGGCAGTTGCAGTATAAGATCTATGTGTACAAAAAAGATCACGGCAGGGCGAGCAGGATTTTGTACGACATGGAGAAGGAATCAAGCGGGAAGTGAATCATATGAGCGACCTGTCTGAAAAAATATTTGAAAGGATATGAGAGGAGAATCAGAATGAATACATTTTATTATATCGTAGACAGCATTGACGGCGACTACGCACATCTGCAGAGGACACAGGAGGACGGCACGATTATTGATGAAGAATTAAAACTCGTTGCAAGAGCACTCCTGCCGGATACTATCGCGGAGGGCACACGTCTGATTTACGAGTGGATGCAGTATAAGATTATTGGGTGAGAGAAAAATGGCTAAAAAGGAAAAAGAGATCAAGACAAATGCGATGCGGATTTTAGACCGCATGAAAATACCATACACGCACCAGTCTTATGAGTGCGAGGAATTTATTGACGGGATGCAGACGGCAGAAAAGCTCGGATTGCCGTATGAGAAAGTCTATAAGACCCTGGTGACGGAGGGGAGCGACAAACAGCATTATGTGTTTGTACTGCCGATTGCCTGTGAGCTGGATCTGAAGAAAGCGGCGAAGGCTGTCGGTGTAAAGTCTGTCGCCATGATTCATGTCAAGGATATCACGAACCTCACCGGATATGTGCGCGGCGGCTGTACCGCGATTGGAATGAAAAAACAGTTCCGTACGGTGGTGAGTGATACCGCGGCAGCTCTCTCGGATATCTATGTCAGCGGCGGTAAGATCGGCTGCCAGATGAATTTAAAACCGGACGACCTCTTGAAAGCCTGTCAGGGAACGTACGGGGATATTATTGTGGAATAATGATACAATATTGCTAAATTTGTAAAAGTATACATGTTCGGATCATAGTTCGATTTGGCGGAGAAAGCTAAGATGGAAGATTTTGTTGTAGTATTATTGATCATTGGATTGATTATGTTGATTATCATGTCCATGTATTTATATTCCTATTAACTTTACTGTTGGATTTGTAATTGCAAGATGTGTGCTGGTGATTTCGCTGGTATATAGCACAATTATTTTGATATTGTCAGTAAAAAACATCAAAAAAACGTGGATATCAAAATCCACGTTTTTTTAAGTCTTCCACGATCTGTATGTATTTTTCCAAAATATCAAATCCCCTGATGTCTTCTCTCTTTAAATCGATCATATCCCCATGGGACAACCCTCGCCTTTTTTGATTCTCAAAAACGCCTTTGAAATCGCCCCATTTTGCGGAAGAGACGGTGACCAGCCCGTCGTTCTTTTCGTGGCACAGAAGCTGCATGAACAGATACGGAACGGACAGCAGGCTGTCGCTGAGCATGCCGCGCATGACGGAGGTATAGCTCTGGTAATAGACAGATGGGCTGTCGGGTGTCTGCTCATTAAAGGTTTCGCAGTAAGCCGGTGCTAACTGTTTGCTCGCATGATAACAGTCGGGCTTTTCGTCGCCGACCTTGGAAAAGGATTTGTCAAAACATCCGGCAATCAGGCGATAACATCCATCGGGAAGTCTGTTTAACAGATCAATCAGTGCGGAGCCTCTGTGTGGTGTGGACATCGTGGTCAGGGATGCCACTTTGTCTGCGTAGCCCATGCGGGATATTAGGTAACGGCTGTCAAGCCCGCCCTTGGAGTGGGCAATGATATTGACTTTATCCGCGCCGGTCTCGGAAAGTGCCAGGTCAATGGTCTGTGCAATCCTGGCGGCATTATCCTCAATGGTGCCCCATGCGTTCTGATGTCCGTAATAAATCGTCGCACCGTTCTGTTTCAGGAGACGCGGCATGCGTCCCCAGTAATTAAAGAATTTCAGATCCCTAAATCCGATGCCGTGTACCATGATGATCGGATATCTGGTGGCACAGGTGTCGGAGCCGACGCGCAGCGTCTCACTTTGATGGCGTTCCAAAGCGATGGCATACTCGTCTCTGGCTGCCCTGGAAAGTGCATGCAGCAGAAAGAGATTGACAACTGGAATCCACATCCACAAACAGATCAGGATACGTTTGACAATACCGAGCCTGTAGCAGGTGCACAGAATGCGAAGCGCACCGTTTACCAGGAACAGACCGATAAATATAATGGTGTAAATAATATCAAAAGTGAGATAATAGCGGTTCAGTGTGATGAAATAGGGGAAAATTTTTATCATATCAGATCCCGCATTTCCGATATAGAAAAACAGATAAAAAAGTACCTGCATGACCGTTCCGATGCAGCCAAGCCTAAGAAGGAGATATCCGCCGTATTCGATACCGATCCGCCTGCTTGTCGTCCGGTTGTGACGGAAGGGGGTGATATGCAGCCGCAGAGTGGAGTAAAAATGAAACAGAATCACGCCGGTCATAGTCCACAGGGGCATCTTGCCGGAGCGGTCAAGCGCAGAGGCAAGATACAGCAGGTAGAGCGGAAAATGCGGCGCAATCAGTGTATAAAGCATAGCCGCGACAGGTCTTGTCAGATCAATCTTTTTGAAAAGATCGAGAAAAATGAGTAATATAAAGAATCCAAATAACAAAAGATATAACATACGACAGAATCCTTTCTGAATTTTGTATAACATTAGTTTGCTGGTTCTGTCGGAAAAAGTCAAGTGTCAAGTATCACGTAGATTTTACCCACGGAGCGTAAATTAGTGAAACAGTGTTTCACTTTTTGAAGAATCCGGCGCAGAAAAAGAAAAACATAGATAGCACTTTGCCGTAAAATGTGCTATGATGAACCTAAATGACTGCAAAGAAATTCAGGAGGGACCAGAAAATGCAGATGAAATCCATCGAGAATGAACTGAAAAGCAATGCATACCCGGGCAGAGGTATCATTATTGGAAAGAGCGCAAACGGAAAATATGCCGTGACCGCTTATTTTATTATGGGTAGAAGCGAGAACAGCCGCAACCGCGTCTTTGTGGAGGACGGCGAGGGTATCCGCACACAGGCATTTGATCCGGGTAAGCTCAGTGATCCGAGCCTGATCATTTACGCACCTGTCAGAGTGATGGGCAATAAGACGATTGTGACGAACGGTGACCAGACTGATACCATCTATGAGCTGATGGACCGGCAGCAGACCTTTGAGCAGTCACTGCGCACCAGAGAGTTTGAGCCGGATGCGCCGAATTACACACCTCGTATCTCCGGTATCATGCATGTGGGCGATGGACAGTATAATTATGCGATGTCTATCTTGAAGAGCAACAACGGCAATCCCGATGCCTGCAACCGCTATACATTCGCCTATGAGAATCCGGTCGCAGGAGAAGGACATTTCATCCACACCTATATGGGTGACGGTAATCCATTGCCGAGCTTTGAGGGCGAGCCTGAACTGATCGCGATTCCCGATGACATGGATGCTTTCACGTCTCTTCTGTGGAACAGCCTGAATGAAGAGAATAAGGTTTCCCTGTTTGTCAGATATATTGATATTGAGACAGGAAAGTATGAGTCCAAGATTGTGAATAAAAATCAGTAAGATATACCGGACATAGCAGAAAATGACAAATGAAAATGGAAATTCAGGAGGAAAAATCATGAATGAATTAGAATTGAAATACGGCTGTAACCCGAACCAGAAGCCGTCACGTATCTTTATGGAGGATGGAAGTGATCTGCCGATCACCGTTCTGAACGGCAAGCCGGGTTACATCAATTTTCTCGATGCCTTCAACGGCTGGCAGCTTGTAAAGGAGCTTAAGAAGGCAACAGGCCTTCCCGCTGCAACATCCTTCAAGCATGTCTCACCTGCTGGCGCAGCGGTCGGACTTCCGCTGACGGAGACAGAGGCAAAGATTTACTGGGTGGATGATTTGGGAGAGTTATCTCCATTGGCATGTGCCTATGCGAGAGCCAGAGGTGCTGATCGTATGTCCTCCTTCGGTGATTTCATTTCTCTTTCCGATGTATGTGACGCGGATACGGCAAGAATCATCAAGAGAGAGGTTTCTGACGGTGTGATTGCGCCGGGCTACACAGAAGAAGCGCTGGAGATCCTGAAGGCAAAGAAGAACGGCAATTATAATGTCATTCAGATAGACGAAAACTATGTGCCTGCTGAGATTGAGCGCAAGCAGGTGTTCGGTATCACATTTGAGCAGGGCAGAAATGAACTGAAGATTGACGATGAACTGATGTCCAATATCGTGACAGAGAATAAAGAGATTCCGGAATCTGCAAAGATCGATCTGGCAATCGCACTGATCACACTGAAGTACACCCAGTCCAATTCAGTCTGCTATGTAAAGGGCGGACAGGCAATCGGTATCGGTGCAGGGCAGCAGTCACGTATCCACTGTACCAGACTGGCCGGCTCCAAAGCTGACAACTGGTTTTTGCGTCAGTCACCGCAGGTTATGAATCTGCCGTTCCTTCCTGGCATCAGAAGGGCAGACCGTGACAACACCATCGACATCTATATGAGCGACGATTATATGGATGTGCTGGCAGATGGTGAGTGGCAGAAATATTTCACAGAGCAGCCGCCTGTCTTTACCAGAGAGGAAAAGAGAGCATGGCTTGATAGAAACACAGACGTTGCGCTTGGCTCAGATGCCTTTTTCCCGTTTGGAGACAACATCGAGAGAGCACACAAGAGCGGCGTGAAATACATTGCACAGCCGGGCGGATCTGTCAGAGATGACAATGTTATCGAGACCTGCAACAAATACGGCATGGCAATGTGCTTTACCGGTATTCGTCTGTTCCATCACTAAAGAGGTTTGGTATACAACATGAATGATAAGCATAACGCTTATAAGAGAAGGGTATGTGTTTTGGCAATAGCCATTGCATGTACCATTCTTTTATTGCCGTTTTTTACAAAAGTGACAATTGATGTCCAATACGGACAAAAATACAAAGGTTTTTTTGCACAGATTTATTCTGATATCGGACATGGCATACGGGAAGAAGACAGTATCTCTCAAAAGATAAAGTCTGCAAAATGTAAATTTGAATTATCCGGTAATCTCTCAAAGCTCAGAGACATCCGCTTCGATCCGGTAGACCGCCCGACCGAGAATGAAATTGTGCTAAAAAGAATTTCTGTCTCCGGCAGGGATGGAATCGCACAAACTTATTCCGGAGAGTCGCTGAGAGATATTATAGCAGAACAAAATGACATGCAGCTGGTGTCTTGTGATGAAAACGGAATCTGCTTTCGTGTGACAGGGGATGACGCGCAGCTTATATTTAGCGAGACACTGATCATGGATATCAGAAGGGCAGCCCGGCAGAATTTCGTCATCAGAGGATATCTGATTATGTTTTTTCTTGTGGGTGTCTTTCTCTGGGTGGAACAAAAGGAATTGTTTCGTTTTGTTTCCATGCAAGGCTCTGGGAAAATTCAGTTTGTTCTATTGATATTTCTGATAGGGGGAATTGTATTTTATCTGAAAAGAGAATATGGTGGTAAGACTGGTTTTGGCGGACAAATGCTCTTGCTGCTTGCCATGCTATTGGGAGCCTTTGTATGTTGGTGGTATCAGGGGCAACACACGTCAAAAGCGTTGTCGGCAGAAAAGATAGTCAGTCTGCTGCTCTTGGGACAGGTGATGTGCGGAAATGATCTGCTCGCAAAGAGCGGTGAATTGACAGAGGATGCTGTTCTGTTTTACGGGATCAGCATTTTGGTTCACGCTGTATTGTGGTATTTCTTCTGGATACAGGGAAAAAGAAGTAACTGGTATTTACTGTTTGTAGCAGGTATCTGGCTGTTTCGATTCAGTATCTGTCTCTGGGGATACGGATGGAATGGAAAGGAAGCTTTCTTACATACACTGGATTACATCGGAACAGTGCCCGGAATGCTTTCATTTCTGGGATTCGGCGCGCTGTATTGTATCCTGTGGGGAATTCTGGGGAGCGGTATGGCCTGTGTGGTTTATCTGATCTGTTTCATTCTGCTCTTTGCAGGTAACATGATTGAGATGGTCTATCATGCCAGCTTTGTCAAAGCAATTGACGTGCTATCGCTCGGGGATTTGAAGGCAATCCTCCACAATTATATCGGTGCGGCTTCCGGAGTCGCATGCGTTGTGTTTTTGCTGCTGCTTGCCGGCATATGCATCCGAAATCGCAGCAGGATCGCGGCGTTTCTGAAACCGTGCAGAAACAGTGTGGCGCTTGTATCCGGCTTTCTTGTGCTGATATGGCTTCTGACGGCGCTGGATGAGAATGTCTACATGGATTCCTTTGGAATCCGCAACGACAACAACTGGTCCCTGGAAGTGAGAATGGAAAAGAAGCAGGGTTTCTTTGCTTTTACTTATATCAATTTAAGAAGATTTCTGGCGCTGATTCCGCAGCAGCCGGAGGAATATAGTCCGCAGACGATTGCAGATACGCTGGCGGATTGTTTGAATACGGACGAAGCGGAGCAGATTGCGTGGAGCGAGCAGCCGGATGTGATCTTTCTGATGCTGGAATCTGTCATTGATCCCGATATGCTCACAGAAGCCTATGGCGTAACATTTTCCGAAGATCCGGACCCTACATTGGATCAATACGGCCTGACAACCCCGCTGGCACCAACCTTTGGCGGCTATACGGCAAAATCAGAGTTCGAGGCGCTGACGGGAATGTCAGATAGTTTTCTGCCGGCAGGGGCAGTCGCGTATTCCGCATATTTCAGCAATCAGACAGACTATGTCTATTCTATCGTGGATGTATTTAGAAGGAACGGATATCAGACGACGGCAATCCATCAGAATGACAGGACATTTTATAATCGCGATGCTGCTTACCGCGCCATGGGCTTTGATCAGTTTATTGCAAAAGGAGATTATCAGGAGAGTGAGCAGGATTACAATGAAGATGGATACCTGCGAAACAGCCATCTCCTGCCTCTCATCACAGAGCAGCTCGAGCAGACAGATCGGCCGCAGTTTATCTGGGGCGTGACAATAGAGGGGCATTCGCCGTATGATGATAAATATGCCGAGACAGACATTGACGTTTCCTGCGACTCTCTGAATGAGGAACAGATAAAAGAACTGGAGAACTATATCCAATGTGTCAAAAACACGGATGCGCTGGTGGGAAATCTGATTACCTATCTGCAGGGCAGGGAGAGACCGGCGTTGCTTGTAGTATTTGGAGATCATCTACCGAGACTGCAGGCGTGGGATGTCTGGGGCACTGCGGCGGATGCGGATAAGTATTATGCGACCGTGTGTGCAGCTTTTACATCGCAGGGGAGTCTCAGTGTGGAGGAAGAATATCTGAGCATGAATTATCTGGCACCGCTTGTGGTACATGCGGCAGGGATAAAAGATGAGCCGTTTTATAATTATCTGTCACAGCTGCAAAAGGAACTGCCCGTGATACGCAGCTGGCATATGGGGGAAGAGGGCTTTGGCAAAGTGAAGCAGTACGAAATCATGCAGTATGACATGCTCTTTGAAAAACAGATTTTTCATAGATGAATACCGTATGTGTCGAAGCAGGAAAACAGAAGGAAAAGAAAAGCTATGCAGACGATTTTGCCCGCATAGCTTTTTGTGTATTCTTGCGAAATATGCCCGGAACAGGAATTAGTAGGTCATAGCTTTCTCTTCGCCGGTCATGACGCGCAACGCACCCTGTGCAAGGGCAAGAAGTTCATCTTCGCCCGGATATACTGTGAAAGGTGCGATCCATTCACATTTTGCTTTCAGCCCTGCTACAACGGCTTTGTCATAAGAGATACCGCCTGTCACAATGATTTGATCTACTTTGCCATCCAGAACAGTTGCCATAGCGCCGATGTTCTTTGCCATCTGCTGGATAAATGCATCTCGGATCTCAGCAGCCTTGGCATCTCCTTCGTCCACCATCTTTTCGACATCACGCATGTCGTTTGTGCCAAGGTAAGCATTGAAACCGCCGTTTCCGACTAATTTCTTGTAGACTTCCTTTTCTGTGTACTGTCCTGAGAAACACATCTTTACGAGTGCGCCGACAGGAACTGCACCGGCTCTCTCGGGAGAGAATGCACCGTCTCCGTCCAGAGCATTGAAGATATCAATAACCTTGCCCTGCTTGTGAGGTCCTACGGAAACACCGCCGCCCATGTGTACAACAATGAGATTGAGCTCATCATAAGCTTTTCCGATTTCCTTTGCATAACGCTTTGCAACAGCCTTCTGGTTCAAAGCATGGAATACGGAAGTACGAGGCAGCTCGGGAACACCGGAATAGCGGGAAGTAGGAATCAATTCATCTACAACAACCGGGTCAACAATGTAGGAGGGAACGCCGATGGAATCGCCGATCTCTCTTGCCAGGATACCGCCGAGGTTTGATGCGTGCTGTCCCTGTTTTCCAATCTTTAAATCCTCTAATAAGTCATCGCTGACCGCATATGTGCCGCCCGGGATCGGCTTTAACATACCGCCGCGCCCTACAACAACATTCAGAGAGTTGATATCAAAATCTTTTTCCTTCAGAAGATCAATGATAATGTTCTTTCTGAAATCCTTCTGGTCTACGATGGTTGCGTACTGTGCAATTTCTTCTGTAGAGTGACGGAGAGTTTCTTCGAATAATAATGTCTCATCCTCAAAAACACCGATTTTTGTGGATGTGGAACCGGGATTAATGATTAAGCTTTTGATTGACATTTGTTTCATCCTTTCTTTTCATATAATAGCTTAAAAACATGTCTGGCAGATTTATGCGTTCTTTTTCATCTCCTCAGCCACAACAGCTGCAAGTGCGATGGAATTTACCTTGGCCTCGCAGGAGTCGGAGCGGGAAGTTAAGATAACAGGAGCTTTGGTACCTGTCAGGATGTTTCCGTTCTTGACGTCTACCATATGTACAATGGCCTTATATACCAGATTACCTGCATGGATATCAGGGAAAAGAAGAATGTCGGCATCTCCGGCAACCTTGCGGCCGAGAGCGCCTTTTTCTTCGGCTGCTTCCTTATATAATGCGATGTCAAGGGAAAGTGGTCCATCAACGATACAATCCTTGATCTCACCTCTTTCGTTCATTTCCGTAAGCTGCTGTGCCTCAACGGTAACAGGCATCTTGGGATTGACGATCTCAACAGCTGCCAGAGGCGCAACCTTTGGCATTTCAACACCACATGCTTTTGCAACTTCTACCGTATAGTCGATGATGTTTACCTTGTCTTCCAAAGTCGGATATGGCATGAAAGCAACATCTGTTAAGAAGAGCAGACGGTCAATGCCGGGAATCTCGAATACGCATACATGAGATAAAGGCTTGCCTGTGCGAAGACCTGCTTCCTTATCAAGGACGCTCTTTAAGAATGTCTTTGTATCCAAAAGACCTTTCATGTACATATCGGCCTTTCCGTCGTGAACCAGCTTGACAGCAGTGATGGAAGCTTCTACTGTATCTGTTACATTGATCACTTCATATTCATCAAGATTCATGTCAAGAGTCGCAGCGATCTCTTTCATTTTTTCTTCATCGCCGACCAGTATGGAATCGGCAATGCCGCGCTGCTTTGCTGCTTTTACGGCTTCCAGTACTGCCTTGTCCTGTGCGCAGGCAACGGAAAGTCTTTTTTTGCTGCACTGCGAAACTTTGGATAATAAGTCGTCAAAATTTTTGGCCATTTTTTTACACCTCGTTCGTAATATATTTTCCGGATTTCTATCAAACCCCGCTATTAAAAATCATAGCACGTACTAGCACAAAAAGCAATTCACGTTCATAAAAATTTAACGTTATCGCCTTGCCATAAAGGTTGAATACTGAAAGTAAATCTGCTACAATGTAGTTTAGGTTTTTGCGTTTGACCACAAAAAGACAGATTTTGATAGCGGAATCTGCCTCAGAAAAGAAGTCAGGAGACGAATCAGAATATGGGAATGATAGAAAAAGTATTCGGCACCCACAGTGAAAGGGAGCTGAAACGAATTGAACCGGTCGTAGATAAGATCGAAGCACTTCGTGATACGATGGTTGCACTGTCAGATGAGGAATTAAAAGGAAAAACAAAAGAATTTAAAAATCGTTTGAAAGAAGGGGAAACACTGGACGACCTTTTGCCGGAGGCATTTGCCGTTGTCAGGGAAGCAGGACGAAGAGTGCTCAATATGGAGCATTACAGAGTACAGCTGATCGGTGGTGTGATCCTGCATCAGGGACGTATCTCCGAAATGAAGACAGGTGAAGGAAAGACGCTTGTTTCGACTCTTCCGGCCTATCTGAATGCGCTTTCGGGACAGGGTGTTCATATTGTTACAGTCAATGATTATCTGGCAAAACGTGACGCGGAATGGATGGGACAGATCCATGAGTTCCTTGGACTTTCCGTAGGTGTCGTGCTGGGTGGCATGAAAGCAGTGGAGCGACAGGCGGCATATAATTGTGATATCACATATGTCACCAATAGTGAGCTTGGCTTTGATTATCTGCGTGACAATATGGTTATTTATAAGGAACAACTGGTTTTGCGTGGGCTTCATTATGCGATTATCGATGAGATTGACTCGATTTTGATCGATGAGGCACGTACACCGCTCATTATTTCGGGACAGAGCGGAAAGTCAACCAAGATTTACGAGGCATGTGATATTCTTGCCAGACAGCTAAAAAGAGGTAAGGATCAGGAAGAACAGTCCAAACTGGATATTATGATGGGTATCGAGCAGGAAGAGGACGGCGATTTCATTGTCAATGAAAAGGATAAGATCGTCAATCTGACTGCGGAGGGTGTGCATAAGGTAGAGCGTTTCTTCCAGATTGAGAATCTGGCAGATCCCGAAAACCTGGAAATCCAGCATACGATCATACTGGCACTTCGGGCGCACAATCTGATGTTCCGTGATCAGGATTATGTGGTAAAGGATGATCAGGTTTATATTGTAGATGAATTTACGGGGCGTATCATGCCGGGACGTCGTTTCTCGGACGGTCTGCATCAGGCGATTGAAGCAAAAGAGCATGTGAAGGTTCGCCGTGAGAATAAGACGCTGGCAACCATTACATACCAGAACTTCTTTAATAAATATGAAAAGAAGGCAGGTATGACAGGTACGGCGCTGACGGAGGAAAAGGAGTTCCGCGATATCTATGGAATGGATGTCATTGAGATTCCGACGAACAGACCGATTGCCCGTATCGATCTGCAGGATGTGGTATATAAGACAAAGAAGGAAAAGCTTAACGCAGTGGTGGAAGCTGTCAAGGAAGCTTATGCAAAAGGACAGCCGGTTCTGGTCGGTACGATCACAATCGAATCCTCCGAGGAGATCAGTAAACTGCTCAAGAGGCAGGGCATTCCACATAAAGTGTTGAATGCAAAGTTTCATGAGATGGAAGCTGAGATCGTTGCAGATGCAGGTGTTCATGGAGCGGTCACCATTGCAACCAATATGGCCGGTCGTGGTACGGATATCAAACTCGATGATGAGGCAAAAGCAGCAGGCGGTCTGAAAATCGTCGGTACAGAGCGTCATGAAAGCCGTCGTATCGACAATCAGCTGCGCGGTCGTTCCGGTCGTCAGGGAGATCCCGGACAGTCACAGTTCTTTATCTCGTTAGAAGATGATTTGATGCGTCTGTTTGGTTCTGATAAGATGATGGATGTCTTCAATGCGCTTGGCATTGAGGAGGGTCAGCAGATTGAGCATAAGATGCTGACAAAGGCAATCGAGACAGCGCAGAAGAAGATCGAGAGCAATAACTATGCTATTCGTAAGAACCTTCTGGAATACGATCAGGTAATGAATGAACAACGTGAAATTATCTATGCAGAGCGCTTGCGCGTGCTGAATGGTGAAAGCATGCGAGATGTGATCTATAAGATGATCACAGATACAGTGGAGTCAGCTGTAGATACCTGTATCTCCGATGACAAGAGCAGTAAGGAATGGGATCTGCAGGAGTTGAATCAGATTCTGGATCCGATCATGCCGCTGACACCTTTGACACCGGATAGTGTCAAAGGAATGAAAAAGAATCAGCTCAAGCATGCACTAAAAGAAGAAGCAGTCAAGCTTTATGAGAGTAAAGAGACAGAATTCCCACAGCCTGAGACGATCCGTGAGGTGGAGAGAGTGATCCTGCTGAAGGTCATTGACCGAAAATGGATGGATCACATTGATGATATGATGATTCTACGTCAGGGAGTTGGCTTGCAGTCTTACGGACAGAAGGATCCGCTGGTAGAATACAAGCTTGCCGGATACGATATGTTTGATGCGATGACACAGTCGATTCAGGAAGATACGGTCAGACTGCTCATGCATGCAAAACTTGAACAGAAGGTAGAGCGCGAACAGGTGGCAAAGGTTACGGGAACCAATAAGGATGAGTCACTGCAGAAGGCACCCGTGAAACGAGATGCTGCGAAGGTTTATCCCAATGATCCGTGTCCTTGTGGCAGTGGCAAAAAATATAAAAACTGTTGTGGGCGTAAGATTTAAACCTGTAACACAGCCGGATAAGCGTATGAGAATAGTAGAACAGGCGGTGTATGCCGCCTGTTTTCGCCATTATGCGGATGTGAGGGTACGATCCGTATGTCGGCTTATGCGGGCAAAACAGATATGACCGATATGACGGAAGCGGATTGCAATATATCGTTTGTTCTATCCACGTAAAGTGATGTAGTGAATTTGATAGATAATAAAAAAGATAACAGGAGAAATCATATGGTTGAGCTGGATCAGCTGAAGCAGGAACTGGCTTCTTATCGGGACCCTTTGCAGGAACTGAGGGATTCCCTGGATATTTCTAATAAGGAAAAGAGAATTGAGGAACTTGAGCGCGAGATGGAGGCACCTGATTTTTGGAATGATGCAGCGCTGGCACAGGAAAAGACAAAAAGGCTTAAGAGTCTGAAGGATGATGTGGCGACATGCGGTGCTCTGTTTTCACAGTATGACGATATTGAGACCTTGATTGAAATGGGATACGAAGAGGAAGATGAGGAGTTGGCGGCAGAAGCCAGGGCAGAGTTTGAGGATTTTTTAGGCAAGCTGGATGCCATTCGTATCAAGACGCTGTTGTCAGGTGAATATGACAAGTGTAATGCAATCCTCAAACTGAATGCCGGAGCAGGTGGCACAGAAAGCTGCGACTGGGCATCCATGCTGTATCGTATGTACACCAGATGGGCGGAAAAGAAGGGATTTACCGTGGAGGAGCTTGATTTCCTGGATGGAGATGAGGCAGGCATTAAGTCAGTGACATTCCAGGTGAACGGAGAGAATGCGTATGGATATTTGAAATCGGAAAAGGGTGTACATCGCCTTGTACGTATTTCCCCGTTTAATGCGCAGGGAAAGCGTCAGACTTCTTTTGTGTCGCTCGATGTCATGCCGGATATTGAGGAAGATGTGGATGTGGAAATTAAGGAAGAAGATCTTCGGATTGACACATACCGAAGCTCCGGTGCAGGCGGACAGCATATCAATAAGACATCATCTGCAATCCGTATTACGCATCAGCCCACAGGTATTGTTGTGCAATGTCAGAATGAGCGCAGCCAGCATCAGAATAAAGAGAAAGCAATGCAGATGTTAAAAGCAAAACTTTTTCTTTTAAAACAGGAGGCAAATGCAGAAAAGCTGTCTGATATTCGTGGAGAAGTGACAGAAATCGGTTGGGGTAATCAGATCCGTTCCTACGTTATGCAGCCGTATACGATGGTTAAGGATACCAGAACAGGCGCAGAAACGGGTAATGTGGATGCTGTAATGGATGGAGATATCGATCTTTTCATCAATGCCTATCTGAAATGGAAGAGCGTTGGCGGCCAGGAAGCATAATCCTGATGCGGGATCAGAATGTTATGTGACAATTCCGGTTTACCGGTGGACACAAAATAGACCGACACAAAAAAGATCAGAAAACAGGAAAAGGCTATTGACAATAACGTCAATAGCCTATATAATATCTAATGTTGTCGGAAGCGATAACAAATGTGCGTGTAGCTCAGCTGGATAGAGCGTTTGGCTACGGACCAAAAGGTCGAGGGTTCGAATCCTTTCACGCACGCTTCAAAAACCTTGTAATAGCAAGGAAAACGAAAAGCACTCTGAATTGTCAGGGTGCTTTTTGTTATAACGACGAGGAAAATGCAATATGCTTGCATAATTGCATTTAACGACCGTTAATCAGCTGATAGAACTCGCAAAGCGTGTTCTATCGCTGTGGTACTTGCCTTGCAGACCCTACAGCACAAGAAGCTGCAATTCCAAATTCTTTCCGCCTTTTGACAAATCCTTTTCCAGAATATCAGTTTCAATCAGAAGAAAATGATCCTTTTCTCTTCCTGCCAAAACAGAAGCAAAAATTTCGCTACCGTCATCAATATGGTGGGTATCGCTCTGCATATAATAATAGTAGGCTTCCGGAAGATAGCGGAAGTTGCCTGGCGCAGGCATATCTGCCGGGAGGGTGGCGTGCACGAAAACATAGCGCTCTACCTGTCCGCTGTGCCATTCATAGAGCAGTCCGGAAGGATAGGTGGCAGTGATGCCGCTTCGCTGTGCGCCGACAAACAAAGATAAAAGCATATGATTGTAGCGCGTGGAGGATGTGACCTCGTCAAAAGGAATTGTCAGGATACCACGTTTTTCAATGTGCTTTTTCGGAAATGCAGGTGCATCTGACAGATCGAGCCGCGCAAGTGTGCTCTGAAGCTGATCAATGCAATTGCGCATGGTGATGATACGTTGTTCAGCAAGCGATTTGCCGTCAAATAAGAGTTTTTGAATTTGCAGGCTGCCGTTTTTATCCTGATAGTTGTGGAAATCGCGCAGAGGGATACCAAGTTCTATGCAGAGAACAATCGCATCTAAAAGAAAAAGCTGTTCTTCCTTGTAATAGCGATAGTTCGTCTGTTCGTTGATGTAGGCGGGTTTTAATACACCGATTTCATCATAATAGCGGAGCGATTTGATACTGACATTTTTTAGCTTGGCAACTTGACCGATTGATAAATACCCCTTCATATGCAGCCTCATTTGTTTTCTTTGGTTTTATATCATAGATACTATTGATTACAGTATGACATGAAACGGCAGAAACAACAATATTAAAAAAACATAAAATAAAATAAAATAAAATGGCAAAAAAATAGTGATAATGGTACAATATATTCTTAAACAGAGTTGATGCATGTTGTGAAAAGAGGCGTGTAGGATGGAAGAGAATAAGATGAAGCAGGAATCCACTTTGGAAAGCGAAAAACTACATACGATCAGGCAGAAAACAAAGCGTGTAAAGGATAAAGGTAAAAGTATCCTTTTTATGTTTGTTTTCAGTAGGACTGTGGTGACTGCACTTTTGGCACTTGCGCAGATTTTTTGCCTGTTTGCCATGTTTTTCTGGTTTCGAAACATTCCGCAGATCAGTTACCTGTTCAGTATTTTAGGATTGTGTGGGCTGATTTATATTGTAAACAGCGATGAAAATCCTGCCTTCAAACTGACCTGGGCGATTTTGATCTGTGCGTTTCCGGTCTTTGGTATTGCACTCTATCTGTTTGTTGCGATCAATCCGGGAAACAGAGGGTTGCAGAAGAAACTTGACAGGCGCATTGCGGAAACGGAGGGCTATGTGAATACCGAGCCGCGCGTGCAGGAGAAGATCGACAGGGAAACAGGCGGACTGAAGAGTCTGTCGCATTATATCAGGCATCAGAACCATTTTCCGACTTATGATCATACCAAAGTGACTTTTTATTCGCTGGGTGAGGAAAAATATGAAGATCTCATCGAGGATTTGAAAAAAGCAGAGAAATTCATTTTTCTGGAATACTTTATCATCAATGACGGAGAAGTCTGGAACGGTATTCTGGAGGTGCTTAAGGAGCGTGCTGCGGCGGGGGTAGAGGTGCGTATCATGTATGATGGTATGTGTGGCTTGACACAGCTTCCGTTTCACTATCCGAAATATCTGGGCAGTTTCGGACTGAAGGCAAAAATGTTTGCACCGATCAGACCGATTCTTTCTACCTCGCAGAATAACAGGGATCACCGCAAAATCCTAGTAATAGATGGCAAAGTGGCCTATAACGGCGGCATTAACCTCGCAGATGAATATATGAACCGCAAGGTGCGTTTTGGACATTGGAAGGATACTGCAGTCAGGCTGGAGGGGGAAGCGGTACGGAGTTTTACCATTATGTTTTTGCAGATGTGGAATATGACGGAAACGGGTTCTGAGGATTATGAAAAATATTTGCTGCCACAGGGAAGCTTTACCGAATTTGCAAAAGAGGAATACGGCTATGTGATTCCGTACAATGATGATCCGACCAACAGGCTGGATATTGCCCAGGAAGTCTTTTTGGATGTGATCAGCAGAGCTGAGAGATATGTTCATATCACAACACCGTATCTGATTCCGGATAATGAGCTGATCACGGCACTTTGCTTTGCGGCAAGGCGCGGTGTGGATGTCAAGCTGATCATGCCGCATATTCCGGACAAAAAAATCATCTTTGCAATCAGCAGGTCGCATTATCCGAGACTGCTTGAGGCAGGAGTCCAGATTTACGAGTACATGCCCGGCTTTGTACATGCAAAGGAAATGATTGCGGACGATGAAAAGGCGATTGTAGGAACCATCAATATGGATTTCAGAAGCTTATACGAGCATTTTGAATGTGCGACCTATATCTATAAAAATCCGGTCATCAGTGATGTGGAAGCAGACTTCCAGCGGACGCTTGAAAAGTGCAGAAAGATTGATATGCAATTCTGCGTGGATCTGCCATTGCCGTATAAGATAGTCGGGTCGGTAGGACGCTTGTTCGGACCGCTTGTTTAGGGTTGGGAATCCGTTGTGTCTATTTGTCTATTGTTGCAAACAGAAATATTAAAAAAAAGAAAGCCCATGATTCAATCGAACCATGGGCTTTGGTTATTGTGTAAAAACTTATTTCTTTTTGCTTACGGATTAGCCCATCACAACTTCTACGTCATGAGCCTTGCCATCGCCGAATGCAGGAAGGATGTTGCCTTCGATTGCAGCACCGTCAACAGTTACGCTCTTGATGCCTTTGCATATATGATCAGGGTTAGATACCTTAATGTTGTAGGTGGCACCACGGAATTCTCTCTGGGCTGTTAAACCGTCCCATGCAGCCGGGATGGAAGGATCAATTCTAAGACCGTCAAAGTCTGCAGCGATACCCAGAATGTACTGTGAAATGGCAACCATGTTCCAAGCTGCTGTACCTGTCAGCCAAGAGTTCTTGCCCTGACCAAAGTTCTTTCCTGTCTGCCCGATATCGGAACCTGCGTCTTTACCGCCAATCATCTGACCGTATACATAAGGCTCTGTCTTATGAAGATCAGAAGTTTCCTCTGTAAATGCCGGAGCGATTTCTGAGTAGTATTTAAATGCCTGATCACCTTGTCCTGCATAAGCAGCTGCACAGATAATCCATGCATTGTTGTGTGTAAAGATACCGGCATTTTCTTTGTATCCGCCCGGATAGGTAGAAATTTCGCCGTACTGTACGTAGTATTTTGTGAATGCAGGGTTGTTCAGTACAAGACCATGCTGTGTATTTAATCTCTCATCGATTGCTGCAAGCGTCTTCATATCGCATCCCTGATCTTTGCCGATTTCAGACATGATAGCAAATCCCTGCGGCTCGATGAAGATCTGACCTTCCTCGCATTCTTTGGATCCCATCTTTTCACCGTTCGCATCGTATGCTCTGAGGAACCAATCTCCGTCCCAGGCAGATTCCATAACGCTTGCTTTCATCTTATCGATTTCAGCCTGAGCGGCAGCAGCTTCTTCTGTCTTGCCAAGGTGATTTAAGATAGCAACGTAATTTGGTCCTACATAAGTGAAGAGGGTAGCAACCATAACTGATTCAGCAACCTTTGAGTAACCGCCTTCTGCAGCAAACTTAGGATTTGTGTAAGTCTGGAAGCTTTCGCCCGGTGTGTCAGAGAAGCAGGAAAGATTGATGCAATCGTTCCAGTCAGCACGCATTGCAAGCGGAAGACCGTGAGGTCCAAGGTTGTTTACAATGTGGTAGAAAGAAACCTTCAAATGCTCAAGCATTGTCTGGGCAATTGACATATCGTTATCGTAAGGAACCATTTCATCCAGAATTGTCCAGTCACCTGTTTCTTTGATGTATGCGGAAACAGATAGAATCAACCATAATGGATCGTCTGAGAAGTCACCACCGATGTCTGCGTTACCCTTCTTTGTAAGAGGCTGGTACTGATGATAGCATCCGCCATCCGGGAACTGTGTGGAAGCGATGTCGATAATTCTTTCTCTTGCACGATCCGGAATCTGATGAACAAATCCGAGAACGTCCTGGTTAGAATCACGGAATCCCATACCACGACCGATACCTGACTCGAAGTAAGATGCGGAGCGTGAAAGGTTGAAGGTAACCATACACTGATACTGGTTCCAGATATTAACCATACGGTTTACTTTTTCGTCCGGTGTATCAACATTTAAGATACCAAGAAGTCTATCCCAATATGCTTTCAGATCCGCCATACCGGCAGCAACCTTTTCGGGGGTGTTGAACTTCTCGATCATTGCTTTTGCTTTTACTTTGTTGATTGTTTTGCCATCAGCTTCGAATTTCTGATCAACAGGCATCTCAACATAACCAAGGATGAATACAAGCGTTTTTGTTTCACCCGGAGCAAGTGTGATCTGTTTGTAATGGGAAGCAATCGGAGACCAGCCATCGGCAAAAGAGTTATTTGCTTTGCCGGCTTCTACAGCCTGCGGATTGTGGAATCCATTGTATAGACCGATGAATGCATCTCTGTCTGTATCGTAGCCGTCGATTTCGTCATTTACTGTGTAGAATGCGAAATGATCACGTCTGTCTCTGTACTCTGTTTTGTGGTAAATAGTAGAACCGTCGATTTCCACACGACCGGTAGAGAAGTTTCTCTGGAAGTTTGTGCAGTCATCCTGTGCATCCCATAAACACCATTCAGCGAATGAGAAGAAGGAGAATGTCTTTGCCTCGGAGCCCTCGTTTGTAAGTACTAACTGCTGAACCTCTCCGTCATAGTCCTGGGGAACGAAGAAGGTAACCTCTGCTTTCAGGTCATTTTTCTTACCTGTGATAATGGTGTAGCCCATACCATGACGACATTCGTAGAAATCCAGCTTTGTCTTAACGGGAGACCAGCCCGGATTCCAAATGGTGCCATTGTCATTAATATAGAAATAACGGCCGCCCATATCAATAGGTACATTATTATAACGATAACGGGTAATGCGACGGAGACGTGCATCTTTATAGAAGCTATAGCCGCCTGCAGTGTTGGAAATCAGAGAGAAAAAGCCCTGCGTTCCTAAGTAGTTGATCCATGGATATGGAGTTTGGGGAGAGGTGATGACATATTCTCTTCTGTCATCATCAAAATGTCCGAATTTCATACTTTCTATGTCCTTTCATTTTTTAAATTTGCGAAAACTTAGAAAACGATTAAGTAAGACCATAGACTTGTGAAATCTATATTCCGATTATACTCAAACATGCAGGCAAAAGCAAGCGGTTTGCATAAGAAATAAAGGAAGATTTCCATAAAAAAACAGGGCGGTAAACAATGAACGAGGTCATATTGACGAAAAATGACAAAAGTGATGTGATAACGTGACGGAGGCATTAGGATAAACTGCCCAAAGAAATGCGTAGAATTCCGTACAAATAGGATGCCGGTATTTTGGGGAGGGGAGGTGTGAAGGTAGTGGAAAAAACTCTGATTTTGAGACAGACAGGTTATAAAATGAAAGAATATGAATAAAATGTGAACAAAATATGTATGTAAAGTTCAAAAAAGATCGGCAAAAATTGGTGAATAGTACCAAAAATATCTAAATTGTACAAAAGAAATAAAAAAAAGATTGCCAAACTATCCAAACTGTTGTATATTAAAGAGGCGAAAACGATTAAGTAATTTTCATGTTTTCCCGAGGAGGAGAAGACATGGTTTCCATGAAAGATATTGCCGGTGCATGTCATGTGTCAGTTGCCACAGTCAGTAAGGCTTTGAATGATCACAAGGACATCGGCGAGGAAACAAAGCTACATATCAAACAGGTAGCAAAGGAGATGGGATATTTTCCTAATTCAGTTGCGAGAGCGCTTAAGACAAATAAAACCTACAATATCGGAGTGTTATTTGTAGAGGAGGCGCGAAGCGGACTGACACACAACTTTTTCTCACATGTGCTTGACAGCTTTAAGACGACAGCAGAGGAACAGGGATATGATATCACCTTCCTGAATTGTAGCAAGAAACGCCACAACAGAATGTCGTACTTAGAACACAGCAGATACAGAGGATTCGACGGAGTTGTGATTGCCTGTGTGAATTTTGAAGATCCTCAGGTGGTAGAGCTGATACAGAGTGATCTGCCGGTTGTAACAGTGGATAGAGCATTCGATAATCGGATTGGTATTATTTCAGACAACTACCAGGGACAGAAGGAACTGCTTGAATATGTCATTGAGATGGGACATCGTAAGATAGCTTATGTGCATGGACTGGATTCGGCAGTGACGAGACAGAGGATCAAGTGTTTTCGTGAGACAATGCAGAAGTACGGCATTGACATTCCGGAGGAATATGTCAAGACTGCGGAATACGGAGACCCGGTTATGACAGCAGTCAGAACAGAAGAACTGCTCAGGCTTGCGGATCCGCCGACATGCATCCTGTTTCCGGATGATTATGCCGCATATGGCGGAATCAATGTGATCAAAGCAGCGGGGCTTCGCATACCGGAAGATATTTCGGTTGCAGGGTATGATGGCATCACGCTGGCAAAGATGATTGAGCCGAAGCTGACAACGGTAGAACAGGATACCGGGACACTGGGTATGCTGGCAGCCGAAAAACTGATTTCTCTGATTGAGAGACCGAAACAGACGGATGTGGAAACCATCATGGTGGAGGGACATCTCATAAAGGGAGAGACAGTTGCCAAATGTCAATGATGGCATTTATATCACGCAAGTGATAATCAAATAAATGCAAGGTATTATTAACCAACACTTTTTCAAACCATTTTTTAGAGGAGGACAAAAAGAATGAAAAAGAAAGTATTAAGTGTACTGCTTTCTACAGCAATGGTTACATCTCTTTTAGTAGGATGTGGCTCAAAGGAAGCAACAGAAGCACCTGCAGCAGAAGAACCTGCAGCAGAAGAGGAAGCAGAAGCTGAAGAGCCTGCAGCAGAAGAGGAAGCAGAAGCTGAAGAGCCTGCAGCTGAAGAAGAGGAAGCTGTAGTAGTTCCTGAAGATACAGGAAAAGTTCTTAACATCTACTGCTGGAATGACGAGTTTGCTAACCGTCTGAAAGATCACTATCCTGGATACGAAGCAAACGATCCTGAAGATGCTTTAGCAGGTGGTAAGATCGGTGATGTTGAAGTTAAGTTCACATCTACAC
>CAMFDJ010000027.1 GCA_945949085.1 uncultured Lachnospiraceae bacterium | reverse complement strand
CGCCCTGCGTGATCATGACTGCAACCGCTTCGGCTGCCGTTTCAAATGCCTGTCGCATCAACACTTCCTCATCCTTACTGTAATGTCCCAGCACATAATCTGCCAGATCCCATCCGGCAGGCTTTTCTCCCACACCCACCTTGATGCGCATGAAAATGTCCGAGCCGAGCTGTGCAATGATATTCTTGATGCCGTTATGTCCGCCCGCACTCCCTTTTTTGCGAATGCGAAGCTGTCCCGGTGGCAGAGAAATATCATCATAGATTACAATCAGTCCGTCTGCCTCGTCTACCTTATAATAATCGACCAGTGGGCGGACACTCTCGCCGCTTAAATTCATATAGGTCTGGGGCTTTGCCAATATGACCTTCTGCCCTTCGATATACCCTTTTCCCAGAATCGCCTTATGCTGCTTCTCGCCCATGATGATGCCATATTTTTCAGCGATCGCATCAATGACATCGAACCCTACATTATGACGTGTATGCTCATACTGCTTTGTCGGATTTCCAAGTCCTACTATAATATACATCTTTTTCTCCCCGTTATTCTCTCCGGTCTGTCTGATCCCCGGCTTATCTTTGCGCACAAAAACTAGTTCATATGCATCCCGGTCATAGTCGCAACAGCCACCAGATTACCAAGTCCGTCCGTCACCTTAGTCTCATAATAGACCGTTCTCTTTCCGTTTTTGACCTTTCTGCAAATCGCCTGCAATTTGTGATCCTTTGCCATACTCAGGAAATTGATATTACTTGCGATTGTAGAAGTAAAATGCTCTTTTGTGTTGGTTGCCACCGCAAAGGTAAAATCACAGAGTGTAAAAATCACGCCTCCCATGATCTGGCCATGTGCGCCAAGATGCCTTTCATCAATTTCCACACTGCAGCGTGCATAATCTTCCTCCACTTCCTCGATCACAACGCCGGTCGTTTCCGTGGCATATCGGTCTAATGCAAAAAACTCTTTTGCTTCTTCTAAGCTCATCATTGTCTGCCCTCCGCTCTATTTTGTCATACGATCATTTGATCTGTCATCCTGCCAATAGCTTTCCCTGTTTGTTTCTTTTTATCATAAAATCTCTTCAGGAAAATCTCTCATTCCTTTTCACATGCTTAAACGCATAGGAATCATACCATATTCAGGCGAAAAAGAAAAGACCGGAGCCCTCTCTCCGGTCCTTTGCATAGTCCCAATCATCCTAACCCTGTTTATGGCCTTCCTCTGCCGTCTTATCTGTTACACCTTTTTTCTTCCAGATGCCGGTTTTGTATCGCCAGATGCAGACAAGTGCTGTCGTTGCCCATGTCAGACCTGTTGTCAGCCAGATTCCCCAGTAGCCGATCACCGGTATCGCTGTCAGTACATTGGAATACAGGATACGGCAGATAACCTCCATTGCACCGTTGATCATGGCAAATGCCGTATCACCGCATCCATTGAGTACCGCTCTCGGCACATAGATCATGCCAAGTCCGAAATAAAACAGGCTGGTAATCCGAAGTCCCCGGACACCGATTGCAATGACCTCCCGCTCCTTTACAAAACAACTGACAATCTGCTCTCCGAACAGATATGCCACAGGAATCAGTGACAGGCTGAAAATCAGTGCCATCCACACAGAGGCATGAAATCCTTTTTTGACACGTTCTATCTGTCCCGCTCCCATATTCTGTCCCGCATATGTCGTAATGGATGTGCCCAGCGACTGATATGGCTGCTGCACAAGCTGTTCCACGCGTGAAACGACCGTGTAGGCTGCCATGATAACCGGACCAAATCCATTGACAACACCCTGCAATGCCATCATGGAGATCGCAATGACAGAACTCTGCAATGCCATTGGAACGCCGATTGCAATTGTCTTTCTGACTGTTGCGCCATCCGTTTTCCATTCTTCCTTTGTCAGCCGGAAATATGGCACCTTGCAAAATGCATAAAGCAGACTGGTAACAACTGATATGATCTGCGAGATCACTGTTGCCAATGCAACTCCAAATACACCCATGTCAAATTTTACGACAAACAAAAGATCTAAAGCCACATTTGTCACACTCGAAAGCATCAGAAAATACAGCGGCGTCTTAGAGTCTCCCAAAGCCCTGAGTATGGAAGATACGCCATTATACAGCGCAATGGCAATGATTCCCATGCATGTCGTCCTCAAATAAGTAAGGGCATCCGGGAAGATGGAAGAGGGCGTTCGAAGCATCTGTAAAATGACAGGTGCCAGCAAATATCCCAAAAGCGTGATGACAGAGCTGGTTGCAAGCAGAATCGCAAAGGAATTTCCAATTGTTTTTTTGACATGCACCTCATCCCTTGCACCAAAATACTGCGATACCATAATCCCCACACCGGCAGCAATGCCGGAGCTTAATGCAAAAAACAAAAATCCGATTGAACCGCAGGTTCCAACCGATGCAAGCGCATTTGCACCCACATAATTGCCCACGATCACAGAATCTACCATATTGTATAACTGCTGAAAAATATTGCCGATAAGCAGCGGCACCGCAAATCGGAGGATCAGAGTGGTCGGTTTCCCCTCCGTCATATCCGTAAATTTTTTTGCCATTGTTGTTTCCTTCTCATAGCAGGTATGTTTTAAAAGTCAGTCTTTTCAGTATATCCCCTGATCCCGTTACATTTCTTGCAATATGTTGCTCTGTAATTGACCAATCTTGCTTTTTCAAACATACAAACAGACCGAAGCGATCGCTCCGGTCTGCCAAATAGTTTTTTGCCCCCGCAAAAATTATTCTTCTGCCGTCATTTCATCCGGCTCTGAGAGTGCCTTTTCATACGCCTCAAGAATCGTGCGCTGAATCTGCTCTCTCGTGCTTGAATTGATGGGATGTGCAATGTCCCGATACTCACCGTCAGCGGCTTTCTTACTCGGCATTGCGATAAACATTCCCTTTTCTCCTTCAATCACTTTTATATCATGTACAACAAATTCGCCATCCAGGGTAATCGAAACAACAGCTTTCATCTTACCCTCTTTGGTAATCTTGCGTACACGAACATCTGTAATGTTCATGTCAATTCCCCCTGTTCCAATACAAATTCCTACACAATTAACCCAATTTACATCACGTAGCGATCATTCTTCTCAATGACGATCTTGATACCGCCCTCTCCCTTGTGATAAGAGTTCGCGCGCACCGTATCGTGGCTTTCCACAATACAATTTTCAATATATGTATTATCGCCAATATATACATCATTTAATATGATGGAATTCTTGATCGTACAGTTATTTCCGACAAAGACACCCTTGAAGATCACAGAATCCTCTACCGTTCCGTTGATGATGCTGCCGCTGGAAATCAGACTGTTCTTGATCTTTGCCCCCACATTATATTTTGCAGGCGGCAGATCATCCACCTTAGAGTAGATATCCGGATATTCTCTGAAGAAGTAATTACGGATATCCGGTTTTAAGAAGTCCATATTCGCTTCAAAATAGTCTTCTACCGATGCAATGTTCTTCCAGTAATCATGAATCTTATATCCAAAGATTCTCTTCTGATTTTTATAACGGATCAGAATATCCTTTACAAAATCATATTGTCCTTCTTCCGCACATTTCTCAATCAGCTCAATCAGCTGACGACGACGAATGACATAAATACCGCAGGAAATGGTGTTGGAATTTGCCACGATCGGTTTCTCTTCAAACTCCTCGATGCGGCTCTCTTCATTCATCTTGAGTACACCATAGCGATCTACGTTTACGCCTGCCGGCATATCCTTGCAAACGACAGTGATATCTGCCTTCTTTGCAATGTGATACTCGAGCACCTTGTTATAATCCATCTTATAAATGCAATCACCGCTGGCGATTACAACATATGGCTCGTGACTTTCCTTCAAAAAGTCAAGATTCTGATAGATAGAATCTGCTGTACCGCGATACCATGCATTATTCTCGCTTGTGATCATCGGCGTGAAAACAGATAATCCGCCCTGCTTTCTACCGAAATCCCACCATTTGGAAGAACTGAGATGCTCATTCAGGCTCCTGGCATTGTACTGTGTAAAGACAGCAACACGTCCGATACGTGAATTTGTCATATTACTGAGTGCAAAGTCAATACTGCGATAACTTCCTGCCACCGGCATGGCAGCGATCGCACGCTTCTGCGATAACTCTTTCATTCTGTGATTGTTTCCGCCGGCTAAAATAATTCCTATTGCTCTCATGCCTTGTCACCTGCCTTAATCATAGTTTTACCGCTCGCAAGATAGCCTTCCGGATAATCAGCTGCTTCTGTAATACCGGAAACAACCGAGTTCTTTCCAACCGATACATTGCTTGGAATCACGGATTTTTCGCCAACTGTAACAAGTCCATGATTATAAATATGCGGATCTGTCTCATTCTCGGCTTCTTCTCCGACACCGAGCTTGACATGATCTCCGACCTTGACATTCTCAGCCAGAATACCCTTGTAAATCTCACAGCCTGCACCGATTTCAGTCTCGTTCATGATAATGGAGTCTCTGACAACGGTTCCTGCACCGATTATGACACCACAGCCGATAACGGAATTATAAACCTTTCCGTAAATCTGGGCACCTTCACCGATGATACATCTCTCTACAACGCTGTCTGCTGATATGTACTGCGGCGGCAATGTATCGCTCTTTGTATAAATCTTCCAATATTCTTCATAGAGGTTGAACTCCGGAACAATATCGATCAGCTCCATATTGGCTTCCCAATAAGAATGCAACGTTCCGACATCCTTCCAGTATCCGTTATACTCATATGCGTAACACGGTGAACCCTTGGAATGGCAATATGGAATGACATGCTTTCCAAAGTCGAGCGCCGGCTGCGCTGCGTTAGCGATCAGCGCTTCCTTCAGTGTCTTCCAGTTGAATATGTAGATACCCATGCTGGCAAGATTGCTGCGCGGATTCTCCGGTTTCTCCTCAAATTCACTGATCTTACGATCCTCGTCAGTGATCAGGATACCAAAACGTTTTGCCTCTTCATACGGAACAGGCATGGCAGCCAGTGTTACCTCGGCTCCTTTCGATTTATGGTAATCCAGCATCACCTCATAATCCATCTTATAGATATGGTCACCGGAAAGAATCAGTACATAATCCGGATTAAAGCTGTCCATATATTCAATGTTCTGGTAGATCGCATTCGCCGTACCGGTATACCACTCAGTGTCAGAACTCTTTTCATAAGGCGGAAGTACGGAAACACCTCCGATATTACGATCCAAATCCCACGGAATACCGATTCCGATATGCGTATTCAGCCGAAGCGGCTGATACTGTGTCAACACACCCACGGTGTCAACACCGGAGTTGATACAGTTACTCAGAGGAAAATCGATGATACGATATTTTCCACCAAATGCAACTGCCGGTTTTGCAACCTTTGCTGTCAATACACCAAGTCTGCTGCCTTGACCGCCAGCCAGCAGCATGGCAATCATTTCTTTCTTAATCATAATGTCACCCCTTACTCGCGTAGTCACGATTTCTACACACCATATAGAAACCTATGAAGCGATTATATCACATAATCCCTGCAAAGTGAATATTTTTTACAAATAAAAAAACAGTTTTTTCTTTCCATTATGTGCACCATGCATATATATTGCCATGTTTTGCTACATTTTTTGTGCACATTTTTATTTTCTCTATTTTACAAATCATACT
Source organism: uncultured Lachnospiraceae bacterium (assembly GCA_945949085.1). Lineage (GTDB taxonomy): Bacteria > Bacillota > Clostridia > Lachnospirales > Lachnospiraceae > CAG-194. The sequence goes on along the minus strand of CAMFDJ010000027.1, from coordinate 30,875 downwards.
TATTTTACAAATATTGTAAATTATGTCTAAAAAACAAATTTTTTGCGTCCTATTGTAAAGTAGAATATAATTAAATATAATGTAACATGTCAGCAGGAAACCAAGCGCGAACGAAGTGAGCATTTGGTTTCACCTGACATGTTAGCACCGGACCGTAGGTCTGGGGCTGTATGAGCGACGTAGGAGCTCATACGTCGTCAGCAGGAAATGGGCGCAAACAAAACCACGCATAATGAATCAATATAAAAAAGAAAGCAGGAAAGAACATGATCAAAATACAATTTGACAAACCCATCCGGGTTCACTTTATAGGCATCGGCGGTATCAGCATGAGCGGACTTGCGGAGATTTTGCTCAGCCGCGGCTTTACAGTCAGCGGTTCCGACTCCAAGGAGAGTCCTTTGACAAATCTGTTGACCCAAAAGGGAGCCACCATCTATTACGGACAGCGTGCTACTAATATTAAGGAAGGAACGGATCTCGTTGTCTATACGGCGGCCATCCATCCGGACAATCCGGAGCTTTGCGCAGCACAGCAGATGGGAATTCCCTGTATCACGCGTGCAGAGCTTTTAGGTCAGCTCATGAAATGCTATGACACACCGATTGCCGTCAGCGGTACACATGGCAAGACCACCACGACCTCCATGCTGTCAGAAATCCTGCTCCAAATGGATGTCGATCCAACACTTTCCATTGGCGGCATCTTAAAGGATATCGGCGGCAATATCCGCATCGGCTCAACCGATTATTTTGTGGCAGAAGCCTGTGAATATACAAACAGTTTCTTAAGCTTTTTCCCAAAAATTGCCATTATCTTGAATATTGATGCAGATCACCTGGACTTTTTTAAAGATTTGAATGACATCCGCAATTCCTTCCGCAAATTTGCGCAGCTATTGCCTACGGACGGAACACTGGTCATCAATGGCGAGATCCCGCATGTCACAGAGATTACGGACGGACTTTCCTGTCGTGTCATCACCTACGGCATCGACCCTTCTTTTGACGTTTATGCCGACGGGATTACCTATGACGAAATGGCACGCCCTTCCTATACCGTACATGTAAAGCATGCTGACGGTGAGGCATCCTTCCCTGTTTCGCTGGGAGTCACCGGAGCACACAATGTTTCCAACTCCATGGCAGCCATTGCCGTTGCCGATCTGCTCGGTGGCAGTTCACAAGCTATTACCGCTGCTCTTTTGAAATTTACGGGAACGGACAGACGCTTTGAATACAAAGGGATGCTCGGTAAAACCACCGTCATCGATGATTACGCACATCATCCTACGGAAATTGCCGCAACACTGAAGACGGCAGCCAATTATCCCCATAAAGAAACCTGGTGCGTGTTCCAGCCGCATACCTACACACGGACGAAGGCACTTCTCCCGGAATTTGCAGAAGCGCTCAGCCTTGCAGATCATGTGGTCCTGGCTGATATTTATGCAGCCCGCGAGACCGACACACTCGGCATCAGCTCCGAGACACTGCAAAAAGAGATCCAAAAAAAAGGCGGCGACTGCTACTATTTCCCCTCCTTCGATGAAATCGAAAATTTTTTATTGCAAAAATGTGAGCCCGGCGATCTGTTGATAACTATGGGAGCCGGAGATGTCTTTAAAATCGGCGAAAAACTGCTCGGAAAATAAAATTATCCACATTATCCACATTCTGCGGTGTATATCTCACTCTCAGGATGTGGATATTTTTTCTTTAACGCCCGACAAAAAAAGACGCATAACAAGGCGCGCTGCGGACTGCCCGCATCATGTTTTCCACATTATCCACATTGTCCACATTTTGCAAAAAAGCCTTATTTTTCAAGGGTTTGCGCCAAATTACCTATTTGCTTTTTGGGAGCGATATGCTATAATTTCACTTGCTTAAAGAAAACCAAAGATAGGTGAATTTTATGAGTCGGATGACACTTTCGAAGGATCAGCCCATGGACATGACGCTGGTCTCAAATTGTTTTATTGATCATTATATGAAGGATGCAAATGACGCCCAGATTAAGATTTATCTTTATCTGCTGCGTCTTGTCGGCAGTGGCAGGGATACCTGCATCTCCGATATTGCGGATCAGTTTAACTTTATGGAACAGGATGTGCTGCGTGCACTCTCCTATTGGGAGAAGAAGCATCTTCTGGAAGTGTCTTATAATGAGGCCGGAGAAATGATCTCCCTTCGTTTCCTTACCCCGCAGAATCAGGAGACCATTGCGCCGATCGTAACTTTGCTTCCGGCAGAACCGGTCGCATCGGTTACAGAGCAACCCTCCCCTATAACTGCAACCAAAACGGCCTACAGCATGGATCAGATTGCAACCATGAAGAAGAATGCTGACTTTGCACAGATTCTTTCCGTTGCGGAAGGTTTTTTGCAGCGCCAGCTTAAGCCGGCAGACGTACAGTCCCTCGCATTTATTTACAATGATCTGCATTTTTCTTTTGAACTGCTCGACTATCTGATTGAATATTGTGTCGGTAAGGGAAAACAGAGTTTTTCCTACATAGAAAAAGTGGCCAGAGAATGGCACAAAAATGAAATTACAACAGTTGCGGCAGCCAAGGACTATAATTATCAATATAACCGCGATGTCTATACGGTGATGAAAGCGCTCGGGCGCAGCACAACTCCCACCCAGACAGAAGCGGATTTCGTGAAGAGATGGTATGATGCCTATGGTATGGATGAAGATGTCATTCTTGAGGCTTGTGCCAGATGTGTCAGAAAAACAGACCGCAATCGTTTTGAATTTACAGAGGGCATTTTATCCAAATGGAAAGATGCCGGCGTCCACCATATGAAGGATGTGGAACGGGTCGACCGGGAATATGCAGCCTCCAGGCTGGAGAAATCCCAATCCTCCCGCAAGACGAAGGATTCCTTTAATAACTTCACACAGCGCAACTATGATTACAACGCACTTGAAAAGGAGCTTATCGGTAAATAATGGACAATGCAGCATTTCAGAAGATTCTTGCCACCTATGAGCAGGATCGTTTTCAAAACAACCATATATTGGAACAGCGAAGACAAGAAGTCTATCAGCTGATTCCCGAATATCGGGAAATCGAGGATTCCATTTCCGCTTACAGTGTCGGCCGGATCAGACAAATGCTTCTGACGGATTCCGATGAGGAAGCCTCTTTGCAAAAAGCCGACACCTCCGTCCATGCACAGGAAATTGCCAAAAAGCGAAATCAGCTTCAAAGTCTTCTGAAAAAGCATTCGCTTTCACCGGACTATCTGGATCCGATCTACACCTGTCCGATATGCCGTGATACCGGCTATATCGATGGCAGGGAGAAGTGCAAATGTTTAAAACAAAAGGTTGCCGCATCTCTTTATGCCCATTCCGGTCTGCAGGAATTGCTCGAGACAGAGAATTTTGATCATCTTTCCCGGGCATATTATTCCGGTGAGGACCTTGTCAATTTTGAGAAAAACTATCAGCACGCCATGCAATTTATCAATAATTTCAGTTCAGACTATCGCAATCTGTATTTTTATGGTACAGTAGGTACTGGCAAATCGTTCCTGTCCTGTTGCATTGCCAAAGAGCTGATGGACAGAGGCTATCAGGTCATCTATTACAGTGCCGGTCAGCTATTTGATAAATTTACCTCCTATCGTTTCCGGCAGGAGCTTATCGAAGACTGGGAACAGACCATCTTCCACTGTGATCTTCTGATCATCGATGACCTTGCTACGGAATCATCCAGTGACTATGCCAAATCAAAGCTGTTTTCTCTGTTGAATGACAGATATGTCTCACGGCTTTCCACGATTATTTCAAGCAATGTCACACTAAACGAACTGGATGAACATTATTCGGAACGTATTTTTTCCCGCATCATCAGTCATTATGACCTTATGAAATTTACCGGTCCTGACATCAGGATCCAGAAAAAAAGAACAGCAAACAGAAAGTGAGGATCTTTCATCATGGCAGAACGTGAAGAAATGAGAAACCTGGAAACCATTCCTGTCGGCTCTTTAGGCATCATCGCCTTAAAAAGCTGCCAGAATCTCGGAGAAAAAATCGACCGGTATCTGGTGAAATGGCGGACAGAAAGAGAAAACGAGCATAAGGACAGCCTTGCTTTTAAAGGATACCAACGCGATTCGTATCTGATCAACACAAAAGTCCCGCGATTCGGTTCCGGTGAGGCAAAGGGTGAGATTTTAGAATCCGTTCGCGGTGCCGATCTGTATCTGCTTGTAGATGTGGCAAACTATAGCCTGACCTACTCTCTGTGCGGTCACGAAAACCATATGTCACCAGATGATCATTATGCAGATCTGAAGCGTATCATTTCTGCCGTAGGCGGCAAGGCGAGACGTATTACCGTAATCATGCCATTCCTCTACGAGAGCAGACAGCATAAAAGAACAGCCCGCGAATCTTTAGACTGTGCGATCATGCTGCAGGAATTGACAAACATGGGAGTTGACAATATCATCACCTTTGATGCACATGATCCACGTGTGCAGAATGCAATTCCTCTCAACGGATTTGAGACTGTTTCACCTACGTACCAGTTTATCAAGGGTCTTTTGAAAAATATTCCCGATCTGCAGATCGACTCCGGTCATATGATGGTCATCAGCCCCGATGAAGGCGGCATGAGCCGTGCTATCTACATGGCAAATGTACTCGGTCTTGATATGGGTATGTTCTACAAGAGACGTGACTATACGAAGATTGTAAACGGACGTAATCCCATTGTCGCCCATGAATTCCTCGGCAGCAGCGTAGAAGGTAAGGATGTGATCGTGATCGACGATATGATCAGTTCAGGAGAAAGCGTACTTGAGGTTGCACAGGAGCTGAAAGCCAGAAAAGCAAATCGTGTCTTTATCTGCTCTACCTTCGGTCTCTTTACCAATGGTCTTGACAAATTCGATGAAGCTTACGAAAAGGGTCTGATCAGCCGCGTACTGACTACCAATCTGATCTATCAGACACCGGAGCTCCTTAGCAGACCATACTATATCAACTGCGATCTGAGCAAATACATTGCCTATATCATTGATACACTCAATCATGATGCATCCATCTCCGATCTGCTCAATCCCAATGACCGGATCCAGGCAGCTCTGACCAAATACAAAAACGGAGAATATTAATCATGAAGAAATCCTACGATTCGCCATGAATCGTAGGATTTTATTGTTTATGCCATATGATATCTTATGTATGCATTTCAATCGCACACCTCTGTTTTACTGCTCTGCCGTCTCCCCGGTGGGCTCTGCCTCGCAAACAGCTGTGACCGTCTCCTGCGCAGCTTCCTCAACCTGCGTTGCAGGAACGACAACCTCTGCCTGCGCTGTCTCCTCGGCACTTGCCACGTCATTTGTTCTGTCCTTTGCAGGATCGTATTTCTTTTTTTCTTCAATCTCCTGTTTGAGTTCTTCAATCTTACGAAGTGCCTGTGTCACAGTCTCCATCATCGGTGCAAAAGAATCTGCCGGATCGTCCTTATGCATATTATAATAGGCTTCACCGATTTCCTGATAAGCTTTTTTTACAAGGCTCTCCTGTTTGCCGACCTGAACAGTCAGTCCCGGTATCTCAGCGTAGTTCTTTGCCTTTTTGGTCGCATCACTATCCTTAATCGACTGAAATGTTTCTCCTGCTTTTGTCCCCAATTTACTGAAAAAATCCATAATGAAAATCCTCCTTTTCCTGTGGTCAAATCACAAAGCGGCAAACTCCTGTCGCCTTGCCTTTGTCAGTATCAATATCTATATCTTACTGCATATGTTTTGCAGATTCAACGAAAGAAAATCGAATAAAAATTAAGATTTTGTAAACTATAAGGATAATCATTTGCAGAGAAAGGATTTTATCATGAACGATATCATATATGTGTTATTACTTTCCCTCGGCTCCATACTGGAAATGTTTGTCCTGACAAAGCTGATGGGCTATCGACAGATGTCTGAGCTGAGTATGTTTGATTATATTGTCGGCATCACAATCGGTTCCATAGCAGCAGAGATGGCCACATCTCTGGATAACAATTTCCTGCAACCGCTTACTGCCATGCTGGTCTACGCACTTGTTTCCATCCTGTTATCCAAGCTTTCCGACTGTTCCGTTCATCTTCGCCGCTATATTGTAGGAAAACCTCTGATCCTCTTTCACAATGACGTGCTCTACAAGGAGAATATGAAAAAGGCAAAGCTTGATATTTCAGAATTGCTCGGGCAGTGCCGCATCAACGGCTATTTCAATCTGACACAAGTGGAGATCATTCTGCTCGAGCCAAACGGAAAACTCAGCATTCTTCCCAAGGCGACCGAACGTCCGGCAACTCCGAAGGATCTGACACTTTCGCCCAAACAGGAATCCCTCTGTGCCAACCTGATCATTGATGGTAAGCTGATGCCGGAAAACCTAAAGAGAAGCGGCAAGGATGAAATCTGGCTCAAACGCCGCCTGCATGCACTCGGCTATCACTCCTACAAGGATGTGTTCCTTGCCACATGCGACAGCTATGGCACGCTAAAGGCATACCCTGTCCGCAACCCTGCAAAAGGACAGGAAGATGTGCTCTCCTAAAAGACTCATGACGCTTGGATGAAAGCAAATGTCCGCTTCGTGGCACCCCGTTTCCTTCCTCGCTACATGAAAAGAACCGGCCTTAGCCGGTTCTTTTCTGTAAAAGGGGTTGTTATAAAAGGGGAAATCCGCCAACCGAGGGGAATGGTTAAGCGGATTATGAGGGGATAATCTCAAGAAGTATCTCTACTTCCTAAGTCTATATAAAAATGCTTTCACATTTTTATATCAAATGAAATCGATAAAACCTCTCAATATATCATTTTATCTATTTTGCATTCACTGAAAGCATTATAACAGAAGATGTTTTTTCTCTATATCACATTATTGATGTTTATATAAAAATTTTTATGTTTCAATGGAAATTTTTGCAAGAAATGCATTTTTTTGTACCAAAAGTGCAAGGACCATACAAAACTTATTTCCTTGCCGCACATTTCTTCACGTCTCAGCGAAGCAAAAATACCGGCATCTTTTTTATTGATTTATGGTAATTTTACCAAATTTCAGATTATTTTTGATCCATTCATCACACTTGACTTTATGCCCGGGTAATATTTCCTTCTGATAATAAGCCCCGCCTGCGGATAGTAATTCTTCCCTGTATCCTTCATACCCGGTAAAGTCGATGGTTTTGACATAATCTCTGGCAAATTTTGCAATCAGCTTTTTCCGACACTGAATCTGCTCGATCAATTGCAGTGAAAGGCCCGTTTTGGCAATCTGCTGCTCGCTCATTTTGCTATATATCTGATCTGCCGCTTCCTTCGCCTTCGCAATCTCCTGATCGTTTAGCTGATATCCTTCGCGAAGCGCCATCTCTTCATAAATGATGTCACAGATGCACAGACTATACGCCTCATCCCGCGCCATGACCGACACAAAAGCGCCCAGACGTCCCGCCCGGAAGTGTTTATTCCAATATTCCTTCGGATTTGATGCATCATAGATGACAGCCTGCTCACCCACAAACCGTTCCACTTCATAGATATAATAGCCGAATTCCCTGAGCGTAACCTGTCTGTCATCCACAGTCAGCACCGTCTTATCCAGGCTCTCCTCATAGACAAAGGCATTTTTGTGCATAGAAATACTGCTTGCGATGCAGTAGACAAGAATTGCCCCTATAACCGCAAGCAGAATCATCACCTGTTGTTTTTCACTTAATTTGTTCTTCCTCTTCATGTCATACATTTCAAACCATCCGGCTGCATGATTACAGCCCGTCTGTCCTGCCCTACGTATACTGTACACGGTTCATGTAGCGGTCCCACTCCAAGATTGATTGCGCAAACTCAATCTGCAGCCAGTAGGAAACAATCTCATCCTCATCACTTTCACCCGGCACATCAATGCCAAACAGATACAGGAAATGTCCTGTTTTATTTTCCGCATCGTTTACCTTAGCGACATCAAACAGATAATCATCTTTGGCCCCCGCCAGCAGTGCAGTGATCTCGTCCTCTGTCAGCGGTGTATCCGGCACTTCCTCCACCAGAACATCATTTGCATCATAATATTTATAGCCTTCCCTGACGCCCTTTTGGATTTTTCCTCCTACAAGGCGCATCGTAAGCTCCCCCGCATAGCTGTCCGTATAATTGCTGTTCTGGGAATTATTCGCCTTCACGATCACTGCCTCAAGCACCAGCTTAAGACCTGCGTCTGACCTTTCGAACTCTATGATCTTTGCGTCCCGGAATCCAAAATGTTCCATTTCGTCGATTGCCTTATACTTCATTCTTTTGTTCTCCCACTATCTCAGTGACCGCATCGCCCAGCCCTGTCATTGCAGAATTCATCATATTCTGCAGTTTTTCATCTTCTGTTTCCTCCGCCAATGCACGCTTTTGCATACGCTCTCTGGCTTTTTCGTCCCACTTGCGGCAGGCGGCATCCATCCATCTGCCAAAATTATCTTTGAGATACTGCCTGAGCATTTTCAAACAGATCACTATTACTATAGCAATTGTGACGATAACAGGCAATAAAAACATGATTTTCAGCAACAGTAATACTTCCAGCCTGATCTCAAGCGCGCGCACTGCATTTTCCCAATAAGGATAGGAAACCTGCGTGGTGCGCATCATCAGCTTCGGCAGCGCAGCCAGCTTTTTCAATAAAATCAGCGCGTCAAAACGGCTGGTATTGTCCACATATTCCTTATCCGAGAAGCTTAACACAACATCTTCGGCATACATAGTGTCCTCAGGTTCGCCAAAAGCTTCCTTGAGTGCCAACAGCGCAAAACCCTTGACAGGATTAGGCATGACCGCCTCATATGAAACAATATTTTCTTCCGGATACATCTCGTGGAATACATCATAATCCATAAAGACGTAGCTTTGCTCTCCTCTTGCCTGTCTCTCGGTCTTATCCTCTTTCGCTGCATATACGCCGGAAATCACAAATTGTCTCGACCCGATCTCAACCGTCTTGCCGGCAATATCTGTTCCGCCATATAGCTGCCATGCCGTCTCCCGGTCGATCAGTACCTTATCCTGACTGATATCATCATCCCGGAACTCACTTCCGGAGATGAGATCCTGCGCATGAAACTGAAAAAAATCACCACCGACTCCAAGAATCCTGACATTTTCCACACTCTGCATTCCCATGTCCGAAGTCTTGCTGACACTGTCATTTGTCTGTGCCATATAAGCATCAATCCAAAGTCTTCCCGTCACACTGTCCTGTGCATAAGATGCCTCTAAGAGCTTCCCCTGAATGTCAGAACGGACCTGTGAAATTGTTTCCAGCGTGACCGCGCTGTCTCTTTGCATATAAGCACTAACCTGATGGTACTTGATCGCTCCGTCTCCCTGCCATCTGTCTGCCTCCTGCTGGGAATACTGTCTGCCGATGATGTGACTCATTGATCCCGACAGCACCAGCGCAAAAATGATGCAGACCATATCAATGCAAAGGAGCTTCCAGTGCTTTTTACACCAGCTTATTAACCTCATGCGACTGCTCCTTCCCTTTCTATTCTGCCAAACGCACCTTCATGCCGCTTTCAAGTGGTTTCGTGGAGCTGGTCACAACATACTCATATCCGAACAGTCCTCCTGTCACGGCAGAGCTTTTATCATCAGATGCCAAAACCTCTACATCGGCACGTGACAGGACATATCTGTTTCCGAGCGGACTGCTCTTGACTGTCACAACCAGAACAAATTTACCATTATTGTCCTCGCGAATCGCGCTGTTTGGTACGACTACCTCATAAGGTGCCGTCTTTTCCCCGACGGAAAGGCTCAGATTTTGTCCGACCGTCACATCCTCACCCTGTACCTGGAAAATAAGCATCATGTTCTGATTGGGATTTTCCAGATCAGGTCTGATATCCTGCAGCGTTACCACCATATCGGTTCCCCAGAGATTCAGAATCTCCGCAGTCTGTCCTTTCTTTACAAGCTTACTCTGCTCCTTGGTCACCGAAAAGCTGACAGAATATCCGTTTCCTGTTACGGCGATCGTTGCAAGCGCCATATCCGGTGTAACGGTATCTCCCGCAATACAATTGACTGCGCGTACCACACCGGCATTTTTGGCCACCACCTGCGCGCCTTCCCCGCCGTTTTTGAGCTCTTCAAGCAGTTTCTTCTGATCCTCTATTTTCTTTTTGGCCGCCGCAAGATCAAGTGCCGTCTGTCCCTGCGTCACCTTGTCCTCTGTCTTTTTATCAGCCAGCGTCAGAATGAGGGTATCCAATGTTTTCTGTTTTTCCTTCACGGCAGCATTGGCATCCTCCGGCGTTGGCGTTGCATCAAGCTCTTCCTTTAAAGCATTCAGATTGGCAGTTTCTTCTGCGAGCGCTTTTTTCTTCTCTTTCAGATTCTTATTCACCTTTTTCAGTGAATTACCACTCACACTGTCAAGCTGAACCTGCAGGGCATCCACATCTGCCTGCAGCGAATCTGCTTTTTTCTGGGACGCGTTGACCTTTTCTGAGAGTGCGGCTCTTCCTGCTGCCTTGGATTGGTTATTGATCGCCTCCTGCAGATCTTCACGTGCCGATTTAATCTCCAGATTATCAAGCGCATAGCTTGGCGCGGCTGCCAGAAGTGCTTTACTGTAATCAAGCTCCATCGTATCAAGCGCTTCCTGTGCTTCCTTTATCGCTGTCTCATCACCGCTGCCTGCTCCCTCGAGCTCAAACAGCACCTGGTCCGCTTCCACCGTGTCGCCGACCTTCACCTTCACACTTCCCACAACATGATTTTCCGTCACCTTGACCTCATAATCTTCTGCCGCTTCCACGAAGCCGCTTCCACGCACCTTGGAGGTCACATTACCGCTCTGCGCATAAGCTGTGGCAACCTCCGGCAGAGAATAATTCATGATTGTGTTGGAAAAGAAGGTCAGTACCAGCATGGCAGCCAGGAAAATAATCGCAATCGTCTTGATCCTGTCCTTCTTCTGCTTCTGTTTTAATTCGTTTTGATCGAGTTTGTTTTCGTTCATTTTATTTATTATCCTTTCACACCGCTGGAATAGGAAATACCGTCAATCAGGTATTCCTCTCCATATAAATAGATCAATATTGTCGGCACCATATAAATAACCGCTACCGCAAAGGCCAGTCCGACCTCTCCCTTGTTGATCTGGGACAGGAAAATGGATAACGGATACTTATCACTGTCTGTCAGCAGGATCAGCGGTTGTTCCACCATGTTCCAATAATCGATAAATACCAGTATTGCGGTACTTGCCACCGCACTCTTGCACAGCGGAATGCATATTTTTGTAAAAATCTGCCACTCGCTTGCACCATCCAGCTTTGCCGCCTCAATATACGATTCCGGGATACGGCGCATATATTTCGTCAGCAGATACACACTGAAGGTGGAAAAAATACCCGGCAGAATGATTGCCGCCCTTGTATCAAAAATGCCAAGCCATTTGCTCACCAGGAAATTGGGTACCAGACTGACCTGATAAGGCATCAGCATTAAAATGACATAGAGAAAAAATACCATCTCGCGCAGCCTGCTCCGAAATCTCGCAAAGCAATATGCCGCTCCAAGTGCAACAAAAATCTGAAATACCACGATCGGAACCACCAGGATCACCGAATTCCAGAACTTGATCAGATAATCGGGGCTTTGCAACAGCACTGTGTAAAACTGTTTGAACGATACCATATCCGGTATGAATTTCAGGTTTGCCGACTCTGAGACATAGGTTGATTTCTGCGAGTTTTGTCCACCGTAATTGCCATAATTGTTCTCCTCCGTCAAACTGTCAAAAATCACGCCATAATTGGAGCTGATCTCCGTCTCCTCCATGAAGGAATTTGCTACGGTCAGAACAATCGGCATCAAAAAAGAGGATGCAGTGATCAGTGCAATGAGAAATAGCACCACCTTCGTCAGCTTCCGTTTCCTGCGTTTTGCACGGATGCGCCTTTCCGTCAATTCCCTGCCCGTCCTGCCGCGACGCTGATAGGCACTTATACTGCCTTGTTTTTCTGTTATGTTCTGCTTCTGCTCTGTCATCCTTCCACATCCTTTCCAAAATGATTCTCAATCAGAAACAGGATGCCAATAATGACAACCATGACAAGACACATGATGATTGCAGCTGCAGACAGTTTTTGGTAATCAAGCGCCCTGAATGTATTATTCATAAAGTGTTGCAACAGATACAGCGTATCATAAGGATAATCTCCTGTCAGCAGATATACCTCCCGAAATACCTTAAAGGAATTAATCAGGGACATGATTGCAACAAATAGAATGGTCGGTGACAGATAACGGATCTTAATATAAATAAACTTCTGCCAGCCTGTTGCGCCGTCCAGATCCGCCACCTCCATATAGTCGCGCGGAATCTGCCCAAGCCCCGCCATGAAAAGAACCATATTGTAACCAAGATTCTTCCATAAAAACAGGATCAATATCACAATCTGCGAATAGGCTGATTTGAACCAGTCGATCTTTCCCGCCCCAATATGCAGTAAAAATTCATTGATCGCACCGTTGTAATGGAAAAAGACCTGCCATATTAATACAATCGAAGCAGTCGGTACCATCAGCGGCGTCAGAAAAAATGTCCGAAACGTGCTGCGCAGCGGTATATTCTGTTCCAGAATCAGTGCCATGCCAAGTGACAGGATCACAGAAAGCGGCACTGCGATTGCGCTGAATACTGCGGTATTTTTGGCCGCCTGTAAAAAAGCGGAATTTTGAAACAATCTGCTGTAGTTATCCAAAAAAACGAAGCTGGGATTCAGCGGATTATCCACCATGGAATAATAGATCACAACGCAAAACGGCAGGATAAAAAACAGACCGACACCGATGATACTCGGCGTCATAAGCACAATTTCCCACTTGCGCTCCTTGAACCTGCGATGCTTTTTCTTCATATAGAAACTTCCTTTACTCACAAATTGCTGCCGGTATATGCCCGGCAACCAATTATTTGGAAAGGCTGGTTAAAAACCAGCCTTTCCTTTGTATCCATGAAATCTGTTATCTGTTCTCGTTGACATAGGTGGATACACGATTCTGAATGATATCGGCTACTTCCTTGGCGCTCTTCTGACCGCTGAAGTAAGCACCGCTTTCTTCCGTGATGATCGTAGAAATCTCATCATTGTATCCATACATATGATCCACTGATGCAATGACATCCCTGAGCATCTGCACCTGCGCATCTGTCAGCGGTTTGATCTTCACTTCGATATCGTCATATCCCCAACTGGAATCAAGCGGCTGGATCTCATTGCCGAATTTATCCGTATAGGCTACCGTCGTAGAATTCTTCTTGATCTCGTTTTCCAGTGCATCCTTGCGGAGCGGGAATCCGCTGTAATACATATATCCATTCTTACCTCCGCTGATATACTCCTCTGTCAGGAAGGTCTTGACAAATTCCCATGCGCCGTCCGCATTTGCAGATTTGGCATAAATCCCGATGTCTGTGCCGATTGTTGCGGCCAGACCTGTTCCCTGATCATTCGGATACCCGATAAAGGAAATATCTTCTTGGAACATCTCGGAGTACAGTTCAACCTCCTCCATGCTCATACTGTAGAGGTCTGCAAAAAGGATCTTATTGTTTCTGATGCCGGTAGGCAAAGATTCATATCCGTTCTCCCAGTCAATGTCATCATCATTCGGATATGTGTTGGCATACTCGAGCAAATCGATGAATTCCTGGCTGTCAAAGCTGCATTTTCCGGTAGTCCAGTCAATATATGTGTCATAATTGCCCGTAAAGAACATGGAGAGCACACCGGTATTGGAACGCATATGGAATGCTTTGGCTCCGTTTCCGTACTTCTCCTCCAGCTGCTGTACATCCTTTACCGTCAGCGATGTCTTTCCGCCCAGATCCTTTGTCTTGCAGACCAGCGCACTGACACCGAAGGAAGGAGAAATGTGATACAGCTTACCGTCCGTCTCCAGAACCTTGAGAATATTATCAATGAAATCCTCTTTGTTGATATCGGGATCCTTTTCCATAAAGGTATATAAATCTGCCAGCATACCCTTCGCAATATACTGGTCTGTGTTCAGACCGGACAGATCAATGATATCAGGGATGTTACCTGCGATCAGATCAGCGTTCATATCCTTGATCGGATCGTCGCTGGAAGAGTAATCCTTCACCACAATCTGGTACTGATCCTGGCTCTTGTTAAATCTGACAGCCTGAGATTTGATCATATCATCCACCCAGGTACCTGCATAGGTAATGACCGTCTTATCCTTGATCTGGCTCGGATCGACCTTGGTCATGATATAAATGCCATTCTCTGCATCCTCTGTACTGTAATCATAGTAAGTGGCAATAAAACGCCCATCCGGAAGTGCCAGCACATTGTTCATATTGGAAGCATTGATATTACTGCTGACCCAGTTGAGCAGTTCTTTGGCAGTGCTGCTCTTTGCATCATATCCCCAGATGCTCGAACCATCATTGAAATAGAAGGTATAATCGCCGGCTCCGCCGATCAGGGAATTGCCATTATACAGATTGGCATCCAGCTTATAGGCCTCTCCCAACGCTTTCTTTGCCACATCGACCGCCTTGACCTGCACACCATCCTCAGCATTTACGGAAACGATGATATTACCCTCGTTGGTGACAGTCATACCGGAGGACCAGCCATCCAGCTTCACATCAAACAGCTTTGCGCCACTGGCATCCAGCACATAAATCATCTGATCGCCAAGCAGATAAATATTGCCATCCTTATCCAGCTGCATAGACTGGAAATAGGTCTCATCTCCCGAGAGCAGATCATCCAGCGGAATCTCACCTGTCTCATTGCCGGATGTATCACAGATCCGAATGATGTATGTATTCTTCTCTGTCTGCATATCGTAACAGCTATAGAGCATATAAATATTTCCACTGTCACTTACACGGAAATCATTCATCCATTCATTGCTGTCGCCACAGTCAAGTCTGGAGAAAATCTCCTTGAAATCACTTCCGTCTGTCTTCATGCTGTAGAAATACTGATTGACTGTATATTGATATTCCTCTACGCCGAATTCCTCATCAATGAGTGTACCATCCTCTGTCTCACTCTCTTCCGTAGTTTCCGCAGTGTCGTCAGTTGCTTCTTCTGTATCGGTCGTCTGCTCCGTAGCGGCAGCATCTTCCGTCTCGGCCGTCTCTTCCCCTGCAGTAGCATCTTCTGTCTCGGCTGTCTCTTCCCCTGCAGTAGCATCTTCTGTCTCAGCTGTCTGCTCCTGTGTGGCAGCATCTTCTGTCTCTGCCGTCACTTCCGCCTCTGCCGTACGGGCTTCAATCTGCGGTTCATTTGCCTCACCATCCGGTGCACTCTCTTCAATCCATTCGGAAGTGTAAAGATAAACGGTATCTCCGTTTACCGCAAAGTTATTGAAATCACCTTTGATCTGATCCATACCGGGCATGACCTGCGCATCATAGACCAGCTCCTTGATATCCTTCTGATCGCTCTTTGCTCCCGAACCGCCACAGCCTGTCAGGGAAGCTACCATAGCTGCCGACAGAATGACTGCAGTTGCTTTTTTCATCCACTTTCGATTTTTCATAGATTTTTCCTTTCTATTCTATTGTCCTGCTTTTTACAGTCTTATTTTTCCTAAACATTAGTATATGCCAAACGCCACCGTTTTTCCACAATTGTATTCTTAAGAATTACAAAACATTTGCCTGTATAACATGGTTACGACAAGCACATACACCGGTCCCAAAAAAATACCGGCCAGTCCGAATGCATAAATTCCCATATACAGCCCTGCCAGCGTAAGCAGAGGAGAAAGACCGGCTTTCCTGCTGATCAGCTTTGGCTCCAGAAGCTCCCTCGCCAGAATGCAGCACAAGTAGGTAACACCGATAATCACTGCCCCACGATAGTTTTTTATAAAAAACTGCCAAAACAGTGCCGGTACCAGAACAATTCCCGTCCCGATAAACGGCAGGACATCCAGAAATGCAGTCAGCACTGCCAGAAAAGGAGCTTTTTCGACACCGGCAACCAGAAGTCCCGTAAGACATGTAAGTCCCACCGCAGTCATGATCCTGATTTCCGCCCACAGATAAATTCCCAGGAAGGAAAGCAGATCCCCGCCAATCCTTTGGAGTTTCTGATGAAAGGCGCTTTGCATATGTTTCCAGTCCTTAAGAAGCAGGATGACAGCCACAAAAATGACCAGCAAATAGGCAAACACGCCTCCCAGAAACCGCACACAGGTAACCGCGCCCGGCAAAATACCGCTACCCCATTTTTCCGATATACCGCATTTCACTTTACTCCACCCTGTCACAGTCATTTGCAAAAGCACTCCATTCTCCATATGAAGCTTTTGCTCAAGCGCGCACAGTCTGTCACAAAAATCCCTTTCTATGGCAGGCAGACATTTGCCCGCATCCTGCGAAAATGCAACCAGATGACTGCAGGCGGAAGAAACGCCATAATACAGAAATGTCCCAAGCAGACCGATGATGATAAGCAAAATCAGAATGCCACCGACAGTCACGGGAATACGGAACCTGCGATGCAGAAAATCCGCTCCCGGCGAGATACCCTGACAGATCAGATAGGCGATCAGAAACGGACTGATATACACAAAAAGATAGCGAAAACCCAGAAAAATCAGCACGGCAATGCCTGTGAAACGTAATTCTTTTTCATATTTTTCCCATATTTTGCGCATAAAAATACCCATCCTATCTGTTTTCTCTCATAGTATGGGTACTTTTTCTTCTTTCTATTTATCATTACGGACGCATTTTATCAGAAATAAAAGTGGCATTTTCTTCCTGCAGACAGGAAAAGGTATGAAAAATCGCGCCATCCGGTTTCTTTTCAAAATGCATGGTCTGCTTCGTCACAGGATGTATCAGGCTGAGACGATTGGCACAGAGCGCCACGTACTTTACCTGATGCTGCGCACAAAGCTGCTTTGTCTCCTCGGGCGCATATTTCTGATCACCGAGAAGCGGCATGCCGGCATGTGCCATCTGCGCGCGTATCTGGTGGAATCGCCCGGTCTGCAGGGATACGCACACAAGTGCCAGAGGAGATTTCTCCTCCACGATACGATAAGATAAGATGGCCTTTTGCGTGCCTGCCGGAAGCGATTTGCCCGTGACGTCAAGAATTTCCATCCGTCCGGTCTGATTGTTCTTTCGCATATAATCTGTCAGCGTGATGACCGTGCCTATGCTTTGCCTCTCCTGTGGCCGCTTTCCGGCTCCTTCTGCGAGAGCACTGCCCGGCGCCAAAGGGTGCACGACCGCCAGATATTCCTTTGTCAGCTTCCCGCTCCCAAGCTGCGCAGCAAGGGATGCGGCAGCCTGCTTTGTCCTGGCCACGACAAGCAGACCCTCCACCGGCTGATCGAGCCTGTGCACAAGTCCTACATATCCGCCATGCAGATAATTTGTAAGCTCACTGTATACATCCTGCTGCGTCACACGCGCCGACTGCGTTGCCAACCCTGCCGGTTTGTCAATCACAAGCAGCACATCATCTTCATATATAATACGTGTCCTCATTTTTGTTTCCCGTAGCCTTACTGCTTACTGCTTCCTTACTGCTTTCTCAGCGTTATCTTCCTCGCGCATGCAAACCGAAAATCCCGCAAAAAGCGTATTATACTCTGAACCGGTAGCCGACACCCCATATTGTTTCAATGTATTGCGGTTTCGAGGTATCTACTTCAATCTTTTCCCTGATCTTCTTGATGTGTACTGTCACCGTTGCGATATCTCCGATCGAATCCATATCCCAGATCTCGCGGAAAAGTTCTTCCTTTTTAAAGACATGATTGGGATTCTCTGCAAGGAACGTCAAAAGATCAAATTCCTTTGTCGTAAATATTTTTTCCTCGCCGTTGACATACACTCTGCGGGCTGTCTTGTCAATCTTGATGCCGCGGATCTCCACAATATCATTTTGCTTTTGCGTAGAACCAATCAGCCTTTCATATCTGGAAAGATGTGCCTTGACACGCGCTACCAGCTCACTTGGACTAAACGGCTTTGTCATATAGTCATCCGCCCCAAGACCCAGTCCCCGGATCTTGTCAATGTCATCCTTTTTGGCCGATACCATGATGATAGGGATGTTCTTCTGATTCCTGATCTCCTTACAGATCTCATAGCCATCCATTCCGGGCAGCATCAGATCCAGAATGATCAGCGCAAAATCCTCGGAAAGCGCCGTCTTAAGTCCCTGTTTCCCATCCCTTTCAATCGTGACCTGAAAATCACTGATCTCCAGATAATCCTTTTCCAGTTCTGCAATTGCTTCTTCGTCTTCAATAATCAATATCTTTGTCATACTGTTTTCACCTCATCTGTTTCTATATACCAATTTTTTCATTCTGACTCCGGTCGGTTTTCGAATGCTCCCGGCAACGATTGTTTTATTCGCTGCCGCTTGCAGACAGTATCTTCCTGATGACAAAATGCATGCAGGTGCCTTCCCCTTCCTTGCTGGTCGCCCAGATGTATCCGCCGTGATCTTCGATGATCTTTTTTACAATGGAAAGACCGATGCCGCTGCCTCCCGTTCCCGAATTGCGGGAGGAATCCGTCCTGTAAAAACGCTCGAAAATCTTACCAAGATCCTTCTGGTTGATTCCTTTTCCGTTATCCTCAATCTCCACACGAATGGAATCGATTTCATCCAGAATACGGATATCGATCTGCCCATCGTCACGTTCCAGATATTTGACGCTGTTTCCGATGATATTACTGATCACGCGACGCAGCTGCTCCGGATCGGCAATGATCTGTGTGTCCGCATCCACCAGATTGGAAAAATCCAGCTTGATGTTCTTAGATTCCAGATCAAGACCGACCTCCTCCACACAGTCCTGAAAAAAGTCATGTACATTCATCCGCAGGAAATGATACGGAATCCTATTGCTGTCGAGTTTGGCATAAATACCCAGTTCATTGATCAGACGGTTCAGCTCATTTGCCTTGTTGTATATGGTGCGGATATATTTGTCCATCTTCTCCGGCGTGTCTGCCACACCATCCATAATGCCTTCCACGTACCCCTGGATGGAAGTGATCGGCGTCTTCAGATCATGCGTGATATTGCTGATCATCTCCTGATTCTTCCTCTCACTCTCAATGCTTTCCTCCGTCGACTCCTTCAGCTTCATCCTCATCTGTTCATAATTGTCAAACAGCGTTCCCATTTCTCCTGTGTATGCAACGTCCATCTGATAATCGAAATTGCCGGCCGCGATATTCCGCATTGCTTCATTCATCTGGTCGAGCGGTACCACAAACCATTTCTGCAACAAGATTTTGAGCACCATAACCGACAGACACAAAATCAGGACAATAGAGATAAACATATCAAAGAAAAAGGTCTGGCTGATCTTCTGTTGCACAAGAATCGCCTCCGTAGGCGATCCCACCGTATGCATCATATAAAATCGTATACCGGTAAAGGAAAGACCTGTAAGCAGAATCGGAACCGTAATCATCGCCACGCATGCAATGATCAGCTTGGTACGCAGGGAAAGTACAATGCATGGTCCACCTCTCTTTTTACCGTAGGAACGGCTGCTGTTTTTTTCACTCATAAAATGCCCGCCACCTTCTTTTGTCTGCTTTTTGCTATCATAATGAGTATATCCCCGTTTCAAATACACGTCCATGCAGTTTTCAGGAAAATAATGTTTTTTATGAAATTTTTAGACTATTATTTTGATTTTGTCTCTTGACTTTTTCATGCAGTTTGCTAAAATTAAATCAGTAATGATTACTATTTTGATAAGGAGGAAAAAATGGCTGCAATGAAATACAGTCGTCAGCGGGAAGCAATCAAAAATTTCCTGATGACGCGTAAGGATCATCCTACCGCTGATATGGTCTATTCCAATATCAGGCAGGAATTCCCGAATATCAGCCTCGGAACCGTATATCGGAATCTGACACTCTTATCTGATATCGGAGAGATTCAGCGTCTGCACTTTAGCGACGGTGTCGATCACTTTGATGCAGATATTTCCCCACATTATCATTTTGTGTGTCAAAGCTGTAACAGTGTCATTGACCTGGAGACGGAGAATGTTGACTTTATGGGACATTTTGAAGCAGTGGGATTTGATGGTCAGATTGCAGGTCATATCACTTATTTTTACGGTTTATGCGGTAATTGCTGTGAAAAGCGGGCACATTAATATTGTATATAAGGAGCAATTGCTTCTTATCATAATAAAAATTTTTTGAAAGAAAAGGAGATCAAAACTATGAAATTTGTATGTCAGGTATGTGGTTATGTGTATGAAGGAGATGCAGCTCCGGCAGAATGTCCTGTTTGCCATGTGGGCGCAGATAAGTTCAAGGCTGTTGAGGGCGATATCAAGCTCGCAGCTGAGCATGAATACGGCATTTATGCTAAGACAGTAAAGAACAACGATGACATCACTCCTGAAGATAAGAAATATATCTTCGAGCAGCTGATGGCTAACTTCAACGGTGAGTGTTCAGAGGTTGGTATGTACCTTTGCATGGCTCGTATTGCACACCGCGAGGGATATCCTGAAATCGGTCTTTACTGGGAGAAAGCTGCTTACGAAGAAGCAGAGCATGCTGCTAAGTTTGCAGAACTGCTCGGCGAAGATTTAGAGCCAAACATGAAGGCTACTACAAAAGACAATCTGGCTTGGAGAGTAGAGTGCGAATACGGCGCAACAAACGGCAAGTTCGAGCTTGCAAAATGTGCTAAGAAGAACAACCTCGACGCAATTCATGATACCGTTCATGAGATGGCAAGAGACGAGGCTAGACACGGTAAAGCTTTGGAAGGAATGCTAAAGAGATACTTTGGTTAAGCTACAAGCCGAGTAAGGATAAAATAGAAATAGCAGGAAGGCATTTATGCACTTCCAGCTATTTTCTATTTTATCCTTATTGGGCGCCAGCCGTCCATGAAATAGCCCGTAGGGCTATGAATGGCTCGGCTTGTGAAGTTCTTACATACAAAAGAAAACACAAAATACAAAGGAGGAAGCAACAATGGATAAGTATTTCTGCAACCCTTGCGGTTACGAGTATGATCCCGCGAAAGGAGATCCCGAACACGGAATTGCTCCCGGCACACCTTTCGAGGATCTTCCGGATGATTGGGTATGCCCGCTTTGCGGCGTGTCAAAGGATATGTTTATGAAACTTGATCCGAACCACGTATAATAACCGGACTGTTAACTGCATAAGAACGAAAAGATGGGCTGTCGCTTTCTCATGAAAGCGACAGCCCTTATCTGTTTTCGCAGGATTTTGGACCCCTGACTCCGTCCCCTAGGTCCATCATCTGTTTTCGCAGGATTTTGAACCCCTGACTCCGTCCCCTAGGTCCATCCGGGATTTCTACTTCACCGTCACCTTTATGGTTTTTGCCACGCCGTTTTGTGCATAGACGTAAATCCTGCAGGAACCTTTCCCGATTCCCTTTACGACTCCTTTCGCACTTACAGTAGCGATCTTTGGATTGGATGACTCAAAACGGATAGCGGCAAGTTTTTTCACCTTTTTCGCAGTCTTAGTCTGTGAAACACGAATGGCCATTTTTTTGCCTTTCTTGACAGACAGCTTGGTTTTGGCAACCTTCAAGGCCTTTGGATTGTCATATTTTCCGTTTTTGGTTGTCACAAAAATGGTCTTTGAGGCAGAAAGCGTTACTTTCTGACCATCCACATCCTTGTAAGCAACAACAACATATTTGTAATACTTGCCTGCTTTCAGCTTCTTATGGGTATAAGAGGTAACCTTGCTCGTAAGCGTCGCTGTCTTTTTCAACTTTGAACCATATGCACCAGCAAAAACGATATATCCATCTGCACCGGTTACCTTTGACCATTTTATGGAAATGCTGTTCTTGGTGGTACTCTTTTGTCTCAATTTCAACTTTTTAAACTCTGCACCCGCAAGATCCGAATTGCCCTTGGCAGCTGTGATTGTTTTTTCATTGAGCGCAAGCGTTTTGGCCGAAATTCCGTATTTCTTTGCCAGTTCATCAATCTTTTCCTGTGTGGTCGGCGTTTTCACCGGTTCTTTGTAATCCGGGTTTGCCGTATTACAGATTTGGCATACTGGACCGTTGTTTCCAAAACGATGTCCCGTAGCCGGTATCTCTCTTCCTGTTTCGAGAAGCTTCTGACAGACCTCACAAATGACATCGCTCTCCCTACCGGCTGCCATGCAGGCAGGTGCTACCCCATTGAAGGCAGATACCGCACTGTGCCCGGTGATGGGAAGCACATGCCCCTTATTTTTTGTTCTTCCGCAAACATCACAAACCTCATTGCCGGAATATCCTTCTTTGATACAGGTTGCCGGAACGGCGTCCTTTGTGACATAAGTATGCCCCAGATATTTAACTAAAAATGAATCTTTGTAGCCACAGACACAGATCATTATTTTGCTGCCATAGCTGGTACAGGTTGGCTCCTTCTTTATGGTCTCCGATATGAAATCATGAGAGATGGAAAGAGTTGCAGGCGACGTTGTTACCGATTTTCCTTCCGCATTCGTAACCATGCAGGAATAAGTTTTTCCATTGTGCGTATCATATGTCACATTTTCAAGTGTCAACGTTTTGTCTGTTTCGCCTTCAAGCAGACTGTCATCCCGATACCACTGGTATGTGCAACTTGGCTCAGAGGTATCTGTTGTAAAAGTAGCTGAGCGTTTGCACACGGTACTTACATCAATCGGTTGTGTGACGTTAAAGGCAAATTCTTCGTTGCAGACATCACAGATGTGATCGCCATTCTCGTCTGTATGCCCGGTAGCCGGAAGGACGGTCGATTCTGTTTTGTAATCACAGTCACTACAACGACAATAGCGATAGCCGGTCTTACCATTTGTAGTACAGGTTGCCGAGTTCTCGCTGACACTTTCCAGATCATGTGTAATGGTAACCGAAACCGGGCAGGAGAAGCGTTCGATTCGAAAATCGAAGTAGTTATCAGAGCCAACATGCCACCCATATGTATCGCTGTCTTTATGGCTTGTACGCACCGGACACCACTCTGTATGATCCTCATTATAAAATCCGCCGGCTACGCTTCCGGAGTAGGATTTCTGTGTGCCGTCGGACAAGTAGATTGTAATCGTCCCCTCTAACCCCCTGTACCAGACATCACAGTCATACTCGTCGCTATGCGGTAATACTACCGGCTCCTTTGGAACAAAGGTAGCATTTGTCACACCCACGATCGTGACCGGAACCATATAGACCAGATTTTCGAGATAAAGCGGGTAACTGTTCTGCCCTGCTTTCCACGCATAACAGCTGTCAGAACGATATGAGACAAAATATGGCATGGACTTACCATTCGCATCCTTGAATCCTTTATTTTTACTGCCTGTGTAGGTTTCAACGGTACCATCTTTTTTGGTAACGGTGATGGTGCCTTTCACACTCCCATACCAAACATCGGAATCATAATAAGAAGATTCTGTAAGTTTGATCTCTTGATCCGGCGTAAAAGAAAAGCTTTCCAGTCCGAACGAATTTTCACTCACAGTCATAGGGATATTTTCAATCTTGTCAATAAATCCCATTTGAACAGTTGTGGTACCCAACTTGGAAAAATCACAATTGTCACTGTATTTCAGATCATATGCCTCACTCGTGTTCGCAATATTTTTGAAACGTTGCAAAGTGTATATGGAATCACCTATTTTATTGGAAAATGTTTTTTTGAGTACCATCAGTGTATGTGACTACAAGATCGGCGGCAGTAATCGCAGCATTTCCCCAAGGCCGCGGGGTCTGCTCGACGAAGAATCCCTCCTTTTGCGGCGTATAGGTAAAAGATTTTACTTTTGGCGAATACTCCATTGACACAGGAATTGCTATCCTATAATCAGGAATTTCCAAACTTGCCTCCCGCTTGTCTGCAATCTGCACATCACACATTTGAAAATTCTTCCTTACATTCACGTATAAAACTTTGGTAGAATCAACCGTGTTGACAAAGCGGCTTTTCACGTATGTATAATTTTCTGTTGTGCCATCCGCAAAACAAAGCTGGAGCGAGCTGTCTGAAAGGTTATTATCTATAGACAGATAAAGACTGCCCAGCTTATCTGACTCAATGGAAGCCTTTGCCGAATTACCGGACAGGGTTGCCCTTGCCTCAACAATATTTGTGACCTTCTCGTCAGTCTTTGTGAGCCTCACATTGAGTGAAGTATTCGCCTTTTCAAAACGGCTTACATGCGGCGTGAAATAATACGTCTGGCCGGCCTGCATCGTATATAAAATACGAAATGCATCATCTATAGTATAATAATCATTATATGTGAGAAAGTTGCCCGACGCATCATACATCTCACAGTATGCGTCGGCATCATCATCTTCCAAAGATGCAAAAGAGTATACAGCGGTTTCAGTCGGCGTAAACTTGAAGATGCCATAATCGGTTTTGTTTGTAATTTCAACAAGATAGATCTGATCAAGACGCAGATCCGTTGCATTTTCAAAGGGAATAGCTGCTTTAGCCGAAGATGGAAAAACCAAAAACAAGGCAATCAGCACAAGGCATGACGCCAAGAACACTCTATTTTTTTTCATGAATACCGATTCCTTTCTGCCTGCTCTTTCTCTTCTCTTTTCTTCATTATAAAGAATACGCAATCCTTTTGGACCCCTGACCCCGTCCCCCGGGTCCACAGTTATTCCACTGTCACCTTTATCTTTGCGCTGACACCGTTTTCCGCAGAGACATAAATGGTGGCAACTCCCGCATGCTTTGCTTTTATGACACCTTTTTGGGAAACGGTAGCGATCTGCTTCTGCTCGCTCTTATAGCGCAAAGTATCCGTATGCTTTAATAGCTTCTTTTTTGCGTCCACTTTTTTATACGTCGGTTTCAGCTTATATGTCTGATTGACTTTTAAGGTAATCTCTTTTTCGGAAAGAGAAATTGATTTCACATTGGTCTTTTTATGTTCTCCGAGTGCAACATGAATGGTCGGAGATTTCGTAAGATAAACCTTTTTTCCATTCACCTTTTTATAAGATACCACAAAGTATTTGTATGCCTTCTTTGTGTTTTTAATCTTATGCACATATTTCGTTGCTTTTTGCTTCTTTAAAAGCTTATAGTTTTTCTTTCCGTCACAATAGGACCAGTAAATCTCGTAGCCGGAAGCATCTTCTACCTTATTCCACTTCAGCTGAATCTGATTTGATTTTTTCGGACTTCCCTTTACCGTCAGAAAAGCCAAATCTTCTCGCTTATCCAGCTGATTTCCTGTCGTTTTTCCTTCATCTACCTGCCTGATATAGCCGCATACATCACAGGTCGCATCCTTTTTTCCGGAATAGACATGTGCCTTCTTTGGCTCCGTATAATCACAGCGTGTGCAGGCATACCAGTGATTTTGCGCATCCCACACAAGGTTGGCCGCGTTATGTCCCAGAGGCGGGATTTTTCCGTCTTCCGGCTTTTGAATCACGCTTTGCGCCTTGGCGTCTGCAAACAGTGCGTCACAGTTTTTGCAGGTATAGTACGCCCTTCTTCCTTCCCCTGTGCACGTTGCCGGGATTTCCGCCACCTTACTTGGCTCATGTGTCAGCTTCTCCTTTACTACTTCATGACACAGAGTGCAAAGCTGCTCTGTCTGTTCTGTGGGCTCTGCGCCCGGCGTATGGGGTTCTTTCTTTTCCACATAAGTACATCTCGTGCACTTATACTGATGCTCGCTTTTATCTTTCCTTTGCAGCGTAATGTTGTGCCCCAGCGGCGGTATCACCAGCGTTGTTGGATCTGCAATAACCGTGTTTTCGTCTGCTTCCGAGAAAAGTTTGTCACAGTTTTTACAGCAGTAATGCGCCTTCATTCCTTCCTCTGTGCAGGTAGGATCAGCGCCGGTCAATACAAACTCATGACCAAGCTTTGGCGCAAGCTCATAGCTGCAAACAGAGCATAACTGCGGCGCTTCTTCCGTAGCTGCTGCTCCCGGTACATGTGCCTCTTCCCTTTCCGTGTAATCACAACGGGTGCACTGATACCAGTGCCTATGACTGTCACTGCACAGCTTTGTGGGTTTATGGCCTTTTGCAGGCAATATCAAAGTCGACATATCTGTAATCGGGTTGCTTGAGCCCGTGTATTTATAATTCCGATTACAATATTCGCACGTATAATACGATTGCATGCCATCTGTCAGACAGGTCGGTTCTACCTTCTCATGATATGTAAGCTTGTGGTAACATTTTACAGTAATTTGGAATACCTGTAGCTCATCTGAGTCTACTACAGGAATGGTTCCCTTAGTATCTTTATAATGGCCATTCGGCGAAACCTTCACAGAGTATTCTCCAGCCGGTAATCCGGTAATGCCAAGAAACTGTGGAGAAATCTTTTCACAGGCTTTCACATTTACGGACATCTTGAAAAAAGGCGGCACCGTTGTACTTAGAATGCCATACTTTGATGTTGCGATTTGAACATAAGAATACGTGGAGTCTTTCTCAACATTGTATTCAATATATCCCTGCGCATCCGGAATGGGTGCCGTAATGCAGGCGCCATCATAGATGACAAACATCGATTGACGGTCACTCTGGTCAAACACATTTCCCATATACTCTTTTTCATAATACAGTTTTCCATCATCATTCAAAACCATATCATCATCACCGAAATCCATCTGAGAAAGCTTGATTCTCACAGTGCGGTAGTCTTTTGCGTTACTTGCGATCGTGACATTTTGATCCGTGCAACCGCCTACCTGATACGATCCGGCATCCACATCTATGGTAGAATTGCGGTAATCAACCAGTTTATAATCTGTTCTATCAATGCGAAATGTACCATGGTTTATTTTGGGATCCACATTGATATAAAACTTTTTCCCCTCTAAGGAAAAAGTAACAGTTCCGCGCTTCTGGTACAGAATGTCCATCTGAAGCTTTTGTTTCCAATTCAAAGAGTAATAGTCGCCTTTCAACCGCGGATAGAATTCTTCGTAGCCATTATTTCCGTCATTGATTTGCATTTCAACAAGCGAATAATCTTCCCCCAGATAGCTTTGTATCTTATCTACAATATGATTGACACTATAATATTTTTCAGGCGGAAAGCTTCCCCTGGGGCTTCCATCATAAATCGGTGGATCCGCTTTTTCCCCACTCATATAGACACCATCCATTTCCATTTCCACACGAGCACTGTCAATAAGGTTCCCCTGTTCATCCACAACCTGAATATCAACCATGTTGACAGGCTCCACCGTGATGGTATCTATTGCCCAAACGGGATTGCTCCGTGCGATACTTAGCAGCAGAACAAAAATAAATAGTATGATTCTTTTTCCAAAAAATTTTCTGTTTGTATGCATCATATTATTACCCCTTTTTCATGCATGTGCACGTGCACATACAATTATGTTATCACAAAAACAGAATGGTTGTCAAAGTAAATACAGAAAGGCCGGATCGGCTGCTTGGACCTGCATAAAAAAAATAAGCGGCGTGCCTACCCGTCTTTTCGGGTAAGCCCGCCGCTTCCTGTTCTTTATTTTCTTTTCATCGACTTATCGACTTTATGTCGCCTGGTTTTTGGACCTCTGACTCCGTCCCCCGGGTCCAAGCCCATACATCATAGCAAGCAGCTTCATTCCGGTTTCTGTCCGAAAAACCCGTTCCCGGAACGTCTTGATGCTATCTGTATCCAGGTCATCCTCATATGCATTTACAAGAAAATCCGCCTCCAATAAAATACGCCAGTCATCTCCGTCCACACCGGTATAGGTGTGATGGTGCCCGATCAGATAACAGATCCGATCTGTTTCCGCCTCTGTCACCTCAGAAAATTCCTGCAGCATTTCCCTTGCATAAGCCGGTCCTTCCTGCTGCTGCAGTGCTCCGTCGCAGCGTCCGTATTTTTCCTCACTCGGACGGATGCCGATATCATGTAAAATAGCAGCAATATCAAGTATCTTCTGCGTCTCGTCATCCAGTCCTTCCAGTCTGCCGATGGTATGCGCGTACTCATACACCTTTGTGAGGTGCTGGATGCGCTTTGGATCTCCTTTATTAAATGCGCACATCCGCATAATCAGCTTTTCGTTTAGCATCTTCGGTCCTTCTTTCTTGATTGCAGGATTTTGAACCCCTAACTCCGTCCCCTAGGTTCCCCCGGGCCTACTCTCCCAGCCTCACATTCGACACAAACCGATACGTATCTCCCTGTTTTTTCAAAGTTACCATGCACATGGTGTCGTCGCTTTGGTAGGAAAGCATGGGATTCTCATATTCGATATAGTACATGCCGTCTTCGGTCTTCATGCCCTCGATAACGGAAACTTCCATGTAATTGGTATCACCCACCTCGACGCAATATACCTGCTCCTTATCCAGATACACCCATTCCAGAGGTTTTCTCATATCAGAAAGCCCATAGCCGGTTCTTTTCTGCAGCAGGGCGTCAATATCCGATTTTTTCAGCGCAAATGAGTCCGTGTAAAATTCACTCTGCCCTGTCTGCTGCAGATATGCCTCTCCCATACTTTCGGACAGCTCCATACTGTGGATCCCTGCGCCGCTGTAAAAGACATTATTCAGATCCACATCGCGGACATCGTCATAATAGCTGTACAAAAAGCCGTAGGCATCCATCTTGTGAAGCTCTCCGGACATGTCGGCAAGCTCCGGTACCGTAAGAGGCGTCCCGCCCTCAATATCCATTGTGGAAATATTGACATCCTCCGCCTTCTCGGGAGCCGTTTTTTCTGCCTCGATAATGAGATCCTTATTGGCACGCTCCACATCGGAAAGGATTGCATCATCCACATTTTCCGCGGGCACATACCATGCTGTGGTATCAAAATGGCTTTGCAACTCCCGGTCCTCAAACTGCCAGCCGTATCTGGCATAGATCTCATTGCGCGCAATGCGCAGCTGATCCTTGGTCATACCGGAAAGCTCTGAAGCCTCCAAAATACGGCTGTTGCTATCCGGCAACATAAATTCCTCATTGACCGGGGCTGATTTAATCTGTAAAACAGTGGCATAGGGTTTTTCCTCCCATTCTGTCTCACCTGTCACAGAGCTGTTCTGAATGCTGATCTTAAAGAGTGGCCTGACCCCTTCGTCTGCTGCATACAAGTGGAAAACATCTCTGTCACAGACTGCTGCCGCCGACTTGTCAAACCCCATTGTGTAAAGCTGGTCAAGCAGTTCCGTCGCTTCCTTTCCGCTATCGGAAAAATCAGAACCGGCAAGATCGTATTGTGCCATCTCCACAAATCTCGCACCGTCATAATAGCAGGCTGCCAGATCGATACAAACGCCATCCGCGCTGACGAAGGTATGCTGCCAGCTGTCCATGCAAAGGTATTTCTCATCCTTCATCATAAAGCGGATGTTACCGCCGTCACAATTCATGCCGATCGCATAACCAAGAAGCTCCTTTGTCGCTGCCTTGCTGACTTTGCCATCCTTGTACTCAAAAACAGAAGCCAAAATACCATATGCCTCGCTTCCCTTGCAAAGGTCGATTGTCAGAAGTTCCTGCCATCCGTCTGCGTCCAGGTCAAGAATCTCCTGATAAAGACAGCCCTCTTTGTCCTCGGCAATCCCCATCAGTCCCTGTGTCCGGAAATAGCTGTAACCGTCACCGTCTATTGTCTCATAGGTAAGCTGCGTGCCATTTAAACTGCGCATCGAAAGGCTGTCTGCATATGCCAGGAGAGCCTCCGTCTCGTCTCCCGGTTCTGTTTTTCCCTTTTCGACTTTCTCTTCGATCTCACGGTCTAAGGCTCCATTCTCTCCGCCGTCTGTTTCCTCTTCGCCGGCGGAATTCTCCTCTGACACCTCCTCCTGCGAGAGCTGCATTTCATTTTCTGCGCTACTCTGACCTCCGGAGCACCCTGTCAGTACAAAAGCCGCTGTAACCATTGCCAAAATCATACTGGCTGTCTTCTTTTTCATAAATCTATCCTTCCTTTCTCACACCCCATAGTTAAAGCAAGAGGTTTTATAACACATTGGATTATTTTGTCTTTTAAAATACCAATTATTCTAATAGCATTCTATTTAATTCATTTAGTTTTTCAGTATTTTCCAAGATAAATTCTCTATTTCTATTCTTATCAAATACATATAGATTTAAATCTGTACCCAATGTAATTTCCGTCCCATCTTCCATAACAAAAGTATAATCCTGAATACCATCTGTTACAAAAATCATCTCATCCTTATTTGTTATGATTTTACTAATATGCACCATCCTAAATGCTTCTATATATTCGTTTATCGTTTCCGGATCTTTTGTTGAATATTGTGTGTATCCGCCTTCTCCTCCTATACCATACTTAATTTCAACCGGTATCATTTCTCCATCTATTATTCTTATAAATATATCATCATCTAGTACAGTCTTAATTTCATAATTTATATCTGTATTTGAATGAATATGTACTCCATTATATTTTTGACTACAGCCTGACGATGCAACCATACATAATAGCAAAACAATGCACATTTTTTTCATTTTCATAGCATAAACCTCTCCTCAAAATAGATTATATTTAATGATACGAACGAAATTAATATTTTATGGAGTTAGTATAAAAAACGAAAGTTGCGCGTTTCTACAAGCGGTGCGCAGACAGGATGGAATCAGCCGTGGGAGCTTGCTCACAAACGGCTGAATGTCGGGCTGGATGCATAGCGCGACAGCGCGTCATGAGCATGTAGCATAGCGAAATGCAAATGGGCACCGCATAATTAAACTGGAAGCTGTCGCTCTCCCGTTCGCTGATATGTCGCTGATATGTCTCTGATATGTTG
>CAMFDJ010000026.1 GCA_945949085.1 uncultured Lachnospiraceae bacterium | reverse complement strand
TATATATTACTGACATGGCAGAGAAACAATTCCAATGAATGGACCACTAACCCCGTCCCCTAGGTCCATCACTATTGTTCTAAACTGCAAGGATCCTAATTACTCCCTGTGTAGTACTCATTCTATGCAAAAATCACTATATAATACAGCCATATATATTACTGACATGGCAGAGAAACAATTCCAATGAATGGACCACTAACCCCGCCCCCTAGGTCCATCATCTCAATCCAGTTGCTCCAGGATCAGCTCCACAGCCTCCTCGATCGTGGTATGCTCCGCATCCACCGTTATGTCCGCGTATTTTTCATAAAGCGGCGTCCTCTGCCGGTAGACATCCTCCATCGAATCGCCCTTCTGCATCGCAATCCCGCGGGTTTTGATATTGTTTACGCGCCGGATAATCTCCTCGCAGCTGAGTCTGATATAGACAACCGTTCCGATCTCTTTCAGGTGTGCCATGGCCTGCTGCCCAAAAACAGCACTGCCTCCCGTGGCGATCACCATCCTGTCTCCGGCCACCTTTTTCAGCACGTCATTCTCAATCTGCAGAAAAGCATGCAGTCCCTTTTCCGCTATGGTTTCGTAAAGCTTTTTCCCAGTTTCCCTCTGTATGCTGATATCCGTATCCAAAAAATCATAATTCATTGCTTTCGCAAGCAATACGCCGATCGTGCTTTTCCCCGCACCCGGCATCCCAATCAAAACGATATTCTGTTTCATAGTCATCTCCGGTATCTTTTCGTCTCTTTCCCTGCTGCTTCTTCCCAGTGGTGCCCTTCCATACGGTATCCTCTCTGTCTCCGCCAAAATCACGACCGCCTGTCTGCCTCTGCGTGTTCATAATAGGCTCTCTTGTCCTCATACATGCGTTTATCGGCTTCAGACAGCAGTTGATCAATTCCGGTGCTAAAATCCTTTTCCCATACGGCTCCTACCGCGATTGTCACCGCGTGCGCCTGCATATTCTCCTTCAATCGCAGAACCTTTTCCCGCAATGCTTCCTCCGTAATCCGCGGACACAGTGCCAGAAGCTCATCACCACCGATGCGGAATAATCCAAAACCGCCAAACACGCTTCTCAATGACAACGCAGCCTGCTCGATCAGTCTGTCGCCGGCTTCATGCCCCTGCGTATCATTTATTTTCTTAAGGCCTGTGATGTCACAGTATACCACTCCCAGAGTGTCACTCGCGGAAATCTGTTCGATATAGCGATCCATTGCAAAACGATTTCCCAGCCTCGTCAATTGATCCGTATAACTCATCAGCTGTAATTGTGACACAAGCTTGCGCCCCCTGATGGAGGATATGATAAAATGAGCCATGATTTGCAGCATATTCTGCGCATACGCAAGTCTCGCTCCCGGGGGATTGTCGACACCATAAAATCCAATGATTTTCCCATCCTCATAGAGAGGTACCACCACAAGTGAATGGATATTCTGCTGCTTCAAGATTTCATACTGCAGAGGTTCACTTTCCCGTATGTCCTCCACATCCCTGATACGAATACTTTTATTTTCCCGAAAAAGCCGATACCAGCTGGCGCACACCTCGGGGGGCACATCCTGCAGATTTTCTTTTTCGGGCGTAATCCCTTTTGCCACCCACTCATATGTGTTATCGTCACCGCCCTGTGCATTTTGTTCAAAAATATACGTTCGCTCAGCATGTAGTGCTTTTCCGATATATTCCAATATAATGTCAAGCGATTGATCCGGCGTTGGCGCCTTCAGCGCAATCCGCAGTCCCTCGTTTGCCAGAGCTTCCAAATTTTGGAAATCGTGTACCTCGCTATCCTGTTGCTTTGCGGTCTTATCATATAAGGCAAGTTCCACACGATATCGTCTTCCCTGCTCCGTTACGATCGTATTCTTTACCGTCAGATAGTCATTTTGCCGCATGCTGTAATAGCGTCCGTTCAAAATGTTACCTTCGGATAACTTTGGAATATTACAACCGGAACATGGCTCACTGCTGTTATACAACACCTCATAGCATTTCTTTCCGGAAAGCTCCTCCACAGACTGAAGGTCAAACAGAGAAAGTGCCTTTTTATTCAGATAGACAATATCATACGTATCTATATCCGTCACATATGAAAGTGCATCCACGTCATCAAAAAATTCCCATATTCTCCCCATTCTGCATCCCTTTCTTTTGTAAATGAGTATTTCCACATATCAGGTCTTAGGAAGTCTTACTCTCCTCCATACACGCAATACCATAGTCAATACTGACCTTGCCACCCGTATAAATCTTCTGGAAACAATCAATAATACGCCTTGCAACGATATCCCCGTTCTCGTTATTGGCATCCATCAAAATGACGATCACCTGTTTGCTGGAATATCGCGTCGAAACATCCGATCTGCGCAGGGAAAGGTAGATTGCCTTTTCCAAAAGCTCCAGTGCAAGTTCTGTTTCACCTGTATCCATATCGTCGCCGCCTATTTCCGAAACGGTAAAAAGCAAGGTCTGTACGTCATGGTTACTACGCTCCACAAAACGTCTGATAAAATTATAGACATGGTGAAAGCTTTCAAAATCAAGCAGATAAGCGCCCCGTCCACTGTCTGCACGACTCATGAAATCCCGCAGGTAATTGAGGTCAACCATCTTAGAGGCGCGATTCTTTTCTGCCTGTACTTTATCACTGAAGAAATGGTAAGAATTCTTTCCATTCTGTTTCACATAATAAAGTGCCTTATCCGCAGCATTGTACAGCTTATCAAATTCCGTCCCATCCTCCGGTGCCTGCGCAATACCGATAGAGACTGACGAATTGGTCTCGAATTTACACTGTTCCAGTTTATAACAAAGATCCGAAATGATGTCAGATGACCGGTTCCCAAGTTCACTTTTTGAGGTGACATCCTTGACAAAAACAACAAATTCATCCCCGCCGATACGACAGAGAATATCCTCCGGTTCCGAATACTTGCGCAGCGTATCTGCAAACATCTTCAGTGTCTGGTCACCTGCGATGTGGCCGTAATTATCATTGATGGCTTTGAAGTTATCCATATCGATCATCAGAAGCGCACCTTTCGTGCCCGCCTGCAGAAGCTGATTGACAGCCTCCTGCGTATGCGCTCTGTTCCACAGCCCGGTAAGCGCATCCTGAGATGACTTATTTTTCATATCGGACACTTCTTTCGTCTTCTGTTCCAATCTGTCCGCAAGGCTGCGCCGAAGCTCCTCCAGCTCCAGAATTCTGCCGATTCTGGATAGCATAACCTCGGGAACAAACGGTTTTGCAATAAAGTCAATTGCCCCCTCACGGAAACAACGTGTCTCCGTTTCGGAATCATTGTCGGCTGTCAGGAAAATGACCGGTGTATTCCGGTGTCTCTCCTTCTGCCTGATTTTCTCCAAAACTTCAAATCCGTCCATATCCGGCATATTGATATCGAGCAGAATCACATCACAATCTCCACTTTCCAGATAAGTCAGAGCCTGATCTCCCTTCATGACAGGAATGACCTTGTAGTCATTGCTCAGTACCTTTCTTGCCGCAGCAAGATTAATTTTATTGTCATCTACCACCAAAATTGTTTTCATGCAAACGCTCCTATTCTGTAACATCCTTCATGATGCTTAAGATTGCCTTCTGCCCATCCTCGAATTCCAATAGCTTTGTCTCACAACTGACCTTGACATTTCCCCCGTCCTCACGCATTGCCCGGAAATGATAGTGTACGGAATCCCCCACGTGACGCAGCTTTGCAGAAACCTGCATCACACACGACTGATCCTCCGGGAAAATATTGTATCTCAGGACATCTGCAAACTTTGCATGCTCCTTATCGTAAAAATGGAAGATCTTTTTGGCCTCCTCATTGAGTACCAGCATTTTATGCTCCGGAATGGTGTATGCCATAAGCCCGCAGCCCAACGAATCAAATAGCTGCAGATGCATCCTGACCATTTTCTGCAGTTCCTTGGCACTTTCTTTTTTGTTTGCTTCCTCCATGCGATGCTCCCCCTTTATCCTAAATTATGCCATCTTACAAAAGCAGTTTTCTGACCGCATCACCGTCAAACGTGACCCCCGATACACGATCGACTTCAATCTGATATAACGCATTTGCCGCAATATGCTCGGCTGCCTGCTCCAGATTGCGGATACCTGATGTATGTTCATATTTCTTTACAACTGCCTGCAGTCCATCCTCTGTCAACAGACACTCCTCCTGTTTCATTCCCATGTGCTTTAATACCTTTGGCAGTACATAGTCAGAGAAAATGATTTTTTTCTCCTCCTGCGTATAGTCCGGCAGCTGAATGACTGCAAACCTGGACAGGATCGGTGCACTGATCTTGTCGATTTCATTGGCCGTAGCAATCGGATACACACCCACGGTCGGCACCATACATTCCATATAGTTATCGGTAAAGCCAAGATTGTCAAGCAAGGTTAAAAGCACATCCGCCGGATTGCCGTTCCCCTTTCCTGCGGAAGCCTTATCCAGCTCATTGATGATAAATACCAGATTTGACTCTCCGGCTGCTGAAAATGCCTCCATGATGATACCCGGTTTTGCATTGGCATAGACACGGGAGCTTCCGGTAAGCTGTTCCGGATCATTGATGGAACTCATATCCAGCGTCGTCCACGGAAGTTTTAAGATACGTGCTACCGCATATGCAATCTGAGACTTGCCTGTTCCGGCAGGTCCTACCAGTAAAATACCATAGGCCGGCAGTGTATGCGTACGATTGATCTGGATGATGGTCTCAATAATACGCTGCTTGACCGGTTCCATTCCATAAAGCTCTTCATCAAGGATACGCCGCGCTTCCTGTGGATCAATGGAAGGAAAGTAATTTCCCTTCCACTGCACATTCATCATAATGGAAAGTGCTCTCTGTGCGTGTCTGCGCTCTTCCGGTGAAACCTCGTGCGACCTTGCAACCGCCAGATTCCGGCGCGCCCACAATCTGATATTTTCAGGAAGTGTCTTCCCTGCGCAGTTCATGAAATCTGTAATACTCTGGATGCTGGTCAGCTTCATCTCATCACCGACCTCATCCCTGTCATCATCCGGATCTTCCTCGGGTTCCGGCGCACTGCTGTCAAGAAGCCTTCCGATCATAAACTGCAAAAATCCGTCCTCTGAGGAGAGCTTTGTGCCACCACCGAACGCCACCTCGCGGATTTTGTAGACCGCATATCCTTCCTCCGTGTTTTTGCCGGAAAGCCGTACATTGATGTGATTTTCTCCCAGCCATTTTAAAAGACTCACAAAACGGGAATCCACCTTCAGAATATCGGCATCCATCTCACCGTCCTCCTCCTTAAAGGTAAATGAGGTGCTTTTATTCTGATTGGCAAACATGCCCAGCGAGTGATGCTTCCACGCCCGCTTTGTATGATCGAGAACCAGAATCGGCTTCTCGGCCGAGGTCTCCTTTTCATTTGACTGAAATGTGGTATAGGTGCAGACAACCTCCACCTTCTCCGTTGTCCCACCGCTAAAATCAAATACCGGCATATGTATATCTCCTTCTGTCAGAAAAATCAAAAAACTGTATGCGCACCGAAACGGCAGTCATACAGTTTATTTTAGCATATAATGTAGATGATTAAAACTAAAAATCCCAAAACAATTCACCATTTATCTCCGAAATGTCCATCATCGGAATGCGCAGGCCGCTCGCAAGCTCCAGTTCCTTCGTACCGGCATGGATTTTTACAAGTCTCCCCTCTGCCGTCAGGTAGGAACCACCTTCCTTTTTCGCATCTTTCCTGAAATAAGTCACGCGGATCTCCGGCTTCACCCCGACAGTCTCACGAAGCAGCTGCAGTTTTTGTTCCAGCTCTTCCATGCGATTCTCCGACAGTTCTGCCTTTTGCTCGGTCGTGCGCTGCGTCTCCCGGATTGCCTCCTCATATCCGGTCAATGCGGCAAACGGAGAAAATTGTGCCGCTCTGTCATATTGAGACATCTGCGGGTGATTGGCAGAGACCGGATGCGCAAGATGCATGATATCTGCATATTTACTTGTCTTTGCCCCCTGCCATGTCTCTGTCATGCCTTATGTCCCCCAATCTGCTCATTGCGTTGCCGCGTCGTTGCGCCCTCCTGCAGGTCCGTTCCTTTCAGAATTGCATTTTTACCGTATTTTTTCTTTACGGAAAGGATTGCCTCATGCATTTTTCTTTCCTTCTCAAGCTGCAGGCGTTCCTGCTGCCTCTGCTGCTCCCGGGCTCCGTAGTCAGTAAACAGATTCATCTGTTCATAAGCATCTCCTTGCTCTGTGGCAGCCATCTGCTCACTTACCACACGACCGGCTGCCAGTGTGACGCGCCGGATGGAAAGTGCCGGATTCACAAGCCTGTCGTACAAAGACAACGCAGCCTCTGTAATCAGTCTGGCAGAAGATGTACTGCAATCCAAGTTTTCTGTTCCATGTGCATGCTTTGGTACCTTCCTGCCATAATGATCAACTGTAATCTCTCCCCGATAGCTTTTACGCGCTTTCTCGCTTGACAGGTTCTGTCTGTCATAACCGATCGTCAGCACGATCTGATCTGTCACAAGCTTTTTTTCCAGTAGATCAAGTGCCATCATTTCTGCCATTTCACGCACAATGATGCGCCCTTTTTCAAAAGGATAAGGTTCCTGCAGCACCTGTCCGCAGCTTAGGGAATTTACCTGCGGCCGGTACGCCTTGATGTCTGCCATAGTCACAGGCTCCCATCCCCATGCGTGGTCGATCAGAAGTTCCGCATTTTTACCAAAGAGCTTGTAAAGCAATTCCTCATTGCAGTAACAATCCGGCGGCGCTACGGAGCACCTTGCCACATCTCCCATTGTTTCAAGGCCGTAGGCCTCCAACTTTTGGGCATAGCCGCTTCCCACGCGCCAAAAATCCGTGATCGGTCTGTGATCCCACAAAAGCTGTCTGTAGGACATCTCGTCAAGCTCTGCAATACGAACGCCGTCTTCATCTTCCGCGGTGTGTTTTGCCACAATATCCATGGCAACCTTGCACAGATAAAGGTTCGTTCCGATTCCGGCTGTCGCCGTGATTCCTGTCTGCTTTAAGATGTCTCGAATAATCTGAGAAGCCAGCTCCCTTGCCGTCATCCGATAGGTAGAAAGATATGACGTCACATCCAGAAACACCTCGTCAATGGAATAG
The DNA here is from genome assembly GCA_945949085.1 of uncultured Lachnospiraceae bacterium. Classification (GTDB taxonomy): domain Bacteria; phylum Bacillota; class Clostridia; order Lachnospirales; family Lachnospiraceae; genus CAG-194. The sequence goes on along the minus strand of CAMFDJ010000026.1, from coordinate 30,365 downwards.
ACATGCATATCCTCCGGCGCGATATAGTTCAGATAAATCTGATAAATCCGGGTGCTGTAATCTAAATACAATGCCATGCGCGGCGGCGCGACCAGATATTGCAGCTGCAAATGCGGACTAGACGCGTTGATCTTGTTGACGCGCCTGGCCACCTCAAACAGTCGCGGTCTGCCCGGTATCCCGTATTTCTTTAAGGAGGGTGATACGGCCAGACAGATTGTCTTATCCGTCCTGCTCTCGTCCGCAACCACAAGGTTCGTTGTCAGCGGATCCAGTCCCCGCTCCACGCATTCAACAGAGGCATAGAAGGACTTTAGATCGATTGCCACATATATGTTTGAAGATTCAGATTCCAAAATGAAAGCCTCCATCTTTTTCTAAAACATAATATTTGCCCTTATTGTTTACAGTATACCACACATCATTCCGTTCGCGCGAAAAAAGGAATCCCTGACAGGACCATTTTTCGAAAATGACAAAAATGACAGTGACATGTTCTCTACCCCATCAAAATATGATAAAATAAAACATCAATGAGATAAAACAGAAAGGATACTGTCATGCAAAACAAATGCCCGTCTTGTGGTGGAACCCTAGTATTCGATGCAGATATTCAGATGATGGTCTGTGAGCTGTGTACTTCCATGTTCCCTGTACAAGAAGAAAATACGCAAACTCCAACTGCATTTGAGGGTGATCAGCTCAGTCAAGACTATGCGACCCCAGAAGCGACACTGAAGAACTCCTATCAGGAAGAGCTCATGGATGTACATATTTACGAATGTAAAAACTGTGGTGCACAGCTTGCCATAAATGATGTTGAAGCTGCCACTTACTGTGCTTACTGCGGGCAGCCTACCATTGTCTTTAGTCGAATTGAAAAGAGAAAACGTCCACAATATATCATTCCGTTTCAAATCAGCAAAAATGAAGCAATTTCAAATATCAGAGAAAAACTTCTGAAAAGCGATTATGTTTCTGACGAAATCAAGCACTTTAAACCGGATCTGTTACGTGGCATCTATATCCCATACGGTATGTTTTGCTATGAAATCAAGGACCGGCGCATCTTATATGCACAAACAACAGATATCAACCGCCAAAAGACCAGCTCTCCCTTTGGCTATCACTTCAGAGAAATTCTTGCAAGAATCGGACACATTCCTGTTGATGCCTCTTATCAGCTTTCCAACGAATCTGCCGATCGCTTGGAACCTTTTTTCGGGCGTGATCTCGTGCCATTTGATCCGAAATATTTATCCGGCTATTATGCAGATTTGAGAGACGAAGATTTTTCCATGCTGAAATCAAAGGCAGACAGACGCGCAAAGGATATGTTTCAGGAAAAAATACAGACGCTGCCGTATCTGTTACATATAAAAACGGTGAAATCCGATCAACAGTTTACCTGTGTCAAATCCGCTTATACACTGCTGCCTGTCTGGTTTTTGGTCTTCGAGGATGACGGAGAAAAATACACCATCATGGTAAATGGACAGACAGGAAAAGTAGTCGGTGCTGTTCCTACGAGTTTGCGCACTTTTTTAAAATGGTTTGTTATCTCATTTTTATTGATTATGATTCTCGCAGTACCTGTCTCCCTTTTTATGTTGATCTCCGGTTATGCGCCCTATTTGCTCGGCATTTTTGGTGTTTCGATGCCCTGCATGCTGCTGAAAGGAATCTCAAATATGAAAAAACTGAACAAAAGTCTCCACTTAACGCAGGCAAAAAACATCAGAAATTTTGCAGAAGAAAGGCAGGATATCTAATATGCAATCTCTTATTCTTGTTACCATCATCGCCGACGTCTTATTTTCACTTTGCGCCGCTTTCTATGCTGTCACGGAAACCCTGAAAGCAGGAAACGATCAAGGCGACTCCACCGGTGACCGTTTTTATTACATCGTAGATTTTGAAATCACAAGAGAACTGGATAACGTCACACCCGACTTTGATCCCAGCTGCCTTGGTACTCCTTACGGCAAATAGCAAAAATATGCTTACTTGCGCAGACTGTAAAATCCATATTCGATGAAATACGCACCGAAACAGCCAAGAATGAAGCATACGACAGAAAGGAAGTTTAACCTGCCGATTCCCCCAAAGCAAAATCCAAATCCGCCTCCGGCAAAAACACCGCCAAGCAGCATACACTTGATAAATTCACGCCATTTATCGGCGATATTGCAGCTGGTCGCGACAATGATCAGGATCGGATAAATGACAGCCAGGCTGCCAAAAAGCAAAAGCGCCTGCGGTATGGTAAATCTGTCTTTGACAAATGCCTCAGACGGATCGTTCGGATTATACATGATCTTTTCTTTTTTTCCGATCTTTGGCTTTTTCCTTGTGAAAACATAATCTTGAAAAGAGTATTCTTTTCCATCCACCTCATAGGAATGCACTGCCGCAAACATATCCGACCGCTTTCCTCTTTCTAAAGAATCGGAAATAAATCCCCAGGTCATCTCATATTTACGCAGCTGCTCGGTGCGCTCCTTCTGTTTGAACACGCCAAGAACCAAAAGACATACTCCTGCAATCATAAATGCAATCAATAAAACATATGGTACTCCTTCTCTTTTCTGCATGTGTTTTCGTCCTCCTCTTTCTATTGTGATGCCTGCATCAAAGACCCATTATAAACTACGTCTGTCAAGTATGACTATCTTGTCCAGCTCGCGCAGCCTGATCTCATCCTCCGGCTTTATTGTTGTGTTCCCTCTTTTTATCATAAGCACAGTCGCATTTCGAGACAGATCCAGCTCACCGAGCCTCCTGCCGATCCAGGGATGTCCCTTTTCCAGAACGACCTCCTCCATTTTAGAGTCAATCCTCAGGCTGCTTGTAGAAGCAAACAGAAGCACATCCTTTTGCTGTATCATTCGCATATCCCCGCCTGTCTGTACATCCTTCCCGCGCACAACTGCCGCAAGATAGATGCCCTCCGGCAGCTGCACGTCGTCTGCCCTTTTCCCCAGATAGGGATGTCCCTTTTCCATCTGCAAAGCCAGAAAATCCGCGTCATGTCTGGCAGCTGCCACATTCTTGATCCTCGTATAATATTCCACAAATCCTGCGGAAATGATACCTGTGGGGATAGCCACCATGCCGACTCCCAAAAAGGCAATGAGTATGGCCATGATTCTGCCACCGACCGTCACAGGATAAATATCACCGTATCCCACCGTCAGCAGTGTGGAAACCGACCACCAGATACCGGAAAAGGCGTTTTCAAAGCATTCCGGCTGCGCCTCATGCTCCAGACTGTACATGCAAAGCGAGGCTGCCAGCATCAGAACAAGAACCAGAAAAATAGAAGAGATGAGCTGATCCCTTTTATCCTTTAAAACATCCGTGATGACATTAAACGCGTCATAATTGGCATTGATGCGGAACAGATGCAATATTCTGACCACACGCATCATGCGGAACGCAACCGCTCCGCTCGGAAACAAAAAAGGCAGAAAATACGGCAGAATCGTGAGCAAATCAACAATACCGTAAAACGAAAGCAGAAATTTCCACCGGCATTTCGGTCCCTTCCGATCCGGATATAAATACTCTGCAGTCCAGATGCGCAAAAGGTATTCTACCAGAAAAATGACTATGGTGACACATTCCACCGCCCTGAGCACATCCATAAACCTCTCTGCCTCCCGAAAGGTCATAAAGAAGGTCACGGCAATGTTCGTCAGAATCACCGCAACGATCAGGATGTCAAAAATCAGGCTCGGTATGTCCGATTGATTTCCAATCTGAATGATACGAAAAACACGTTTTTTGAAACTTTCTTTAGGCTTCATCCGTTTACTCCATTACAGAAATACTGTTTTTCTTTCAAGTATAACAAAAAAAGTACAGAAAAACTATCTTCTGTACTTTTTTATTCTTCTTTTTACCGGCAAGGTACAATATGTCTCGTGTCGCAGACATCTGCCGTCGTATTGTGTTTGCTTATTGATCGTCCGTCATTTTGTCCCCGCTGCTCCCATCAAGCCGTGGAAAACCGAGCAATACCTTAAACAGATCGCCATCCAAAACGATGTCAAAGCTGCCTCCCTGGGCCAGTGTCAGATTGCGCGCAATCGAAAGCCCCAGTCCGCTTCCCTCGCTGCTTCGCGAAGCATCTCCGCGCACAAAACGCTGCTGCAATTCTTCCGACGACACGGAAAGGGGACCGGCCGATATATTTTTGATGACAAGCTCCACCTGCTGCTTCTCATTTTGCAAGGCATCCACATACACTCTCGTTCCGGCAAGCGCGTATTTACAAATGTTGCCAAGCAGATTATCCAGAATGCGCCACATATGACGCGGATCCGCGCTGATAATAAGAGGCGATGCCTGCACGTTTTGCGCACCCACGGAAGTGATCACGGTAAGCTGTCTTTCCTCCAGCTTTTCCTGATATTCCCCGATCGCCTGCTGCAAAAGCTCCTCCACATTAAGTCTCGTCTTTTCGATCACAATGTTACCGGACGAAATCTTGCTCGCTTCCACAAGATCCAGTGTCAGCTGCTTCAGGCGCTGTGACTTTTCATCCAGAATCCGCAGATATTCCTGCGCGCGTTCGCCCTGAATATTCTCCCGCTTTAACAGATCCACATAATTGATGATAGAGGTGAGCGGTGTCTTGATATCGTGGGATACATTGGTGATCAGATCTGCCTTCAGTCTCTCATCCTTCATACTTGTTCTGACAGCCTTTTCAATGGCATTCCCAATCTGATTCACATTCTCTGCGAGAATTTTGTTATCGCCGACTAACTTTTTTGTGTCAATCTGATAAGTCAGATCCCCGTCACAGATTCTGGTGATTCCCTCGATGATGCTTTTTCCGGCCTGGTTTTCTTTATAGAGGAAGCGAAGCAAAATAACATGCATGAATATGACCAGAAACGCACCAAAAATATGCAAGACAAGAACAAAAATGATATTCAGCAATACATAACAGGTTAGCGGAAGAACGACTCTGATACCAAAGTCCTTTTCATTTAAGAGTGTCAAAAATGCATTTCGGAAGAAGATCCCTATCTTCTTTATTTTTCTTTTGATCCATGCAAAAGCAGTATATGTCAGACTTCCTCTGATCAGGGTATGTGCCTTGATCCGTCGTACCAGTGACCCCAGAAATACCAGGAACAAAGCATACAAAACAGCCGCAGAAATCATGAGCAGTGCCATGCACTCCCGTTTGCGCAGATAACCGACCGTCGGAAGCCCCGGCTCATAGATCATCAGATCTGCAAGCAGCGTTGTTCCCAAAAACAAAGCCACCTCAATGAAAACCGCAATTCCTGCTGCAATCTCTGTATACCACCTGTCAAAACCGGACAGTCCCTCAGGCTCTTTTCTCGGAATCCGCACAATATAAACGACCAGAAATAAAGCTGCCAAAATCAGGAATACACCTGCCGCAATCACATTTTGCAGACCGAATCCCGCAAGCTGATCATAACCGCTGCGTGCCACGGCATAACTGCCGGCTGTATGATAGCTTTCAAAGTATTCTGCATCTTTATCCTGCACAGTCAGATACAGCTTGCCTCCCTCAGGGAACTGATAGCTGTAGGCATGAAACAGGCTCTTTGTTGCAATTTCCGAATACGTACCGATATTGTGGCACTGAATCTGGTTTTTTGCATAATCATAAACGATATAGCTGTTGCTTCCTTTGAAAGCCTTCTGCATCGCACCGATTTCGTCCTCCCGGATTGTAAAATTGGAAAACAAAAGCTTACCGTTTTCGTCGAGCATAAAGTATTTCAAGTTACTGTCTTCTGAAAATTTTTTCGAAATCCGCTGATAAGAATCATAGTTTTCGTACAGATCCGTTGCTGCCGTCTGTATGAAATTTTCCAGTTCCGCATAGGTAACGCCATCCGGCAGTTTCTCATCATACAGGCTGCTGCCGTCTGTCTGCCGGAAGGTTTCCTGCAGGATAGTCTGTGGTATTTCCCCGACAGTCTCTTCTATTACCTCTTTATCTGCCCGCTTGGTTGCTTCTACTGTCACCTCTTCTATTGCCCATTCAGTTGCCTCCGGCTCCGGCATGTCCCCCACAGGCAAGGCTGCTTCACCCGTTTGGCTCTCATAGGTATACGATCTATCTCCTTCTTCCTCCGTCACATAGACAAAGCCCTCCTGCGACCACTCGATCAGATCACCTAGCTTGTAGGCCAGTTGAATGTCCTTATACTTTTCCGGCACTTTGCCTTTCTGGCGATATACATAGGGAATGATATCTACCGTCTTTTCTTCATCAAAGCTGCCGTTTGTCTCAAGCTGGCTTCGCACCGTCAAAAAACGGGACAGCTCCGCCACATCGCGGTGCAGCATCTGCCCGTAAACCTCTGACTGTTCAAAATCCTGCGCATCCTGCCAAAACGGATTGATCCAATAGATCTCTCCGATCGTATTGGTCACCATACAGTCAAAAAACATGGTAAACAACGTTCCGGCCGCGATGATCACACAGACAAGCGAGAGCAGGCCGTACCAGAATGCCGTCTTTTTTATCCTCATACGCATTTTTTCTTCACTCATGTCAATCCTCCTACCCATCAACATATCCTATCATCATGTAAAATTTGACTATCAGAAAGTCTCATTGCTTCTCTACTTTATAGCCGACTCCCCAGACCACCTTCAGATAACGCGGTTCCTTTGGATTAATCTCAATTTTCTCCCGGATATGGCGCACATGTACTGCCACGGTATTATCCGCACCATAAGCATCCTCGTTCCAGATTGTCTCGTAAATCTGCTCGGTGGAAAAAACCCTGCCGGGACTTTTGACAAGAAGAAGCAATATCTGGTATTCCATTGGTGTCAGCTTTACCGGCTCGCCATCCACAGATACCTGCTTGGCATCATCATCAATCTGCAGTCCTCCGACACAGTATGTATGCGCTTCCTCCTGCTTGATGCTCCCATAAGACGTGTATCGGCGCAGGGAAGATCTTACCCTCGCAATCAGCTCAACAGGGTTAAAGGGTTTTGTGATGTAATCGTCCGCCCCTACATTCAAGCCAAGGATTTTATCCACATCTTCTGACTTTGCCGACAGAAACAGAATCGGGATACCGGAGAAGCTTCTGATCTTCATGACCGCATGGATTCCGTCCATCTGCGGCATCATCACATCAATCAGTAAAAGCTGTACATCCTCCTTTTGCAGGATGTCGATCGCCTGCCTGCCGTCATAGGCCTTCAAAATCTGATAACCCTCCTGTGACAGATAGATGGCGATTGCTTCCACGATCGCCTGATCATCATCACATACCAAAATAGTAGCCATCGTTTCACCTCCATGTACTCTATTCAAACAAAGAAATCTTAAAGAAGCGGTAGGAGAATTCTTAAGATTTCTTTAAACGATACATGAATGATTTTACCAAATTGCAGGAAAAGCTGCAATCCTGCCTACATATTGCCTTTTTCCCAAAGCTTATGCAATATTTTTTTCTCCCTTCTGCTGACCTGAACCTGCGTGATTCCCATATATTTTGCCGTCTCTGACTGTGTCTTGTTATCAAAATAGCGCAGTCGTATCAGATATCTTTCATCCTCTGACAGATATTGCAGCAGTTGCTCCAAAAAAAGACTGCTGACTATTTTCCCTTCCTCATCCGACCGATCCGGCAATTTTTCCGCAAGCGTGAGTTCACTTCCATCCTTCATGCCGATGGGTTTTGACAGGGATTCCACTTCCGTCGGTGCATCAAGCGCCAGTATAATCTCCTCCTCCGTCAGCTTCGTATGATACATAATCTCATCAATCGTCGGTTCCCTTCCCAGCATTTTGGCAAGCTCCTCTCGGGCGGAACTTACCTTCCACGCATTTTCTTTGACGCTCCTTGGCATTTTCAGCATCGTATTATCACGCATAAATCTTCGTATCTCCCCCATGATCAGCGGCACTGCATAGGTAGAAAATTTCACATCGTATGACGTATCAAAATGATCAACTGCCTTAATCAGACCGATACAACCGATCTGAAACAATTCCTCATTATCATACCCTCTGCCTGCATATCGCTTCACGATATGATGCACCAATCCCAGATTTTCCTCTATCAATGTATCTCTGATCTGCTTATCTCCGGCCTGTGCCTGTACAATGAGATGCAGTAAGTTTTCCATATAGCTTACTCCTTCTCAGGGGTAAGGGTCGGTCCGATTGCCTTCTCCATGATCACGACAGTTCCCTGCCCGGGCCGGGACCAGACTTTGAGTGAGTCCATAAACGCTTCCATAAACGCAAAACCCATACCGCTTCTTTCTTCGTCCGGTTTTGTTGTGAACAAAGGTTCCAGCGCCTTATCGACATCTGCAATGCCAACCCCATGATCCTCCACCTCTACCCGGAAAAGATTATTTCGATAAGAACATGTTATGTAAACCTTTTGGTCTTTTGGCATGCCGTGTATGATCGCGTTGGTAACTGCCTCTGACACAGCTGTTCTGACATCATCAAGTTCTTCGAGTGTTGGATGGAGCTTGGTCAGAAAAGTCGAAACACATACGCGCGCAAGTGCTTCATTCTCCGATAATGCATCCATGCTCATCTTCATTTCATTTCTCATATCCGATTCCTCTCCTTATTGCTATTGTTATTTCAGGTACTTGCTCTCTCACTACTTTTCTCGCTACTTTTCTCACTCTGTTTGCTCCTCCTCACAGTTCAGCATACACAGTTCCTGATCCAGACCTGCAAACCGCAGAATTCGAAGGATTCTCGGACAGACATTGGTGACGATTGTCCGTCCTCCCAGATAGCTGATTTTTTCATTGCGTCCCATCAGAAGACCGATTCCGGAGCTGTCCATAAACCTGGTTTTGGCAAAATCAAATACAATCTGCTGTACCCTGTTATCACACAGATAAATATCTGCCGTCCTGCGGATATTCTGCGTCGCATGATGATCCAGCTCCTCCGGTAGTCTGATGACCAGACAATTCTCCTTGATCTCAAACATTTGCGATGTCTTTTCTTCCATATTCTTCATCCTTTCCATGACTTCATTTTTTTACGCTCATTTTCCTTCCTCTTGCATTCGTAATTCCGTCTGCTTCGCAGCCGCCGCGCTTCGCGCTCTACGAATTACTCATGTACGCTCGGGTGAAAATGAATGCTCGCTTCGCTCGCGCTCATTTTCCTTCCTCTTGCATTCGTAATTCCGTCTGCTTCGCAGCCGCCGCGCTTCGCGCTCTACGAATTACTCATGTACGCTCGGGTGAAAATGAATGCTCGCTTCGCTCGCGCTCATTTTCCTTCCTCGCTACAAAAAAAGAGAATGTACTGTTTTGTACATTCTCTTTCGTAAGATTCCATATGGAAATCATTTTATTCTGTGGCGGTATCCCCCTCGTCTTCCGTCCGCTCTGCCGCTTTGGTCGCAGCAGAGGAATCCGGGTACTCACGCATAACCTGATGATATGTGCTGTTTGCCTTGTCATTTTCTCCGGCTAACATATAAGCCTGTCCAAGCTCATAGAGGATATCGGGATTCGGTTCTTCCATATGTTTGGAAAAATACCACGCTTTTTCAAGCTGTGATATTGCTGTCGTATAATCACTCTGATTGATAGAAGCTTTTCCGGCATCATACAGCTCGTCTGCCGTATCTTCGCCAATGGCTGCCATCAGTTGATAATAAAGCTGTCTGTAAGCATCCGAAGCGGATTCTTCCACGTAATCCGTATCTACATTGTAAAGCACATCTGCAACCTGCGAGCTATCGTCCGGTGCATTCAGATAATCAGAAGCCGCCTGCAAAAGCACATCCACTTTCTGACTTTCTCCATTCGCACCTGTGTACTCCGCAATCTGATTCTGCAGATCCGTATTCTCACTCTTGATCTGCTCCAGTGTCTGCTCAAGCTCCGAGATCCGCGCCGATTTGGCATCTGAATTTTCGCTGACAGCCTTGAGCTGTTCATTCATATTACTTCTTGCGCTCTGGATGCGCGCCGGTAAAATCAGAAAATAACTGACTGCAAGTCCTATCAGCAGCCCGATAAAAATGTTCACAACGGAAGAGGCGCCTCTGGGTTCCTTGACATTGATCGGCTGAATAATCGTCTCATTTCCGCTTTGGTAGGTAACAGCCTCCTCACTGACATTTTTACGCTTTTTGACTGCCGTACCACCGGCCTCATCTGAGCCACGTATCATCATATTCACGTATTTCAGGTAGGATAGTGTTGTCGTATTGTTCGTGTCAATCTTACAACACTTGACAAGCTCCCTTTTTGCCTTTTCCCACTCCTCTGCATCGATATAGAGCAATGCCAGAAGCTGATGCCCCTGAACAAGTCTCGGATTTAGGGAAAGTACTTTTTTCAACTGGATAATCGCCAGATCCTTGCTGTCCTGATAACAGTAATGAAGCGACAGATTATATTTTTTGACCGTCTGATTGATCATATCCAGCCTTGTCGGATTACTCTGGATCGCTTCAATGTAATCATCTGCCAGATTCTTTTTGGCACGCAGGTTTTTACTGATGACCCACTCACTCAGCGCCGCAACAACCTCGCCCATCTCATAATAGACAAGCCCCAGAAGATTTCTGGCCTCAATGTTGTTTTTATTGAATTTCAGACTCTGTCGCAGACTGGTAACAGCCCCCGACAAATCTCTGACATTTGCCTTTGCCAGTCCATCATTATAATAACGGTTGGATATGTGCATGATCTTTTTGTACATTCCAACATCTACGCCACAACCGGTACAAAAATCCTTCTCAGACAGATCGCAGCCACAATTAAAACACTTCATGGTCTATCCCATCCTATTCTTCCGGTTCTTCTTCCTTTGCTTCCTTGAGCATACCCACCAAAATATCTGCCATATCCGTCAGATCCTGATTATATATTGCATCAGCTGCATCCTCAATCTCAAGACTGGGATGAAACTTCTTTAATTCTTCCTCAAAATTGATCATCGTTACTTCCTCCCACGCCACACTACCGACGCCTGTATATAGTCACTTTTCCTGCCACACGCACTGCTTGACCTCTCCCACCAGATACAGAGAGCCGACAACATATACCATATCACCCTCCATTTTGTGAGACAAAGCAGTTTCCAATGCTTCTTTCACTGTATGGCGGATGCATACACACTTTCCTGTCATCTGCGCAAAACGGGCAGCAAGCTCCTCGCCTTTCAATCCCCTTACATCCTGCAGATCTGCCACGATATATTCCGTGAAAAGTGCGGCATCGACCAGTTTTTGCATCATTTGTTCGTATGCTTTGTCACTTACCACAGAAAACATGAGAATTCTTCTGCCGCTGACCGGTATCTGTCTGGCGCATTCGATAAATGCATCAATCCCGTCTTCATTATGCGCACCATCCACAAACACGCCGGGCATGATCTGCTCCATCCTGCCGGCCCACCTCGCACTTCCCATGGTCATACAAAGTTTTTCCTTTTCCATGAGCGCATCTTTGCACAGTAATTCGTATGCCCGCAATGCAAGTGCTGCATTCTCCGCCTGATAGGGGGCATATGTATGCAAAGTAATCTCAATAGTATTATAATAACGAGAATTATAACAAAAATCAATGCCTTTGTCATTTATATTTATCTGATGAAAAACAGAAGAATCGACAGGATATACTGCTGCCTTTTGTTCTTTTGCCCTTTCCTCCAGAATGCGTGCGGTGCCCGGTTCCCTTTTCGCATAAACAAGTGGTGCTCCCGCCTTGATGATTCCAGCCTTTTCGCCTGCTATCAGCTGCTTTGTCTCTCCCAAATACTGCTGATGATCCAGTCCGATTTCCGTAATGATTGTCAGGGCAGGACAGTCTATGGCATTTGTGGCATCGAGTCTGCCCCCCATCCCTGTCTCCAGAATGATATAATCCGGTTTCTTTTTCTCATAATAGACCATTGCCATCAGAAACAGATATTCAAAAAAAGTCGGATGATACCAACCCTCGTCATCTTGATGCATTTTCCAAAGCTCATAAACCGTCTCAAAACAACTGACAAATTCCGGTTCGGTAATCATGGCATCATCCAAAAGGATTCGTTCCCGCATCGACACAAGATGCGGCGAAATAAACATGCCAACATGATAGCCCTGTGCCGTCAAAAGTTCTTTCAGATAATTGCAGGTACTGCCTTTGCCGTTCGTCCCGGCCACATGGATGATGCGGCTGTTTTCTCCCGGATTTCCAAGCGCCTGCAAAAACATTTTTGTATGAGAAAGTGTGTTTTTCTTTGCAAATTTCTGTATCTGATTGATATAACCTACTGCATCTGTATAATCCATAGGAATTGCTTACCCTTCTTACCTGTCTGTTCTTCCTGTCCAAACTTCTTCCTCTGCTTTTCCGGCATTTTCACCACAAAGGAATGCCCGCAAAGCATTTATTTTCTTTGCGGGCCGCACTATTATTTCCTTATCTCAACTGCGCAAGTCTCTCCTGTACCTGTGACAGCATCTGTGTATATTTCTCGAGCTTTGCACGCTCCTCTTCTACTTTTGCAGCAGGTGCTTTGCTGATAAATTTCTCATTGTGTAACATTCCGTTCGCACGCGCAATCTCGCCCGTCAGTCGCTTCTCTTCTTTTGAAAGACGTTCAATCTCCTGCGCCAGATCCACAAGATCCGTAAAAGGAATGTAGAGCGTTGCACCATCGATCACAACACTGACCGCATCATCTGCGATACCATTCTTATCTTTCTGCACCAGAACCTCTGATGCATATGCAAGCGGTGCAAAGAAAAGCTGTCCCTTTGTGAAGATATCTCTGATCTCCGGTCTGCCTGACACGACATAAACTGCTGCTTTGCGGCTTGGTGGTACATTCATGGAAGTTCTGACATTTCGGATGCCTCTGACTGCTTCTTTCATGATCTCAATCTCTGCTTCCTCTTTTTCAAATGCCAGTTCCTCCTGATAAACAGGCCAGCTGGAAATCATAATGGACTCCTCATCGCTCTGCAGGCTCATAAAGATTTCCTCTGTGATAAACGGCATATAAGGATGCAGGAGCTTCAGTGCACTTACCAGAGTCGTCTTCAGTGTCCACAGCGCTGCATTCTGGCTTGCCGCATTGTCTGAATTATACAGACGAGGCTTAACCATTTCGATATACCAGTCACACAGCTCATCCCAGATAAAGTCATATACCTTTTGAACTGCGATACCAAGTTCATAATTTTCCATATTGTCTGTCACTTCTTTGATCAGACCATTCATCTTCGAAAGAATCCATTTATCTACAGGCTCTAAGCTTTCCTTTGCCTCATCTGTAATTTCTTTGCCTTCCATGTTCATAAGGATGAAACGGGATGCATTCCATACCTTATTGGCAAAGTTACGGCTTGCCTCTACTCTTTCGTAATAGAAACGCATATCATTACCGGGTGCATTACCGGTAATCAGGGTCAGTCTCAGCGCATCTGCACCATACTGATCGATGATCTCGAGCGGGTCGATACCATTTCCAAGTGATTTGCTCATCTTACGACCCTGAGAATCGCGTACCAGACCGTGGAACAATACCGTCTGAAAGGGCTTTTCGCCCATCTGCTCATATCCGGAGAAGATCATACGGATGACCCAGAAGAAAATGATATCGTAGCCTGTCACAAGCACATCCGTCGGATAGAAGTAATCAAGATCCTCCGTCTTCTCCGGCCAACCTAGCGTTGAGAATGGCCAAAGCGCAGATGAGAACCATGTATCCAGCGTATCCGGATCCTGGGTCAGATGATTATGTCCGCATTTCGGACAAACGGAAGGTGCCTCCTTGGCAACCACAATCTCTCCACATTTGTCACAATAATATGCCGGGATTCTGTGTCCCCACCAGAGCTGACGACTGATACACCAGTCGCGGATATTATCGGTCCAGTTAAAGTATGTCTTTTCCATGCGGGACGGTACCAGCTTGATCTCGCCCTCTTTTACTGCCTTAACGGCCGGTTTGATCAGTTCATCCATCTTCACAAACCACTGTTTTTTGATCATGGGCTCTACCGTTGTCTTACAGCGGTCATGTGTACCGACATTATGACTGTAATCTTCAATCCTGACAAGCAGTCCCTGACGATCAAGCTCCTCCACAATGGCTTTTCTCGCTTCATAGCGATCCATACCTTCGTATTTACCGCCATTTGCATTGATGGTGGCATCATCATTCAAAATATTGATTTCAGGCAGGTTGTGACGTTTTCCAACCTCAAAATCGTTCGGGTCGTGTGCCGGTGTAATCTTGACAACACCGGTACCGAATTCCATATCGACATAAGCATCTTCTACAACAGGAATCGGCTTATTCACAATCGGCAGCCAGACCTGTCTGCCATGCAGATACGTATATCTCTCATCGGCCGGATTGACGGCAACTGCCGTATCTCCAAGCATCGTCTCCGGTCTCGTCGTTGCAAACTCAAGGAATTCCGTTTCGGAAGGATTGCCGTTTTCATCTACCAGCGGATATTTGATATGCCAAAAATGTCCTGCCTGTTCCTCATACTGTACCTCGGCATCCGAGATAGAAGTATTACAAACCGGACACCAGTTGACAATACGGGAGCCCTTGTAGATCCATCCTTTTTCATGCATCTTACAGAAAACTTCCGTTACGGCTTTATTACAGCCCTCATCCATGGTAAACCGCTCTCTGTCCCAGTCACAGGAAGAACCGAGTTTTTTCAGCTGCTCAATAATACGTCCGCCGTACTCCTTTTTCCACTCCCAGGCTCTCTCTAAAAAGCCTTCTCTGCCGAGATCCTCTTTGTCAATGCCCTCTTCTTTGAGCTTTTCAATGATCTTGACCTCTGTCGCAATAGAAGCGTGGTCCGTTCCGGGCTGCCAGAGTGCATTATATCCCTGCATCCGCTTAAACCTGATCAGAATATCCTGCATGGTATTGTCAAGCGCATGCCCCATATGGAGCTGACCAGTGATATTTGGCGGTGGAATCACAATGGTAAAAGGCTTTTTGCTGTGATCTACCTCCGCATGAAAATATTTTTTTTCGACCCAGTTCTGATAGATTCTGTCTTCCATCTCCTTCGGATCGTAAGTTTTTGCCAATTCTTTACCCATCCTTTTGTCCTTGCCTTTCATTTTCATCTGCACATAGATAGGTATATAATAGTCTCAGCCCCAGTCTTTGTCAAGATTTGCAATGATTTCGCCAAATTGCCATTTGCTGCTATTCGTGAAAGGTAATACTGATTTCTCCCATTCCACACTCCGCATCAATATGACGTTTTTTCTCTCCCTGTGCATCATCTTTGTCATGAGAGCCTTGGTGGAGATAGACGTTCTTTCCAATCCTGACTTCTCCCATGCTGCACTCTGCTTCATAGGAAGTGTCCTCTTCTTTTCCATCCACCCCAATTTCTGCGGATCCCATCGCCACATCGACAGAAAGCTTTTCAAAGGAAGCTTTCTCCACCACACATTCTCCGGCACTCACCTCAATCTCTGCCCGTCCTGCATTGATCTGCACAAGTGTCATACTACCTGCACTTACTTCTGCCTGCAGCTTCTCCGCCTGCAAATGTGTTCCTGTGATTTCTCCCGCGCCAAGAGAGAGTTCTATTTCTTTTGCGATGAGCTTCTGTTCCAGTTTCAGTTCCCCTGCTCCCAGTTCCAGATCAACCTGATTGTATTCCTTTTGTGGAAGATAAATGACAAGTGTACCTCCCTCTACAGTATTGACAAAATTCCAAAGACGCTTTGTCTTTGGTTTCGCTTTTACATACAAGGTATCGCCCTTCAATGCAGTCTTAACGGAAAGCTTTTTAACATCAGACAGGTAAACTTTATCGTCAGCACTTTCCCGGATTACAAATTCTCCCGCACCCATTGAGAGAGCAAGAGAATTGAACTTGCTGCCATCTGCTATTTCAATCCTCTCATCTGCATTGTTTTTTTCTGTCGCATCGATTTCTTTCAATCCCAGATCGGCTTCTTCCTCACTGTCATTATCTGTCTCTTCGTCATCTTCCTCTGTAATCAGACCGCTGATCCAGCCTCCGAAGGAACCGCTGATATGTGCATCCTCTCTGATGATATCCATCGCCTGATTTCTGCCTCCTGCAACAACACCGATCAGCAGAAGAAGCAGCCCTGTCAAAAATAATCCCGCTATCGTTCCTAAAATAATTTTTGTCGATTTCTTCATGACGCTGTTCCCTCCTTTTTACGAAACGGCAGGCAAATCAGTTTCCAAATACCCTTTGCAACGGCCGGCACAACCACCATGCACAGCTTGACAAGCAGCCAGCAGCACAATATAAAAGCGCCAAGCATAATCAGTGACAATCCAAGTAAGATCAGTGCAGCAAAAGGCGCAGTGATCAGTTTCAGAATTCCGAGTATCAGAAATACAACACCAACAATCGCAGCCGATACCACGAGTGCCAAAACCGTTACAACCAGAGCGAATAATACCGCAAACACAGAAGCAACAATCGCAATGACAATTACGAGTGCTGCGGCTCCCAGACCGAACGCAATCGGGCCTGCTATAGGCAATGCAATCAGACATAAGATGACAATACATGCTATTTTCCAGCCATTCACCGGTGCTTTCTTCTTTTGCTTTCCAGTCTTCTTGTCATTTTCGTCCTTGCCTTGCACACTGCTGTCATCGTTAGTATTGTTTGTGCGCTCTCTCTGCCCGGCAACAGCGTCATAACAGATCAGTTCCTTTCCGGCAAGTTCCTCATGGATCTTATAGGAAACCTCCTGCGGGGATCCAAGCTCGCGCAATACCTGCTCCTCCTGTTCCTCTCCGGCTTCCATGAAATACTCTTCATAAAATGCCATTGCTTCCTGTTTCTCTTCTAAAGAAAGATCGGAGAGCAATCTGCCCAGTTCAAGCAAAAATGTTTCTTTATTCAATGTCGTTTCCTCCCTCAAATATCGCATTTATATGAGCGGAATAATTCTTCCATTCTTTTTTATATTCTGTAAGCTGCTGTTTTCCGTCCACTGTCACTTTATAATATCTCCTGTTTCTACCGGCACATTCCCTGTCATAGACATCCAGATATCCCGACTTTTGCAATCTTCTGAGTACGGGATACAATGTCGATTCCGATACATCCAGTACCTGACGCACTTCCTGCGTAATCTTGTATCCATACGTTCCGATTTCATCCTGATCCACGACAGCAAGCACGATCGCATCCAGCAAAGCTGCACCTGTGTTAAATACCATGATCCTTTCCTTTCTTAAATTTTATCATTTTCCTATTTTGCCATTCCACTTGCTTCCATACCTGAATCCTTCTGCAGGCTACATGGCACAAAGCTCCGGCAATACTATACGCTGTATAATATTATATTTTTCCATATTATATGGCATATAATATTATATGTCAATACATTTGTGATACAAAAATATCCCATGTGCTTTCGCACACGGGATATGTAATCAAACAATATCGATTCTTCTCTCAGAAACTCTTTTACAACTGCATATTTGCCACAAGACGTTTCTTCTCTTCGTCAAATTCCTCCTGTGAAATAATACCGTTTTCCAGTAAGATCTTAAGCTTCATTGCAGCCTTTTGGAACTCATCAAGTGACATTGCTTTTCCTGAGCTGGTAGCATCTGCTGTCACTGCTGCTGCAGCGCCGGTCGATGCCGGTTTTGCATCCTGCTGCGGTGCCTTTTCATTTGCTGCCGGCTGTGCCGGTTGTGCCGGTTTCTCAGGCGCAGATGCTGCCGGCTGTGCCGGTGCCTCGCCCTTCATAGCGGCAACTGCTGCTGCAGCCGCTGCTGCTGCCGGATTCACTTCTTCAGTCTTATTCTCAGATGCAGGTTTCTCTGCTGCCACTCCTGCCGTCTGTACGGTTCCTGCTGTCTTTGCCTTAATCTCTGCTTCGTACTTGCGGAATTCAAGCATCTCAGCAGCTTTTCTGGCTTTTTCTGCTGCCTCAGCCTTCGCTTTTGCAGCCTCTTCCTTACGACGCTTTTCTTCCTCAATACGTCTCTGTTCTGCAATCTCCGCTTCCTTACGTGCACGCTCTTCCGCTTCCTTACGCGCCTTTTCTTCCGCGATCAGTCTTGCCTTCTCCTCTTCTGCACGTCGAATCTTTTCCTCTTCCATCTTCACGATGGCATCCTTTGCAAACTTGATTGCAACGCCGTTCGCTTCCGCCGTAACAGCTTCTTCAACAAGCTTTACATTCTTTTCGTCTTCACGCTTTGCAGCCTCAGCCTCTTTTGTTCTGGCCTCATTGCCAACCTTTGCAACAACTGCTTCAATCTCTGCCTTTACCTTTTCTTCTGCCTGTTTCTTCGCTTCTTCTATCGCTTTTTCTGTCGTCTCATCTGCCTTTACAGTTGCTTCCTCAAGACGTTTTTTACCTTCTTCCTCCAATTTGCGTAACGTCTCTTCAATTTTCTGTTTATTCTCTTCCTGAATCTTCTTCAGGATTTCTTCCTTCTCTTTATCACCCTTGATCTTTGCTTCCTTTACAGCTGCATCAATAGAAGGTTTTAACTCTGCTTCCTTCTTTGCCTGTGCTTCTTCCTTGATCTTCTTCACACGCTCATCGGACTGCTTTGCAAACTCCTGTGACTTTTTAATATTCTCGTCTGCAAGCTTTCTGGCCGTCTCTTCCGCAATCTTTCTGGTATGCTCACTTGTTGCTTTACGAATCGTCTCTTCTTCAATGGCACGTCTCGCTGCGTCTTTCTCTGATGATGTATTCTCCGTCACTTCATGTGCAGCCTTCCTAGCCGCTTCATCGGCAATTCTGAGTGCCGACTCGATAGCAGCCTTCTTTGCATTCAAGCCTGCCGTCTGACGAATCGCATCCTCTGCCGACTTGATAGCGCCCTCTTCCTGCACCTTTTCTTCCGGTGCATTATTATTCTTCATCGTTGCAGCGGCTGCCATTCTTGCTGCTTCCTCTGCTGCTCTTCTTGCTGCTTCCATTTCCATGTTTCCTGCCATTTTTCTCGCCCCTATATCTTCCTTTTTTTGTATGTATCAGTTAGCAAATGCGTTAACCCCAGCAATTTAACCTATACACAAACGAGTATAGCATATTGTGTTAGATATTTCTACTAAAACATAAAAGTTTTTCGCGAATAATTTAGTTATATTCACTCATTTCTGATTGCCGCAAGCGGACTTAAGCGCATCGCGCGAAGTGATGGAAAAAAGCCGGATACCATACCCACAATAACCGCAAATGCAAGCGCAAGAAGCGCCAACCAGGGCGGAATATAAGACAGTCCCACCTGCACATTCATTCCCATATCCATATTTTTTACAAGCATATTGATCACACCCGACAGAATATAGCTGAGCACCAGACCTATGATGCCGCCGATCAAGCCGATATAGCCTGCCTCCATGAGAAACATTCCCTGAATATTTCGCATGTCACAACCGAGTACTTTCATAATGCCGATTTCCTTTGTCCTCTCATAGATAGACATCATCATCGTATTGGCAATTCCGATCGCAGCGACAAAGAGTGAAACCGCTCCGATCCCGCCGAGTGCAAGCTGGATATAGCGAAACTGCTTCTGCTCGGCCTGTACCCACTCTGCATTGGAATACGCCTGATAGCCCAGTGCATTGATATCCTTCTGTACCTGCTGTACATAATTCATATCATCCACCTGGACTACAATAGAAGTGTAAAAGATCTCCTTGTACGGTTTTCCGGAAGTGTATGTCGGCTGACCCGGAATTACCGTATTTTTATATTCTTTTTTCAAGGTCGACTTCAGCACATCCAGATCGCAATATACATAATTGCTGTTACTATAGTAGTCATCCGGCCCTCCATCCATCACGCCGGCCGTCTTGACAATATATTTCTTTGGGAAGGCAGCTGTCTGTCCGTTCTCATCCGTTCCTCCCCAAAGATACGAATAATACTTTTCCACATTGAAAATGTACATGATCGTATCCTCCATCAGATCAATATCAGCCATCTGCCCGTTCCACCAATATCCGTCTCCGGTTTTCTCATTATAAAAATTTGTCAGGACAGCATTTCCATAAACAGCTTCAAACTGCCCTGTTCCAGGCTGCATCAATGTCCCCTGTGACAGCTTTAGTCCCAAAAGATCTGCCTGCGCTGCCGGCACGCCACAAACAGTGACATTTCCCTGATAACCGCCACTCATCGCTATTGCTTCTGTCTCCAGCATCGGATAGGCACTTTTTACATGATCAACCTCCTGAATTCTCTGCAAAAGTGCGTCGTCCAAATGTCCCGATCCATAAGCCTGCCCAAGCGTCTGCTTCTCATCTTCTTCATCATAGCCAAAAATCGAGCCCTGTTCCGTCACATTGACAGTCGTAATCCCGCCATACTGTTCAATCTCTGCCATCGATGCCCGCGAAAGTCCCAATCCCAATGATACCATGACCACGATCGACGCTGTTCCGATGACGACACCCAGAATTGTCAAAAAAGTCCTGATCTTACGTTTCCAGAGATTCGAGCAGCTCATACGAAGCATATCACGATATTTCATCCTCGTCTCCCTCTTCCAGATCACTCAGCAGATTCTCTTTTTCTTTTTCTGCTTTCTTTTTCCCGATTATGTTCACAACAATAACAACTATAATCACACAGACAACCAGACAGGTCGCAACCAATACAATGGTAAGCAGGGAACTTTTCTTTTCTTCTTCCTCATCAAACTCTATGATATTGCCATCATCAAAGTCCATATCATAGCCCATCTGAGCCTCTCCCTGCACAGTTACGGAAATCTGCTCTTTGTATTTTGCAACATTACCGGCATCATCCTCATAAGTAATGACAATATTCTGCTCTTCTCCTTCTTCTGTTGCCTTCGCACCGGTTACCATGGTATCTACGCTGCCTGTCGCTCCGGCCTCAATCTTTCCCAGAAAACAATCACCACCGCTCAGGCTTTCCCCTTCAAAGCTGACATGTACATTATACAACGTAACTCTGCCGATATTATAGATACTGAACATGACATTCGACTCATTCCCTACCATGATCTGTTCCGGCAGAATCTCAGGCTTACTCAGCTCAAATCGCGGGTCCTGAAAGATTGGTATCGATACATCTGCATTTGCCGTATAAGCCGCATAGTCTTCATCCTCAAATTCCATATTGACATCAAGCTGATAAGGTTTCTGCGCCAAATCACTTTTCGCAGTCATCTCAATGGATACATCCTGCGTCTGTCCCTTTCCGATACTTTCCAGGTAAACAGAATTGGAACCGTTTGTCGGCAAAAAAGCCGCATAGGTACTTTCCGCATCAGTTCCTTCCGAAGGTGCCGTAAGATTGATCAGCATATTGGATACCGAAGTTCTCTTGGAGGTATTCTTCAGATGCAGAGTCAACTGAAACGTATCACCTGCATGCACCTTTGCCGGCTCTGTTGTAAATCCGGTCACAATCACACGCGGAGTGGATGAGGCTCCTCCCTCATTCTCGATATTTCCACTGCCGGCTGCTCCCTTTACCAGCACATATGTAGTAAGTGTTGCATTTTCTGCTTCTGTTCCTACATAATATAATACATTAAACTGCAGCTTATAATAGCCGGACATGGCATCCTCTCTGGTGCGAAGTGTCCATGTCAATTCCCGCCTGCGGTCCATATCGCTCTGCCCATTTCCTTTGCCCGGCAAATCCGCAATCGTCTGAGTATATCCACTTGTATCAATCACAAAGGGCCACTCGCTCACCGTATTGGATATGACCGGTGTCACTGTCACATTTGCAAGATTGACCATTCCCATATTGACAACCGGAAGCACAATATCCACAAGCTGCCCATGCGTTGCCGTCGGTGTCACCCAATTACCGCCCACCATCACAAATTCACTGGTAGATGACGGCAAAGCATCTTCTTTTCCGTCAGAGCTTTCCGTACCGGTCGTAACAAGTGCTTCAATTGCTGACTTTGCCTCCGTCACACAATCCTCCACACTGGCTCTTGTCGTCAGCCCATCCGTATTTTTATCCTGGTCTGCCGTTCCGATAATCTTCTGATATTTTTTTACAGCCTTGTCAATTTCCTTTCCGGTCGCTTCATCTGCCTTCAGCTTGATGATATCCCCATAATCGGAAATCTCAGCCTTTGCCTCTTTTTTGATATCCTCCAGTGACTGGCTGTTCTCTCCCGAATCATCCTGTGCTCCCGGCATTGTCGTAGTCGCCATCACATCTGTGGCTCCGACACCCGTTACTACTGTCAGACCAAGCAGCAATGCAATCATGACTGTTCTGACACCTCTTGTATGTCTCATCTTCCGATATCCTCCTGTTTTCATTCCTTTTCTTTTCCTTCTTCAATACTGATAATCTTGCCGTCCGAAATACGGAAAATCCTGTCGGCAAACTCCGCCAGATGATCATCATGGGTAACCATGATAAGTGTCTGATTTTGTTCTCTGATGATTTTTTTCATAAGTCGCATCACGTCTGCCGAGGTATGAGAATCCAGATTACCGGTGGGCTCGTCCGCAAAAATAATTTCCGGTCCTACCACCAGTGCCCTCGCAATCCCGACTCGCTGCTGCTGTCCGCCGGACATCTGCTGTGGTTTATGTTTTTTATGTTTCTCAAGTCCGACAAGCGAAAGAACTTCTTCCGCACGCTTTGTTCGCTCTGACTTTTCAACTCCCTGAAAAGTCAGGGGAAGTGCTACATTTTCCACTGCTGTTAATGCCGGCATCAGATTGAACGATTGAAATATAAAACCAATATGCTCCCTTCTGAACTTCACAAGCCCGTTTTCACTCTTATTCTCCAGATGCTCACCCGCAATGACAATTTCACCCTTGGTCGGTTTTTCCAATCCTGCAAGCATATTTAATAAGGTAGATTTCCCCGAACCGGAAGTCCCGACGATTGCACAGAATTCTCCTTTATAAATAGAGAAATCAACTCCATTCAGTGCCCGGACCTTACTGTCTCCAACCCGATATATCTTATACAGATCCTTAACGGTAATGACCGTCTTTCTCTTCTCTTCCACCTGAATGCTCCTTCCAGAATCATTTCATTTTATTTTATCACATCCATCGCGCCAAACCAAGTCAGAGATTCATAGGTCTCCCAAATTTAAGAGATTCTTCTGTTATTATCAGAACGACTGTTATCAGGAAATCACTTCCTCTTCAGTCGTTGACATAATTCTTCTTTTTCGTTTTTTTCATGCAAGAACTCTTGCAAAAACGATTTTTAGAGTCATTTTTTGCATAAGTCCGTTATTTTGGGTTTTCGCAAAAAGAAATCCCCAATTTCCACAAAGTTATCCACACAGGACATCCTTGTCATTCTTGCGATAAAATGAAAGGGAAATTGCAAAAACTGTGTGTCATATTGCATTTCCCCATCTTTTACCGATAAATTGCTCTTTTAAAATATCTTTCGCTATTTTATTTGTTATGTAATCCTCTCATGTGAGTTATCCACATTCTTTTTAAATAACTTTCATAATTTATTTTTCCTTGTGTCTTCGTCATCAATTTCATATCATTCGTTATTTATTCCCCTTGCCAAAATGCTGCGGTTTTGACCGCACACTCCTTGGCACTGACAACACAATACGCCTGCCATTCTCTGGGAAACAGCTTCGTATAGGCATGCTGCAAGAACCGCTCATCGAGAAGTGCCACCACACCTCTGTCAGAAGCACTCCTGATCACTCGTCCGGCTGCCTGCAAAACCTTATTCATACCGGGATATCGATACGCATAATCAAATCCGTTCTTTCCTTCCTCGTCAAAGAAATGTTTTAGGAGCTCCCGCTCCTCACAAACCTGCGGCAATCCCGTCCCTATGATGATCGAGCCGATCAGAGCATCCCCCTTTAAATCGATTCCCTCTGAAAAAATTCCTCCCAGTACACAAAATCCGATTACACTCCTGTTTCCGATCATCGGAAGCGCCCGATCATAGTGATTGACAGCCTCATTCTCCGGCTCCACTGTAATCTCCATGTTGATGGGAAGTGCTGCAAACATTTGATCTCTTTTTCCTTGCACCGATTGTTCCTGCCAAAAAGTATTGGCACCAGAAGCCTCTCCGCTTCCCTTCTCCTCCTCTCCTGCACGAAAGCATGCCAGAAATGCCTCCCGCTCCCGCTCGTTCATGCTCTCTCCCTGCGCGATGCAGCACTCTGTCTCCTCTTCCAAAAAGAAAGTCGTGTAAGAATCAAAAACCTCTTCCAAAAAAGCGTGAGAAGGACAAAAAATCAGATAATTTCCTCTTTTCTGCTTTACAATCGCATTGATGTAGGCTGCTATATTGTAATATTCCGTCATGTTGCGCCTCGTGTATTTACTCGTGACATCTCTGGCAATCAAAAGCTTCATCTGATCACTTGTAAAAGAAGATTTGGCATACACCTCAAAATCGTCCGGTTCTCCGCCAAGAAGCTGCTTATAATATTGAATCGGTAAAAAGGTCGCAGAAAAAAGAATTACAGAAATTCCCTGATCCATGCATTCCTTCAGCCGTTTGGCGGGATTGACACAAAACTGCTTTATGAGAAAGCTGCCATCCTCTCGCATCATTGCGTAAGTCACATAATTATGATCCAGCCGTTCGTTCACATCCAGATAACGGGACAATTTAAAATAGAATTCCAGTAATTCTTCTCTGACCGGAGAATCTTCCTCATCCTCCAGATATGTGCTGATTGCGCCATGCAATCTCGTAAGCTGCATATCAAAGCTGCCCGCCGATGTAAGCACCCGAAACCCTTCTGTCTCTTTTTTGATTGCCAGAAGTTCTTTATTACAACGATCTATATATGGTTCCAGCTTTGTGCCATACGGCTGAATCTGTTTCCTCAGCGCCAAAAACTCTTCCTTGACCAGTTCGGCCGAATACATCTGTCTGCCTCTATCCACAAGATTATGAGCCTCATCCACCAAAAAGAGGTACGGTCCCTTTATCCCTTCTGTAAAAAAGCGTTTCAAATGCGCATACGGATCAAACAGGTAGTTATAATCGCAGATAACCGCATCTGCAAAAAGGCTCAGATCCAATGCCATCTCAAACGGACAGACCCGATGCTTTTCGGCATATCGTTCTATCACGTTTCTGTCGAAGGTATCCTCCGTTGTCAAAAGCTCATACATGGCATCATTAATCCGGTCAAAATGTCCCTTTGCATAGGGGCAGTATTCCGGATTGCAGTCAGTCTGTTCCATCTTACATATTTTTTCTTTCGCGGTAAGTGAAAGCGTTTTGTAGCGCAGACCTCCCTTTTTTAACAGCGAAAAGGTATTTTCGGCAACGGTTCGCGTGATGGTCTTGGCAGTCAGATAGAATATTTTGTCTGCTTTCCCTTCCCCGACTGCCTTAATGGCCGGAAACAAGGTTGAGATTGTCTTTCCGACACCTGTCGGCGCCTGAATGAATAATTTTTTTCTATGACAGATTGTCTGATAGACATGTCCTGCCAGTTCCTTCTGTCCGTTTCGATAGGAAAACGGAAATTCCAGTGTGTGAATGCTTCTCTGACGCAGTTTCTTCCATGTATATTCAAATTCCGCCCATTTCTGATAATCCGAAAGGAGCTGTGTAAACCATCTCTCTAATGTAGGAAATGTGAAATTCTCATGGAAATATTTGATTTCGCGGGTATCCATATTACAATAGGTCATTCTGACCCCGATGTCCGAAAGTTGTTCGCGCCGAGCGATCATATAGGCATAGCACTTGGCCTGTGCCAGATGAACCCCTTCCGGCTCCTTTTGCTTTTTTAAGTCACGGCATGTTCCCTTGATTTCGTCAACCACAACATGACCGCCCTGCCGCAGCACGCCATCTGCCCGTCCGTCCAAAATAATGCGATAATTTCCGCAATCCTTTACATAACGCAGACTGACCTCCGATTCATACTCCGGTCCCATACGTCCCTGGATCATCCGGTGAATTTTGCTTCCCTCCAGCATTGCATTTTCATTGAAGGATCCGCTTCTGTTGTCAATATCACCTTCACGCATTATAAATTCCACCAGATTACGCACCGAAATCTGTACATCCATGCTCATTTTCCTTCCTCTTGCACTCATAATTCCGTCTGCTTCGCAGACGCCGCGCTTCGCGCTCCACGAATTTCCGCGACCGCTCGGACCATCTCGAATACGCTATCGCTTCTTCTCGATGGAGGCACTCGGCAACTACGAGCATTTGCACAAGTGCAGGCTCGTGCTTGCCTCGTTGAAACCAAATGCGAACTTCGTTCGCGCTTGCTTTCCTTCCTCGCTACAAAACAAAACTGTCAGGAATAGTGTACCCTATTCCTGACAGTCAGTCAAACATTTGTTCTGTTTTTGTCTTTAGCATGCAGCAGCAAATTTTCCGAGATACTGTTCAAAATCAGCATCATAGCCGTGACAGGTCACTGTCAGTGCCTGACGCAGATCAAGTCCAAGTACCCCCAAAATAGATTTTGCATCCACTACAAACCTGTTGTATGAAATATCAATATCAAAATCACATTTGGTTGCTTTTTTTACAAATTCATTTACTTCGTCACTTCTTAAGAAAATTTTGCGTTGTGTCATAGTAATTACCACCTTTCTACTATGCTTCTTTTCAGTTTTCTTGTTCTGCTTGAAAGCATTATACCCTTTTTGCCATAAATGTAAAGTTCTAATTTCAGTACAATATAAAGACTTCCTCTCTTACCGAAAACAAATTGCCTACGAAACAAGTTCATTTTTACTTGCAATTTGTAACTTTTCTATGGATTATGCACAAATGTCCACATTCTATGCACACAGAATACAAAATTTCCAAAAAGATCCATCTTCCGCAAAATTTAATTGAGCATTTTACACAATCTTTTCCAGTTTCTGCAGATTTTCCTGCATTTTAGCGACAAGAAGTATCTGTTTTTGTCGTTTTTGCAGCTTACATTTCTTATTTTGAGAGATATTATTTTACTGTATATACAGATTTGTATATCTCATCAGACTCTCATCCACTTCTCTGGCACACTCTCTGCCCTGACGAATGGCTTTTACCACAAGCGACTGTCCCGTATGCATATCGCCTGCCGTAAAGACATTTTCTACACTCGTCTGAAAACTTCCGGCTGCGGTCTTGACATTAGTGCGTTCGGTAAGCGCAACCTTAAACGCATCTGTCACATACTTCTGCGCCCCCAAAAAGCCCGCCGCAATGAGCACCAGTTCGCAGTCCATTACTTTTTCACTGCCGGCAATCTCTTTACTGATCATGCGTCCTGTCTCCGGATCCTTTTCCCATGAGAGGCCGACAATTTTCACTGCTTTCAGCTTTCCGTTTTTATCCTTGATAAACTCCTTTACCGTTGCCTCATAGATACGGGGATCATGTCCGAATACCGCAATCGCTTCCTCCTGACCGTAATCTGTCTTACAGATTTTTGGCCACTGCGGCCATGGATTGTTATCAGCGCGTTTATCGGGCGCTTTTGGCATCATCTCAATCTGTGTCACAGATTTACAGCCATGGCGGATACAGGTTCCTACACAGTCATTTCCGGTATCTCCACCACCGATGATAATGACATTTTTTCCCTTGGCACTGATATATTTTCCATCCTTCAAATTTGAATCTAACAGCGACTTTGTATTTTTTGAAAGGAAATCTACTGCAAAATAGATGCCCTGTGCATCTCTGCCGGGTGCATTTATGTCTCTTGGGTTGGAAGAACCGCAGCAAAGAACAACTCTGTCATACTCACTCATCAGCTTTGCGGGTTTGACATCCTTCCCCACATCTGCATTTGTCACAAATGTGACGCCCTCTGCCTTCATCACCTCAATCTTGCGATCCACAATATGTTTTTCCAGCTTCATATTGGGAATGCCGTACATGAGAAGACCACCTACTCTGTCACTTCTCTCATAGACAGTCACAAGATGTCCACGCTTATTAAGCTGGTCTGCCACTGCAAGTCCGCTCGGGCCGCTGCCGATCACAGCCACCTTCTTGCCGGTGCGCTGTCTGGGCGGCTTTGGCGCAGCATATCCCTTTTCATATGCATTCTCTATAATGGCATATTCATTTTCCTTCGTGGCTACCGGATCTCCGTACAGACCACATGTACAGGCATTTTCACAAAGTGCCGGACAAACCCTCGCGGTAAATTCCGGAAAATTATTTGTTTTCCGAAGTCTGTTGTATGCCTGTTCCCAGTTGCCGGTATAGACCAGATCATTCCATTCCGGAACGAGATTGTGCAAAGGGCACCCGCTTGTCATGCCTGCGAGGTTGCACCCGGACTGACAAAACGGGACGCCGCATTCCATACATCTGGCTCCCTGGAGCTGCTGCTCCTTCTGCGGGAGGTGCGTATGGAATTCATTAAAATGCTTGATCCTTGCTTTGGGATCTTCGGCCTTTGAGACCTGTCTTTCATAATCCATAAATCCTGTTGGTTTTCCCATTTTGCGCCTCCTACTTATTTTTATTCATATAGAATGCTTCGATCTGCGCCTGCTCTGCGCTAAGGCCCTTCTCCTCCATCTGTACAATGGCCTTCAGCATTCTCTCATAATCGTGCGGAATGATTTTTTTGAATTTCGGCAGATATTCGCCAAAGTGATCCAAAATCATCTTTCCTTTTTCTGAATTGGTATATGCCACATGCTCCTTGATCATCTCCTTCAGCTCCAGCACATCATATTTTGATGTGATTTCAGAGGAAGAAACCATATCCTTATTGACCTTGGTATAAATGTCATTGTTTTCATCGAGCACATATGCGATACCACCGCTCATACCGGCAGCAAAATTCTTTCCGACCGTACCCAAAATAACAACACGTCCGCCGGTCATATATTCACAGCCATGATCTCCAACACCTTCTACCACTGCATTTGCCCCGGAGTTACGCACGCAGAAACGTTCTCCTGCAACACCATTGATAAATGCTTTTCCGCTTGTTGCACCGTAAAGTGCCACATTACCGATAATGATATTCTCATCCTGTTTGAAACGGCTTCCCTGAGGCGGATAAACCACAAGCTTACCACCTGAAAGACCCTTTCCAAAGTAATCATTCGAATCACCTACCAGCTCCAGTGTCAGTCCTTTCGGAATAAATGCGCCAAAGCTCTGTCCTCCCGCGCCATGGCAAAGGACTCTGTAGGTATCCTCCGGCAGTGTATTGTAGAACCGCTTTGTGATCTCAGCACCCAGTATCGTACCGAGCGCACGGTCTGTATTACTTACATCCACCTCGATGCTTCTCTTTGTACCTGTCTCAAGCGCCTTGCCGAGCTGTTTTAACAGTACACGCTCATCCAGCGTATTTTCCAGTTTGAAATCATAAGCCTGTTTGGGATCAAAGGTCACTTTTTCCTTGCTTCCGGCATACGGATTATTCAAGATGTTGGACAGATCAATTCTTTCATATCTTTCATCGAGATTATCACGCACCTTGAGCAGATCACTTCTTCCTACCAGCTCATCTACCGTCCTGACACCAAGCTTTGCCATGATCTCGCGCATTTCCTGTGCGATGAATCTCATGAAGTTCTCTACGTATTCCGGTTTGCCTCTGAAACGCTTTCTCAGCTCCGGATTCTGTGTGGCAATACCGACCGGACAGGTATCCAGATTGCAGACACGCATCATGACGCAACCCATCGTTACAAGCGGTGCTGTTGCAAATCCGTATTCCTCCGCACCAAGCAGTGCTGCAATCACAACATCCCGACCGCTCATCAGCTTGCCATCTGTCTCGATGCGCACTTTATTGCGCAGTCCGTTCATAATCAGTGTCTGATGTGTCTCAGCAAGTCCCAGCTCCCATGGAAGCCCGGCATTGTGAATTGAGCTTCGGGGTGCTGCGCCGGTTCCTCCGTCATAGCCGGACACCAGAACAACCTGTGCACCTGCCTTTGCAACACCGGCAGCTACAGTACCGACACCTGCCTCCGAAACAAGTTTCACGGAAATCCTTGCGTCTTTATTGGCATTCTTTAGATCGTAGATAAGTTGTGCCAAGTCCTCGATGGAATAAATATCATGATGCGGCGGCGGTGAAATAAGTCCTACACCCGGTGTGGAGTGGCGGGTTTTTGCGATCCATGGATACACCTTTCCACTTGGCAGATGACCGCCCTCTCCCGGTTTTGCGCCCTGTGCCATCTTAATCTGTATTTCTTTGGCACTTGTCAGATATTTGCTTGTCACACCAAAACGTCCGCTGGCAACCTGTTTGATGGCAGAGCATTTGTTCAATCCGTCAGGTCCGATGGAAAGTCTCTCCAGATCTTCCCCTCCTTCTCCGGTATTGGACTTGCCTCCCAGATTGTTCATCGCAATTGCAAGACATTCATGTGCTTCCTGGGAGATAGAACCATAGGACATCGCACCTGTCTTGA
>CAMFDJ010000025.1 GCA_945949085.1 uncultured Lachnospiraceae bacterium | reverse complement strand
TTTTTAGAATTTTCAGGGTTGCATTGCTGTTTATTTGTCAAGGTTCTGTTGCTTGTTTTTGCATATTTCTCACAAGCGACTTGCTTATAATAGCACTTAGATTTTTGGATGTCAACACCTTTTTTAAATTTTTTCACAAAGTTTTGTATGATTTTTTCTGATTTTTTCCGGTACTACTCCAATCTCCCATTTTTATCGGATCCATTCGTAAAAAATTGTCATGATTCCCACAATCACAACGCCAAACAGACCACCCAGCACAAGTCCAAGCAACCGGTCCAGTCCACGAATAATCGGCAGAGAAGAAACTACTCTCAGCGATACTATCACTGCTTTTAAAACAAAAAACAGAATGAGAAACAGCGCCACGCAAATGACAAGCCTTACAAGCAATACCGAATGGCAAAACAAAAGTGTCCCCAGAAACGAGTCAAATGCCCAGTTTTTCAGAATCCAGAGAAATCCCAACGACAGTATGCTTGCACATACATTCCCAAGTGTCTGAACAAACCCCTTCTTCCAGCCCTTCCAGGCGGCAACCAAGATGATCAACAATCCTATCGCATAAAACATTTTCATTATCGTAATTTTATCAGCCTGATTCCATCTTCAAACACAACCAGAAACTCATTCCTGTTTCCCGAAGGAACCAACGACCGGATATTTCCTCCTAAATCCCCATCGTACTTTATCACACCATTCATTCCCAAGGCCATGACCCGTGCTTCATTATATAAAATGATACGGTCATCTTCCACAATGATGTCTTTATATGCAAAATCAATTTTCTGTTCTATTTGTTTCTTTCCATTCATATCATAGACAGTCACATCATATAATCCACTCTGTTCGTGGTTCCTTCTGACAACTGCCATATTATTTTTATTATAGTAAAACCCGCATATCTCTTCCTCCAGTGGGATTTCCTTTTCCAGAGTCGGTTTCTGCTTTCCTTTCATCAAAAGGATTTTTTGATCTCCGACGGCAACTGCCATTGTTTCATTCGGATAAACGACCAGAGGCAAAATCTGTCCTTCAAAATCATATCCACTCACCAGATTGTCCGTCTCGTTTTGTCCGACACCACCGAAATTATAAAACGCAAGACTGGAATTGATTCTGCCGCTCTCCGCTTTCAGATAAGAGACAGCCGTCTTAATATTATCCGGTGAGATAGCAAAGGAAATGGGATACCCACTCTGTACCATGGTTGTTTTGATGTCTGCAATCAGTTCACCGGATTGCGAATATTGTTTCAGAAACACAACATCATCATCCAGCAATGCCACACCTATGATGCCACCTTCCGAGACGGCAAGTTCCAGAATCTGCATGTTCGTGTCGACACTGGTCACCGGTCCCTGCGCATTCATCACATAGAAAACACTGCCCTGATAATCACACACCGCAACATAAGGGCCATTTACCCTGACAACAGGCTCCTGCATTTCATAGGTTTGATTCCATAATTGATTGCCCTTTCTGTCATAGGCAGAAATGCCATCCTTACTATAAACCAGCATGTTGCCCTGATAATTTTTGAAAATACTGCTGGAAGTCCCCACACTCTGCATTGTCTGCACAATCTCATAGCTGTGGTAAACCTGGTTGTCACGATATATTTTGATACCGGCAAAAACGACCACACACAGAGCAATCACCAAAGCTGTCTTATAGACAATTGTGAGCCTGTGATGAAAGATTTTATCCTTATAATCTGATATCCGTTTCTTCTTCATACTTCTATCCTCGTTTATTTCGGTTTTATCAATGGTACTTTTCCGGATTGCGATGCCATGAAACAATCCGGTCATTTAGAGACTTATTTCATAGTATATCACAATTTATCTAAGGAAGCGTAATTTTTTGTCCGTAAAAAATGTTGTCCCTGTTTTCTATTCCGTTAATACTGCATATTTCATCTATCCGTGAAAGATTTCCGTAATATTTCATACAAATACCGGCAAGCGTATCTCCTTTTTGAATCACATAAGACGTCTGTGTCTCCTGACGAATTGTCTCCACCTTTTCCGGAGCATCCTGCAAAGCGTCCTCCTGCAAAGCGTCCTCCTGCGATGTGTCCTCCTGCGTTGTATCATCCTTCTCAACCTCATCCGTTGCCGCAGCCTCTTCCTGTTTTGTATCCTGCTCTGCCGTCTCCCCTGCCTCAGGATCTGACCGGGACTCTTCCCCATCTGTTTCGTCATCCGTTATCGCATCGCCTGCGGACTTTTCCGGCGTTTCAGCATTGTCTGCTGCCTGTTCTTCTTCCAAGCCTGTATCACCGACAGTATCCACGTTTTCCTGCTTAGAACCGTCTCCTGTCATCTCCGGCTGTCCGGTTTCCTGTTCTAACGCAACCTGCTCATTTGCCACTCCGCCTGTCAATTGCTCTTCCTTTGCAGGGTCTTCCGAAACAGCCTGTCCCACGCCGACAGTTTCAGACTCCGACAGTCCCTGCGCGTTTTCTGCAAGAACCGTTTCCGCATATGTATCTGCAGGTGCGGCCGCTGTTTGCAAGGTGTCATCCCCCGAATCCCGCTCGTCAATCTTACCTGATATCTGATAAAGCACTTTTTCCATGCTCTGCATCTTTTCATAATTATTCAGCATCGTGATTCCGATGATCATGATTGTCGTCACAAGAATCATGCCAAAACAGGTGACAAGAGCCGTCGTCTTTCTCCGGTTTCTCTGTATTTTCTTTTCCTCTCTGTTTTCTCTGATATGCCGCAACGCATGATCCGCCTCAAATTCCTCCGGATGTCTTTCGGCAGCGCGCAGGGAAACCATGTAGTTCTGCATGCATTCATTTTTATCATAGTAGATATAGTATCCACTCTGAAGCTTCATTTTACCCTTTTCATACAAATAGAGATTTTCCTGTTTTTCATCTGTCAGATAGACAAAAAACAATTTCTGATCCGGTCTGAAATAGGTTTTCTGTGTTCGCAGGATCTGCTCCTGCAAATCCGCCTCCGGTTCAGGTCCTGCCATTGCCCATCCGAGAACTGTCATATTCTCAAAATAACGCCCCGACAGTGCATTCACCTTTTGCCAGGTCTCCTCATTGATGATTGTCTTCTCCATAAAGAAATCCGTCTCCGCCTCAATAGCACCGCTTACAAACCAGTAGAGCTCGTCCTCTATGATTTCTTTATGCCCATACAAGATGGAGGTTTTCATTTTCTTTTCTTCCACAAGCATCTGTTTCAGATAGGTGACCACATAATCCTCCAGGTACACCTTCTGTCCGGCGGGAGCTTGTCCGACCTGCTTCACATTTTTTGGCAGTTTACTTCCTTTTGTCTCATCCATTTGCCTTCCGTCCTTTCGCTTTTCTCCAAAATAACCTTTCTTGTGCGCGGATGATCTTGGGCGCAAACAATGCCGTTTCATTCACCCACCTTCCGCATTTATGTATAGATATAGCACACAGGTAAGGCGCAATTTGGCAAAACAAGTCCCCTGCGACGTTTTTTTATCAGACACATTCAGGCAGCAAAAAAGACGAGATTACACATCTCGTCTTTTTACACCTTTCTATGCTTTCGTTTGCAATCATACCTTGTCAAAAAAGCGCCGATACACGCTTATACAAATTTGTAAATTGTCGTGGAAGCAAATGGTTTGCCCGGTTGTACAACCGGTTTGATAAACGTCTCTTCATTTGCGCTGTTCGGGAAAAATTGTGTCTCAAAGCAGATACCGCTTCTTTTTGCATAAAGGGCATCTCCTTTTCCAAGCTCCGGCGCTATATTGTTGCCCGCATAGAGCTGTAATCCGGGAAGATCGGTATAAACCTCCATGCATCTTCCTGCTTTCTCATCCTCCAAAACAGCAACCTTTTGCAGCTTGCCCTCTTCGTAACCGTCCAAGACAAAGTTATGGTCATACCCATCCACAAGTGCAAGCTGTGCATTCTCATCATCAATACTCTGCCCAACCACGCGCCCTGTTCTGAAATCAAACGGTGTACCTGTCACATCGCCCAGTTCGCCTGTCGGGATCGCACCTTTGCGCACCTTGGTATATTTGGAAGCGTTGATGGTAACCATATTGTCTTCAATTGTCTGCTCACTGTCGTGTCCCTTTAAATTGAAATAAGAATGGTTTGTCAGATTCATCAGTGTCGTTTTATCCGTCTGTCCATCATAATGGATTTCAAGGGCATTATCCTCAGTCAGCTTGTACGTCACACAAAACTTCCGGTTGCCGGGAAGTCCAAGGTAGCCGTCCGGGCAGCTGCAGCTGAAAGTAACCGCATTTTCCGCCTCTTTTACAGCCCCCTCCCACAACATTTTGTGGAGTCCCTTATCGCCGTCTGTATGTAAATTGTTATCACCGTCATTTACAGTCAGGTTATAAATCGTACCATCCAAAGAGAAGGTTGCATTTTCCGTGCGGTTCGCAACCGGTCCGATTGTCGCACCAAAGCAGCTTCCATTAACAAGATAATCCTTTCCCCTGTCATAGCCGAGCACAACATCCGCAAGTTCTCCTTTTTGATTTGGCACGATCAGATTGACAAGAATCGCTCCAAAATCTGTGACATCAGCCTGCATTCCTCTCTCGTTTTTCAGGGAATACAGAGAAATCTTTTCTCCGCAGATCGTTCTGCCGAAATTTTGCACTGTAACCATTTTAAAATCCTCCCTTTTACAGCTTTGTGTTCTGTTTTTCTATTTGTCTTTTTATTATATCTTACTACAGCTCTATTCTGCCATCGAGCGCGCGCAGGAGCGTTACTTCGTCGATATATTCCAGATCTCCGCCGACAGGGACACCACTTGCGATCCTTGTGACGCGGATACCGGTCGGCTTGATCAGCTTGCTGATATACATTGCTGTCGTCTCACCCTCAAGACTGGAATTGGTGGCGATGATGACCTCTTTCACTTCATCCGTCTGGAGACGCGTGATCAGTTCCTTGAGCTTGATATCGCCCGGTCCCACGCCGAGCATCGGTGAAATCGCACCATGCAGTACATGGTACACGCCTTCATATTTCCCTGTCTTTTCATATGCTGCAAGATCCCTTGTATTCTCCACCACCATAATGGTCGAATGGTCTCTTTTGACATTGCTGCAGATCGGACAAACCTCCTGATCGGTCAACGTAAAGCAGCATTTACAGTAGCAGACATTATTTCTGGCATCCACGATTGTCCTGGCAAAATGCTCTACCTGCTCCTTCGGCATATTTACGAGATGAAACGCAAGTCGCTGCGCAGATTTGTGTCCGATGCCGGGCAAAGACGAAAATGCTTCAATGAGCCTGTTGATATATCCACTGTACAGATCCATCAGAACGGGAAGCCTCCACCCAGATTCAAGCCGCCTGTCATGCCGGACATCATAGCAGCACTTGCTTCTTCTGCCTTGCCAAGAGCCTCATTGGTTGCAGCCATGATCAGATCCTGCAGCATTTCCACATCATCCGGATCCACTGCATCCTTGTCAAGTGTCACATTTGTGACAATCTTCTTCCCTGTCACAGTGACGGAAACTGCGCCACCTCCGGCCGTTGCCGTAAATTCCTTTTCCTCCAGCTGTTTCTGGCTCTCCTCCATCTGACGCTGCATTCTCTGCGCCTGCTTCATCAGATTGTTCATGTTTCCCGGCATCATGCCTCCGGGATAACCGCCTCTTTTTGCCATGTTTGGTCCTCCTGTTTTTATTCTTCTTCTATATCCATATGAATGATGCCGCTTAAATCGGCATAATGATTTTCAAACTGCTGCTCCCTGCCAATCGACCGGATCTCAATTTCCAACTGCTTGCCAATCGTCTCACTTGCGCAGCGTGCAAGTTCTTCTTTATTTTCTTCGTGCGCCGCAAAATAATCATAATTGACACCGTCCTCTATGACGATCAGGAGACTTCCGTTATTTCCCAGACTTAAGTGACTGCCCGCAAGATAGGTCTTCATGGGCTGTCCGACAGCCTCTAAGATCTCGCCCCATCTGCCGACTGCCTCTCTGACATCCTCAGGGATTGCCTTCGGCAGAGGTACCTTTTCTTTCTTTTCGCTCTGTGCATTCACCGCGCCGGATACGCCCTGCGCACTGACCGCGTTTGCCGGTGCTGCAAAGTCGCCCTGCTCAAGCCGCCTCTCCAGATCGCGCACGCGCTCAAGGAGCGCATCTGTCTTAACCTCCATCGCCGGTCTGCAGATCTTGATCAGCGTCGTCTCAATAAGAATCCGTTTCGCTGTCGCATATCGCAGCTGTCCCTGCAGTTCGGAAAAGATACGGATATCACGAATCAGAGCTGTATCACTGACTAGCGATGCCTCCTCCTGCATAAGCGCCAGATTCTCTGTGGATACACCGATGACATCCTCAATCCCCGGTGACGTTTTGAGCAATAGCAGGTTTCTTAAATACCACGTAAAATCCGTCACAAACTGAACCGGTTCACGCCCCTGCATGATGATTTCCTCCAAAAGTGTGATACACCCGATCACATTTTTATCAATCATCTGCCGTAACATCCGGCCAAAAACCTCACTGTCTACTGCGCCAAGGACATCGAGCACCATGTCATAGGTCAGCTTTTCCCCAAAATGAAAAGCAATGCACTGGTCGAGAAGACTGAGCGCGTCTCGCATAGAGCCGTCTGCCGCCTTTGCCACATACCGAAGCGCTTTTTCCTCCACTTCTACTTGCTCCGTCTCCATCAGCTCACGCAAACGATCTGTAATCGTATCTGCGCCAATTCTCTTAAAGTCATACCTCTGACACCTGGACAAAATGGTGATCGGAATCTTATGTGCCTCCGTCGTTGCCAGAATAAAGATCACATAAGACGGCGGTTCTTCCAGCGTCTTTAAAAGTGCATTGAAGGCTCCGTTGGAAAGCATGTGCACCTCGTCTATGATATAGACCTTGTATTTGCCCTCAGCCGGTGAAAAAGAAACCTCATCCACAATCTCCCGGATATTGTCTACGCCATTATTGGAAGCCGCATCGATCTCGATGACATTCATGCTGGTTCCTGCCGCAATCGAACGGCACATCGCACACTGCCCGCAAGGGTTTCCCTCTATGGGCTTCTCGCAATTCACGGTACGCGCCAGAATCTTGGCAATTGTCGTCTTACCGGTGCCGCGTGTTCCGCAAAACAGATACGCATGCCCCACGCGATCCGCCTTCACCTGATTGCGAAGTGTCTTTACAATATGTTCCTGTCCCTTGACATCATCGAATGTAGCCGGGCGGAATTTTCTGTATAATGCCTGATAAGACATACCATTCCTCTATTCTAATCTATTCTCAATCTCCAAAGCAAATGCCAAGCATCTTGGCTTCCTGTACAATAGAAGCATCCGGAGATACCATTTTCAGCTTGCCTGCCACATCCTCAAGCGGCACTTTGATAATCTCACGATTCTTGATACCAACCATAAAGCCGTATTCTCCGTTCAGGATCAGCTTGCCTGCTTCCGAACCGAGGCGTGATGCGAAAACGCGGTCATACGGGCATGGGCTTCCGCCACGCTGGGTATGTCCCGGAACCGTTACGCGCACATCATAGTCTCCCTTTTCCCTGATCTTCGCAGCCACTTCATAGGATACGGAAGGATAAGGATAATTCTCCATCTTTTTCTTGTAGTCTTTCTTGGAGAGCTTTGCATCCTCCTTGGAGATCGCGCCCTCTGCCACCGCAAGGATGGTAAATCTACTGCCGTTTTGATTTCTCTCATCTATCTTTTTGATCACGCTGTCAATATCATAAGGGATTTCAGGAATCAGGATAATATCTGCGCCACCTGCCATACCGGCATTTAAGGTCAGCCAGCCAACTTTATGTCCCATAACCTCCACAATGAAAACACGTCCATGGGAAGCTGCCGTCGTATGAATACAGTCAATGGCATCCGTTGCAATGTTGACTGCACTCTGGAAACCAAATGTCATGTCCGTACCCCAAAGATCATTATCTATGGTCTTTGGCAATGTGACAATGTTAAGCCCCTCTTCCCTGAGCAGATTTGCTGTCTTATGTGTGCCGTTTCCGCCTAAGATCACAAGGCAGTCCAGCTTTAATTTATAATAATTCTGTTTCATGGCCTCAACCTTATCCAGACCATTTTCGTCCGGCGTACGCATCAGCTTAAACGGTGTCCTGCTCGATCCTAAGATCGTGCCGCCCTTTGTGAGAATACCGGAAAAATCCTTTGCTGTCAGCATACGGAAATTACCGTAGATCAGACCTTTGTAGCCTTCCAAAAATCCGTAAATTTCAACATCCTCCTGAGCGTTTGTCAAGCTCTTCACCACACCACGCATCGCTGCATTGAGCGCCTGACAATCGCCGCCGCTTGTCAACATACCAATTCTCTTCATCTTCGTTTCCTCCGTTTCTCTGCCATCTGCTTTTGCTCATAACGTAACGATATACAATTCTGTATGACCCATACCGGGACTACATACCCCATTTTCCCGGCAACATTCATTGTACTATATTTTTCCCATTCCCACAATGAAAATATCAGAAAGTGTATTTTGGTACTAGGGGACGGAGTATGTGGCCCATTATGTGGTCCATTGGCTCTAAAATAAAAAGAATCTCGCTTGCGAGATTCTCGCGCCGAGCGCGGTCGCTTTTGCGACATGATTCCTATCGCGCAAGTGCGCATCCTTAGCGGAGCGTTTTGTTTGATAGGAACATTCCGGAGAAATTTTCTATCAAACAAAAAAATTCCGCTTGACCAGGCTGCAACTTTCACACCCGGTCAAGGGAATTTCTTATACTGTCACTTTTTTAAACATAAAATTTACATCTGCATTTTTAAAGAATCATTCCGACAGAGCGGACATTTTTACCAAAGTCCCAATGCATGCTGCATCAACAGGCTCACACCGGTAATGCCAACCCAGCAGCAAAGTCCCATGAAAATCGGTTTTCCGCCGGTCTTAATCAGCTTGACGATATCCGTATTGAGTCCGATGGCCGCCATTGCCCAGACAATAAAGAACTTGCTGACTGTTTTCAGAAAAGAGAAAATACTCTCTGCCACACCATAAGCTGCGCTCGTCGGTGCAAAAGCAGTATGCATGATCGTTGTGATCACAGATGCCGCGATAAAGTAGAGAATGAAGAACGGGAAGATCTGTTTGAAGCTGACCTTTGTCCCTTCGCCTCCCTTTTTCTTCTCCTGCACACCGCGAAACAGCGCAAGTACCAGTGTGATCGGAATGATTGCAAGCGTACGCGTCAGTTTCACGGTCACTGCCTTGTCGAGCGTGGCGGAGCCCAGACCGTACATCGCATCCCAGGTGGAGGCACATGCCGTCACAGATGAAGTATCATTGACAGCCGTTCCCGCAAAGATACCAAACCCTTCTCCGCTGATCTGTGAAAATCCGAGGAGAGTTCCCAAATGCGGAAATACAATCGCAGCAATGACATTAAACAGGAAGATAACGGAAATTGCCTGTGCAACCTCCTCATCATCCGCATCGATGACAGGTGCTGTCGCCGCAACGGCAGAACCGCCGCAAATGGAGGATCCGACACCGACCAGGGTGGAAATCTTGCCCGGAATGTGCATCACCTTGCAAAGTACAAACGCAATGATCAGGGAAGTTGCGATCGTTGACAGAATGATCGGCAGAGACTGTGCACCTGTCTTAAGCACCACAGACAGATCCAGACCGAAGCCAAGCAAAATAACCGCATACTGCAGGATCTTCTTGGAGGTAAAAGTCACTCCGCTCTGCAGCTTTGTTTTATCCTTGAGAAATATCGTGATGATCATACCTGCCACGATCGCAATGACAGGACCACCGATGATCGGAAATAATTTACCCAGAAACCATGCCGGCACAGCAATTACCAGACATATCAGCATGCCCATCCAGTTTTTCTTTACAAATTGCATCTTTGTTCTCCTTTCCCAATTCATTGTCACAGCATAGTATGCCGCACAAATGAATATCTCATCCTATGATTGCAAACACAAGTGCTACTATAAAACAAGCGCTTTCAATTGTAAAGATATTTCTATAAATCGGGAAGGATTTGACTTTCATTTTTTACAGATCATAATATCCGCACATTCTTATATTCCCCTGATTCCTGGAACAATGTCCATTCAGCAATATTTACCGCATGATCGCCTATTTTTTCAAGGTATTTATCGATCATCAGCGTATCGACGCATTCATCAGGGTCTTTGCTCTCATTTTTTAAATGCGCAATCAGATCATCCTTTACAAGATTAAACAGTCCGTCAATGGTATCGTCCCCCTCGATCACTCTCGATGCCACACGGATACTGCAGTCCGAAAACGCTGTCACCGCATCCGCAACCTGCAGCTTGGTCTTTTCAATCAGCTCCGGCAGATGCGCAGAATAATCCGTAATATCCTTCACACCCATTCGCAGAAGCAGTTCTGCAATATCCACACACATTTCTCCGATGCGGCTCACATCTGCCGTCGCCTTTAAAGATGCCGTCACCTGACGGAGATCTCTGGCAATCGGCTGCTGCTTTGTGATCAGATTCAGACACTCTCCCTCAATCTTACGCTGCATATTGTGTACATCGCGGTCACATTTTGCAATCTCCTCGAGCGTCTGCGCATCTTTTTGTTTCAGGGCGGCAAACAGACGCATATAAGTTGCCTGTACACTGACACCCATCCCCTCTACATTTCCTTTCAGTTCTTTTAATTCAGTTTCATAAATTCTTCTTGGTGACATAGTACTATCCTCTTTCTTTCGCTGATCATTGATTTTCCTCTACTCTGCCGGCATACAAATATGCCAATGAAAATCAACCGAACCGTCCGGTAATGTAGTCTTCCGTTTTTTTCTGGGACGGATGCTTGAAAATGGTATCTGTCGTGTCGAATTCAATCAGCTCGCCAAGCAGAAAAAATGCCGTATAATCCGACACACGGGCAGCCTGCTGCATATTGTGTGTCACCGTGACCACCGTGTATTTCTTTTTCAGATCCTCCATCAGATCCTCAATCTTTAACGTAGAAATCGGATCCAGTGCACTGGTGGGTTCATCCATGAGCAGGATCTCCGGTTCTACGGCGAGAGCCCGCGCAATGCAAAGTCTCTGCTGCTGCCCTCCGGAAAGGCCCAGCGCCGATTTGTGCAACCGGTCTTTCACCTCATCATAGATCGCCGCACCGCGCAGAGATTCCTCCACAATTTCATCCAGCTTTGCCTTGTTTGTGATACCATGGATTTTCGGACCGTATGCAACATTATCATAAACACTCATTGGAAACGGATTGGGCTGCTGGAATACCATTCCTACTTTTTTTCGCAGCAGCGTCGTATCCACCTTCGGACTATAGATGTCTTCCTCATCAATCGTCACCGTTCCCTGAATCCTGACATTTTCCACCAGATCGTTCATTCTGTTTAAGCACTTTAAAAACGTGGATTTTCCGCAGCCGCTCGGACCGATAAAGGCAGTGATGGCATGCTCGCGGATCTGCATATTGACATCCTTGAGAGCGTGATTGTTTCCATAATGCAGATTCAGATTTTGTACATCTATCTTTGTTTTTTGATTTTTTTCTTTTACCATGAGTGATTCCTCTTCCTGATTTTCTGTTTCAAATGTGTCATCTGCCCATCCCTTTTACTGCTTCTTTTCCACTTGAAGCCGGGATGCCATACGTTTGGTCAGAAGATTGATAAAAAATACAATGACCAGCAGAACCAGCGCAATGCCGAATGCCTCGTCATATTTTGCCTTTGCCATGGACAGGTACAACTGGATCGTCAGGCTTCCGCCGGATTCCAGGATTTTGCTAAGATACCCCATCGCTGTCTTCGGAAGCAGAAAGCCGCTGCCTGCCGTGAACAGAAGCGCTGCCGATTCTCCCACGATACGTCCTATGGACAGGATAATTCCCGTCAGGATGCCGGGCATGGCACTTGGCAAAAGTATGGTTCTGATCATGTACCACTTGGTCGCTCCCATTCCGAGTGCCCCGCTCCGATAGCTCTGTGGCACTGTGCGCAGCGCCTCCTGTGTATTTCTGGTGATCAGCGGAAGGATCATGATCGTAAGGGTCAATGCACCTGTCAGAATCGAATAATGCAGATGGCAGATGCCGCCAAAAAAGATCATACCGAACAGACCGAAGATAATGGATGGAATGCCGGACAATGTCTCCGTGGTAAACTCAATGATGCGCACCAGCTTTCCCGGCTTCGCGTACTCATTCAGATAAATTGCCGAACCAACACCGATCGGTGTCGCAAAAAGCAAAGTCAGAACAACCAGATACAGGGTGTTGACAATATTTCCTGCAATTCCCGTCGTCTGCTTCACTGCCGATGTGACGGTCGTCAGAAAGGACCAACTCACAGAAGATACTCCCCTGTAAAAAACATAAGCGATGATACCGACCAGAAGCAGCACGGAAAAAAAGGCAGATAAATAAATCAGAAGCTGCATCAGAATGTCAAACGGCTTTACCCGCTTCCCCAGTATGGAGGAAGCATTATTTTTCTCTTCGATTTCACTTGCCATCGCAACTGCCTGCATTTACTTTTCCTCCTTTTCCTTCAGAATTCTTGTCAGAATCAGATTGATCGCCATGATAAAAACAAACAGGACAAGTCCTATCGTAAACAATACCTTCCTGTGCAGGCCTTCCGCATACCCCATTTCGCTGACGATCGCCGTCGTCAGGAATCGGACGGAATTGAACGGAAGCGGTGCATTGACACTCGAACCTGATACCAGAGTGATTGCCATTGCCTCACCGATCGCCCTTCCGACACCTAACACAATACCGGAAATGATGCCGGATTTTGCCGCCGGAATCACAACCTTAAAGATGGTCTCTATCTTGGATGCGCCAAGCGCCAGCGAAGCACTTTTTAAATGATCCGGCACAGCC
This sequence comes from uncultured Lachnospiraceae bacterium, assembly GCA_945949085.1. Classification (GTDB taxonomy): domain Bacteria; phylum Bacillota; class Clostridia; order Lachnospirales; family Lachnospiraceae; genus CAG-194. Next base: position 30,090 of record CAMFDJ010000025.1, on the reverse strand, counting down.
CGCAGCGCCGATTCACTGATATTGATGACCGTCGGCAGAATCATGATCGCCAGAACGATCACTGCCGAGAGCAGATTGGAACCGCCCGTATACTGGTGCGTATCACTGCCTGCAAAAACAATTTTTTCCAGCTTATACATCAGTGGATTTAAGATCAGTATACCGAGCAGACCATAGATGACGGAAGGAATACCCGCCAGAAGCTCCACCGCCGGTCGTACCACCTTTGCAAGACCTGCCGGTGCAACTTCCGCCAGAAATACTGCCGTCAGAAGCGCGATCGGGACTCCCAGAAGGACAGCCGCCATCGTACCCGTGATCGATGTCAGGATGACATAGAGGATACCAAAATGCGCATCCTTTGCCGCAGGTGCCCAGAGCGTTCCAAACAGGATTTCCTTCAGTCCCACCTCAAACAGGGCAGGCACTCCGCCCGTGATCATGTAAATGGTGATGGCCGCAACAGCCAGAACCGCCACCAGTGCGCAGACCGTGAACACGATCTGCATGGCATATTCTGCAAGTGATTTAGTTTTATGATTTCCGATAATTGATATTGTTTCCATATTTTTCCCTATCGATTAATCTACTGTGATCAGGCCTACACCCTTGATAATTTCTTTTCCTTCATCAGAGGTAAGGTAAGCAAAGAACTCCTGTACTGCCTCTGACTGCTCGGAAATTTCGCCCTTTGTTGCCATAACGAACGGTCTTGAGAGGAGGTAGCCGCCTGCCTTGATGTTTTCCTCTGTTGCAGCAACGCCGCCGATGGAAACTGTGACAACTGTATCATCCACTGCATCTAATGAAGCATATCCTACAGCACCCGGTGTGGAAGCAACCTTTGCAATGACAGCTCCTGTAGAGTCAAGCTCATTTGCGTAAGCGCATGCATCCTCAATGCCAAGCAGTTCCTCAAATGCGCCTCTTGTACCGGAACCTGCTTCACGTCCGACTACGACGATCGGTTCATCAGCTCCGCCAAGCTCGCTCCAGTTTGTCAGCTTTCCGGTATAAATATCTGTCAGCTGCTCCTGCGAAATGTCTGCTACTGTGTTTGCAGGATCTAATACAACTGCAATTCCGTCGATGGCTACGATGTTTTCCACAATTCCGTTTGCCTTCTCATCATCCTTTAAGTTTCTGGATGAGTTACCGATATCAACACTGCCTGCCGTTACAGATTCAATACCTGCGGAAGATCCTGTGAATTCTGCAGTCACGGTAACGGACGGATATTTTTCCATAAACGCTTCTGCCGCTGCATTAGCAAGCTTTTCCATAGATGTGGAACCAGCCATTGTAACGGTTCCTGCGATTTCTTTTCCTTCTGTCTGCTCTTCTTCTGCCTGCTCTTCTGTCTGCTCTTCTTCTGCCTGCTCTTCTGTCTGCGTTTCTGCAGCTGCCTGCTCTTCTGCCTGTGTCTCTGTTGCAGCTTCAGGTGTGCTCTGTGTTTCCTCTGTTGCGGCCTGTCCGCAGCCTGTCAGCATAGCGGCTCCCAGCATGACTGTCATCATTGTTGCTAAAATTTTCTTTTTCATAATTTTCTCCTCTTCTTATTATTTATTTGTGAGTTTAAACGCTCGGGTCATCTCGAATCCGCTATCGCTTCTTCTCGATGGACGCCACTCGGCAAATACGAGTTTCTGCACAAGTGCAAACTCGTGCTTGCCTCGTTAAACCAAATGTCCGCTTCGCGGCCGCCCCATTGCCTTCCTCGCTACAAAAAAGCACCTGCGTTTCTCACCTTCGAGTGAAAGTGTAACGCAGATGCCTTTCTACTAACATCATATATGAGTAATATCGTTGTAAGTTTTTTGTAAAATACGCTATGTCTTGTTTTTTTCTGTTTTGTCCTTTCCGCCGTCCTTTTCGCATTCCATCAGAGAGGCCCGCCTGACGGAGCCGGCACCATACCTGCCTTTGATGGCGTCAAGTGCCTTGTCAAGGCGCTCAAGTTTTTCATAATCCGTATGATCAAACAGACTCATCTGTCTGCCGCCGTCCGACTGCGCCACCTTGGTCGAAACACCAAGGAGTCTTACCGGCTCACCATCCCATTTTTCATCAAACAATCTGCATGCCGCCCGGTAGATCTCGTCTGTGATGTTCGTCGGCGCAGGCAGCGTGCACTGATGCGATGCCTTTGTCAGATCCTTATACTTGATCTGTACGGTTACCGTATCTGCCCGCACGGCATCTGCCCGCAATCTCTGGCAGACCTTCTCAGTCAGGGACAGCAGAATCTGATGCGCATTTGCCGCATCCGTCACATCAAAAGGGAGCGTGGTGGAATGTCCGTATCCCTTATTGTCCGCCCGAACAGGCTCCACAGGAGAATCGTCCAGTCCGTTTGCATACCGCCAGAGCACCTCTCCATGCTTTTTCAAATGACTCGTCACCACCAAAAGCTCTGTCTTTGCCAGATCACCTATGGTAAAAATACCAATGCCGTTTAGTTTTGAAACGGTGGATTTTCCGGCATACAGCAGATCACCGACCGGCAGAGGCCACATTTTAGATGCAATCTCATCCGGAAAAAGTGTATGTACCCGGTCGGGTTTTTGGAAATCGCTTGCCATCTTTGCCAGCATCTTATTGGAAGAAATCCCAATATTGACCGTAAATCCAAGCTCGTCCCGGATCTGATTCTTAATCCTCCGAGCCGCCTCCACAGGCGGTCCAAACAGCTGTTGCATACCGGTCATGTCCACAAATGCCTCATCAATGGAAAACTGCTCCACGCAGTCTGAATACCGGCGCAGAATCTCCATGAACTTTGCGGAATACATGCGGTAAATGTCATGGCGCGGTTTTACCAGAACAAGATCCGGGCATTTCTTAAGAGCATCTACCACAGGCTCTCCCGTCACAATATGATATTTTTTTGCCGGAATAGATTTGGCCAGAATGACACCATGACGTTTTTCCACATCACCGGCCACAGCCGAAACGATTTGCCGAAGATCAGTCTGCTCCCCTTCCTGAAGACGCTCTACCGCCTCCCAGGAGAGAAACGCACTGTTGACATCAATATGAAATATGACCCGCTGCTGCATACGCTGCTCCTTTATGTCCTTCTTTTTTCCATGACTTGCTCGTAAATATGGGAAATATACAATACTTGCCCATATGCTATATGACAGAAAATCAAAAGAAGACATACCTCATCAACAGTTTCCGGAACAACCGTATGACCGGTCAGTCCTGTCTGAGGGAATAGATGATTGCAGCGCCCCAGCTGGCGAGCGCAGCAAGTGATGCGATATCAATCGCAGCAGAAAAGTTCTGCGTACCTCCCAAAGACATAATGGCGCACGATAATGCCATCACCACAGCAAAACTGAGCGCCCCGGCGAGGAGCCAAAATAGGTTCAACCACTGAAACCCCGTTTTTTCTTCCATTACTTTACACATATAAAATAGTCTATGCAGCATTTTCATATGATATGACACTCCTTTGTCATGAGTGTGCCGCATTTCTGTATTTTGGACTATCCTTTTTATGTGAAGTTCCCGTAAAAAACAGGTAAAATGTCATATCAGCTTTGCGCCGCCTTGAAACCTATCATCTTATCTGTAGCAGGCTCTTTCGCCGCCGATATATTTTGCCCTGGTTCTGGCTGCGACAACATGCGCATTGCCGATTGTGGTCTGCTTTGTCCTGACCGGAACGGCGACAGGGCATAAATGCATCCCAATCAGAGTATCTCCGATGTCAATACCGGCCTGAGCCTGAATGCGCTCGATTGCAACAGGATCTGTAAAACCATGATACGCAGCAGTCGCAAACGAACCACCCGCCTTGAGCTGTGGCACGACGTTTACGATAGGAATCCTGTTTTCCTTCGCATATGCCTTTTCCACAATGATGGCACGATTCAAATGCTCACAGCACTGCGCTGCCAGATAAATGCCTGTTCCCGCAAGCCCCTCCTGCAAAGCGTCAAAGATTGCCTTGCCGATCTCCTCACTGGAAAAGGATCCGATCTTGTGGCTTGCCACCTCCGAGGAAGAACACCCCACCACAAGTGCGTCTCCCGCTTCTAAATTTGCTACTTCCAAAAGCTGCTGAAGTACTGCTTTTACATCTCCTTTGATTTCCTCTATATTACTGCATTTTTCTGTCGAAATACCTGCTCCCATACTCTCTCCTCGATTCCTGATGCTCTAAAGACTCTATACAGCATACGTTGTTATAGCGCCGAATCCTTCCTGCTTTTTCCGTTTTCCGGCAAGAAAACCTTCGGCTCTGTCAGATCACACATCTGCATCATATATCCGATTGTCCGCTTTGTAAATAGGGAACAGTAATTTCGATGCATTCATACTCACCCGCATAGTGATAACCCAGCTGCTTTGCCAGCGCCAGGGATTTTGTATTGGCGGCATCCCAGTTTGGATACCATCCCTTCTTTAAGCATTCTAAGATCAGCTTTGACGCGCAGATTTTTGCCAGTCCCTGTCTGCGAAAATCCTCTCTGGTCGCAATGGATATCTCAATCCCATCCAGATAACCGGAATAAGAGGACGCGCCTGCCACAAGCTCGCCATCCTTTAAAATGACATAGCCAAGCCCGTGCTTTTCAAAAAGCGTGAAGCTGTCGTAATTGCACACAAAATCTCTGCTCCACTCCTCCATGGCACATTTTTCAAACAGTGTTCTGTCTATTCTTTTCATTTCGTATGCCGCAGATAACATTTGCACGTTTTGCAAAAGAGCTTCCGTGTCAAATACTGTTCCTTCCTGCGACAGCGCATAACGTGTCTGCACTTTGTAACCGCCTGCAAAAAAGCGCTCAAGCAAAGACGTCCACCACCCGGATACATCAATAAGATGCACCTTACCGGACTGCATATCTGCAAGTGCCTTCCAAAGAAGCTCTCCCGTAGGCTTTCCGCCCAGATACAGATAACTACCGAGCGCAGCGATCGCACTACTCTCATCCTGTGAGGTATATAGCCGTCCCATGACATCCTGCAGACAGGACAGCACACACGTATCATGAGTGTTTGTAAATAATTCTGCTATTTTCTTTGTGCCTTTCATTTCTATTTTGTCTTCTTTCTTACTTTCTTTTTGAAACAAGGACCGCAGCAAAATCGGGAAACATTTTTCCTTCTTCTCTTTTGCAACCACTTACTCTGTATTGTAGAGAGTTTGCACACAAATAGCAAGCAGACACACCAATCTCTTAACTTAAATATTCCACAATAGGATCCACATATTTCGGATCCGCAATGTCATAGGAATGTGAAAGCATCTCTCCCATTTTCCGTTCCTGCTCGGTTGCATCCTTTTTCTTGTTAAGCATGCCCGCAAAAGCCTTCATTGCCAGTTTTGAGGGCAGCTTCATCTTTTCATACGCAATACCGCCCTGACAATAAAATACCTTTACATACTCTTTTTCCTCATCCGACAGTGCCCGGTCCAGTGCAATCGCAACATCCGGATTTTCATTCGGGCTTCCGCCAACGCAAAAAAGGGCAAGCTTTTTCTCCTTCCACATCGGGACTTTACTTTTCAGCCAGTCGCTCCCTACAATATTACCTCCCATAGCCCATCCTCCGAAGACAATGGCATCCGCACCTTCAAAGAAGCTGTCAGCTTTCTTCTTGGCCTCTTTTAATGGCAAAAGCAGCACCTCCTGTCCCTTTGCCTTAAGTCCTTCGGTCAGCCACTCGCCGTACCTCTTTGTAAAACCTGTCTGTGATGTGTATACAATGATTGTTTTCATCTTTTTCCTTGCCTTTCTGTTTTCTTTCTCATAATTTCTCTTAGCTTCTTTCTACCTCTTGCATATTCCTGTGAGGTAATACCGCAGGTGACTCACCGGTGCAAACGCCGATGTGTTCACCTTTTTTCATGATTCAGGCCGGTTAACAAATGCCGCTATCCTTGGTCTGCTTCATGAGATTGCGCTCCATCTGCGCAATCGTCCGTATGGTCGCAAGCACCTGTTCCTCCGATATGCCCGCAAATATCCGGTCCATACGCTCTCTGCTTTCCTTCTCATTTTTTTCGCAGAACTGCCTGCATTTTTCTGTGACGACAATCCGCTTTTTTCTTTTGTCGCTCTCGTCCGAGGTCATCTCCACAAAGCCCCTTTTCTCAAGCTTTAACAAAATCTGCTTCACATTCTGATGGGAACTGCCCATGATGTCCGACAGTTCATTGATCGTCGGGCTTTCCTTGCACAGATTGATACAGATGATTGCAAAAAACTGCTTCCATGTAACCTCTGCAAAAAAGGAATCGGCTACTGTCTGAAATCTGTTGTCAAATGCGCTCAGCAGCCCGATCAGAAACGAGGCAGGCGGCATCTGCCCGAAAGTCACCCTGTTTTCCTGTATCAATGCATCAAAATCCATAACATCCTCCTTTTTCTTTTATGTAATATATTACCTATATATGTAACATATTACATTTTGAAAGTCAAGCAATCATAAAGAGTTTCTCGCTTGCAAAACTCTCGCACCAAGCGCGGTCGCTTTTGCGACATGATTCCTATCGCGCGAGTGCGCATCCTTCGCGGAGCGTTTTGTTTGATAGGAAAATTCCGGAGGAATTTCCTATCAAACAAAGAAACATCCCCGTCAAGGACGAGGATGTCTTCCATATTGGTATGTAATATTCTGCTTAAAATGACAAGGTTATCGAGACTGGGAAGTGATTTCCCCGATAACCACTTATAGACAGCCTGCGGATTTTCAAATCCCATTGCCGTCTGCACATCGCGGACGGAAAGTCCGTTCTCTGCCAGAAGCGCATGAATGCGTTTCCCTGTCTCCTGCTGCCGGATTGAAACATAAACCGGTTGCATAGAAATACCCCCTTTCCATTGATATCACTTATCCTGTGATGATACCATCTAAAGCCCATAGAAATGGCAACCGCGCAAAACCCCATCGCGTTTTATTATCTTAGCACAATTGCCCGGAAGATGCTATCGTTTTTTCCATTTTCAACCAATGGTTTAAAATGCCGGATTCTGCTTATATCCCTGATATCATCCATAATGGTATATTCGTCATCCAATCCTGCTGTCTGTAATTTGACATGGATGTCCTGATGGCAAGTGCCGGATGAAATTTGTTACAAAAACATCTCAGACTCTTCGCTCTCAGATTTTCCTCTGCCTTCACCTCTATGGGTACAATCTGACCCTCTTTCTGTATCAGAAAATCAATTTCTCCTTCCGATTTTGTTTCCGTATAATAATAGGGTGTGTACTCAGTGTCAGATATCAGTTGCTGCAGGACATATTGTTCTGTCAGAGCCCCTTTAAATTCAACAAAGATGGCATTCCCTTCCAGTATCGTCCTGACATCCAATTCACTCATGGCCGCAAGTAATCCTACATCAAGCAGGAATAACTTAAATTCACTGAAAACGGTATAGGCTTTCAGCGGCACCGCAGGTTTGCTCACATTATAAATTTTTTTCAGCAGACCGCAATCCAACAACCACTCGATTGCCACTTCAAAGTCTTTTGCTCTGGCTCCCTCTTTTATTTTGCCGAAGAAAAATTTCTTGTTTTCCTTTGCCAGTTGCATAGGGATGGAATTCCATACCATTCTGATTCTTGGCAGCTCATTTTCTGTTGTATGTTTGCTAAAATCCGATTCATACATCTCAATAATTTTGGTCTGTAATCTTCGCACCTCAATAAAGTCTTTTTCATTCACGAAAGACAAAACTACTTCCGGCATTCCACCTATATAATAATACTTTTTCAGCCAGTCAATATATTTATCTCGAAATGTCTCCACAAGCGAGCTGTCCGAACCATCCATCAAACTGACTAAACCTTCTTCTCCCACAGCAAGTAAAAACTCCCTGAAACTCATAGGATTCAGCTCCAGAGTATCCACCTTTCCGACAGGAAACGAAGTCCCTTTATGGATGGCAACGCCAAGCAGTGATCCCGCAGCAACAATTGCATATTCCGGTGCATTCTCGCAAAAATATTTCAAGGAAGCAATGGCCTTTGGGCATTCCTGTATTTCATCAAAGATAATCAACGTTTCTTGTGGAACAATCTTCACCCCGGTCTCAATATGAATGGCCATAATCAGTCTATCTATATGGTAATCACCTTCAAAAACCTCGTGCATCCGTTCATTATTATCAAAATTCACATATGCAACCTGCTGAAAGAACCTTCTTCCGAACTCCTTCATTAACCAGGTTTTTCCAACCTGCCTTGCGCCTTTCACAATAAGAGGTTTTCTGTTTTTACGATTTTTCCAGATTTCTAATTCTTTCATCTTCATACGTTCCATGCAAAGCACCTCGCAATATACTGTTCCGCATTATATGATATTCCGGTACATGTTATATTATACATTTTTTCTGACGAATTTCAAATATATTGCCACACTTTTTCTGACGAACTTTTATTCTATTTATACATTTTTTCTGACGAACTATCAAGTCGAACATCAGACTTCTTCGCTTGTGCTCATTTTCCATTGATACCGCTCATCCTTTGATGATACCCTCTAAAGCACACAGAAATGATAATCCATTGAGGCTCATCGGTATGACAAAATTGCAGACCAAAGGCACGGCAATATTCTGCCAGATCAGACCGTGCAAAAAGGAAACGGAGAAGGTTATCTGACAAAATAACGCAATCCCGGTCATCCACGCACAGATCCGGAAGAGCTTTTTAAAGCGAAAGAAGAGCCGCTGCCTGCGCGAAACCGGAAGATAACGCAGTACCTCATCAAGCGACCTTGTTTTTCCCTTTTCCATATATACAGTGTATTTCTGCAGATAGATTCCCATCCCCAGCAGCTCCATACCAAGGAAATGCAGCAGAATCGAATAGTCCCCTTCCAAGAGCTGGGCAGGCATACAATACATGATCATTGCAAGGCCCAGCATAAAAATGCCGGCATAGTGATACCCGACATGCTCCGGGCACCATGTGGTAAACTCTTTATAAAACTGTTCTAATAAAAGCTGCTGCTTCTGATCCATCTCCACGCTCTCCTGATGAATGATTTATACAAATGTTAAGGGCAAGGGTATTTTGCCCCCGTGATACCCATGACCGGCTGTAAGCTGTATTTATTGCAACAGCTGCCATATGATCTGTGCAATCCAGAAAATGCAGTACAGAATCATGCCGGGATTTGCAATGACCATTTTGAAACGGGTTCCCTTTGCGATCGTCACTTCACCGGCACGGGCGGTAAATCCTTTTCTGTGAATGAGAAAGAGGATGAGACCGGCAAGTACAAGCCCCAGAATACAGAGAAAATAGACAAAAAACAAAACAAGTCCCGGGGCATGCTCCGTCATCACCTGCAGCATCACTTCCTGGTCTGCTCCCCCGCTCATCTGCTCCGCAATCTCCAGATACCCGCTCTTTTCTATGATAAACATACCTAAGAAGGATCCCATAAAATTCTGCATCATATGCAGGAGAATGGGATACAAAAGATTCCTAGTCTTCACGTACAAAAAAGCGAGGAACATACCCAGCACAAATGCATAAGTAAACTGTACCAGATTGCCGTGAAAGAGCCCAAAGGTCAGACCGGAAAAGACGATTGCAACTCCCTCACCGTACTTTACCGTCCGATCAACCAGAAACTTGCGGAATAACAGTTCCTCCATGACAGGCGCACAGAGCACAATGATCAGCAAATTGGCAAATGGGCTGATTTGCCCCGTGATCTGCAGCATCACATTATCGACAGGATTCTGCTTCACTACTGCTATCACGGCAGTGATGATATTGCCTACAATGTTACACAGGTAAGTAGCCGCATACATGATCAGAAAGGCGATAAAAAACTGACCGGGTTTCATTTTTTTCTTTTCGTAGCCGGTCTGCGACGGTACTTTTTTCAGCATCAGGAAGACAGCCGGAAAAGCGATAACGTACATGGGCAGCATGGCTGCCAGAAAGGACAGGCTCGCATCCTGAGAAATGACAGGCAGCTTTGTTGCCAGGGCAAGCGCCAGAATCTGCACGCCAAAGATTAAAAGTGTCCCCAGAAACAAAATCAGTCCCAGTTTTGAAAAATGTTTTTTTGTTGTTTTTTCCATGATAATTCCTCTTTTCTTTATTGATATCAGGCAATTGCAAAACATGCAATTACATATTTTTATTGACAGATCACCCGGGTCATAAGGTCATCAGATCCATGCTTTCCCCGAACCGTACAATCTGACCGTTTTCCATGATTCCCACATAATCCGTCTTTTTCTCAACCTCCGAGGCTATGTGGCTTGTCATCAGGACGGCACATCGCTCATCCACGATCAGATGCTGCAGCATCTCAAACAGCGTGATGCGAAATACCGGGTCCATTCCGGCCGTAGCCTCATCCAGCAGATAGAGACAAGGGGAATGCGCAATCGCAAATGCCAGCTGGAATTTCAGCTTTTCACCCCGGGACATGCTTTTATACAGCTTTCTGTCAAAAACCTGCATCTGTTCCATCGCCTGCCCAAAGGCTTCCATGTCAAAATTGTCATACAGCATGCCAAGCAGAGCGGCATTTTGTCTGCCTGTGCGGTTTTCCAGGAAATGATTGTCCTCCGACACAAAACCGATCCGGTTCATGATCCCTGCATGGTTTTCCCGGATATCTTCACCGGCCACGCGAATCTGTCCCTCATAGCGTCTTCTCTCATCCAGAATATATTGCAGCAGCGTTGTCTTACCGGCTCCGTTTTCTCCCATCAGTGCATAGATATAACCGGCTTTCAGTTCCAGATTGATATCCTTCAGATGAAATCTGCGCCCTTTTCCGGTCACATGTGCGAAAGATAAAATTACACTTGTATCCGTTGTCTCAGTCATCTTAATTCTCCTCATATAAGGTCTGCACCATTTCGGCAAAATCCGCGCAAGTCAGTCCCGCCTGCTTTGCTTCCGCAATCAGTTCTCCCAGACGTTTTTCCAGCATGATCAGCTGCTTTTCCTTCAGATAATCTGTGTTATACTCGCACACATAGAAGCCCTTTCCCGCTACAGAGCGGATGAGTCCCTCTTTTTCCAGTTCCTCATAGGCCCGTTTGGTGGTGATGACACTGACAGAAAGCTCTGCCGCAAGCCCACGGATGGAGGGAAGCGCTTCGCCCGCAGCCAGCTCCCCGGTCACGATTGCATTCTTTAGTTGATTGACAATCTGCTCATAAATTGCCAGCGTTCCCTGTGGTTGAATAATCAGTTTCATATTCTGCCTTTTCGTCTTTCTGCATGATCTTTTTGATGGATCTTTCCTAGTTTGACGTTACTGTCTTTTCTTGTCATTCCATTTTCTCCCGGAAAACTCACCCGGTCATCTTATCTTCATACTGCAGCGCCGCCAAAAGCTCCTGCTTCACATAGCGCCCATATTGCAGCGTGATCGGCAATTGCACCAATACCAATACCGCAAGCAGGATCCATCTGACAGCTCCATACCGGATCGTGCCGATAGCCACCATGTACTGTAAGCCATTTGTCAAAAATGCAATGACGATCAAAAATCCGGTCAGCCAGACTGCCTTATTTACGGCATCCGGCGATCTGTCATCAAACGGAATCAGAATGGAAAGTGCCAGATCATTGAGCAGGATCGCCGCTGCCGACAACAGGTCAAGAGATACAAAAAGGAAAAGAAGCACAACCCCTGCGCAGGCTGTGAGCATTTGCACAAAGACTCTGAAATAGAAGGTGCCATAGATATACTGTCTTCTCTCCCCGCTGTCCATCGGACACAGATACAGAAATTTTTCCGGCCTGACCGGGTGGATCTGACAGGAAAACAGATTCAGCAGCATCGGCAGATAAACCGCCGCCAGTCCGCATCGTCTGCCCCACGAAGAAGCACCCCCTAATATATCTGTGTCAAATACCGACACAAAAAAGAAGAGCGCCATCCATGTCATCAGAAAAAAAGAGATACTGTCATTTTTTCCCCAAATCTGCCTGCGTCTGTCAAACGCAAATGCACGTATATACTCACTGATCAAATGTCGCAGCATACCGCTATTCTCCCTTTCCGACTGCTGCCGATTTTGCGCAGCCATTTCTCTCTTTTCCGGTGGCACCGCTCAAAATATGCGACGCAGCCCAACTTATCCATTATTTCTCTTCGAATAAAAATACATGAATTCCTCAATCGTCGGATATGTGACGGACAGTGCCGGAGCATAGCGATTCAGTCTGCTGTGCGCAACAAGTGCTCTCGCCCCATAAGACTTTTCCTCCATACAGAGGATTTTCTCCTTTGGCAAAAGCTTTATCTGATATGCCTCTCCTGCCACAATCCGGTAGCTTTCACGGAACGACTCCATATCCCCCGCAAAGATCTGACTGCCCTGTTCCAGATAAACAAGATAATCGGCAATGCGGTCCAGATCCTCCGTCAGATGGGTAGCCAGTATCACACTCTTTTTGCCATCTGCAATAAATTCCTGCAGAAGATGAAAAAACTGCTCTCTGAAATGCGGATCAAAATTTGCGGTGGGTTCATCGAGAATCAATAGCTTTGCATCGTGTGATAAGGCAAAGGCGAACTGACATTTCAGCTTTTCTCCTTTGGACAGCCTTCCGAATTTTGCATGATGGTCCAGATGAAACAGCGTAAGGTAATGCGCCATCTGTTCCCGGCTGTAATGGGAAAAGTATCTGCCATAATAGGCACTGTTCTGCATACAGGTCAGGGCCGGTTCAAACAGTTCCTCTGTCAGCACGACTCCCGTACGGTCATGAATCTGCTTTTCCTTGTCCTCATACGACATGCCGTCCACCTGAATACTTCCCGCATCAGGCTGATACAATCCGAGCAACAGGTGCAGGAGTGTCGTCTTGCCCGCTCCGTTTGGACCTGCCAGTCCGCAGATATAGCCGTCCGGCAACGTAAAGGAACTGTTTTTCAGAATAAATTTGCCTAATTTCTTGGAAACTTCTCTGGATTCTATCATGGCTTTGCTTCTTTCTTATTTTATGATGATCAGAGACTTGTCTTTGTGATTTGCGTGATGCATGCCCCGTGTATCATCCGTATATATCTATATATACACTACATGCACAGATGTGTCAACTAAAAATTTTTTACAGCATCCTTCAAATATTTGTTCTTTGCGTGCGCTTAAAAATGCAAGTAACGGTCTTTAGAATTACTATTATGATCCGGAGGAATCTACACCTTAAGATATCCCCGCCTGCGGCGGGGATATCTCCATCGTCTTTTGTATGCTATTTTACATCTTCCACCGATTCGTAACGAATGCGGAGCGTCGGCATCTTACTGATGGTGCAATAATAGTTGATTGCCCAGTCTTCTCCCTGCGCGGGATCATTCTTACCGGTTGCAGGCGGCGCAAAAATCTTCAGTGTCATTTCTGTATTTGGTGCAATAGGATTCTCAAAGAACGCAGACATCAGATCGATTGTCTTTGTACCCGGTGCTTTATAGAACCATCTGCCGTTCAGTTCCATCATCAGGTTCAGCTGCTCTTCCTCAAAGGTAACCTCACAAAACTCCGGCGTTTTTTCAAAGGTAATCGGAATGGCAAGTCCCTGTGCATCCTCTGCGCCGCCCCAGCGAAGCGTTGCCGGAAGCGTTGTCTCACCTTCCTCTTCCATGCCCGGCATGAAATAGGGATCCTTCAGAATTTCTTTATAATCTTTTAAAAGTGGCTGCGGGATACCGACGGATTTATGATTGGGGTCTTCAATCTCGAGTCCGAGTCTGCCGCGGTCTCTGAACTGGTACATGGAAAATCCGTCAAACCAGTCTCCGTCCCATTTTTTCAGTTCTTCCACAAAGCGTTTGATGGATTCACCCTGATGCATCGGTCCGGTGACATCGCCGTCTGTATTAAACTCAGAAATAACAAGCGGTTTGCAGATGCCTCCATTTACAACAGCAGCCCTGTCACTTGTCCGCTTCATATCGGTAATAAACTCTTCCACCGGATGCATGGAGTAACTTTCTGTTCCTTTTTCGCAGATATCATACGGCCATCCGTAATGCAGTGCCAGATAGCAGTCTATTGACCAAATATCAGATACTGCAAGCGGTGCCGTAAATTCCTCTTCATACATGAGTTTTTCTTCTTCCGATTCACCGTCGATGGTCGGTCCGCAAAAGACGACCGTGATATGCGGTGCTTCCTCTTTTACAATCTTTGCAAATCTGACAAAAAACTCTCCGACCTCTTTATAAGAAAATCTCTGATTATGCGTAAACCAATGTCCGCCGCATTCGTGATTGATGCGCAGCCGCATACGTCCGTAAGGCGCAAGCTCCCTGGCAATGGCACGCAGATATTCGTCCTCTAAAGAACAATCGATTGTCAAGGTCAGGGTCACATCCTGACCATGCCTTCTGATATCCTGCATCTGTAAAAAGGGCTGTCCCTCCGTTGTCCCGTGAAGCCCTCCCTGATAAGGAAAATAATCATCATACGGATAATCCCACTGGAAGGAAATCTCCATATCCTTGCAGGCCTCGCTGATCCGCGCCGGCCACTGCTCATCCTTTGGATAATAGGTATACATGATACCGATATTTCGGTGAGGACGGCCAAGTGTATGCAGAATGTAATCCTGATTCACATACTCTGCCCTTTCGCTTCCATCTCCTAAGTCCATCCCGCATTTGGCGGGTGTCAGTTTTACTTTACGCAGTGCTTTCATTGTTAAGCTTCTCCTTTTATCTCACAAGATCATATACGACACACTTTGGATCTGATCAATATTTTGCTCTGAAATACTCGATCGTCCGGTCAAGTCCGGTATCGATATCCACAACCGGTTTCCAGGAAAGTTGTTTTTCGGCCAGCGAAATATCCGGCTTTCTGCGCACAGGATCATCTGTCGGGAGCGGTTCATACACGATTTTTGAGGAAGAACCGGTTTTTTCCACAATCATTTCTGCTAGCTGGCGCACTGTCAGCTCATACGGATTTCCCAGATTGACAGGACCATGGAAATCCTTCGCATCGATCATCCGTATCATCGCCTCCACCATATCGCTGACATAGCAGAAACTCCTTGTCTGACTGCCGTCACCGTAGATGGTGATCGGCTTGTTATGCAATGCCTGCACGATAAAATTGGAGACAACTCTTCCGTCGTTCTCCAGCATATGCGGTCCATAGGTATTAAAAATACGAATGACCTTGATATCCACATGATATTTGCGGTAGTAATCAAAAAACAGGGTC
Source organism: uncultured Lachnospiraceae bacterium (assembly GCA_945949085.1). Lineage (GTDB taxonomy): Bacteria > Bacillota > Clostridia > Lachnospirales > Lachnospiraceae > CAG-194. Next base: position 14,903 of record CAMFDJ010000025.1, on the reverse strand, counting down.
TCCGCCACGCGTTTTCCCTCATCATAGCATGCTCTCGGACCGATGGTGCTGACATTGCCGCGGTATTCCTCGCGCTGCGGATGCATCTCCGGATCACCGTAAATCTCGCTCGTGCTCGCCTGCAATACGGTGGCACCGTTTTTCTTTGCCAGATTGAGCACATTGAGTGCTCCCATAAAGCTGGTCTTCGTGGTCATGATCGGATCATACTGATAATGGATGGGACTGGCAGGACATGCCAGATTGAAGATCTTGTCCACCTCATACTGCAGCGGATCGATCACATTTCCGTTCACAAATTCAAAGTTCGGATTACTTATGAAATCCTTGATATTGTCGTAGGTGCCTGTGAACATATTGTCCAGACAGATGACCTTTTCTCCGTCGTTTAATAATCTTTCACACAAATGAGAGCCGATAAAACCTGCTCCGCCCGTCACCAATACTTTACTCATGTTTTTTCTCCATACAATTTATTGACAGGCGACAATAATGCCGACACTGACAGATTCATTCTATCACAGTGTCGGCATTTTTTGAAGTAGTATTCATACATGTTACATTATCTTACAATTTACTTGTGCGCTATCTATGTTCCAAAATAATCCCTTTGCTTACTTCCCTATGCTTTTTCAAATCTGCTGACCTCTTTCTTCAGGTCTTCGTAGATCCGCTTATTCTGGTCTGTTCCCTCCTTGATCTGTACAATCGCATCTGCAAGGGCGGCTGTATCTCCGGCTGCATGGGAAATCCCGTTTGCGCCCTCCTCTACTGTTGCGGTAATATCACGGATACCATCGCTCATGTGTTGCATATTGCCTGCCATTTCGGCTGCCTTTGCCGCAAAATCCTGAAAGATCACACTGATGGTGTCCGCATCCTGCTCATATCTGGTCACAACCTCTACAAAGGAATCATAATCTGCCACAACATCCTTGTCAACAAACTGCAACATCTTCTGTGCATTTGCACTCAGCTGCTCCACTGCCTGCATCACCATACTGCTGACATTCTGAATATCACTGGCCGTATCACGGCTGCTGTCCGCAAGCTGTCTGATCTCTTCTGCCACAACCGCAAAGCCTTTTCCCGCCTCTCCTGCGCGTGCCGCCTCAATGGATGCATTCAGTGCAAGGAGATTGGTCTGGCTTGCAATTTTTAAAATATTATTGGTAAGCTGGTTGATCTGACTCACCTTCTGGCTGTCAGCCACTGCACTCGTGAGCTCCTGCCCGATCTGTTGCATGGTACGGACTGTCGTCTCACGGCTTTCCTGCGTCTGCCTGTACATGGCATCTGCACGCACCTTAATATCGGAAACGATATCATTTCCCTCATCTGCACTCTGACTGATATTACGGATGCCCTGCAGATTATCAGAACCCGCATTCTGAAGCTGTTCCATCGTTGCGGATATTTCCTGCATACTTGCAGCGAGCTGCTGCATGAGCGCCGATACATTCATCACACTATTGTTGGAATTTTCCACCTGTGCAGCCGTATTGTTTACGGAAATCTCCATGTTGGAGGTCTCCTTCTGGAGCTTTCTGACAAGCTCCTGCAAAGATTCCATAAACACATTGATACCACCCACAAGCTGACCGATCTCATCCACAGAACTTACCTGTATCCGTTTCGTCAGATCAATCCTGTCTGCTGTAATATCCCTGACAATCTCCTTCAATTGTGCATCTGCACTTTTCGCCGGCGTAGCAATCTTACGAATCGCCACAACAATGATGATCGCCATACTGATCAGAATGACAACCACCAGAACAATATCAAAAATAATGGTACCGGTAATGCGCATAGCAATCTCTTTACCGTTTGTATTCAATCCTTCCTCCGCCTGCAGAATTCCGACAGAATCCCTGATTTCGGCCGCCGTTTTCAGCTCCGTGATTCCGTTTGAGATTTCTCCGTTCAGATTGCTGATGATCTGCAGTGCCGACATATTCATCAGAACGACCAAAAGCAGCATAACACCCAGTGCAGATAACATCAAAATGACTTTTTTCCCGATACTCTTTCTCATTCCCCTTTTCCTCCGATTCCCTTTTTACACAAAAAAACTCTTTTGTGTATTTTACAGCAATTCTTGTTTTTTGTATACTTTTTTCGCTCATTTGATACAATAATCGACATACTGTTTCTTTCTTCATTCTTCCGAACCATTATTTCGAGGTCAAAGCAGCGCCATCCTTTTTCAGCGTATATCTCCATTTATAGACGGCCGTACCAATGATGATCACATAACCGAGCAGACTGTACCGATCGGGTGTCTCCTGCAAAAACAACATACCGAGCAGTGCCGCAAACAAAATCTGCGAATAATCGAACACGGATATTTCTTTCGCCGGCGCTTTTGTATATGCCTTTGTGATGGAAAACTGACCACCGGTGGCACAAAGCCCTGCCAGCAGCAAAGTCATAAGCTGACGCCAAGACATCGGGGCATAGTCAAAAAGCACAAACGGCAATGTGACCAGACAGGAGAAAACAGAAAAGCACATCACAATCACCGGACTTCTCTCTCCCATCTTACCGAGCCTGCGCACAAAGGTGTATGCCACACCGGCACCAAGTCCACCCAGCATCCCCACAAAACCGTAAAAGGAAGTGACCTGAAATGATGGTTTGATGACAAACAGCGCACCGGCAAATGCGACAAAAACCGTCATCCACTCGACACGGTCTGCTTTTTCTTTTAAGACGAAGACAGACATCACAATCGCAAAAAACGGTGACAGTTTGTTGAGCATATTGGCATCCGCAAGGCCAAGCCTGTCAATCGCATAAAAGTTACAGATGAGCCCCGTCGTGCCACAGATGCATCGCATAGCAAGGGACGGCCAGCTGCTCTTTTGAATGCAAAATCCCTCCTCGCTCCTTGCCAGCATCACAATGGAAACCACCGCTGCCACGGCATTGCGAAAAAAAGCCTTCTGCATGGTGGGCAGATCTCCGGATATCCTGACAAAAAAAGTCATCAGGGAAAAGAAAAAGCCCGCCAGTATGATGTATAAGATTCCCTGTACTTTATTCTTTTTCATTGACATACTCCTTCATTCTTCCGGTATCACACCATCTCAAATCTGTACTGCTATTCAGCGAAAATATCATCAATCTCCTTTAATACATTGCCGGCATCTGTCACGATAATGACAGTATCACCCGCCTGCATGACGCTGTTGCCATCGGGTATGATCACATCTCTCCCCCGAATAATGGCTGCAACCAGAATACCCTTTTTCAGCCTAAAGCCGGGTTCCTTGAAAGGAACGCCAATCTCACGGCAGCTTTCCGTCACCTCAAAGGCAATCGCTTCTGCCCTATCATCTGCAATGCGGTAAAGCTTCTTGATCCGGCTTCTGTCACTGCTTGACAGATTGCGGATATAGGACAGCAGCGTCTCCACAATCACACTGCTTGGGGAAACACACATACTGATATCCGTCTTCCGAAGCAGTACATCATATCCCATCTCATTGATCTTGGTCAGTACCTGCGGCACGCCCTCGGCATGTGCATACAGAGAGACTGCCAGATTCGTCCGGTCATCTCCCGTTGCTGCGATACAGGAATCCATTTTCCGGATCCCCTCCTCCTTCAGCGCTTTGGTATCGACTGCATCGCCACAGATCACCTGCGAATCCGGAAACAGCTTAGACAGCTCGATACAACGCATCTGATCCTTTTCCAGAATTTTAAAGCTGCTGCCTGCTGCGGACAGCTCCTTCGCCAGATAATACCCTGTTGTATCACATCCGACCAGCAGGATATGTTTTACCTGTTTTCTGCTCATATGAAGCTTGCGGATGATATGCTTGACAGACTTGACCGGCAGAATGATCTCAATTTTATCACCCGGCATGAGTACCGTATTTCCGTTCGGAATGATAACATCCTGCTTGCGTGTGATTGCCACAACCAGCATTTCCGTCTCAAAAAATTCCTTCACCTGCGCTACCTTCTGCCCGGCAATCATCCAACCCTCCTGCACCAAAAGCTCTGCGATGATCAGCTTGCGGTCAAAAAATGCTTCTGTGCGCAGTCCGCCCGGCAACTCTGTATGTAAAAACAGCTCCTTTGCCACTTCCTTTTCCGGATTGAGCAGTCTGTCAATCCCATATTCTTCCATAATATAAGCTTCATCCTCATCAAATTCCGGACATCTGATCCGGGCAGTCGCCTCCCTTGTGCCCAGTTTCTTGGCAGTCGCACACGCCAGGATATTCAGCTCATCAAACGGTGTCAGTGCCACAAGCAGATCTGCGCTGTCGGCGCCGGCCTGCAGCAAAATCTTGCGGGAGCCTCCGCTGCCCACTACACCGCTCACATTGTATTTCTCCGTCATCTGTTCCACGACTTCCTTATTGTTGTCTACGACAACCACTTCGTGATGCTCCTTGGAAGCAACCACAGCGAGGAGCTTTCCTGTCTGCCCCAGTCCTACTATAATGATCTTCATGCTATCTTACCTGTTCCTTTCCTGTTTGATTCGGTTGACTCTCTGCTTCTCTATCGCCAGATACACCCGCTTTGTTGTCAGTCCCTGTACCAATACGGTAAAGAAGATTGTCAGATAAGCGGTATTTAATACGATTTTATAGACCTCCGGTGTCAAAAGCTCTGCCGTTCCAAGTGCCAGTGCCAAAGACAAGCCGCCCTTTAAAGCACTCCATGTCATCAGCATGGAAAACTCCCTGCAGCTGTAATTGCCCGGCATCCTCTTATGATCCATAAACAGCGTACATGTCCTGACACCTGCATAACGGGAAAGCATGACTGCAATGATACCCGCCGGCACCAGAACTGCAAAAAATCTGCTAACCGGTGCATTCATGACCGATAAGCCCAGAAGTACAAACAGCATGGCATTTAAAATACTCTCCACCACTTCCCAGAAATCATTATATAAGTCACCCGGATCTATGACGAGGAGCTGCCTCTCCATACGGCTTCTCATATACCCAAAGCACATACCGCAGACAACAGAAGCAATGACACCGGAAAAGCCCATATGTTCACAGATCGCATAGACCAGCATGACATCTGTCAGACTGATGATGATATGCTTGACGGGGTCTTTCGTCAGCCGCAGCATGGAAAACATCAAAAAAGACACCACAAATGCGACTGCGAGCGCACCAAACAGCTCTTTTCCCATGATATAGAAAAAGTTGCCGCCACTTTTCTGCGAAACAATTCCTTTGATAAACAAAAAAAGAGCCACGCCCGTTCCATCATTAAACAACGACTCGCATTCTATGACGGAAGTCACATTTTTCGACATGCCAAGCTTATTCAGAATGCCGGTTGCCGCAATCGGATCTGTCGGTGAGACAATACAGCCGAGCAGAACGCAGGTGAAAAAGCTCATATTCATATGAAAAACAGTTGCCACACCAAAGAACAATACACCGTACACAACGGAAGATACCACCGTTCCGACAAGTGCCAGCAGACTGATGGGTCTGATATTCTGTTTAAACTTGGTCATGGAAACCCTGCTGGCTCCCGCAAACAGCATAAAACAAAGCACATCATCTAAAAGATACGATGCAAAATCGAAATCATTTTTTGCCTTGAGCGCAAGCACACCGGCCGATGCCCCCGGAATCCTCTCCAGTAATAAAACCAGCAGACTGATACCGAGCGAAAACAACACCAGCACAATATCGCTCTGTATATGCAGCCACTTTTCGTTGACTACCCCGATCACCGCGATCAATAACGCGATGACGGCAAAATACGCAAGTACACTCATGCGCTTTATCCTCCCTCTTATAAAACTGAATAATCTTAATTTTATAGTATAGCACCATTTAAGCGATTGCGAAACGATGTAATTTACTGCGCATCACGCATGGTCAAATCCTCTGTTGCATGTATCCCCTCAGAATCTATCTCTCCAATGCGCCTTCGAAGCGGCAGGATATAGGAAGGAGAAACAGATAATTCATCCACGCCCATCTGCAAAAAGCATTCTGTCAGCTCCATATCTGCAGCGAGCTCGCCGCAGATTCCCACCCAAATATTTTCCCTGTGACCATTTGTAACTGTCATTTCAATCATGCGCAGAACCGCTTCATGGTGCGGATCATAAAACAGATCCAGGCTTTGGTTCTGACGGTCAATCGCAAGTGTATACTGCGTCAGATCATTTGTGCCGATGCTGAAGAAATCCACTTCCTTTGCCAAAAGGTCCGAAATCATGACAGCAGCCGGTGTCTCAATCATCACACCAATCTCAACATCACGAAACGGAATCTCATTCTTTGCAAGCTCTGTCTTAACCTCCTCCAAAATCTCTTTTGCCTTCCTGATCTCCCACACAGAAGTGATCATCGGGAACATGACAGAAAGATTGCCATACACACTTGCGCGCAGAATTGCATGAAGCTGCGTCTTGAAGACTTCCGGTCTGGTCAGACAGATCCGGATTGCGCGAAGTCCCATTGCAGGATTTTCCTCATGCCCAAGTCCAAAGTAATCCGCCTGTTTGTCAGCACCGATATCCAGTGTGCGGATGATCACCTTTTTCCCTTCCATTTTTTCGGCAACCGTCCTGTAAATCTGAAACTGCGCCTCCTCTGTGGGATACGTATCTGCCTCCAGATACAAAAATTCACTGCGGAACAGTCCGATCCCGCCGGCATCATTCGCAAGGACTCCTGCCACATCCTTTTCGCTGCCAATGTTGGCATAAAGCTTTATCTCCTTTCCGTCCCTCGTACAGGTCGGTTTTCCCTTAAGCTCCTGCAAAAGCTGCCTGTTACGCTCCTGCGCTGCCTTTTTCTCCTGATAGGCACTTAGCACCTCTTGCGTCGGATCTATGATCAAAGTCCCTGTCGTTCCGTCCACGATTGCCATTTTGCCATTGAAGCAGTCCTTAGGCGCAATCCCGACAAGCGCAGGAATCCCCATATTGCGTGCCAGAATTGCCGTGTGAGAATTCGTGCTTCCAAACTCCGTCACAAAGGCAAGCAGCTTTGTTTTGTCGAGCCGCAGTGTTTCGCTCGGTGCCAGATCCCTAGCGCACAGAATCACAGGCCGATCCATCTCTTCCATATCTTCCGTTTCTTCCATACCGGTCAAGACATGGAGCAATCGCTCTGAAATATCCTTGACATCTGCCGCACGTGCCTGCATATACGCATCATCCATCGCTGCAAACATGGCCGAAAAATTGTCCCGTGTTGTCGCAACCGCAAATTCCGCATTGACCTGCCGGCTGCGAATCATGTGATAAACACAGTCCAGATATTCTGCATCCTCAAGCATCATCCTATGCACTTCAATAATATCCGCCCCGGACTGCCCCACCTTTGCAACTGCCTTCTTATATAAAACTGCAAGCATTTCCTGCGCTTTTTCCCTGGCTTTATCAAATCGCTCTATTTCAGACTCTGCGTCCTCCACATGTCTCCTGATAACAGTAGCCTGCGCCTTTTGGTACAGAAAAACAGGTCCGATTGCAATTGACTGAAATACTGATTTTCCGGTGTACTGCTCCATATGAAACCTCCCAAACCCTGCTTATCTTTTATAACTGCTCCGTAAACAATGCTTTCAAAGCTATGATAGCTGCATTTTCACGTGCAAGACACCTTCTCGATTGCAACCCCCGAAAGCGCATAGACACTCACTTTGGATGTGCCCTGCGAAAGTTGCACAGTCCGCTCCTTATCCGGCGCCGGGAAAAGCTTGGTCGTAAAGACATAAGCGCCCCCATTGATATAAATCTCCATGCAACAGGTGTCTGCCAGAATGCGCATATCTGTGATCCGTTCCTTTGGCAAAAGCCTGATCTTACGCTCTGTTCTGCCATATCCTAAAGTTTCCTCCGTAAAGCGGAAACAAAGCACCTGATTACCGACATCGTAGGAAAGCACAAATCCCTCGTCGAAAATGATGCGGAAATCTTCGTTCCCGAAACCGGAAAGGAGCATTTCATAGCAGCCCGGCAGCCTGATCGGGTCTGACAGAGAAATACCGTCTGCGCTGCAGATTTCTTCCTTTCGCAGCGCCTCCATCTCCCGAATCGGATTTTGCAGAATTCTTTTTGTTTTTTGGCATACACTTAGCTCTCTCGGAATCGTCAGCATATGCTGCCAGCCCTGCGCTATGGTCGGATCATGGTCATACACAGCATCAGGCACACCCATCCAACCGATCAGGATTCTCCTTCCGGCTTCATCCGCATAAGTCTGCGGCGCGTAAAAGTCAAAACCGTAATCCCATTCCGTAAAATCGCCAAGTCCGTCTCCGTTTTTGATCAGATCCGCTGTTGCCCGAAAGTAACCGGACTGGTAGATATTCTGATAACGAAACTCCTCGCTCTGTAATCCCTGCGGGGATAAAGACAGATACTGCTCTTCCCCCAACCGAAACAGGTCGGGGCATTCCCACATATAACCAAAATCAGCCTTCCGGATAAAATGATCAAATTTCCAGTTTCTTTTGTCATCCGAAGTATAAAGCATCACGCAGCCTTCATCCTTTTTGGTGCGCGCGCCGAGTACCATATAATAGATGCCGTTTTCGCAAAAAACCTTCGGATCTCTCACATGATTGGAGAGCGTATCCGGATAATCCTCGTCATGTAACAACCATTCCTTGGTCGATGCATGGATTCCGTCTGCGCTCGTTACCAGAATCGTATTGCCCTCGCGTCCACTGTAAACATAATCATATTCTCCGTCTTTTTCCACATTTCCCGTGTAGTACAGGAACATCTCGTTATTTTCCACATATGCAGAACCGGAAAACACACCATTCTGATCCGCTCTGCAATCCGGTCTCAGAAAAATACCTGTATAACGATATTGCACATAATCCTTTGTTTCATAATGCCCCCAGTATTTGTCTCCACCGCGCGGATCATCCGGCGTATACTGAAAAAAGATATGATGCACGCCGCCAAGCTGGCATAGTCCGTTTGGGTCATTCAGCCACCCACCCGGCGGCATCAGATGAAATTGCGGTACATATTTTCCATTCTCTCTCATAAAGGCTATTCTCCTTTTTTATTCTCCCTGTTTTTATTGATGACACGCACAATACGCATTTCCTTTTTCTCTATTCTGCATGATTTTCCGTTCACTGACAAGTGCTGTTTCCGGTTGTTTTTTGCAGAGTAAGCAGATATAATACAAATGAACCCCTACCTCCGTCCCCGGGGTTCGAAAGGAGTCGTTGCCATGCAAGCTTATGATATCATCTGTGCCGGCGAAATGCTGATTGATTTTACGTCCGGAAAAGAGCCCTATACCTTTACGGCCAACCCCGGAGGTGCACCTGCCAATGTAGCCATTTCCACTGCAAGAAATGGCCTGTCCACTGCATTTTTAGGCATTCTCGGAAATGACGATTTCGGAAAAAGATTGAAAGGTACACTGGAGGAAAACAAAGTTACGCTTCTTTGCCCCGATCTGACAGATCAAGCCATTACAACGCTTGCCTTTGTCACGTTATATGAAAACGGTGAGCGTTCCTTTACATTTGCCAGAAAACCGGGTGCCGACATCCTGCTCTGCGCAGGCGATGTAAAGCAGTCCGATATCGCTGCATGCCGCATGTTCCATGCCGGCTCTGTCTCATTATCCGACAATCCCTGTCGTGATGCCATCAAATATGCCATGAAGCTGGCACATGATGCGCATAAAATCGTGAGCTTTGATGTCAATTACCGGGACATGATCTGGGGAGACATGGCAAAATGCAAAAAAGAAGTCGACAGCATTCTTCCCTATGTCGACCTGTTAAAAATTTCCGACGAGGAGCTCTATTTTGTCGGAGGAGAGGATGCAATTCCTGCTTTTATGCAGCAATATGACATCCGCGTCCTAATCCAGACACTCGGCGCAGACGGTGCCAGATATTGCTTTAGGAACAGCAGTCAGACTATGCCGGGGCAGAAGGTAAAGGCAGTTGATGCCACAGGCGCCGGCGATGCCTTCTGGGGTGGCTTCTTATCCAGAATGCTGCAGTTTGGTATTACAGGGGCAGACGAAATCACGGAGGAAATGGTACAGACCGCCCTGCACTACGGAAATGTTTCGGGGGGACTGTGCGTTCAGAAAATGGGCGGAATCCCTGCCATCCCCGATAAAGATGCGATTTTGCAGGCACTGTAAGTTGATAAAAAGCCATGATGTCTATGCATTCTGACATCATGGCTTTTCCTATCCGAAACGAATCATACTTGTTTTTATGACTCTTGTCTCACATCTCTTCACATATTATCGATTCTATTTCCGTCAGTTGTGATCGTTACCACATTCCATGGAATCATTTTGCCGCTGTTTTGCAAAGCTGTTTTCACCGCTATTTCTATGCCGCCGCAACAGGGCACTTCCATCCGCACAACCGTGACACTTTTGATCTCGTTATTACGAATGATCTCCGTCAGCTTATCTGCATAATCCACACCGTCCAGCTTGGGACAGCCCACCAGCGTGATGTGTCCTTTGATAAAATCCTGATGGAAATTCGCATAGGCATAAGCGCTGCAATCGGCGGCAACGAGCAGTCTGGCTCCCTCAAACCACTGGGCATTCACAGGTGCCAGCTTGATCTGCAGTGGCCACTGGCGCAGCTCGGACTGCGGCTTATGAGCCTGTCTTTCTCTGTCCTTTTGTATTTCTCCTCCTGCTCCGGAAGTCGTTTCTTTATCGCTACATACGCTATCTCTTCGCACAATTGCCCTGGCTGCAGAACCCGGGCAGCCGCAGGGCAGAGGCTCCTGCTTCATTTGCTCTCCCGGCTTTTTCTTTTTTTCTATCTGCTCCCCTCTTACCTGTTTTGCTGCCATAACTGCCGCTTCATCGTAAGCGGCCGCTTCCCTTTCCACAAAAGAGATGGCTCCGGTCGGACAGGTTGGAAGGCAGTCTCCCAGACCATCGCAGTAGTCATCCCGAAGAAGCTTTGCTTTTCCATTCACCATACCGATGGCTCCCTCGTGACAGGCCATGGCGCACGCGCCGCAACCGTTACATTTTTCTTCATTGATTTCTATAATTTTACGTATCATTTCTCTTCCTCCTGACATTTGATTTGCTGTATCCATAACGCAGTCGCCGCGTTGCAACAGCACGTTTCCGGTCATGCTACAACATTTTGTTTTCTTGACGTTACGCGCTCATTTTACTATACTGTCAGGGGAATATCTGTTGGAATTCCAACAAAAGGAGTGTTTTTATGAAAGAATTTTTTGCCATTTTATCTCAATGTGCTCTATTTGACGGCATTGCACAAGCCGATCTGGATAAAATGATAGACTGCCTGAATGGCAAAACCATACATGTGACAAAAGGAAGTCCTGTATTTCTGGAAGGTGATCCGCCCCGGTTCATCGGCGTGGTTCTGTCAGGTACTCTGCAGATTGTCCGGGAAGATTACTATGGAAACAGAAATGTCATGGCTGTCCTTGGCCCGGGCGAATTGTTTGCGGAGGCATTTGCCTGCGCCGGTCTTGCCACTATTCCGGTAAGCGTCATTACGCTCACAGACTGTCAGGTGCTTCTTCTTGACTGCCACCGCATATTGACTACGTGTGAGGATTCCTGCCATTTTCACAACAGACTAATACAAAATCTGCTTCGGGAAATGGCACAGAAGAATCTGGCACTGACACGAAAAATTCGCTATATGTCGCAGAAAACGACAAAAGAAAAGCTGCTGGCCTATCTTTTGGATCAGGCCAAGCAACATGGCAGCAATGAATTTGTAATCCCGCATAACAGACAGTCACTGGCTGATTATCTGGGTGTCGAGCGCAGCGCCATGTCCGCCGAAATCAGCAAGTTGAAAAAGTCCGGCCAGATTGACACGCGGGGATCTTGGTTCTGCATAAAGTAAGGGAGACATGAAGTCATCTGTTCTTCTCTATCCATTCCACGGCGTAATCGACAATGGCCCGTTGTCTCATGAGCCGGACCCGGGCCTCACCGATCATTCCTTTGCTGACCGCATTGCCTGCTTCAAATGCACTTCCGATCTCTTCAAAATCTTCTCCATCCACAGACAGGGTCTCGTATCTTTTCCAGACACGTTTCCCGTTTTCCAGCACGGCGCTGTATTCTGTGCAGTTATGTTTTCCCGGATACTCTGCTCTGGCATCTGCAAGGTGTATGGATGTGTTTTTATCATATCCGACTCCCAGAAGTAACACCTTTCCGTCCAATTCATATAATCTGGCGATCGGAGAGCCTTCCCCGAAGATATTGGAAATATCATGGTCCTTTGTCAGGTACGCGGCATACTTTCCGCGCGCACATACCGATCTGGCAGGGTGGTCGCTCCGAATACTGCCGGGCCACTGACGAAACATCTCAGCCACAGCTCCCATGGTATTTGTCGGGGTAATATGCTTGTCATACGCAGGCCAGTTATCGCGGATGATCTGCCAGTCCTCTTTATCTGCCTCCCAGTGCACACCTTCCTCCGGGTCCAGATTCCGCCATGATTGCGTTGGCATCATAATCGTGCCTTCCTCACCCACAACTTCCAGAAGTGCCTCTATCACCGTCTGCGCTCCCCCACAGACATAGCCCATGCTTTTCAGCGATGTATGAACCATAACCACATCATTTTTCTCAAGCCCCACACGCCTTAATTCGCGGACAATATCCTCTTTGATCAACACTTTCATCTCATCTTCTCCTCGCATCCTATTCGTTTGCTTTTATTGTAACCGCCGAAGAATCATGTTGCAAAGGCTAAATGCGTAACCATGTCATATTATTGCTTTATTCCGATTTCAGTTTTTGCTCAATTTCTGTATCCGGCCAATAGCCCCAGGACTCCGTAATCTTGCCGTTTTCCACCTTGAAGTTTTCCATAGCCTCAAATGTGATATGTTTTCCGGTTGCGGGGATCCCCATACAGGTCCCGGTGTGGATACCATCATAGAGAATGCGCGTTGCAACCATACCACCCTCCGCAAAAACATCCAGCACCTTTACGGTCAGATCAGAGAACTGTCCGGCAACGATTTTCAAAATGCCAACGGCATCTGCCATATCCATCGTAAATTCCGTGATGATCAGTCTGGTTGTTTCTATTCTCATTTTTTTGTCCCTTTCTTTTTGTTTCCACTTTCATCTTATTTTCTTTCCGGATATCAATTATCTGTTACTTAAAAAGACGATCTACCGGGGTCAAAATACCTTTTGACCCCAACTCATTAGAATTCGGTTTCGAGATAATCTGTCAACATATAAAGCGGAACATTCGTCAGCCATTCCTCTTTTCTGTAATTAGACATAGATGTCCTAATTGCACTCTGTGGATTATATTTATCACAAAAAGCCCGCAGACTCTTTGCTCTCAGATTCTCAGCTGCTTTGACCTCTATGGGTATACACTCCAAATCCTGCTGTATAACAAAGTCAATTTCACCTGATGAATTTTCCATAGAATAATAGTATAACTCTCTACCGGACGTCTTTAATTGTTCCGCCACATATTGTTCTGTCAAAGCACCTTTGAATTCTTCAAAAGTTCTACTTCCATCCAACAATATCTTTGCTGATAAATTTGCTTTTGCTGTCAACAAGCCTACATCAAGCATAAACATCTTATCAACATTTTTAAGGCGGTATGTTTTTATTTCAACACTTTTAAGGTGATAATTTTTATTTTTATTACACTTTCATGGTGGATCATCAACAACCATCAATGGTCAGTTATTCCAGCGTCTCCAAAAAATCCTCCACTGCCGCTGCCACTTCATCCGGCTTCTGCTGATAGATTAAGTGATCACCCGGTATTCCCACATATTGACAATTTCCCAAAGCCTCAACGTAAGGCATGGTCTGTTCCTCACGCCACTGCGCGCCGCCTTCAATATGTCGCTGTGCCACCTCTGCGGTTTTTGCTTCATCGGACAGGTCAAAATATTCGTCCTTTCCCTGCGCAGTGAGCAATGCGTTCACATATTCTATGTAATCCACAAAATCTTCCTCTGTCTCAAAAGAGGAACTGGCATTAATCATTACCTTGGGGATATCGTTCTCTGTAAGCATTTCATAAACAAGCTTCAGATTCTCATTTGCCAGCTTCGTTTCTGATACCGATGCAAAAGAACCTCCACTGTGAATGTTCAAAGCTCTTGTATACGAAAGCTCCGGTTCTTCCACCCATGCAGGAGAACCTATATATATGCTGTCATATACGAATCTTTGAAGACCTGTTTTGGACAGACCTGCCAAAATATAATCGGAACAAGTAATATCCATATCTTCAAAAAACGCATCCTCTGTTATTTCTGTTGTGTCCAGAAATACGATTCCCTCTATCTCCTCCGGATATGTACATTCCCAATAGGTTGCATAAATACCTCCGATGGAATGAGGAAGCAAAACGTATGGACCTTCCACGCCGATTTCTTTCAGGGCTGATCTATAGGTATCAACGATGTGTTCTGCGGTCTGCTCTTCAAAGGAATCCTCGCTGAACCCGTAACCCTCCCTGTCAATGTTGACAATATAGTTGTCCTCGCTTTGGGAATCTGTTACATAATGGGACATCACACCATAGTCATGCACACTCAGGCCGCTGATTGTGACAATCACATGCTCTCCGTCCCTGTTTCCATAAGCATTATAATTCAAGTCCTTGCCATTCACGGTTACCGTATTGATATAGCCGTCGTCAGCAAGCTCGCCTTTTTCCTTAGATGTGGTCATTGTATGGACGATGGATATTCCAATGACGAGAACAAATGCCACTACCAAAGCACCTAACAATACTTTTCCGATTATTTTCAAAACTTTATTTACCGTTTTCATAGTTTTTTATTCCTTTTCTTTTTATGATTCCATCCTACAAGAGAAATTATTAAATAGTGTCTGCTGAGCAAGCTGAAAACACTTGATTTTACTGACTTTTGCCCC
>CAMFDJ010000024.1 GCA_945949085.1 uncultured Lachnospiraceae bacterium | reverse complement strand
AATCTACGGACAATCAAGCAGATCAATATATGGTCAATTTATGAGATCAACAACAGCAATGTTCCCACTTTTGGGTATAATATACCTATAGGAGGAATCGATATGAAGTATTTGACATCGATGCAGGCGGCCAAGGAGCTTGGCGTGAGTAAACGAAGGGTCAATTATATGTGTCAGCATGGTCAGGTTCCGGGTGTGGTAAAGGAAGGCAGTCGCTGGATGATACCACAGGACTATATGCATGAGAAAGTGGGAATAGGTGGGAATAAACCTTTGCCGATTGGGATTGCTGATTTCAAGTTGGCAGTATCGGATTACTATTATATCGATAAAACGATGCTGATCGCCACTCTTTTGGATTACAAACCATTGGTCAGTTTGTTTTTGCGTCCGAGACGATTTGGGAAGAGCTTGAACATAGATATGCTGAAGGTGTTTTTTGAGAAGACGGAGGAAGATACCTCTGTATATTTTAAAGAGACACAGATTTGGGAATCGGAAAAATATCGGGCGTATCAGGGAAAGTATCCGGTCATCAGTTTATCCTTTAAGGATTTAAAATATGATACATGGGCAGAGACCTTTGCAAATATGAAACTGCTGATTCAGATGGAGTATGGCCGGCACGATGCTTTGCGTGTAAGTGACAGGTTGTCTGATCAGGAGCGGAAATATTATCAGGATGTCTTAGAGGGTAGGATGGAAGACGCTTTATTTCCTGCTACTTTATCACGGCTTATGAATCTGCTCAGAAAGCATTATCAGCAAAAGGTAATTGTGTTGATAGATGAATATGACATACCCATTCAGCAGGGATATCGGAAAGGGTACTATGAGCAGGTGATTGGTTTTATGCGCAATTTTCTTTCCGGAGGATTAAAGGACAATCATGATCTGGAGCGCGCCTTTCTGACGGGAATCCTGCGCGTGGCAAAGGAAAGCATTTTTAGCGGACTGAATAATTTGAATGTGGATTCCGTATTGGATGACAGATACAGCAGGTTCTTTGGTTTTTCGCAGGATGAGGTGCGTACGCTTCTTGTTTCTTATGGGATGGAAGATAGACTGGAGCAGGTAAAGGAATGGTATAATGGATATCATTTCGGAAAGGAAGAGATTTATAATCCATGGTCGGTACTCAGTTTTGTGGATCATGAGGCGAGAGTGCAGGCATATTGGCAGGATACAGGAGATAATTCTGTCATCGGTGAGGTAATGGCAGAAGCAGATGAGGATATTACTTCTAAAATGTATCAATTGCTGGAAGGGAGAAAAATAGGGGCATATATTGATACGGCAGTAGTCTATCCCGAAATGGCAAACAATCCATCCAGTGTATTCAGCTTCTTGTTAATGGCAGGATATTTGACGATAGAAGATGTAGAGAGTTTATTTGATGGAAATTCTTATGGCTACGTGCGTATCCCGAACAAGGAAGTGAGAAATGCGTTTGAAAAAGAAATCATTTCCAAACTGGAACCGGTCGTTTCAAGAGGAAGTGCAATTGCAATCAGGCAGGCGCTGATTACCAATGACGCCGGACTTCTTGCGCAGCAGATCAATCAATTTCTGATGCAGTCGGTCAGCTATTTTGATACAGCGACAGAAGGCTTTTATCATGGATTGCTGCTGGGATTTTCTGCGTTATTGGGGAATCACCATGAGATCACATCTAACGCAGAGGCCGGAAACGGAAGATATGATATCATGCTGAAACCGTTTGACAAAAAGGTTGCTGCTTATGTGATAGAACTGAAGGCATTACGCGAAAAGGGAAGTAAAGCGCAGTTACAGGAACGCTTAGAAAGTGAAGCGCAGCGCGCAATCGGGCAGGTGGAACATAATCAGTATCACACCGGGCTGAGGACGCAGGGATATGGGACGGTAATTGCTTATGGAATGGCTTTTTGTCAAAAGACATGCGTGATTGTCAGTAAGGAATTGTAACAAGAAAACAACTTTGCTGCAGGAAGAGTACATGCAAAGATATGGGATAGAAGCAAGGAAAGCAGGCGCTTTATGAAAAAGATATTGGTCTATCAATTTGGTGCCGTAACGGAAACGGCGCTGCGAAAGGTATTGGAAGAACTGGCAATTTCTTATACAACTTTTTCGCGTAAGATGTCAGATTACCATGCAGACAGTGTTTTTGCTATGGAATTTTTGAAGATTGTGCATGAGGAAAAGATTGAGGCAGTATTTAGTTACGATTATTTTCCGCTTCTCGCGATGCTTTGCGATACAAATCAGATTCCTTATATCAGTTGGATTTATGATTGTCCGTTGCTAACTTTGCAATCGCAGACGCTTTCGCTTCCCTGTAATTATATTTTTTGCTTCGATGCTCTATATGCCGAAAGGCTGAGACAGATGGGGGCGCAGCACTGTTATCATTTTCCGCTTGCTGTCAGAACAGACAGGGTAGATGCGATAGATTTGGGAAATGGCAGTTTCAATAAGGATTATCGTGAAGAAATTACGTTTCTTGGAAACTTGTACAATGATGATAAAAATCGTATACGGAATGCATGGTCGGAATTCTCGACCTACACAAAGGGATTTTTAGAGGGAATCATGAATGTCCAGTCACAGTTATATGGATGTAATCTGGTCAGGCAGACATTAAACGAACAGGTAGTGCAAGAGGTGGCTGATGTATGCCAATTGCAGCTTGGAAAACTCTACGTGGAAGACCGATTGCAGATGGTGAGCGATGAGGTAAATATGGAATTGTCTGCCAGAGACAGGCAGCGGATACTGGCAAATCTTGCAAAGGAGTATCCGGTTGCGCTTTATACGGCATCGGCCTTGCCCGCTTCGATGCGGCAGCTTTCCGGTCTGCATGTACGGGGATATGCAGATTATGAAAGGGAGATGCCGAGGATATTCCGGACAAGTAAGATTAACTTGAATATAACGGTTCGGACCATTGAATCGGGAATTCCTTTAAGAGTGCTCGATATTCTCAGCTGTGGCGGGTTCTGCCTGACCAATTATCAGCCTGAGATAGCGCAGTATTTTGAAGATGGCAAGGAAATTGTGATGTATACGGATGATAGGGATCTGAAGGATAAGGTGGCTTATTATCTGGTACATGACAAGGAACGGGAAGAGATTGTAAGAAAAGGCTATCAAAAGATATGCAGCAACTTTTCACTGAGGGAGAAAGTAAGTGAAATGTTGCAAATGGTATGACATGTTGTCAAAATAGGATGGAGAATAGATGAAAAATGTATCAGTAATTATCCCCTGCTATAACGCAGAAAACTATATAATGCAGTGTCTGGATAGTGTGGCGGCACAATCGATCGGTATGGAAGCATTGGAAGTCATTTTGATAAATGACGCTTCCACAGATGCCACGCTGTCATACCTGATGCAGTTTGAAGCACGTTTCCCGGAGTCGGTCATAGTGATCAATTTGGAACAGAATCTCAAACAGGGTGGTGCACGCAATGTAGGCCTTTCCTATGCATCGGGAGAATATGTTGTGTTTCTGGATGCAGATGACTGGATTGATTCGTGTTTTTATGAATCTCTCTACCGGATTGCAAAAGAGTATAATACAGATATCACACAGTATTTTATCAATAATTGTTCCTTTGATGAGGATGGAGTGCTTGTGCAAACGCAGCTGCATCGAACATCGAAAGGAAATGGATATTATGAAATTACAGATGATACGCAAAGGAAGCAGTTTTTGAATGCCGGTATATTAAATTACGGCAGTCAGACAAAATTTTATAAGACTGCTTTTTTGCAGGCGAACCATCCGGCATTTATGGAAGGCGTAGCTTATGAGGAACCCTCTTTTGTATATCCACTTCTTTACGCAGTGGAACGGATTTTTATTTTTGATAAACCGATGTACTACTGCCGGATTCACAGGGGAAGTACGATGCAGTCCTATGCACGGCAGAGAGGAAAGCTGTATGACCATCCGAAGGTTCAACTGAGAGTGCTTGAAACGATGCGTGCAAAAGAAGACATTTATGCACGTTTTCGAGACGAGATTGAGTACTATTTCCTGTTTACATTTTATTATGAGACGTTGTATTTTGCGAAGCATGGTAATCTCTACTTGGGATTTGATTTTTTTCAGATCATGCAGCAGACAGTGCAGTCGTTTGTGCCTGCTTGGAGACAGAATCGATATCTGAAACTGGAACAGAATAGGGATGTTCTTGCAGTGCTGGAATCTGTTGAAGCTTTGTTTCGGGAAGGAGATTTTATGCAGTTCTTGCATGAACTGCATTTATGATTTTTCTTTGAAAATAACAGATGGCATAAGGGATAACGGAAACGGATTCAAAATAAAAAGGAGAAACGAACTTTTATGGAAAATAAGCTGGCGTGTTGTTTTTTGACACATAACCATCCTGCGGTCGTGCGAGAGGTTTTGGATGCTTGTTGTCGGTTGTACGATGAAAAGGGAATTGATATTTATATCTATGATTCCAGCAAGTCATCGCAGACAGAAGAGATCGTAAGAAATATTATCGCTAATGGTGCGGAGAATTTATATTATGTGGATATGCGCTTTACTCGCACGGGCGATGAGAAAGTCGTTCGAATGCTGCAGGGATATGGCTTCCAAAAGCATTACGATTATATTTGGAACAGTAAGGATCGATGTTATTTTGTTGGGGATGCGCTGAATCGTATTGTGGAAGCAGCAGAACGAAATGAGTACGATGTCATCATGGCAGTCGATGAGGAGACGAGATGGGAAATGTTCTGGCCGCCCTTACAGGATGAATATGAGGATGCGGCATTGTTTTACAGTCATTATGGACAGCTTGCGACAAACTGGGAATGTCTGATGCGAAAAACAGAGACGATGGTGGATCCGTTAGATATGGAATTCTTTCAGATGCAATATGGTTTGGGTGCTGACAATCCGTTTAATCAGGGTGTTTCTCTGTTTGCACGACTTGCGGAACTTGACCGCTGTAAGATAAAAATCGTTCGGAGTGTGTATGATGACAAAATGTATTGTACGCAGGTGGGTTCCGGTTGGATTGCACATTGTTTTGAAGTATGGATTGACAAATGGATAGCAGCAAATTTTTCTCTGCCTTCCGTGTACGATCCTTATAAGATGGCGATTATCAAATCGCAAACGGCACAGATGGGCTTGTTTGGTTCGACGGATACCTTTCTGATACTGAAAGAAAACGGGATTCTCACATATGATATCTACAAAAAATACTTGCAGGAATGGCCGCTTCTGACGGATTTGCCGGTGGCATATATCGAGCGGATTGCAACCGGTCATTTTGATCAGATGTACCAAATGGTTGTGGAAGATTTTCTTGCGTGTTTTGAAAAACAGGAATTTGATAAGGCACATGCAATGTTTTATAGTAATCGTTGGCTTAAAAGTGTGTTTGAAAAGGAAATCTATGAAACGTTAGATCTTTGCTTTCGAGTGTATAAAAGCGAGCGAAGAGAGAAGGGCGTATCGGCTTTGTTTTATGGGATTACTTCTTTGCAAGGCCTTTTGGAGAAAATGGACATGCTTCGAAAAGTGAAAGATAGTATGTAGAGTGCGCCTCGAAATAAGGGAAAGTTTATGAAAAAGGCAGGAACCTATCATGCAAAAAGTATTAGAACTTCTTTGGAACTTCATAGAGAAAGTATTACACCTGATCCTGATCAGATTCTTGCACATCCGCCCCTTGGAACAAAAATGGGAGGAATTTCTGCAGTTTGTAAAATTCTGCATCGTCGGTGTATCCAACACGGTGCTCGGTTATGTCATCTATCTGATCGTCGTCGTGGCGCTTCGTCCGTTTGCTGTTTCCTGGGATTATATTGCGGGCAACCTGACGGAGTATTTTTTGAGCGTTCTCTGGTCTTTTTACTGGAATGAGCGTTTTGTGTTTACACTGGGCACAGACGAGTATCGCTCCATGTGGAAAGCACTTTTAAAGACGTATGCGACATATGCATTTACCGGGATTTTCCTCAACAATATATTGGGTTATCTGTGGATCAAAAAGCTCGGGCTTTCCAAATACATTGCACCCATCATCAGTCTCCTTGTGAGTGTGCCGCTCAACTTTATCATCAGTAAGCTCTGGGCATTTCGGGCAAAAAAGCGGGGATAGATTTGTGCGTGCAATAAAGGTGGTTCACAAACGGCAGAAAATTGTATATACTGGAAGATGCATGAGTCAAAAACGTGAAGACAGGATAGCCGCGGAAACTATGACCGGGCTGTGAGAGAATGAGGAACGGGAGAAAAATATGAGTGCATTGCAGGAGAAGACATTATCCATCGTGATTCCGTGCTATAACGAGAAGGATAATATTGTGAATATCGTAAATTTAGTAAGACAGTCACCGGTGCCAAACAAAGAGATCATTGTGGTGGATGATTGTTCTACGGATGGGACAAGGGAGATTTTGGAGACGCAGGTTCGCCCTCTGGTGGATCAGCTTATTTTTCATGAGGTAAACGGTGGAAAGGGAGCTGCTTTAAAGACCGGCTTTGCCGCCGCCACAGGCGATGTGGTGATCGTTCAGGATGCTGATATGGAGTATGATCCGATGGAGTATCCCAAGGTGGTCACACCGATCATGGAGGGACGGGCCAAGGTGATTTACGGTTCACGCTTTAAGGAGGCAAAGGCAAAAGGGTATCTGATGAACCGCCTTGCGAATAAATTTCTGACAATGCTCTCCAATGTGTTTACGAGGCAGCATCTGACCGATATGGAGACCTGCTACAAGGCTTTTGCAAGGGATGTCATCCAAAGCGTGGATATTCAGGAAAAGCGTTTTGGCTTCGAGCCGGAGATCACGGCCAAGATTTCGGACATGCGTATTAAGATTCATGAAGTGCCGATTTCTTATTATCCGCGCACCAATGCCGAGGGAAAGAAAATCGGGTTTAAAGACGGACTTCGTGCCATCTATTGCATTGTGCGGTATCACTGAGCCTGATACTATGTATCTGCGTTGCGGGCATCATCGGGATAGGGATGTGGCAGGAGGTCACAGACTCGCAGAAGCGATGAAAAAGAAAGAAAAACAGGCTGTATATAGAATATGAAAAAACAGGTCTGACTGCCGGAAAAGGAGTCAGACCTGTTTCTTGCTTGTGCTATATGGTCATCAGCGATTATTTCTTATTCATGGTGCAAAGCTCATAATAATAGGTAAACTCTTCCTTCGTCTTATTGTTGATTATGTTCAGACGAATGGATGTCGCAGGGAATAACTCGTCGACAGAGTGGTCTGCATAGCTGTATGACTTTTTGTACTTTGTGCTGGTTGCCAGTTTGAGGGTTTTGTTGTTCTTGATCTTTTTGTAAACCATCTCGCCATTTGCATTATAGGTTCCCCTTTCGATGGAAACCAGCTTGTAGCCTTTTGCCAGCTTGACGCTCAGCTTGCCCTGTTTCTTTGTGGTGAAAGGATAGTGTTCGTAGAATTCTTTGCCGGCGTATTTGATGGATTTTACAATGGGCTTTGTGTAGGTAGTGCGATAAGTTTTCACAGAGATTGTCTTTGTGCACTTTACCTTTCCGGAAGCATCAATGACATCAAAGGTGACTTTGTATTTGCCTGCTTTTTTTGCAAAAAAGCTGATATATGCATAGTCATAGGAAGTGGTTGTCTTTGTGACATACTTTCCGGAATATGTTTCCTCGTCATATTCATAGTCTGTTGAGGTGCTTGTATAGATTTGCTCTGACGTCTTCTTGGCAATCAGGTTACTGCTGCTGGATCTAACGTTGGTGACACGGTCGCCGTCTTTACTCAGACTGACATAAGTGTATCCGCCTGCGCCGTTGGAGTAATCATACGCATAACCGACGGAGATGGTTTCTTCGTTATCATAGGAAACACCGTTCTCGGTATCCTGAATATATTCTGCTTTGACATCTGTCTGCGCAAGGCAAAGGATGCCGGCGGCAAGACAAGCTGTAGCAATCAATTGAATCAGTTTCTGTTTCATGGTAGCCCTCCCTTGTATTATTTGACGTTAAAAATAGAATAAGTCTTTGTGGAATCAATCTTCAGATATTGATCGTAGTATGCAATCTGCACAAAAGTGACCGGTTTGATGTAGTCATGGGTCTGGACAGACTTGTAGCTGTATTTATAATCACCGTAGCCGGAATCATAGGAATATTTTTCTTCCGTGTAGGCGGTTTTTGTCTCCAGCTTAATCTTTGCATTGTTTTTGATCTTTTTATAGCTGATCGTGCCGTCTGCATTATATTTTCCGACGGAGATGCTTTTGATTTTGAAAGTTTTGTTTGCCTTATATTTTACTTTGCCGCTTGCCTTGGTGGTCTGGATGTCCGAGCCGTAATACTGGGCACCTGCATAGGAGAGATATTCTATCGGATCAAAATATGAGGTGGCATAGACGGTCACTTTCTTTTTGCCGACAACTTTATTCTTTTTATTTTTGATGGTGAAGGTAACTGTGTATTTTCCTTCTTTTGCGGCAAAAAATTCGATGCTGCAGTAGGACTTGAATCTGACATCTTTGGTATTTTCCAAATCAGGTCCTGATGCAAAACTGTTCTCTTTGAGCGTATATTTCCGTGTCTGCTTTGCAATCAGAGAGGGGCTGCTTGTCTTAATTGTGGCAACGTAATCCCCCTCGTTGGCAAGGTATATCATAAGGTCGCTGCCAAAGCGGGATTGTACCTCGTGGCGAAGCGCCGTCTGATATGCCACGCCCATCTTGGCATCATAGGTGTAGGTAGTTGTCTTGGGTGCGGCCTGTGCCGTTTCGCCGGTTGTCAGAAGACAGCCGATTGCTACTGCAAAAGCAAGTAGCAGAGATAGTGCTTTCTTACTTGTTTTCATGCAAATCCTCCTTTGTGTGCCACGCGACAATCCTATCCGCAGGCTACGCTCGACCGTGAAACGGGTGATCAGGCAGCATGATACAGGACGCCGGGTGGTATTCATTTTGTCAAAAATATCATATCAAAAGTGGAAAAATGTGTAAAGAGAGCGAATGTAAAATGTGAAGAAAATATGAAGAATTTATGAAAAAAGAGAGAAAAATTGCTTGTCTTTTCGGGAAGATGTGAGATAATAAATTGATGGTTTTATTGCGCTGCTATGGCAAAATAAAAAGCCAAAATTCCAAATTATGAAAGGAGAAGGTATGAGGAAGAAGTTTTTCAACGGAAAAAGAGTACTTGCACTTGTGTTGTCTCTTTCTCTTGTGATGGGGGAAGCTGCCTTTGCAGCACCGGTCGCAGAGATAGAACCGCAGGAAATTGCTGTGACGGAAGAAGTTGTTACGGAAGAGTCAGCTGAGGTGCAGGAAACACAGGAAGCTGTATCGGCTAATGATGCGGCAGATGTACAGGCAGATGTGGACACCGGGGATCCGGTGGCAGCGGAAGATGTGGTGACCGAGGAGGAACAGACCGAGGAAGAGCAGACTGAGGAAGCACAGGGAGAGGATGAACTCGAGGCGCAGGAGGCTGCAAACGGTAAGCTGTCACAGGTCATCGGCCTGAAGGGGACACTGTCCTATTCTACGATGACAGATGACAATGGAAAGACGGTAGCCCGTTATGTCTATACCTATGTATCACCGGAGGATATCTATGTAAAGGGCAAGCTGGAAAGAGATGTCAAGACGGGTTTTTACAGCTATGGTGGCAAGCTCTATGATGACGGCTACTATAATGCATTGCGGGATGAGACAGTATTATATGGCAGCAGTGAAATGGCTGTTGCGCCGGGAACGGATGCCGCTGCATACAAAGATGCAAACACAGGTTTTTACAACATCAATGGAGTAAGTTATAGAAACATCGATTCTATCACAGTAGACGGAGTGACCAAATTATACTACGAGCCTAGTCAGGCTGTTGTCGTATTGGGAGTGACGGATTCGTATGACCGCACGGCAATCAATAAGAAATATGGTCGCTATACCCAAACTCTTGCTTCCGGCGATCCGGATTACTATGAGGTCAACGGAAAAGCGTACAAGCAGAGCTATTTGAGTTCAAGGAGTTTCTACAACAATGGGAAGTACAAGTACGTATGGTATGTGAATGCAAGTAATGCCATTGCGTTTGATAAAATGAAAGTGAATATGAATTGGTATTCCCTGACAAATCCCAATCTGAATCTGGATAAATATGAACCGAATTCTTCTGTGTACTATGAGGTGAAAGTAAACGGACAGGATTACACCTATAATATGGGTCGTGCCTATGATGCAAGCGGTGTGCTTCACTATTATACCGGTAGCACCGGTTTTACACTGAGCAGCGCACTGGGTGCCGGAGAAAGTGTCAAGGTTCAGGTGCGCGGTGTTTATGGACATAAGGTGTATAAGCAGGTGACCGATGAGAATGGTGATCCGGACGGTGGAGATATCACTGTGATCGATGGAGTCGGTCCGTGGTCAGAAGAATATACCTATACCATACCAACCAGAACTGCAGTGCCTGCTGTGACAGGTTTGACGGCAACCAAAATGGACGGAAATGCTGACGCTATCCGGGTGAAATGGAATGCATTGACACAGGCAAATGAGTATGCAGTATACGTAATCGACTCTAAAAAGCCGATTTCAATGACTGCGGCCGATTTCAGCAAATATGATTCCTGGGATTATGATTTCCTGCAATCCAAGGGATTGACAATTACTGACATCACGACCGGAAGCGTGACAACGGGAACAACGGAAACAGACTGGTATTATACGCCGGATTATCAGTACCACTATTTTGCGGTAGTGCCAAAAAATGTTGCAGATTCCGATAAATATTACAATGACCAGTCTCTGACGACAATTACTGCCTTTGCTGCAGTGCAGACCGCGGCAGAACCGGCGGTTTATACACCTGCCCTGACCGGCTTTAAAGTGGAAAAGCAGTCTGACGGCACGTTTGATTTTGTATGGGATAAGGTAGATGCACAGGTTTTGATCTATGCCTATGACCAGAGCAGCTTCCCGAAGATGTATCAGTACAAGAAATTTGACAGTGAGGTATATAGAAATCTTTACAGTGTAGATGCAAACGGTAATATCATCAAGGATGCAGCGGGAAAACCGCAGGTTTACGACAAGGTTTCTCTTGCAACTGATATGTCTTCATACAATACATATTATGATAATGCATTAGGCGGAAATGTAACTAATATTTCAAAGGACTACGTGGCATACAATAAGGTAAAATGTTACGCCACAGACGGAAACAGCGGAAGATATGAAAATGTTATTTCCAAAATGAGTCTTACAGCAGGCAAGACCTACTATTTTATCGCCCGCACTTATGATGAGGATGAGGAATTCTCAGCTGCTGAGAAGACACCGGTTTCTTACAGCTACACAGGTCGTTATAAGGATCGGCAGGATATGCAGAAGACTGCTACGATCAATTGTACATACACCTATTATCCGACATTGGGACCGGCTACAAGTGTGGTAAGCCTGAAGGCAAAACTGGCAAAACCTACTGTGAGAACAATGTCTGCAAAGAACAGTGTGAAACTGACGATGAGCAGTGGCCTGGGAACAGGCTATGAAATTTATCGCAAGGTGGGCAAGAAGTATAAGAAGATTGCAACCACTACCAGCAATGTATATC
Organism: uncultured Lachnospiraceae bacterium; assembly: GCA_945949085.1. Classification (GTDB taxonomy): domain Bacteria; phylum Bacillota; class Clostridia; order Lachnospirales; family Lachnospiraceae; genus CAG-194. The sequence goes on along the minus strand of CAMFDJ010000024.1, from coordinate 32,601 downwards.
TGGATGAGGGACTGAAGGCTAATACAAGCTATAGCTATAAGGTCCGTTCTTACAGCTACAACAGAGATACCAAGCAGACCTTCTACGGTCAGTATCGCACAGTGACTGCAAAGACTATTGCCGGAGCAGAGCTTGATCTGCATGCGTTCAAGGCATCTAAGACAAGCGTGAAATTAAAATGGACAAAGGTTCCGAATGCAGTCAAATATGAAGTATATCGCACGGACCTGAGCAATGCAGACCCAACAATTATATCTAAGAAGTTTTCTGCAGCCGGCTTTAAGACGTATATGTCCTCTACCAGCTACAAGCTTTTGAAGACGATTACAAAAGCAAAGACCACGACTTATACGGATAAGAAGCTGAGCACTGAAGAAGGCTACACTTATATGGTGGTTGCGTACTTTAAGGATGGTAAGACGACACAGATCTTAATGGGTCAAGATTATGTCTATATGGATCTGCAGACACCACAAAATGTACAGGCTGTCAACAAGGGCAACAAAGTGGTGATCACATGGGATGCTGACAAGTATGCAGCCGGCTATGAGGTTGAGTACAAAGTCAGGGATAAGTATGGTTACAATAAAACGAACGAGCCAATCAAAAAGACAACAAAGAAAGCAACGCTGACGATTTCAGGACTGGAGACAGGCGGCAATGTTTCCTTCAGGGTGCGCGCTTATAACAAGAGCAAAGAGTACAGTGACTGGTATGGATATTACAGCACAGAAGATGTACCGCTTGCAGCAGTAAAGGGAATCACGGCGAAGACTGTTACGACAAAGGATGGCAGACAGGTTGTGAAGATCAGCTGGAAGAAGGTATCCGGTGCAAAGTATTACAAGGTATACCGCTCTACACAGATGGGTACCTATGATGCAGATTTGAAGACATATGCAGTCGCAGGCACAACAATCGCGAAGGAGAGCAATGACAACTTCCAGGCAACAGACAGCCTTTTCACGCGGAGTACGGGATCTCGTACAAATGACAATGTTTCTTATAAAGAGTATGAAGGTGTCCCTAATTCTATCGTTGGTACCAGTGCCTATGATTATGCAGACCTTGCAGGCGGCGTCACTTACTATTATACAGTTCGTGCATACGGAGAAGTGCCAAGCGGTGGAACTGATTCCTATGTATACAGCGTGCAGTGCTCAAAACCAGCTGCTGTTACTGCGAAAGCTGCTTTGAATGTAAAGGCAACCTCCAAGAAGGGTAAAGTGACACTGAAGTGGACGAAGATTGAGGGCGCTTCCGGCGTGAAGTACACGATTTACCGTTCTACCAAGGCAAAAGGGAAATACACCAAGATCGGTACTACAAAGAAGACATCCTTCACAGATAAGAAATCCAAGAAGGGTAAGACCTACTACTACAAAGTGGAGGTTAGCAGCGGAAAGAGTGCACTGAAGTCAGATATTTCAGTCATTTCTGCGCCAAAGAAAGTAAAAGCGAAATAAGCAGCGCTTTGAATATTATGAGAAGAATACACAAAATAGAAGTGCTATAAAGAAAAGCTGTCATGCAAACACATGGCAGCTTTTTTGTCTTGTTATTTTGGTAGGATGTGAGATAATAATTTTATGGGTTTTCTTTGCCATGGAAAAACTTGCGGGAGAAAAGGAACCGAGAGTTTGCATCATGCTTATTATTGTGGTGGCATAAAGATTGGGAGAAAACGAAAGGAAGGGAAGGAGAAGGTATGAGAAGAAAGTTCTTTCACAAAAAGCGTGTGCTTGCATTTGTCCTGTCGCTCTCTCTGGTGATGGGAGAGACAGCTTTCGCTGTGCCGATGCAAGGGGAGAATGCGGCCGGTGAGGCGGCATTTGTCGAAGAGACGGATGAAGTGGGCATAGAAGAAATGCTGACAGATGAGACAGGTGTTGCTAAGACTTATGACGCGGAAGCCGGGGTATCGGCAAACGATACAACGTTTACAGCAGATGAGGCGTCTGTAAAGAATACGGCGGAAACAGACGAAGTGCAGGAATCGGCAGAAGAGACGCAAGAAACGACAGACGAAGCACAGGAAGCTGTCTGGGAGGAAATCGACGCCCAGACAGCGATTGACGGTTCGGTTTCCAAGGTCATCGGAGTGACTGCGGTAAGTTATGCGACCGATACCTATCAAAAGGACGGCAAGCCGGCAGCCAAAACAACCGATACCTATGTGTATCCGGATGCTGTTTATGCAAGCGGAATGCTACAGGCAGATGCGCAGACCGGCTGGTATTCTTACAACGGGAAATATTATGATAGCTGTACCTACAATTATCGTACCAAGGAGACGATGCTGAATCCCCGGAATGAGATTGCGGTCTTAAGCGGTACAAATGCAGACGCTTATCGGGATGCATCGAACGGATTGTATAAAATCGGCAATGTTTATTATAGTTCGATAGAGAAACAGCAGACTGGCGGTCAGCAGAGAATCTATTACTATCCGGAGAATGGTTATTATCGTGTGACGCCGGTTGAAACGGTGACCGATTTAAACCCGGAGGCGATCCGGCAAAAGTACGGCCGTTATGTGACAAAGGCTGCAGACTACACGCAGGAACCGGATTACTACATAACGAGTGGAGACAGCGGTTTTTCAAGGCTGTGTTATACCGCTTTTGAAAAGGATGGAAAATGGTGCTATACCTGGTATGGAAGTGCCGATGATGCGATATCGCTAAGCAGGAAGAAGGTCCTGCTTTCCTGGAATCCTTTGAGTAGTCTGAACCCCAATGGGCATGGATATGAGTCGGACGATCTGTTATTTTATGAAGTAAAAATAAACGGCGAAATCGAAAAGAATGTGACTGTAGAAAAATACTGCGATGCGAAGGGAAATGCATATTTTTGTGAGCCGTATCAAAATAACTACTATGAAACAAACCGTTCGTTTGCACCGGGAGAAAAAGTGACCTTTCAAGTGAGAGGTGTGAGCGGACATTATGTGGATGTGCCATATACAAATGCAAAGGGTGGACAAAGAACATTTGTGGATCGGGTGATCGATCACGTCGGACCATGGTCTGATGAAATCGCCTTTACCGTCGGACAGCCGCTCAAACAGGTACAGCCGGTATCCGGTCTGACGATTACGGATTATACGACGGCGGATCAAAAGGAAGTGGTACTGAAATGGAATGCATCGGAAGGTGCAAGTGCGTATACGCTATATAAAATCGGTTCCAAAAAGAAATTGAATATGACTGCCGCTGACTTTTTCAAGTATTACGATTATAAAAACAACAAGGCATTTTTGAAAGAAAAGGGACTTGTCACCTCTGACCTGTCCGTAAACACAACAAGTTCGTTTGAAACCTCCATGAAATGGGGCTATCTGTTGACATACCCTTATCATTATTATGCAGTCGTACCGAGTGGCGTTTCGGACTTTGAAAAATATGAGAATAATGTGGAGCAGCTCAGCCTTATTACGACCTTTGGTTATTTCCAATCCGAGATACAGACGGATGCGGCTAAGGTGCCGGCGATAACAGGGTTTCAATTGGAAAAGCAGACGGATGGAACCATAGACCTTGTGTGGGATAAGGTGGATGCAAATGTTTGTATTTACGCCTATGACCAGAGCACCTTTCCGAAATTCTACCAGTACAAACCATTTTGGACAAACGTTGTCAGAGTGCAGTATGAAAAGGATGAAAACGGGAATGTCCGAAAGGATGCGTACGGTCGTCCAGTCATTGAACGCGAAAATAGTCTGTACGATGATCTGATGGGATATGGTGTATTTGAATCTTCAATCGGCGCCGGTGTGATGAACAAGTCCAATGCGGAGATTCGGGCACTCAATAAGGTGGCATACAAAGGCTTTAGCGGGAAAACGGGCAGAGCAGAGGATATCAGAAGCAAGCTTGGTCTTGTGAAGGGAAAGACATATTATTTTGTTGCATGTACTTATGATGCCACAACGCCTTACAAGGTGGGGGATGAGATCAAGAACAATGTGTACACGCCGCTTTCCAAGAGTCCGATGACTTATAGCTATCCGGCTCGTTTCTATAAAGGCGGATCCATGCAGAGTATGCAGATGAATGCTGCGTATACCTATTATCCGGCGATCGGACCGGCGACCAATGTGGTGAGCGCGAAAATCGCGATGACAAAGCCCTATGTCAGCACTTCTTCCGATTAAAAGAGCATCAAGCTTTCCATGGATGCAGAGGAAGTGACGGGCTACGAAATTTACAGAAAGAGCGGTAAAAAATACAAAAAGCTTGCCGCGACAACAAGCAACGTTTTTGTGGATGAGGAGGTAAAGGCGGGTAATAGCTACACTTATAAGGTGCGCTCCTACTACTACGACAGAGATACCAAAAAGACGGTATACAGCGAGTATCGATTTGTAAATGTAAAGGCAATCGCATCTGAGGTGCTCAGCCTTCACGCAGTGAAAACTTCAAAGACCGGTGTGAAGCTCAACTGGACGAAGGTGGCAAACGCAGACCGATATGAAATTTACCGCAGCGATCAGGAAAATTATGATCCGGGTGTCATTTCAAAGAAGTATTCCGCACAGGGCGTTAAGACAGCACTTCAGTCTACCGGATACAAGCTGATCAAGACTATCAAAAAAGCAAAAACAACTTCCTGTACCGATAAGAAGCTGAGCAGCGATCAGTACTATCATTACATCATCGTTGCCTATTGTAAGGATGGAAAGAACCAGCAGATGCAGATCGCTTCGGACGGCGTCCGGATGGAGCTTACGCAGCCGATGAATATCCGGGCAGAGGTCAAAGGGAGTAAAGTTGTGATCAACTGGGACCCGGACAAATTTGCAAGTGGATATGAGATAAAATATACAGTGAATTACAGCAGCGGTATTGCAACGACGAGGGAACCCGTTTTGCGTGTGACCAGGAAAAATACGTATACCATTTCCGGTATTGAGGCAGGCGGCTATGTCAGTGACATCGCAATCAGGGCTTATAATTCCAAGAAGGAATACAGTGAGTGGAGTTACGCATACTGTGAGGAACCGGTATCGCTTGGTGCAGTAAAGGGCATTACAGCCAGGAATGTCACGACTAAGGATGGCAGGAAAGGCGTGAAGATCAGCTGGAAAAAGGTATCCGGTGCAAAGTATTACAAGGTTTACCGTTCCACCAAGATGCCTGTTTATGATGCGGACCAAAAGCTGTATCTGACGGATGACGCAGAATATGCCCTGTCCTGCAAAGCCATTGCAAAGGAAGCAAATGATAACTATCAGGTCATTGATACCATTAAGAGTGGTTATGATGCAAGAGGCATCTGGCCAAATGAAGCAAGTGCAAAGATTCCGGTAGGTCTGGTCGGCGGAGCGCGTCAGAATGATGCGGTTTCCTACAAAGAATACAAAGGCATTGCCAATTCTGTTACGGGAACATCAGCTTATGATTATGCGGATCTGGCAAGCGGCGTGACCTATTACTATGTAGTAGTGGCATGCGGCGAGGTAGGCAGCAGTGCAGACAGTGCCGTATACAGCAGATATTGCGCAAAACCCGCTTCGGTGACAGCCTCAGCAGACCTTGCGGTGAAGGCATCGTCCAAGAAGGGTAAGGTAACCTTGAAATGGGATAAGATTGCAGGTGCTTCCGGTGTGAAGTATACGATTTACCGTTCTACTAAGGCAAAGGGTAAATATACAAAACTTGGCACCACAAAGAAGACCTCCTTCACAGATAAGAAATCCAGAAAGGGTGCTACCTATTACTATAAGGTAGAGGTTTCAAGCGGAAAGAATGCGCTCAAAGCTGATTTTACCGTAACGAGCCCGGCTAAGAAGGTAAAAGCAAAATAGTGTGCGGTCAAATGCGGCAGAAGCGAAAAGCAATCTAAAAGCAGTAGTAAAGCAAAAAGTAGTATGAACAAAGGGCTGTCACGCTTCGGTGTGGCGGCTCTTTTGGGTGTTAAGACAAAATTAAGGAAATTAGGATAAAAGTTCCATTGAAAAGACAAAAAAAGACTTGTATACTGAGACTGTGTGTTTTTCAAAAAAGAGTTTGAAATGGAGATGGATGCAAATGATACATAACCTGAGAAATGCAAAAAAATGGATGACGCTGTTTCTTTCGGCGGTGCTTGTCATGCAGCCGCCGCTTGCCAACGTGACGGTCTTGGCGGATACCGTTTCCGGCAACGAGTCCTATGTAGATATCATGGATACTTCCAACCTCGAAACGACGGACTATGTATCGCAAAATGCTGCAAAGGAGCAGACGGAAGGGGAAAAACCGACCCTGAATTACATATACATACAGGAAGTGATGCAGCAGGATGCGCAGGATGGCAATGTGATTGTAGCCTCTATCGGTGATGAGGAAAAGCAATATGAAAATGTCAGTCTGATCTTATCCCATGTGCAGACAGGTGAGCGCCTCTGTTTGAATGCATCGAAGGGATGCGGCGGCGCGTATGAATTTGATACAAAAGAGGTTTCTCTTTCACAGGGTATTTATCGTGTGGCTGCAGTGACCGGTGAGACGGAAGAAGGTTCTTTTTTACTGGATCTGTCGGAAATACCGGGAATGGAACAGGTGCAGTTTGGTGTAGAACAGGAACCCGGAATTGAGACAGAAAATCTGGTAAGCTTAGAGTCCTTTTCCGGAGAAGGAGAGGCAGGGCTCGATGCACAGCAGGTTGCCGGCGAGGCGAACAGCGGCGCAGACAGTACGGAGATGGAAGGATTGCTTAGCATCGATGTAACTGATCTGTCCGGTGCTTCGGAGGGTATAGCAGATGCCCTGGCAAAGGCGAAGGCAGATACATCAGAGGAGACAGACGGAGTGATCGCCAGCGAGCGTATGCAGGCAGGTTCTGTCGTGATATTCCTTGATCCGGGACATGACAGTGCGCATGCCGGTGCCAGAGCCAACGGTATCAATGAAGAAGATATCACCTTAAAGGTGGCACAATATTGTAAAGAATATCTGACAAATACCTATACAAACGTGGTAGTCTATATGTCACGTTCCACGGCGGCGTGCCCGCATCCGGGCTTATCCTCCGGAGATGATAACAGTGCGAGAGTGGCTGATGCCAAAAGTGTGAATGCGGATGCTTATGTGTCGATTCATTTTAATTCATTGGCAGATAAAAATGTGAGCGGTGCCATGGTCTTCTATCCAAACAGCAATTATAACAGTTCGGTCGGCAGTAAGGGCTCGACGCTTGCTGCGCAGATCCAGGAGCAGCTTGTCAAGCTGGGCCTTTCCGACAGAGGAATCCGAATCGAAAACTCCAAAACCGGTGATACCTATCCGGACGGCTCTCTGGCCGATTATTACGGCGTGATCAGAGGTGCAAAAAAGGTCGGCATTCCGGCAGTTATCGTGGAGCATGCTTTTTTGACCAATGCGTCTGACGCGGCCTTTCTGAAGAGTGAGGATAATCTGAAAAAGCTTGGTATTGCAGATGCGCTTGGTATTGCGAATGCCTTTTCCCTCTCAACCGAGGAAACGCAGTACGATGCGGAGGATTTGACGGTTACCGGCATTGACGGAGCCAACGGCAGTTTCCAGATCAATCTGATCGGCGCAACGCCGGTAGAGCGTATCGATAAAGTTGTATTTAAGGTATATCCGACACAGGACACCTCACTTTCTTATCTGTACACCGCACAGGCGGATGAAGATACAGAGGGTACCTATACGGTCAAGGGAAGCGTATCCAATCATGATATGACTGTCGGTACCTATAAGGTCATTGCGTATGTTTATGATGCGGCAGGCAGGAAAACACAGCTTCGATCTACTACGTTTACGATCGATGAGGCAGCGATTGATACCTCCGGGATGTCAATCAGGGTCAAAAAGACCACCACACAAAAGAAGGTGACACTGACGCTGCGTGGCAATGATGGAGCGGCAGATGTGTATTTCAAGGTTTCTGCTACCCGCGGCGGAAAAAAGATTTCCAAAAAGATAAACGCTGAGCAGAAAAGTGCAGGATGGACAGCAACCCTGCAGATATCCGATTTTAAGGCGATGGGTGCGTATACGGTATACGCTTATTCTAAAAACTATTACGGAAAGACCAAAAAGGTCTGCCAGACGAGTTTTACGATTGACGGGCCTTCCCTTCGGAATGTCACAGTCAGCAATATCAATCTGGAGAAAGGCACCTTCAGGCTGAAGGCAAACAAAGTGCAGTCGGCTTCCGGCATCAAAAAGGTGCGGTTTCAGGTAAAAAATCTGACCGGAAAAAAAGTGACCAAAACGTATGCAGCCAAAATGAGAGGCAGCTATTATTATGCAGATTTGAATTTCAAGGATTTCGGGTATCAGCTTGGTAAATATCAGATTGCGGTCACAGCGGATGACGGCAATGGTATTTCGGAGCAGATCAGCAAGGTCAATTATACCTTCGAAGCACCTGCGCCGCAGATTACCGCAAAGCTTGTAGCCAGGGAGACAAAGCTGCAGTTGTCAGCAAAAAATCTGGGCATAGGTGTCAATGTCAAGGGTGTGCGGTTTACCGTGACACATGCAGGCGGTGCGGTAAAGAAAAAAACCTATGATGCGAAAAATAAGAGTGGCGTCTGGTCAGCATCCGTGAAGGTGTCTGATCTTGCCAAATCCGGCACTTATAAGATTCAGGCTTATGTGAAGGGCAGCAACGGAAAATATACAAAGGTCGGTAAAGTGAAGCGGGTTACGGTGTCTGACATACAGGGCGGAAAGGTAACGACAAAAGAGAGAAGCGCCGGAGGTACTTATCTCTATGTGGGCAGCATCAGTGCCAATTCTACAGTCAGCAAGGTAGAGGTTAAGGCATGGCCGTCTTCAAAATCTTCAGCCAGATACACCTATACGGCAAAAGCGCAGGGAAGTGGAAAATACAGAGCGCTGATTGATCCGAAAAATCATAAAGGTGTCGGAGGTACATACAAATATCAGGTGACTGTGACGCTGAAAAACGGCGTTTCGGAAAGGATCTTAAGCGGAAAGTTTGCGATGGATGAGGCGATGGATGGGGACGATGCCGAGGATGACTTTGAGAATGAGGACGGCTATCATACCATCACCGGATCCAATGGTGTGACGGTTGCACAGATGATGGCATATTATCAGGCAAATGCCTCCTATCCGGGGTATTATGCGGGTAGTGATGCATCTACCTTAAAGAAGTTTTGCACCATCTATTACAATGAGTGCAAGGCTGAAAATATCCGCGTGGAGGTGGCTTTTGTGCAGGCGATGAAGGAAACCAATTTCCTGCGCTACACAGGCGATGTGGATATCCAGCAGTATAATTTTGCCGGAATCGGTGCTACAGGCGGAGGTGCAAAGGGCAACAGCTTCTCGACCGTGACGCTCGGAATCAGAGCCCATATTCAGCATCTGAAGGCATATGCAAACAAAGATCCTTTGACCAAATCCTGCGTAGATCCCAGATTTACTTACGTGGCGCGTGGCACGGCTCCGTATGTGGAGTGGCTGGGTATTCCCGACAATCCGTACGGGAAAGGCTGGGCGACAGCGCAGAATTACGGATCATCCATTTTGCAGATGATTTCGCAGTTGAAGCAATACTAGCAGTTATTTAGAAACCGCTATTCCCGGCTCGTCTGCATGACGCGTGTAGGAGAGATAGCAAAGCAGAGGGAAACGGAGAAATAAAAGAAATTAAGAGAATACGTATAATGATATGGGATTCGCACATGAAATATATAACACAATGTAAATGGCAAAGAAGGATTGCACTCTTACTGATCTGTTGTTTTTTGGGAAAAAGTCCGGTGGTGACTGCCTATGGTGGCATCATGCAGGATGGCAGCGCCGCGGCCGCTGCGGTTTCCGGGAATGATTTGCAGACAACCGCGGTCAGCAAAAACGAAACAGGGCAAGGGGAAGCAAAACAGGATCCGGCAGAGCAGGATGTGGATGTTTTGGATGCCGAGTCGGATAGTATGGAACAGGGCAGCACTGTATCGGAAAATGAGATGCCGCCTGTCAAAATTCTATTTGTGGGAAACAGCTTTACAAGGAACAGAATGGATGCATCCAGTCTTTCCATCGGTGTACAGCTTGCCCGGATGGCAGAGCAGTCCGGCAAAAAAATGCAGATTACGGTACTGGCTAACGGCGGGGCAAAACTGCAGATGTATGCCGGGATGACCAATAAGAAAAATACGCATTATCAGGATTTAAGAAAACTGTTATTGCAACAGGATTGGGATTATATTGTTCTGCAGGAACAAAGCCATATTTCTGCCTTTTCTTACGAGACAGAAATGCAACCTGCCCTAACGTCATTAAAAAATACGATAGAGCTTCTGCAACCGAATGCAAAGCTTTTGCTTTATATGACACATGGCTATGGATATACGGACGAAACAGGTCATACATATACAGCCTGGGAAATGCAGAGAAAAGCGGCAATGTCCTATTATAAGGCTTCCTTACAATATGGTATCGACTATGTGCCGGCAGGAATGCAGTTTCAGAGGGTGAGCATGTTCTATCCGGAGCTGCCTTTATACTTGGTTGATCACAAGCATCCGACACAAAATGGCTACTTTATCATGGCAGCAAGTTTTTTTTATCATATTTTCGGAGAAATTCCGGTTACGGACGTAAGCTGCCAGAGCAATGTCACAATGACGCAGGAACAAGCGGATGCCATCATTGCACTGAATCGGGATGAAATTGTGACGGACCGGAGCAGTATGGTGTTGCAGGTGGGGGAAAAGGATTTCATGTCTGTTACCACAAAAGAGGGACAGCGCCCTTTGGATGTGACATTTTATACGTCGGATTCCAAGGTGGTGGAGGTAAATCCCGAAACAGGAAGATTGCGGGCAAAAAGCAATGGAAAGGCAGTCATCATCGCACAGGCGGCCAATGGCTGTCAGGCATATTGTATGGTTTATGTGCCAAAACCGCTTTCGTTTGCAAGGGAATATTATATGGTAGGAATGGGAGAAACCATGCAGATTTTGCCGGACGGAGATGCTGATGATGTAATCTGGAAGAGCAGCCGGCCCAAAATTGCAATGGTGGATCCGAGCGGAGTAATCACGGCAAAGAAGGTAGGGATGACACATATTACGGTTGTCAACCGACAGGATGCAGCCGATAGGGCGGAATTTGACCTGTATGTATCCTGTCGTGCGGTAAAGGGTCTGACTGTTTCTGTGGCAAGATCGCAGCCGGCGAAAGAAAAGAATGCAGCGCTTACCTTATCATGGAAGGCTGTACCCGGGGCAAAGCGTTATGCGATATACCGCTCTGTCAAATTGAACGGAAAATACAGGCGTATCGCAACGACCAAAAGGAGAAAATACACGGACAGTACAGCGCACGTAAACAGACGGTATTACTATAAGGTGCAGGCGGTTTGTGATGCGAATCAGCTATGTAACGGAACCGTATCAGCGCCGGTAAAAGCGATGGTGGTATCCGTCAAAAAGCTGCAGGGTGTGCGGGACGGAAAGAACCGGTGCAGACTGACATGGAAGAAAAACAGTAGTGCACATGGTTACGAAATTTATCGCTCACCAAAGGATGAACAGGCATATGAACTTTTGGCTGTGGTAAAGGGGAGCGATGCTTCCGGCTATACAGACCGGTCCGTGCAGAAAAAGAAATCTTATTCTTACCGGGTGATACCGTATCGGAAAATGAATCAGACAAGATATTACGGAAGAGCAGCGACTGTCACGATCAAATGATGCTATTTTCATCTAATAGTAAAGCATTGCGCTGCTTTGTGTTCTGTGCTGTATGGTTTTGAAGAAGGATAATGGGTTCATATGTATGGACCAGGTGAAACCCCGGAGAGGTGCGACTCTCCGGGGTTTCTATCTCTGTTTATGGTTTTGAAAAGCCAGGCTGATTATCGCAGTCTACTGTCCAACCATTTGCAGATGAAGTGCGACAAGTATACAAAAATAATAGAAACAATTGAGATAATCATAAAGATTTGTTTTATAATAACTGAAATGATTTGATAAAATATATAATTGACGAAATATAGGGATTTTCATATAATATAGACAAGTATGCATATCTACCACATTTAGTGGCAAAATTTGGATAGACTACATGATATATAAAAGATAAGAAAATCGAAAAGAGGAAACAAAAATGGGAAAATTCACAGTGGAAACATGTCATATTGAAGGATTGAAGGTGATCACACCGACAGTGTTCGGAGATGCCAGAGGGTATTTTATGGAGACCTATCAGTACAATGATTTTAAGGAGGCGGGAATTGACTGTCAGTTTGTACAGGACAATCAGTCTGCTTCCAAAAAAGGCGTGCTTCGCGGGTTGCATTTTCAGATTCATTATCCGCAGGACAAGCTGGTGCGCGTGATCAGTGGGGAAGTGTTTGATGTGGCAGTTGATCTTCGAAAGGATTCACCGACTTTCGGACAGTGGTATGGTGTATTGTTATCTGCCGAAAATAAGAAACAGTTCTTTATTCCGAAGAATTTTGCACATGGCTTTATCGTTCTTTCCGATCATGCGGAGTTCGTGTACAAATGTACAGATTTCTATCATCCCAACGATGAGGGAGGATTGCTTTGGTCCGATCCGGAGATTGGTGTGCAGTGGCCGCTTCCGGAGGGGATGACAAAAGAGGACCTGATTTTGTCTGAGAAGGATACAAAGTGGGGTGGCATTGCGTCATACCGTAAGGAGTATCTTGCGTAGGATCGGAAGTTATCGGAGGAATGGCAGGTGCGTCCGTTTCCGGAATAAGTGGGGAGTTGCTATGCCGGGTATTGCAGCATAGGAGTGTATGATGAAAAAAAGAGAACGTTACAAAAAAGTGATTTCGCTGTTGGAATCCTTTGTTCTGATGGCAATTCACACATTTTTATTTGGTATGATCTGGTACCATTACTATATGGAGCTTCTGCCAAGAAAGATGCGTTTTTATCGCAGAGGTAACTGGGCTGTTATCGGAATTTACATTCTGGTATTGCTTCTGTTCACCAAATTATATGGCGGTTACAAGGTGGGCTACCTTCGCCTGTTTGATGTCATCTATTCCCAGTTGTTATCGCTGTTTTGCGGCAATGTGGTGCTGGTGGTAGAGCTTTGTATCATTTTCAGGGATTATGTCAATCCTGCGCCTGTGCTTGGCATGACACTGGTGCAGACGATTGTGATACTGATCTGGGTCTTTTTCTGCAGATGGCTCTATATGAAGCTGTATCCGCCGCGCAATCTCCTGTTGGTCTATGGAGAAAAGACACCGACGGAGTTTATCAAAAAGATCAATTCCCGCAAGGATAAATACTTTATTTCAAGGCAGGTGCATGTCAGCGAAGGAATGGATAAAATCATAGAGGCGATCGGAGAATGCGAGGGTGTCATGATCTGTGAGACGGCATCACACCCAAGAAACGAAGTGCTCAAATATTGTTTCCTGCATTCTGTCAGAACCTATGTGGTACCAAAGGTGACTGATCTGATGCTGATCGGTTCTGATGAAATGCATCTGTTTGACACGCCGCTTCTTTTGTCCCGCAATCAGGGACTGACGGTGGGACAGGCTTTTGTGAAAAGGGCTTTTGATATTGTGATATCACTTGTCGGTACGGTCATCGCGTCGCCTATTATGCTGGTGATCGCACTTGCGATCAAGCTCTATGACGGTGGTCCTGTCATCTATAAACAGACCAGACTGACCAAGGACGGAGAACCGTTCCAGATTTATAAATTCCGCAGTATGCGGGTGGATGCGGAGCAAAAAGGAGCCCGTCTTGCCATGAAAAACGACAGCCGTGTAACGCCTGTCGGCAAGGTGATTCGTAATCTCCATCTGGACGAGCTGCCGCAGATCATCAATATTTTAAATGGTGACATGTCTCTTGTGGGACCGCGACCGGAACGGCCGGAGATTTTTGAACAGTATGAAAAGGAATTGCCGGAATTCGCATTCAGGCTGAAGGTGAAGGCAGGACTGACCGGATATGCGCAGGTATATGGCAAATACAACACAACGCCGCGGGATAAGGTCAAGCTCGATGTGACATATATTGAGAACTACTCCATCTGGCTGGATATCAAACTGATGCTGCTGACCTTTAAGATTTTATTCCAGAAAGAGAATACAGAGGGCGTGAATGCCGATCAGACTACGGCTATGAAATAATCATGTAAAAAGCGGATCAAGGAGAAGAAATGGCATATTATAATGACTTTGAAAAATATGGAGACAGGCTTGCTGCAATATCGGATACCGGAGATACCATGACTTATGCACAGCTTGCCCGAAGTGCGAAGGAGCTGGGACAGGCAGCCGGCGGACGAAGTCTTGTCTTTTGCTTTTGTACCAATACAATCGGCAGCATGAGCGGTTATCTGAGTTTTTTGTACAATGGTATCGTGCCACTGATGATAGATGCACAGATAGAAGAGTCGCTGGCAGAAAATCTTCTGACCGTTTATCAGCCGGATTATATCTATGTACCGGAGCAGCTGCTTACGCGCTATGAACAGTTTTCTGCGGTTTATACAAATCGCGGATATAGCCTGCTTCGGACAGAGTATCACTGCAAGGAGGCTCTCTATGACGATTTGGGGCTGCTGCTTACCACATCCGGATCTACGGGGAGCCCGAAGCTTGTGCGTCAGAGCTATACCAATATTCAGGCAAATGCACAGTCTATTGCGGATTATCTGGAACTGAATGAGACAGAGAGACCGATCACAACACTGCCGATGAACTATACGTATGGTCTTTCTATCATCAACAGCCATGTGCTTGTGGGCGGAACGGTTCTTCTGACAACGCATTCCATTTTGGAAAAGTGTTTTTGGGATTTCTTCAAGGAACAGGGGGCGACCTCCTTTGGCGGAGTGCCGTACACGTATGAAATGCTGAAAAGAATCCGGTTCTTCCGGATGGATTTGCCGACGCTCCGCACCTTTACGCAGGCGGGGGGTAAGTTGTCACCCGAGCTGCATAAGGAGTTTGCGCAGTATGCGGTGGAAAAAGGGAAGCACTTTGTGGTCATGTACGGACAGACGGAGGCGACTGCCAGAATGGCGTATCTGCCCTATGAGAAGGCACTTGAGAAATTTGGCAGCATGGGAATTGCCATTCCGGGCGGTAAATTTATTTTGGGAGATGTAGAGGGCAATCCGATCACACAGCCGGGTGTCGTTGGTGAGCTGATCTATGAGGGCGCCAATGTGACGCTGGGATATGCCGAGCGCAGGAGTGACCTTGCAAAAGGGGATGAACGCGGTGGCAGACTGGAGACCGGTGATATGGCGCAGATGGATGAGGACGGTTATTTTTATGTCGTCGGACGAAAAAAACGTTTCCTGAAGCTGTTTGGAAACCGGATCAATTTAGATGAAATCGAGCGTATGGTAAAGAAAGAATTCCCGGATCTTGATGTTGTGGCAGGCGGAACAGATGAACAGATGGTGATTTACATGACGCAGGCGCAGCAAAGTGATGCGGTTGCAGCGCTGATCACGGAGAAAACACATATCAACAGCCGGGCAATCCGGGTGGAGTTTATCGATGAGGTGCCCAGAAACGAAGCGGGCAAGGTTCTGTACAAGCTCCTTCCATAGAAGACGCTTGCAGAGCAGGGACTTGCATGCAGCTTGAAATCATAGTAATATGGGAATGATGCCCGGATGCGATGGGAAAATCGCATTTGGACCGGGGCAAGTGACATAGGAGGAGAAACAAGATGGAAAAATTATTGGAAGTATTAAAAGAAGTGAAACCGGGAGTTGATTTTGAAAATGCAACCAATCTGCTGAGCGGCAAAGTGATCGATTCCATTGACATGACAACGATTCTGACAGAGCTTGAGGACGCTTTTGACATTGAAATCGACATGGAGTATATCACACCGGAATATTTCGATTCCGCACAGAAAATGTGGGAAATGATACAGGAGTTAATGGACTAGGATGACTTTTATAGATTTTGAATTCGGAATCTTTCTTTTGCTGGGTGTGCTTCTCTTTTATCTGTGCCCTGTAAAACACAGATGGAAAATCCTGCTTCTGATCAGTCTTGTTTTCTATGCAATCGCAGGGGTGAAGTATCTTCCGTTTATTTTTGTGACATCGCTGTCTGTCTGGCTCGGCGGCCGCAAAATGGGGCAGCGTCTTGACAGGCTTGAACAGGAGCTTTTAAGAGATAATCCGGATCGCAAGGAAAAGAAAGCACGGAAAGAGGCTGCCAAGAAGGATTGCAAAAAGGTGATGCTGGGGATTCTTGTGCTGAATCTGGCTGTCCTTTGTGTGGTCAAATTCACAAAATTCTTTATAGGTCCCATCAATCATCTGCTTGCGGTGATGGGAGGAAGCGAAAGCTTTACGGCAGCAGACATCATTGTGCCGCTTGGAATTTCTTATTATACGTTCTCGGCGCTCAGCTATCTGCTGGATGTGTATTGGAAACGTGTTTCCTATGAGAAGAATTATTTCCGTTTTTTGCTGTACCTGATTTATTTTCCGCATATTCTGCAGGGACCGATTGAACATTACGGGATGCTGGGGCAGGAACTGAAAAAAGAGCTCCGCTTTGATTACGACAGAGTGTGCAAGGGTATGCAGCTCATGCTGTACGGCTACTTTAAAAAGCTGGTCATAGCAGACCGCATCAATACCTTTATCACCACAGCCTATGGCGCATACGACAGCACTGCCGGCAGTATTTTGCTTTTGGCAATGTTTTTGGATGTGGTGTATATTTATGCGGACTTTTCCGGCTGTATGGATATTGCCAGGGGTGTTTCACAGATTTTCGGTGTGCAGATTGCGTTAAACTTTGATCATCCCTTTTCATCCAGAAGTATTACCGAATTCTGGCGCAGGTGGCATATGACCATGGGAGGTTGGTTTAGGGAGTATGTCTATACACCCTTGTCTACTTCGGAACTGGTAAAAAATATCAATAAAGCAACCAGAAATAAAATGCCGGCGCAGATTTCCAGAAGTCTGACAACGATCATTCCGGTATTTGTGACATGGGTGCTGACAGGACTTTGGCATGGCACGGGAAAGACTTATGTGGCATGGGGACTTTATTATTCCGTTATGATTTTCCTGTCTGTCTGTTTTGGTGAGATGCTGCATGATCTGACTGTCAGATGCCACGTTAAGACGGAAACGGAATCCTATCATCTGTTTCAGATGATACGTACTACGTGTATTTTTGCAGGGGGCAGACTTTTGACAAGACCCGGAAGTCTTTCTCTTTCGTGGGCAATTCTGAAACGTACGATATTCCATTTTTCACCGACCGCACTGTTTGGCAAGGCTTTGTTTCTGCAGGGGCTTGGGAAAAAGGAACTGCTTGTGGCAGCAGTCTGTATTCTGATATTTGGCGCTGTCAGTATTGTACAGCAGCGTATGAGCGTCAGGGATCTGATTGCAAGACAGAATCTTCCTGTCAGATGGGGGATTTATATTGCGTCAGTTGTAGCAGTAGTGATTTTAGGCGTATACGGAGCCGGATATGATGCTTCCGCATTTGTCTATATGGCATATTAAATGAATAAAGAGGGATCTATGAACAACGCAGTGCAGCTGTTTTTTATGCCGTTTGCAGGAGGCAGTGCCAGGTCTTTTGATATGCTGCGCCCTTATCTTGCAGATGAATTTGAAGTGCATGTATTTGAATACGCAGGTCATGGAACCAGAAGAAAAGAGCCGTTTTATGAGTCTTTGCAAGCTATGGCCAGGGACGCGGCTCTTTTTGTGACGCAGCGCAGAAATAACAGACCGTATGCGCTTTTTGGGTATAGCATGGGTTCGCTTGTGGTATATGAGATGTTTGCGCAAGAGGCAATTTTGGATCCGCCGGTTCATTTCTTTCTGGCCTCTCATGACAGTCCGGACAGCCGGTGGGAAGGGCAGCATTATTACGGCATGCAGGAAGAAGACTTCATTCTGATGTTGCGAAAGATGGGTGGTCTGGATCGGGTGGATGATAAGACTTTGCACAATCGCTTTTTTCAAAAAATATACATGGAACCGATCAGGGAGGATTATCGACTTTTGGCGGAGTATACGATGAGCAGTCGCGTTGTTTTGCCGGCACCGGTGACCATGTTTTATGCGCCTGCGGATATTACGAAAGAGCGGATCGAGCGCTGGAAACCGTTCATGCCACAGGGCAGCAATATCATTGCCATGGGTGAAAAGCACTTTTTTCTGGAGAGTCACGGAAAAGAAATTGCGGATTCTGTCAGGAAAAGCCTGAGAGATGCCGGAGAGCAGAAGTGATTGGAACAGAAGGAAATGAAAGCGAAGGAAATGAAAGCGAAAGAAATGTTGGAGACAGATAACAGAGAAATCAGGGATGCCGGTGAAGTCATGATTTCGGTCATTATGCCGTGCTACAACAGTGCGGCTTTTATCAGACAGGCGATGCAGTCTGTCTATGAGCAGACAACGACAGCAGTGCTGGAGCTTGTTGTAGTGGACAATGGTTCTGCGGATGGGTCGCTTCGCGTAGTTGAGGATGTCAGAAGAGAATGGGAAGCTGCGGGCAGATGTGACAGGCTGCTCACAGTGCTGCATAATCCCCAAAAGGGCGTTTGTGCAACCAGAAATATGGGTATGCAGAAGGCAAAGGGAAAGTATGTGGCATTTTTGGACTCTGATGACTGGTGGGATGTGACAAAATTGGAAAAGCAGATGGCGCTTTTTGCCGCGGATCCGGATTGCAGGCTCGTGTGCAGTGGCAGGGAACTGATGAATCCGGACGGCAGCAGGACCGGTCGTAGTATCTCAGTGAAAGAAAGAGTCGAGTATCGCGATCTGCTCCGGCATAACTGTATCAACTGTTCTTCTGCCGTGGTTGACAGACAGGTTGCATTGGAATTTCCCATGGAGCATGATGACAGCCATGAGGATTACATTATGTGGCTCCGTATTTTAAAAAAATACGGATATGCACTTGCAATCAATGAGCCGCTCTTAAAAACGAGACTCAGCACAGGAGGAAAATCGCGCAATAAGCTGAAATCGGCAGGCATGACCTGGAAGGTCTACCGGTACATGGGATTTTCCATCCCCAAATCCTGCTGGTGCTTTATCCACTACGCAATCGCGGGGATATACAAATATGGAGCCCGGCAACGAAAATGAGCACGAGCGCAGCGAGTATTCATTTTCGGCCGGGCGAACAACGAGAGAATTGTAGAGCCGCGAAGCGGCGGATGCTGCGAAGCAGCATAATTCTCGAGTAAGCGAACAGCGAGAAATTCGGCAAGTCGCGAAGCGGCAGGGATTTCGAGCAGGACAAGGGCGGGCAACTAGAGAAAATGAAAGGAACCGACATGGAGAAAATTACAAATAATAAATGGTATGTGGAGATATATTCCTGGATGATACGCATTTTCATCGTTTTGACCTTCTTTTTCCCTATGTATCACAGCACATTTAAGAAACATATGTATTACATCGGTTTTTTGTGGCCGTATGCCTTTCTGGTGCTCGCAGTGGGGATGATGTTTCTGCGCCACTGCAGGCAGAAGTGGGCGCATAAAGGGTTTGCCATCGTGCAGATTGTGCTGCTTGCGGCTTATGTTATTTTGTCTATGTATATGAATCGGCAGTATCATCATTGGATGTGGGAAGAAATCCACAACACGATAGCCTTTGCATTTATGATTTTGTTGTTTATTTATCCGGATTGGACGAAGGATCTGGATTTTGATCTGATTCGCTTTTTGCTGCAATGTGTGACACTTTCCATGTTTTGTGCAATCATCTATTATTGCCTTGGGTATGCGGGACTCCGTCTGCACAACGGTATCATTGAGATGACGAGAGTGGAGGATATGGTGACCAAATACGGGGAGTCCAGAATGTCGTGGATCTATTATCACAAGAGTCAGTTCGCACTGATGCAGCTTGTGTTGCTGGGATTTGCCCACAGATACAGAGATCGTTTCAAAACAATCCTGCATTATGGTGCTGCACAGCTGATCTTCCTCACTTGTCTGATCTTATCACATTCGTGGACAGCGCTGGCAGCTGCGTTTCTGATCTTAGGAGGAATCTTTTTGGATTGGATCATAGAGATGATTCGGGTAAAGAAAATACAATTTCGGTGGCGCTATGTTGTCATCGTGGTGATGATAGGATTGTCATTAGCCGGGGCAGGTATCCTTACGCTGAAAAAGATCAGCATGGAGAGAAACCTGTTGACACTGGGCTCCCGAATCCCTATCTGGAAGTCGGGGATTCAATTGATTTTGGATAATCCGCAAGGCGTTGGCAAGGAATTTGGGAAAAATCTGATAGACTGTGGTTTGTTTTTGACAAATAACTGTCATAATGTATTTTTAAATGCCATGATGCGCTTTTCCATTCCGGTCGGATTGTTGTTTACTGCAATCATGCTCCTGTTTTTCGGCTATCTGCTTTGGCAGAGAAAATCTTTCTTTGGCCTGGGATATCTATTGGCGTTGTGTATGGTGCTTTGCATTGATTACTCTCTGCTCAGCTACGGAGTCGCTTCTTTTTTGCTGCTGGTTTATCTGACGCTGCGTGTTTGCGAGACAGAGGTGACCACGCGGCCGAACATATCAGCGGAGACTTCCGGTTCGGAAGAAGCGGAGAGAATTTCGGCGGAAGAAAATAAAAAAGAAGCTGCAGGAAAAAACTGCGCCGGAAAGTGATGCAAGGAGAGAACGAATGGAACAGTCGTTTTTGGAAAAATTAAAGAGGGTCAAATGGACAGATCTGATACACATATTCAAATTTCTGCTTGCGCTTCCGATTGCTTGTTTCCTGAGACGAAAAAGATCTGATCTGTGGCTTTTGTGTGATACGCAGCTGGAGGCACGTGACAATGCGTACTGGCTGTTTCGCTATCTGCGAAAAGAACATCCGGAGCAGGATGCCGTATTTGCCATATCCATGAAATCGCCGGATTATGCGCGCGTAAAGGAGCTTGGTGAGGTCGTGGAATTTGGGAGCCTGAGGCACTGGATTTATTATTTGGCGGCAAGCAAAAATATCAGTTCGCAGAAGATGGGAAAGCCCAATGCTGCCATCTGCTATGTGCTGGAAATCTACGGCATTTTAAAAAATACACGTGTCTTTCTGCAGCATGGCATTATCACGGCGGATCTGAGTTTTCTCTATTACGAGCACACCAAAATGCGTTTGTTTGTGACAAGCACACAGGCAGAGTGGCAGTATGTAAATGACACCTATCATTATCCGGCCGGATATGTGCAAAAACTCGGTCTGTGCCGGTTTGACGGTCTGCATGACAGTCAGACAGATAAAAAGCAGATTCTGCTGATGCCCACGTGGCGCATGTATATCCGCAATGAGCTGACCGGGGACAATGCAAGCAGACGGTCGGCACAGTTTATGGAGACGGATTACTACAGATACTGGGAGGCGGTGCTTGCGCATCCGGCGCTTGCAACGCTTCTTGAGGAAAAGGATCTCCATGTGGTCTTTTATCCGCATCGTGAGATGGAGCGCTTTTTGCAGTGCTTCCATGTGGACGATCCGAGAATCCGCATCGCGGGATGGCCGGATGATGATGTGCAGGAGCTTCTCAAGAGGTCGGCCTTTCTGGTGACCGATTTTTCAAGTGTTGCCATGGATTTTGCCTACATGAAAAAGCCACTTGTATACTATCAGTTTGACAATGAAAAATTTAGAAGCAGCCATCACGGCGTGGGCTACTTCGATTTTGAGAAGGAAGGCTTCGGGCCTGTTGTGACCTCGCCGGATGAGGTTGTGCGGCTTCTTGCGCAGGCAGCGGACAAAGAATTCGCAAATGATCCCCTTTATCTGGGACGCCACGAAGCTTACTTTGATCTCTGGGATGATGAGAATTGCAAAAGGAACTATGAGGCAATTCGTGCAATCTGACCGGCCCGGTCATATGTTACGATAGCAAAACACAAAGAGAGGAGAATCGCATGGAACAGCAAATGCAAAAGGCCCCAAGGGAAATCAAGGTGCACACGGAAAAATTTTCTTTAAAGCGCGGACAGATTGTGATTGGATTCTCCTTGGAGAAAAAGAAGGGACATGTGAAAGCACTTTCTCTTGTGCAGCGCAATGCCAGAGAAAGGAATGCCTATCCCTTTTTGCTGACAGAGAAAGAAAAAGGCGATACAGTAAAGTACCGCGGAAAGCTCGATGCAGGGCAGCTTAAGCTGGAGGTTGCATTCTGGGATGTGGTCGCAACCGTGGATCCGCCGCAGAAGGGCACGGTGCAGGAGGTGTACGATGCCATTCTGGGTGGGCTGTCTGCGAAGCTGAAGCTCTGGCTGATCCTGTTTCCCCGCTGGACAAAGACGCCGGATGGACATCTGATCTATCCCTTTGTCAACGGTGCGCGGCAGTTTACCATTCAGTACCGTCTATATGACAGGCGGTATGACAGCTATCTCTTTCTTGCCAAAGAATACCTGGCGCTTTTTTGTTATTTTGTCTTAAAGCCCTTCTGGGACCGCAAAAAGATATGGCTGATCTGTGAAAAATTCGCTGCAATGGCGCAGGACAATGCACTTTACTTTTTCCGGTACTGCATGAAGGAACTCCCCGCAGAAGAAAAGAAGCATATTTTCTATGTGATAGACAAGCAGGCAGCAGATTATCAGGCTGTGAAGGAATACGACAAGAATGTCATACAGTTTATGAGCTTTCGGTATATGATCTATCTGTGTGCGGCGCAGTATCTGATTTCGACGGATGCCATCAGGCATTTTTATATCTGGGATTCGCCCAACAGCGTCTACAAGGTGCTGTATCAGGCGAGAAAGAATCTGATCTTCCTGCAGCATGGTGTGATGGGCTTTAAACAGTGTCACAGGACCTATCATAAATCGGGGGGCAACCGAGTGGCAAGATTTGTGGTTTCCTCACAGCCGGAGCGGGATATCATAGAAAAGTATTTTGAATACGACAGGGAAGATATCATCATCACGGGACTCGCAAGATGGGATGTGCTGGAAAACAAGGCAGATGAGAAGGAGAAACAGATTCTGGTGATGCCCACATGGCGGTTATGGCTCGAGTATGCATCGGATGAACTGTTCCTGCAGAGCGATTATTATCAGAAGTATAAGGCGTTTCTGCAGGATGATAAGCTGCATGCGCTTTTGGAACAGTACGATATCACACTGTATTTTTACATCCATCCCAAATTCCGCGCGTACATTGAAAAATTTGCGGTTGGCTGTCCGCGCATTTTGCTGATTCCCTTTGGCGAAAGACCGCTCAACGAACTTTTGATGAGCTGTCATATGCTGATCACGGACTATTCTTCCGTTGCCTGGGATGTCTACCATCAGGAGAAGCCGGTCATCTTTTATCCTTTTGATCTGGATGTCTACGAGGCAATGCAGGGAAGCTATCTGGATATGGAAAAGGATGCTTTTGGCGATGTGGTATATACAGAAGAAGCGCTTCTTGAGGCAATCCGCTATTATGCGGGAAATGGTTTTTCGGAAAAGGCATGCTTTGCGGCGCGCCGCGATGTGCTTCTGCCGCTACGGGACCAGAATAACAGCAGGCGGATTTATGAGGAAATCAAAAAGGCGCAGCTTCCCTCTAAGTGGAGACAACGACTGAAGGATGGAATTTAGGGATGACTATTATTTTACTGATTTATGTTGCGCTTGTTTTCTGGGGTGCTTCCTTTGCCGGAAGAAAAGGGTTTCATACGGATTATTGTGCGTTGATGCCTGCGAATGCGGTCAAGGGCTGTTTTGTCATGCTTGTCTTTTTTCGGCATTTCAAGCAGTATGTGGAACTGGGCAGCGCATTTGACAGACTTTTTCTGCTGATAGACGGGCAGATGGGACAGATGATCGTGGTACCGTTTCTGTTTTTCTCGGGTTACGGGCTCATGTATGGGATCCGGCACAAGGGCACTGCCTATGTCAGAGAGATTCCGCGCAAGAGGGCGCTCAGGGTATGGGTGCATTTCGCCTTTGCGTTGCTGTTCTTTCTGGCAGCCAGAATACTCATCGGAAAAAGAACAAGGGTGAAACAGTTTTTGTTATCTCTTGTGTGTGTGAAGTCCATCGGCAACAGCAACTGGTATATTATGGCGATTGTCCTCTGTTATCTGTTTACTTGGGTGGCTTTCATGATCTTTCGGAAAGACGGGAAAAAGGCGGCTGCGCTGCAGACGCTCCTGGTGCTTGTCTCCATTGCCGTGATGTCACGCATGCTTCCGGACCGGTACAGCAATACCATCCTGAGTTTTTCGGCAGGCATCTGGTATTGCCTGTATCAGGATAAGATAGAAAAGCTGCTCGCGGCAAAAGTGCCCCGCTACTATGTGGCTGTAGGGATCACGTGGACGCTTCTTCTGCTGATCGGCCGGCTGAGAGACCGGTCAATCCTGTTATATGATCTGGGTGCGGTTGTATTTGCTTTTGCGATGCTCCTGTTTACCATGAAGATCCGGGTGAACAATAAAATCCTGCAATATATGGGAAGTCATGTATTCAGCCTGTATATTTTGCAGAGACTCCCTATGATGGTGCTGGCAGCCGTGACGGATCTGGCGGAAAAACCATATGTGTTTTTTGTGGTCAGTCTTGTGCTCACAATTCCGATTTCCTGGCTGTTTGATGAGGCGGTCAAGCGTATAGACAGGCTGATTTTTTGACATGACTCTGTATTTGGTATATAATAAAAAAGAGTGTGCGATTGTGCGCGGAATACGCGAAATATTGAAAATATGAAACAGAAAGAGGCATTTTCGTGGAAACTATCAGACATTTTAAGAAGGACATGCAGTCCTATAAGAATTATATCATGTATTCCGGAAAATCAGGGCTGAAAGCAGAAATTGCCAACTCACACCTGAGCTGGCTGTGGTGGGTTTTAGATCCGCTTCTTTTCATGCTTGTGTATTCGTTTATTGCATTGATTGTCTTTAAAAAGAGCGAACCGTATTTCCCGGCATTTGTGTTTATCGGTCTTTCTATCTGGACTTTTTTCGAGAGAACAGTCAAGGGAAGTGTAAAGATAGTCAGATCAAACAAGGACATTGTTTCAAAGGTCTATCTGCCGAAGTACATCCTGATTCTGGTACGCATGATCATGAATGGATTTAAGATGCTGATCTCTTTTTCACTTGTGCTTGTGGTTATGGTGCTTTACCGTGTGCCGGTCACATGGAATGTCCTGTATATGTTTTTGATTCTGCTTATGGTATTTTTTGTGACGTTTGGGATATCCGCATTTATGTTACATTTCGGTGTGTTTGTGGAAGATTTATTTAATGTGATGAATGTAGTCCTGAAGCTGATCTTCTACATGTCGGGTATTTTTTATTCCATTACCAATAATGTGCCGCAGCCTTATCTTTCCATATTGCTTAAGTTAAATCCGATTGCACTGGCTATCAGTGATATGAGAAATGTGCTGCTGTACAGTCAGGGACCGGATCTTATCGCGCTTTTGGTATGGCTGTTTGGTGGAATTGTGTTATCTTATCTTGGTATATACGTCATTTATAAGTATGAAAATAGTTATGTGAAGGTAATTTAATCATGGAAAATGCGATTGAAGTCAGAGATCTTGTGCTCAGATATCGAATCCTGAACAAGATGTCTATTCGAAGCAGTTTATTGAAACTGAAAAAAAGTAAAACAGAAATATTTGAGGCAATTCAGGGAATCAGCTTTAATGTGGAAAAAGGGCAGATCATGGGGATTGTCGGAAAGAACGGCAGTGGAAAGTCGACTCTGCTTAAGACGCTCTCCGGTATTTTTTCGCCGGACGAAGGGACTGTGGATCTGCACGGACATTCCGTATCCCTTTTGTCCATCGGTGTCGGTTTCCAGAAGGATCTGACCGGCAGGGAGAATATTTTCCTGTCAGGAATGCTGCTTGGCTTTTCCGAACAGCAGGTAGCGGCACTGGTTGACGAGATCATAGAATTCTCAGAACTGGGTAAATTTATTGACAGACCGGTCAGAACCTATTCCAGTGGAATGTACTCAAAGCTGGCATTTTCCATCACGTCAACCCTGAAGACAGATATTATGCTCATTGACGAGGTATTAAGTGTCGGAGATGCGAAATTTAAAAAGAAGAGCTATGCAAAAATGAAGGAACTGATCAGTGATAAGGAAAGAACGGTTATCATTGTATCGCACAATTCAGACACCATTCGTAAACTCTGCGACAGTGTCCTTTGGATGCATGAGGGCAAGATTAAAATGCAGGGTGATCCGCAGGAAGTGATGCAGGCATATGAGGAGTTTATGTCATGACAGGTCAGACAAAGATTACCTTGGTATTACCGGTTACAAATTTTGAATATGGAAAGAAGACATATCAGAGTATAGAAAAGCAGGATATGTCGGGCGTGAAGCTGGTGCTCGTTGTAGATCGAAAAGAGCAGCAGCTTTCTTCCGATTTAAGAGATTTCATGAAACAGAATCCCATTGGCGGTGCAGCGCTTTTTGAAATTGATTTTCAGGGAAGCATCATGCAGGTAAAGGACGAGCTTCATGGGCTTGTATTTTTCTTAAAGGAAAGCATGCGCTACCGTAAGGATGCTCTGTCAAAAGTGAAGGCGGCTTTGGCGGACAGCTCTTTTGAAAGGGCAGAGGAAAAGCGTCCGACACTTCTGATTCCGGTAGCGGTAGATAAGAAGAATCCCGTTTCCATGGAGTATGAGGAATTCTGTAAAAATAAGGCGAAATCGATCGATCTGGATCAGGATTACAGGCTGATTCACAGAATGTATTTTGCACATGGCTTATGGGCAGATGAAATTTGCTGGGAAAGTGAAAAAACAGATCTGGCGCATGATGACATCGAGCTGTCCATCATACGTCTGGTCACAGCGAATGTGTGTGATGCAGGAAAAATTCATATTGTCCGCGGCGGTGCGGTGTGGATAGAAGGCTTCCGCGACATGGAAAAAATTGTGACGAGATATATAGAGAACTATGAGGG
Organism: uncultured Lachnospiraceae bacterium; assembly: GCA_945949085.1. GTDB lineage: Bacteria > Bacillota > Clostridia > Lachnospirales > Lachnospiraceae > CAG-194. The sequence goes on along the minus strand of CAMFDJ010000024.1, from coordinate 5,686 downwards.
AATAGAGCAGATTACAGAGCGGTTTTTTGTTCCCTTTAAGAAGGCATATGATGCGCTTGGACTTAAGGATAGCAAAAATGGGATTTATTTATTGCTCTATTATTGTAATCGTTTTCTGAGTGCCATGACACAGCTGGAAAAGGCGGATGAGCACAGACCGCAGGGACTGGAGGATACCTATGTATCGGCAATCAGGGAGCTGTCTTCTTTTGAAGTATTAGCTTTTCACCCGTATGTGACTACCGGATTTAAATATGCAATGGTAAAGAAATATTTTCCGCAGATTTCATGGGGACAGGACGCACTTACAGATCGGATTCTGGGACCGGAATGGAGATACATTTCTCTGTATGAGATGAAGCCGGATGGAGAGGGAAAATTATATCTTGAATTTACATTTATGAAGATGCTGGCAGAAACGTACGACTTATACTGCGTGGTGAACGGAGAGGCGTATCCTTGCAGGAAGGGGGCATTCATTCGTGAGAACACCTTCCTTGACGAACTTCTCGGAACAACGGATGTCTATAGCGTGACAGTGCCATGCCCGCCAAAGGCGGATATCCTATTTGCACGTAAGCAGGGAGAGGAGCTCATTCCATGCCGGATCATTATGTTCCAGAAATCGGTTCCGCTGTCAAACCGGGTATTTTTATATAAAAAGCTGAAAGATCAGATTTATTATACGGACGATGACTGTAAGACCATTTTTGTCAGAAAGCCAAATCCGGTCAGATATCTGACTTTATCGACGAAACGGCTCAAATCCATGCTTTCTTATGGAAATGCAGGGATAAAGGCAATCATTGCCAGAACCCTGTATCATCTGGAGAATTTCTTTGACAGGCGCAAGGTATGGCTGATCACAGACCGTTCCAACAGAGCAGATGACAATGGAGAAGTCATGTTCCTCTATTTGTGTGAGCATAAGGATCCGAAGCGAAACGTTTATTTTGTGATAGATGCGGATACGGATGACAACAGGAGGATGCGCCGTTACGGCAAGACAGTTGCGCCGTTTAGCTGGAGACATAAGCTGTTGTTTTTACGAAGTGAAGTGACCATGTCTTCGCAGGCGAATAAGATGGTGTATGATCCGTTTGGCATTCTGGATCATTTATACAGGGACATTATGTTTGATAAACGTCTTGTCTTTTTGCAGCATGGTGTGACGAAGGATAATCAGTCAAAGTGGCTGAATAAATACAATCGGAATCTGTATGGCTTTGTGGTCAATACGAGGGCGGAATATGACTCCGTTTTTGCATATGATTATTATTACACACCGGACCGCGTCTGGCTGACCGGTATGCCGCGCTTTGACAAGCTCTATCATGACGAGCAGAAATATATTACGATCATGCCGACCTGGAGAAAAAGCCTGTCAAAGGGAACGGATGAAAACGGGGTCTGGCTGTTGGATGATGACTTTAAGAAGAGTCAGTATTTTATCTTCTACAATCAGCTGTTAAATGATGAGCGATTGTTGCGGGAGGCGGAAAAACTGGGATATACGATCTGTTTCATGCCACATCCCAATACGATCACGGGACTGAAGTATTTCAAGAAACACGACAAGGTCCGGTTCTTTGATATGACGAAATCGTATCGCGAGGTGTTTGCACAGACTGACCTCATGGTAACGGATTATTCTTCGGTGGCATTTGATTTTGCCTATCTGAGAAAACCGATCATCTACTCTCAGTTTGACAGGGCAGAGTTCTTTAACGGCGCACATTCGTATACGGAGGGATATTTTGATTATGACAGGGACGGATTCGGACCGGTTACAAAAGATCTTGCTGCAACAGTCGATGCAATCATCGGTGCGATGAGAGACGGCTGCCGACTGGATGAAACCTACAGGAAGCGCATCGATGCAACATTTGCATTCGATGACCGGAATTGCTGCAAGCGTGTGCTTGAGCGGTATTTAGAAGAAAGGCGGAAGGAAGAATGAGAAAGAGTGGAATAACTGAAATGACAGGCAGATTTTCGCAGGCAGTTGTGATGCTGCTGATAGTATTGGCAATGACCTGCATGGTATCCGACAAGGTCTGCGCAGAGGATTATTATTCATATAATGCCGCCGGTAATACGTATACAATCAGCCAGACAAGTGGGAATATAACAGCTGCAATGAAGAGCGCGCTTGATGTTGCCACAGGCTCTCCGGCGGCTCCGGCAGTGATTCAGATTCAGCCGGGCACATATCAGCTTGGAAGTATTGCCATAAAGAAATCCAATATTGTCATTGATGCAACGGGTGCAAGCATTACTGCAGATGGAACAGCGGATAATATGCTTCGCATGTCGGATGCGCAGGTATCAAACGTCACCATCAAGGGTGGGAAGTTTAACGGCAACCAGTCATCCAAATTTGTGTTTTTTATCACCGGCGATACGAACCCGGTCTCAAATCTGACATTATCAGGTTGTGAAGTATACAGTGCAAAAGAAACCAATATTCGTATTTCCGGAGCAAGCAATGTTACCCTGAATCAGGTGAATGTGCATGACGGGGAATATGGTCTTTTGGTGCTGAACAGTAAAAATGTGACTGCAACGCAGTGCCGGGCAAAGAACAGCACAAACGGGCTGGCTTTCCGTACTTCTGAAGCGGTTTTGACAAACTGTAATGGCGACGACAGCCTGCAGGACGGCTTACAGGTAAAGGGAGCCGGATGTCAGGTTACAGTCAATGGCGGAAGTTTTTGCCGGAGTGATAAGAACGGAATTTCTCTGACAGACGGTGCGTCGCTTGTTATGAATCAGGTCGAGGTATCCGATAACCGTGCAAACGGGATTTCTCCCGTTGGGAAAAAGGGACTTGCCACGAGGCTGGTTGCGACGAATTGTAACTTCAGCCGCAATGGCAGACATGGTGTGGCTGCAGATTTTTATATTACGCTGAGTCTGTCAGACTGTAAGGCAGATGCAAACGGGTCCAATGGCATTTTCCTCAACCATGGAAGCAAGGCAGAAAAGCTTTACAATATTACGGCAAGCGGGAACGGCACATTGTCGTCCGATGCGAGTGGAAGCGGTATCGCCCTGCAGAATGAGTCAACGGCTGCCTTGCTTGAAAACTGCGTCTGTGACGGAAACGGTAAAAACGGAATGTCTCTGACGGGACTGTCTGCAAATTTAAAAAATTGCTCCTTGAGCGGCAATAAAAAACATGGTCTGTTTGTGAATGGCACAACCAAAAATACGCTGACGGTTGCGGGTTGCGACATAGATGGCAATAAAGTGAACGGCGTGTCTGCAGATGGCAGTAAGGGGGCAAAAACGATACGTTTTCAGACCTGCAGCATAAAGCAGAACGGAAATTGCGGTATCGAGACAATCTCCTGTACGGTCAAGGTGACAGGCAAGGGAAACACAATCTCCGAAAATAAGAAGCATGGAATCAGCAATCGCAACGGTAAGCTGATTGTGACAAATGCTGTTGTGGAAAAAAACAAAAATTATGGTGTCTATTTTGACGGTTCAAAGAGTGGAAGTACTATCACGGGCAGTACCTTAAAAAAGAATCTTGTGGGTGTGACGCTTTCCAATGGTGCGATTGTGAATAAGGTTTCCAATAATACATTTACAAATAACAGTAAGTACAATCTGATGGTATACGCCGGCAAGACAAAAACAAAGTCTAAGCTGAAGGCTTGTCAGAAGAATACGATGTCGGTGAGCAAAAAAACAGGCTATCAGATTTTCTTTGAAAAGGCGGCAAAGATGCCTGCGAAGATCAAAGTGACAAAAGGGAAAGCGAAAAAGGACGGCTGCGGCAATACCTTCAAGGTGGGTAAGTAAAGAAAATGCCTGTCATATCACATTGAATTGTGAAAAGAAATAGCTAAGAACTGAGGTTTAGAACATGAAAATGAAACAGATCGTGAAGGCCGTGTGTTTTCTGGCACTGCTGGCGGTGACACTTGGTATCGTGACGAATATTTTCGTGCCCAAATGGATTTCGGGAACGAGTGTATCGCGCTTGTCTGATGAATTTTATAATTTACCAAAGGATTCTGTTGATGTGGGAATCATTGGCTCGAGTCAGCTGGTAAATGGCATCTCCTGCGCAAGACTGATTGATGAGCATGGCATTTCTGCCTTCAGCTGTGCGACAGGAGAACAGCCGGTCTTGGTTGGCTGGTTTTATCTTTTGGAGCTTTACCGCACGCAGCACGTGGAGACAGTAATCTATGATACGAGTATGCTGTATGAGCCGGAGGAGGAGTCGAGATTCCGGAAGACATTAGACAGTGCGCCGATGAGCATCAATAAGATGAAAATGATCATCGAAAGATCTAAGTCCGAAGAATCATCGGATTTCTTCAGCTATGTTTTTCCTCTTCTGAATTACCACACAAGGTGGACAAGCTTAAAGCGAGATGATTTCGGATATGACAAAGAGCATACAAATATGTTTTATGGCAATATCATGGGTGGCGGTGTCAACCGCAAAGCGGACATTAGTAAAATCAGCGTGGACAATGAGACGCCGGATGAAAGTGTAAAGATGGATGAAAATGAACTCCGGGCCTTCCGAAAGATTGCGGATTTTTGCAAGGAAAAGGATATTGACCTGATTTTGATCAAAACTCCGAAGACAACATGGGAGAGTGCCAAGACAATCGGTTGTGAGGCGCTGGCAGAGGAATATGGTCTGCCCTACATTGATTTTAACAGGCTGGAAAATCTGGAAGCCATGGGATTTGACGTAACGAATGATATGTGGAATCAGGATCATCTGAATGTGCGCGGAACAGATAAGCTGACGGATTTTCTGGCAGAGTATTTAAAATCACGAAAGCAATTCGATGATTTCAGACTATCTGATGATTATGATGCAGAGAAGATTAGAAAATATCAAATAGATCATGCCAATAAAATGCTGCAGACATCGATTCATCCGGAGGAATATTTAGAATTATTGCAGGATGAGCGGTTTGAAGTGATGATACAGAAAACCGGAGATTTTTCCGACGCCGTTTCTGTTTCCCTTCAGGAAAAGATGGAAGCACTTGGTGTCACGGCAGATTTATCCGCCCTGGACGGATTGTGTTATGTAGCACAGCTACGTGACGGCACGCCTGTTTTGGAGCTGACGCAGACAGAGCCGATCATCATGGAAATGGCACTTGCAGATGGCAAAACAGGTGCTGTCAGCAGCAATGGCACGGATGAAGTGGTGATGGCAGTTTCCGGAAGGAAAAGCACCTTTAGCGCGAGAGGACTCAATATGCTTGTGTATGATAAGCAGAACCATGAGATTGCAGACCTTGCGACTTTCTTTGTCAATGAAGAGGGTGTGCTTGATATCATGCATGATGTAAAAGAAGAGGAAGAACAGTAAAAGTGGCAGAAAAGAAACAGAGAATTGCAATTTGGGACAATTACAAGTGCATATTGATTCTGGGTGTTGTCCTCGGGCATATGTATGCAAGATTCGATGAGCTTGACAATGTAAAGCGTCTGATTCTTTTTATCTACAGCTTTCACATGCCGGCGTTTGTTTTTGTGTCCGGTCTGTTTGCCAAAAAGACAATCCGTGAAAAGCGATGGGATAAGGTAATCGGTTTCTTTTTATTGTTTTTACTTGCGAAGGTGGGCAGATATAGTTATCCATCAATAACGAGTGGGGAAAACAAGTTTGTTTTTTGGAATATGAATGATGTGACCT
>CAMFDJ010000023.1 GCA_945949085.1 uncultured Lachnospiraceae bacterium | reverse complement strand
GCAGACGCGCCAGATTTAGGTTCTGGTGGGAGACCGTGCAGGTTCAAGTCCTGTTGCCCGCACTACAAAAAGGCTGTAAGAGGATTCTTACAGCCTTTTTGTGCAATAAGCCGTTATGCAGAAATTGTGCTTGCACAAATTTCTATATGACGAGAGGTGTTCATCGAGCCGATCAGTCTATCTGTTCGGGAGTGCCATGAGCTTTTTGCCGTCAAATCCGGGGATGATAGAACTCCAGCTTGAGGCGCCGATTGTTTTCAGACAATCTTTTGTATATTGTTCGTATTTTGGTGTGTCCATGTATTTAAACACATTGTAGGAAGCTCTCGGTTGACCGCTTGTGGTGCGAAGACCGAAGGCGGCATCGATCACGGTACCGTTTAGCCTGGTCAGCTTTTCGCCCGGAGCATCATATTCTGTGCGGATGATAAAGGCATCAATCATATCGTCAAACTGGGCTTTGTAGAAGCTGTATGCCAAAGCTGCCGCCTGATTGGCTTCGCCTTCTGCGTTTGTAAAGCCACACTCTGAAATGATGATTCTGGTATTTTTTCCATATGTTTTTTTGACATAGTCAGTCAGAACATTTAAGTTCTTTGGTGATACAAAATCTGCATTTGCGCTGTTTGGAGCATAGGAATCCTTCCATGTAGTCGGAATGTACAGAATAGATGGGTAAGCATGGTAGGCAAGGTTCCATTGGATGTTTTTGTTCATGGATTTGATCTGTTTGTTGAAGCTTTCCATGAAAGGTTTGGCACCCCAGTCACCGCATCTGTCAATCCATGTATGGTCGGTACAAATGAAGATGTGTGCATTTTTATTGCGCCCCTTTACGCTGTTATAGAGAATGCGGAAGGAATTGGCGTAATTCTTCATAAAAGCATCCCTGCCTGTATTTCCGGCATAGTACCACTGCTTGTAAATATTGACTTCGTTTCCGAGAATCCAGTTGTCAACATGACAATCTGCAGTGGAACAACGGTCTGCCAGAAAACTGAATGCAGCCTCAAGCAGCTCTCTTGACTTTGTGGTAGAGGCATTGATAGCATACAGGTTTGCAGGCGCGGATGCCGTTTTTGTGCCAAACAGAAGACTGCTGTATTTACCGCTGCCGGGCCAGTTCATCATAATCTGTACGGAACAGGTGATTCCGGCACTATTACACTGGGAAGCGTAAGACATCATGCCGGAGGGCTCATAAAAGTAGTAGGTTTTACCGTTATAGACATATTTTGTGCCGGAACCGGAGTCTGCAAAGATGTTGTTGATACTAAAATTGGTAAATCCCTGCTGTACCCCAAGCTCCGTATTAGTGGAACCCTGAATTCCTTTTTTGGAGGCTGTGACCGGATAAGGAGCCGTATAATCTGCTGCTGCTTCCGGATTCTTGATAAAATAAGCATTCGATATCTGCTTGTATTTCTTTTTGGAGGTCTTGACTGCCAGTGCATATTTTCCGTTGATCAGATTGACGCCTTTTTCGTTGCGGACGGGTGTTTTAAAAATAACCGTCTTATTCTTGTCGGAAGAAGCCACAGATTTTAAAATCTTTCCTGTATTGGGGTCAATGGAAACCAGATAATAAAAGTCGTCATAGCTCTTCAGTCGTTTGGATACAGTTGCTTTTACATACAGTTCACGATCGCTGTTGATTTTGACATTAGAGGCGTTCAGCCGGGCGGAATTTTTCGTGATCTTTTTGGTTTCACTTACACCCTTTTTGATTTTTAAGGAAACCTTGTCAGAGTAGGCAGAGTAGATTTTCTGATCCCGCTCATCCCGCTTGAATGATCTGACTTTAAAATGATAGGTTTTTCCTTGCGGCATATTGGTCAGTTTATATCCGGTCTTACTTCCCAGGTCGACGATATGTGTCTTGTTTTTGGAGAAGGAAGCGCTTGTTGAGTAGCAAAGCTCATAGGAAACAGGCGTATTGTCACCGGTTCCGGGTTTGATGGAAACGGAGACTTCTCCCTTTTTTGTGTTTTTCACAGAGGCAAGAGAGGGTTTGGCAAGAATGATCTGACTCCATTTGGCCTTTAGCTGATAGCCGGTGAAAACATCATCCATCCGATCGCCGTAGGTATAATCAATATAGGTCCCCGACGGGATGGATGCGATCACCTTTCCGCAGGCGCTTCCGGCAGATGGGTTGGTGATTTCCCATCCGTCAAAGGTATAGCCTCTTTTATAAGGAACAGGAAGTGTCTGCGTCTCTGAAGATACGGAAAAGGTATCGGGTTTCTCGTATTCACTGTCTTCGTCAAACATACCGCCATTTAAGTCATATGCCAATTGGAAAGAATAGTCATTTCCGTCATATACAGCATAGAAGGTATCACTTTCTTTGAAACGGATAGTGTCATTTAGCGTGGAAAAAGCATATGTTTTTCCGTTGGAAAGACGTCTCCATTTTATGATACGTTTTCCTTTGTATATGCCGGGTAATTGATAGACTCCGTCCGGAGTGGCAACGGATAAACCGGATTCGTCGATGCTGTCAAACAGATAACGGCTTCCTGCAGATCCTGCACCCAGTGCGGAAAGGTCTTTTTCGACCGGCCCGTAGATAACAGTCTGTCCGTCTGCATCATAAAAGGATAGCGTAATGATGTTGGGTGCTTCTGTTGTCTGTGTGGAAGGCGTTTCTGTTTCGGGAGAAATCGCAGGCGCGATCTCTGCTGTGTTTTCTGAGAGCGAGAAAGTTTCTGAAACAATCTCCGGGTCGGAGGAGTATGTATCTGTTTCCTGTTTTGGGGTTTCGGGTGTCAGAACAGAAAAATCTGCTTCATTCCCGCCAGTTTCACCGGATACTTCCTGATTTTTTTCGAACGGTTCTTCGGTTTGTTCTGCGCGTGTTGTCTGCATTTCTTCGGCCTGCGGCTGCAGCGTGGTCTGAGAAGCACTGAGCGGCATCAGGGAAGATGCTGCCAGACTCAGACTTAACAGTGTTGACAGAAACAGCTGACTGATACGCTTTGAAATGTGTTTGTGTGTCATATGATTTCCTCCTCATAAGCTGTATTGTGTGTATTATATTATATCATATTACTGTTATGGTAAGCGGGATCTTGCGTCACCTCTTTTCCAAACCAGTCAGGGGCAATAAAACGCATGGCACTTTCTTCGTCAGGGAATTCTACTTCAGCCATGATCAGTTGACTGGGCTCCTGAAACAGATCAAGTTCGATGGTCAGACACTGTTCATTGCATGTATAAGGAATGTTGTAGCGCGTTTTTTGGATGAGCCTGCCATCTGCTTTGGGTAAAAGATGTGCAAATGCCTCTGCAGTCAGAGGAAGATTGTATTCCTCACGAACCATCAGGCCACTGCCTTTATAAGTAAAGATATAGCGGTCGCCATGTCTGCGAATACGCATGACGGGGGCTGTGCACAGATATGCCTGCACAATTGGTGCATGTGGGTATCTGTCAAGATCCGGGGGGAGTTCTTTTACGAGAAATTTCTTTTCTATTTCCATGGGATTCTCCTTTCTGTATTTGCGATTGGGCTTTTGGACGTATCTGATAATCTGGTTCGCAATCATGATACTATAAATTATAGTATAACATAAACTGCCCTTCGGTATTGATAAAAGATAGAAAATAGTATAAAATTGTACTGTGTTTTAGCTTGGTAAAGCAGAAAAGGAGGCAACAATGGGAAAGGTATGTGTATTCCTTGCAGACGGTGTTGAGGAGATTGAAGCGCTTACGGTTGTGGATCTTTGCCGCAGAGGTGAGATAGAACTGGAAACGGTTTCCATTACGGGGGAAAAGCAGGTCACAAGTTCTCATCAGGTATCATTTCTGGCAGATGCGTTATTTGAAGAAATTGATTTTGATGAGGTGGATATGATTGTTTTGCCGGGTGGGATGCCGGGGACAAAAAATCTGGAAGCATTTGAGCCGCTTATGGAGCAGGTGGAGAAATTCCATGCGCAGGGCAGATATCTGAGTGCAATCTGTGCAGCACCCAGCATTTTTGGACACAGAGGGTTCCTGGAAGGCAGGAATGCATGCAGTTTTCCTTCTTTTGAAGAACATTTAGAGGGAGCGCATGTGACACATAACCGGGTGGAAGTCAGTGATCATATCATCACAAGCCGCGGTATGGGAACAGCAATTGAGTTCGCGCTTGCCATTGTAGCTCGCATGAAAGGGCAGCAGACTGCCGACAGGCTGAGACAGACGATCGTTTACGAACAAGAATAATCAGAAAAGGAGAATGATTATGTGGACCAGGGGACAATTAAAAGAAAAAGCAAAGCTTGATCTCAAACGAAGCTACTGGGGGCTTGTGCTGATGTCATTTATCGCCGGTATTGTAAGCGGCGGAGGCGGAGGCGGGAGCAGTTCTGGCGGCACTTCGTCCGAGGAGGTAAAGAAGGTTACGGAGAGTATGGGAAATGGCAGTGCGATCGACTGGACTGTGATTATGGGAATTGTCATTGCCGTGCTTGCAATTGTGCTTGTTGCACTCATCATTGCATTTGTGCTGAGTATTTTCCTGCTCAATCCGCTGCAGATTGGTACCAAGAGATTTTTTATCGAGGCAACCTACAGAGAAAAGAAAGCCGGTGACGCGGGACTGATTGTTTATGCGTTCGGTAATGGTCGCTACGGCAATGTCGTAAAGACAATGTTCCTGAAAGGCCTTTATCAGTGGTTGTGGAGTCTTTTGCTTATCATTCCGGGTATTGTCAAAGGGTATGAATATCGTATGATTCCCTATATCCTGGCTGAGAATCCGGATGTAGCGCCGAGCGAGGCATTTGCGTTATCCAAGGAAATGATGAATGGTGAAAAATGGAATGCTTTTGTGCTGGATCTTTCTTTCCTGGGCTGGATCATCCTCAGCGTATTTACATGTGGTATTCTGGCATTGTTTTATGTGAATCCTTACATATACATGACAGATGCAGAGCTTTATGAAACACTGAAGAGAAAAGTCAGCTCAAATTATTTTGATCCGACACTTGCCGGCATACCTGCTTACGGTGGATATGAAAATGCAGGGTATGTCAGCGGGGAAATCAATTATCCGGGTGATCAATCTCAGTACTAGGCACAGCGTTTCAAAACTCGCGAAAAACAAGTTTGGACAGAAATATGTATTGGAACGGGGAAGTTATTTTGATGTGATATGACGGAAAAATGTATAGGAAAGAAGGGACAGCTGAGTGCTGCCCCTTCTTTTTGCCTGTCATCCGGCTATTTCAGATTCTGCTCGTAGCTCTTTACCATTCTACGAACCATTTCGCCGCCGATAGAACCTGCTTCCTTAGAAGTCAGATCACCGTTATAACCCTCTTTTAAGTTTACACCGATTTCAGATGCAACCTCTGTTTTGAAACGATCCATTGCTGCCTTAGCTTCAGGAACTTCCATCTGGTTAGTCTTTGAATTGCTCATTGTTTTCACCTCCATTTGATTTGTTGACAAATATTCAGAATGAATCATCTGCCGGTTTCAAGATAAGAAGCGAAGCCACTTATCCTGAAATCGGACTTGTGTTTTTTTCGTTTCTTATCTTGATGTTATTATTTCCGCAGTGCTTAATAATATAATGGAAAGTTCTGTAAGCATTTCAGATTCCGAAAAAACTGTAAAAACCGTGAAAAAATAAAGTGAAAAGCGCCGGAATGCAATAAAAAAAGCTAGTATTTGCAAAATATTTGTGCTATAATTTCAAAATGACTGTGAGTATGGGCAAATATGCATATTTCACGATAAAGGAGGAAAGTTTAAAATGAGTTTACAGATTGAAAAATTAGAGCACAATATGGCTAAGCTTACAATCGAAGTACCTGTTTCCGATATGGAAAAAGCAATTGATGCCGCTTATCAGAAACAGAAAAAGCAGATCAGCATCCCCGGTTTTCGTAAGGGGAAGGTGCCGCGTGCTATGGTTGAGAAGATGTATGGAAAGGGAATCTTTTTGGAGGATGCAGCCAATTCCGTGATTCCGGGGGCATATGAGAAGGCTTTGGAAGAATGTGAAGAGGAAATTGTCTCTGCGCCAACAATTGATGTGGTTCAGCTTGAGCCGGATCAGGCATTTATCTTTACAGCAGAAGTTGCATTAAAGCCGGTAGTTGAGCTTGGCAAATATAAAGGTGTGAAGATTGAGAAAATCGATACGGAAGTCACTGAGGAAGAGGTGATGGAAGCCATCGACCGCGAGAGAAAGAACAATGCACGTGAAATTACAGTAGAGGACAGAGCTGTTGCAGACGGTGACACAGCAACAATCGACTTTGAAGGATTTGTAGACGGTGTAGCATTCGAAGGCGGAAAGGGAGAGGATTATGATCTGGTAATCGGTTCTCATTCCTTTATTGATACATTTGAAGAACAGCTGATCGGTAAAAATATCGGTGATGCGGTAGATGTGAATGTGACATTCCCTGAGAATTATCAGGCAGAAGAACTCGCCGGAAAGCCTGCTTTATTTAAAGTAACAATCAAAGGTATTAAGGCCTCTGAGCTTCCTGAGCTTGATGACGAATTCGCTTCAGAGGTTTCAGAGTTTGAGACAGTTGCAGAATATAAGGATAGCGTCAAAAAGGAACTGACAGAGACAAAAGAGAAGCATGCCAAGGATCAGAAGGAACGCGCTGCAATCGAAGCTGTAATCGAGGATGCAAAGATGGATATTCCTGAGGCAATGGTGACAACTACCCAGAGACAGATGGTAGATGAGTTTGCGCAGAGAATCCAGAGTCAGGGCATTTCTTTTGAACAGTATCTCCAGCTGACAGGTGCATCTGCTGACCAGATGATGGAACAGATCAAACCGCAGGCAGAGTTCCGCATCAAGTCAAGACTTGTACTTGAGGCTGTTGTGGAAGCAGAAAAGATTGAAGCGACAGAGGAAGATTTTGACAAAGAGATCGCCCGTATTGCAGAAATGTATCAGATGGAAGTTGACAAGGCAAAAGAGATGATCGGTGAAGCTGGTAAGACAGAGATCATGAAAGATCTGGCTGTGACAAAAGCTGCTGAATTTGTCAGAGACAATGCAAAAGAAAGCAAATAAAAATCAGTATTGTTTCAACCGGCAGTTGCTTGTATCGCATCATTATAAGAGTTATCATGATAAAGAATCGTCAGGAGCGTATAAGCTTCTGACGATTTGGTAATCATTTGGAAGAAAAAGGAGGACATATCATGAGTTTAGTACCTTATGTCATTGAACAAACAAGTCGTGGAGAGCGTTCCTATGATATTTATTCAAGACTTTTAAAAGAGAGAATCATCTTTCTGGGGGAGGAAGTGAATGAGACAACTGCGAGTCTGACTGTTGCACAGTTGCTTTTTTTGGAGGCAGAGGATCCGGAGAAGGATATTCAGCTTTATATCAACAGCCCGGGAGGTTCTGTGACGGCAGGAATGGCAATCTATGATACCATGCAGTATATCAAATGTGACGTGTCTACGATCTGTATTGGCATGGCTGCGAGCATGGGTGCATTTTTGCTTGCAGGAGGAGCAAAGGGAAAACGTATGGCACTTCCCAATGCTGAGATTATGATTCACCAGCCGCTGGGCGGAGCACAGGGACAGGCTACGGAGATTGAAATCGCGGCAAAGCATATTTTGCAGACAAAACAGAAACTGAATCAGATCCTTGCTGAAAATACAGGACAGGATTATGAAGTCATTGCAGCAGACACCGAAAGAGATAATTGGAAAACTGCACAGGAAGCAATGGAGTACGGATTGATCGATAAAGTGATCACAGATCGTGAAATAAAATAGTAGGAGTTGAACAATGGCAGGAAAAAATCCTGAAGTGAGAGTTCGTTGTTCCTTTTGCAATAAGACGCAGGATCAGGTGCGCAAAATGATAGCCGGACCTACAGGCGTTTATATTTGTGATGAGTGTGTGGATATTTGTACACAGATCATCGAAGAGGAAGAGGACGACATTGAACTGGAAGCCGGCATGGAGATTAATCTTTTAAAACCGGCAGAAATCAAGCAATTTTTAGATGAGTATGTAATTGGGCAGGAAATGGCCAAAAAGGTGCTGTCAGTCGCAGTGTATAATCATTACAAACGTGTGACGGCAGAGCGTGATCTGGACGATGTTGAGCTGCAGAAGAGTAATATCATTATGATAGGACCGACAGGAAGCGGTAAGACATTTCTTGCACAGACCCTGGCAAAAATCATCAATGTTCCATTTGCAATTGCCGATGCAACGACATTAACAGAAGCCGGATATGTAGGAGAGGATGTGGAAAACATCCTGCTCAAACTGATTCAGGCAGCTGATTATGATGTGGAAAAGGCAGAATATGGCATCATTTATATTGATGAGATTGATAAGATTACAAAAAAGAGTGAGAACGTATCCATTACCAGAGATGTTTCCGGTGAGGGTGTGCAGCAGGCGCTGTTGAAGATCATTGAAGGTACTGTTGCATCTGTTCCTCCGCAGGGAGGCAGAAAGCATCCGCATCAGGAGCTCATACAGATTGACACCAGCAATATTCTGTTTATCTGTTCCGGTGCATTTGACGGACTGGAAAAGATTGTGGAGAACAGGCTGGATCGCAAGTCAATTGGGTTTAATGCAGAGATCAGTGAAAACATAACACGCGATATTGGTGAAGTGTTCAAGGAAGTGACACCGCAGGATCTTGTGAAATTTGGGTTGATTCCCGAGTTTGTGGGTCGTGTGCCGATTACAGTATCGCTGGATGGTATGGATGAGGAAGCGCTAAAGCGTATTCTGACAGAGCCAAGGAGTGCACTTGTGAAACAGTACAAAAAACTCTTTGCAATGGATGATGTGGAGCTTATTTTTGAACCGGATGCGATTGGCGCAATTGCAAAGAAGGCAATGGAGCAGAAGACCGGTGCCAGAGGTCTTCGTACCATTTTGGAGAAGATCATGATGGACGTCATGTACCAGATTCCGTCTGATGATACGATTGAGAAATGTATCATCACAAAAGAAGTTGTACTCAACGGAACAGATCCTGTAGTAGAACGAAGACAGGAAGCATAAAACAAAAAAATAGAGAAAAAACAGGAAAAACGTTGCCTTTGGTGACGTTTTTTCTTTCCCGAGCGTTCGGACGATAACAGGAAGGCATCTGATGCTAAATAAAGTATTAAGAATGTGTGATAGGTCTTTTTTAAAAACGAAAAGTAAAGTATACTAAAAATAGTACATAGGTAAAGTATAAAGGATGGAAGCAATATGAGTGAAGAAGAAAAGCGTATGGATGATTTATCATTTGAAAAAATAACACCTGTAATACCACTGCGCGATATGTGTGTCATGCCGAATTCTATTGTACATTTCGATTTGAGTCGCAAGAAGTCAATCGCTTCTTTGGAAAAGGCGATTTCAATGGAACAGGAACTTTTTTTGGTGGCACAGAGAGATGCACAGAAAAGTGAACCTGAATTGGAAGGATTGTATCAGGTTGGCACATATGCCAAGATCAAACAGGTGATCAAGATGCCGAACAAATTAGTTCGTGTGCTGGTAGAGGGCATATGCCGGGGAAGACTGATTCATTTTATGAGCGGGCAGTGCTATATGGCAGAGGTTTCTCTGATACAGGGAGATATGGATGAAACAAATGCATCTCCCGATGCAAAGGAGTCCGAAGCCATGAAACGTCAGATCCTGCAGATGTATCAAGGCTATGCGGCAGCTGTGCAGAAGAAAGAAGCGGGATTTGTAAAGCATCTTTCCGGAATAGAGCGGTTGAGTGATTTACTGGATCAGATGACAGTCCAGCTTCCGATATCGTTTGAAAAGAAGCAGAGTGTACTGGAGACGTTTTCTGTAAGAGACAGATTTTCGCTTTTGGCAGGCATCCTGCAGGAAGAGATGGAGATTGCAGGTATTCGTAATGAGCTTGCCAGTGAAATTAAGAAACGGGTGGATAAAAATCAAAAGGATTATATGCTCAGAGAGCAGATGAAATATATCAGGCAAGAACTTGGAGAGGATTCTACAGAGAGTGATGCGGACCTATTCCGTATGCGCGTGAAAGAGTTACAGGCAAGCGAAGAAGTTAAAACTAAAATTAATAAAGAGATCAGGCGCTTTGAACAGGTGTCTGCAAGTTCATCGGAAAGTGCTGTGGAACGGGCTTATGTAGAGACACTTTTGGAAATGCCATGGGATAAAGCCTCTGTCGATAATACAGATCTAAAGCAGGCGGAAAAACTCCTGAATGAAGAACATTATGGCATGGATAAGGTAAAAGAGCGTATCCTGGAGTATCTGGCCGTGAGACAGCTGTGCGAAAAGGGAAACACACCGATTCTTTGTCTGGCAGGTCCTCCCGGAACGGGAAAGACTTCCATTGCCAAGAGTATGGCAAAAGCAATGAACCGACAATATGTGAGAATCTGTCTGGGCGGTGTAAGAGATGAGGCTGAGATTCGCGGACACCGCAAGACATATGTCGGGGCAATGCCCGGCAGGATTGCAGTGGCGATCAAACAGGCAGGTGTTCGGAATCCTTTGATTTTGCTGGATGAAATCGATAAAATGAGCAGAGATTTTAAAGGGGATACAGCATCTGCCATGCTGGAAGTCCTTGACGGTGAACAAAATGCGCATTTTCAGGATCATTATATTGAAATACCGATTGATCTTTCAGATGTTGTGTTTGTGGCAACTGCCAATGATGTGCAGCAGATTGACGGACCGCTTCGCGATCGTATGGAGATTATTGAGCTGTCCAGCTATACGGTTAACGAGAAGCTGCACATTGCCAAAGAACATTTGGTAGGGAAACAGCTGAAGTCGCATGGCATCCGCAGGAAACAGCTTACAATTACAGACAAGGCTTTGCGGGAAATCATTTGCGGCTATACAAAAGAAGCCGGTGTGCGTGATTTGGAGCGTAAAATCGGAAAAATATGCAGAAAAGCCGCCAGAGAGATCTTAGAGGATAAGGAAACCAAACTGAAAGTCTCTGCCAGAAATCTGGAGCTGTATCTCGGCAAAGAAAAATATCGTGAGGAGACAGCAAATCATAAAGCAGAGATTGGTATTGTCAGAGGATTGGCATGGACGAGTGTCGGTGGTGTGACTTTGGAGATAGAAGTCAATGATATGCCCGGCAAGGGAGAAGTCAGACTGACGGGACAGCTTGGCGATGTGATGAAGGAATCTGCAATGACAGCCGTATCTTATGTGCGATTTGTCAGTGAGCAGTACCGGGTTGCACCGGACTATTTTGAAAAGCATGATCTCCATATTCACATTCCGGAGGGCGCTGTTCCGAAGGATGGACCGAGTGCGGGGATTACCATGACGACAGCTGTCCTATCTGCTGTTACAAAAGTGAAAGTCAGAGCGGATGTGGCAATGACCGGGGAAGTGACACTGCGCGGAAGAGTACTTCCAATCGGTGGGTTGAAGGAAAAGTTGCTTGCAGCAAAGCTGGCAGGCATGAAAACCGTACTGATTCCACTGGAGAATGAAAGAGATCTTGCAGAAATTGATGAAGAAATTAAAGGTGGAATTAATATTATATCTGTATCTTGTATGAGGGAAGTGATTCGGGAGGCTTTTGTCACAGAGACAGACGGAAAAGAACGATTTGACAGTAAAGAAGAGGATTAAAAAACGATGGTTATTAAAAATGCTGCATTAGAGACTGTATGTGGGATTACAAGTACACTTCCCAAAAACAATTTACCGGAGATTGCATTTGCCGGAAAAAGTAATGTTGGAAAGTCATCGCTGATCAATGGACTTATGAACCGAAAATCTCTTGCGCGTACATCAGCGCAGCCGGGAAAGACACAGACAATCAATTATTATAATGTGAATGGAGAACTGTATTTTGTTGATCTGCCCGGCTATGGATATGCGAATGCGTCTGTAGAAGTCAAGGCAAAATGGGGGAAAATGATCGAGAATTATTTGCAGACCTCCGAGATGCTGCAGGTGGTTTTTCTGCTAATTGATATCAGGCATAAGCCTGGTGCAAATGATATCCAGATGTATGAGTGGATTTTGGCGCATGGTTTTGCTCCTGTCATTATTGCGACAAAGCTGGATAAGATCAATCGGTCTCAGGTGGCAAAGCAGATTAAGCTGATCAAAGAGACCTTACAGGTAGAAAAGGGTACTTTGGTATTTCCCTATTCGGCACAGACAAAGCAGGGCAGGGAAGAAATTTATCAATTTATAGATGAAAAGGTTTTGGGACTGCAAGGTGAGTTCACTCCGGAGTAAGAATTTCAATGGGATAGTGATATTGGCGCCGGCATGTGACAATGATATGTGACAGGAAGCACAGAGGTGTATGGATGTGAGTGAAGGACTGAAACATTATCTGAAGATTTTTTTGAATTTAATACTTGTAGGATTTGGTCTGATATTTTTTGTTTGGATACTGCCAAAGCTGATTGGATTTTTCCTGCCCTTTGTGATTGGGGCTGTGATTGCCGCACTGGCCAACCCGGTTGTCCAGTTTTTGGAGAAAAGGCTAAAGATCAGGCGTAAGGCGGGCAGCGCTTTTACAGTCATTTCGGTGATAGCAATCGTGGCACTGCTGCTTTATGGTGTGATTCAATTCCTGATAGGACAGATTGTGGGGTTTGTACAAACGATACCTGTCATGCTGCAGTCTGTGGGATCGGACCTTTCCCGGTTGGGGGATTCGTTTCGGGGGGTGTTTGACAGATTTCCGGCTGACCTTCAATTGGAACTCGGTGAGATCAGCGCCTCGCTGACAGAATATTTCAGCAGTCTGATGACAAAGCTGAGCACTCCTACGGTAGAATGGGTGGGACATTTTGCCATGAATGTGCCGAGTGCGATCATGGGTCTGGTGATGTGTCTGCTATCGTCTTACTTTTTTATTGCAGAGCGAGACAATGCACAGAAATTTTGGCACAGATATGTTCCGGCATCTATGAAGGAGAAGTGGGACATAATCAAGAAAAGCTTCAAAAAATCTTTCGGCGGTTATCTGATGGCGCAGCTGCGCATTGAAGTGTGGATGTATCTGTTGCTTGTGATCGGCTTATATATTGCAGGGATCAAATATGTCGCACTGGTAGCACTTGGTATTGCCTGTCTGGATTTGCTGCCTGTTTTCGGAACCGGCACGATTCTTGTTCCGTGGGCGGTGATAAAAATTATTGGCGGCAATTATAAAACTGCTATTATTTTGCTTGTGCTGTGGGGCGGTGGACAGCTCCTTCGGCAACTGATACAGCCACATATTGTAGGAGATTCTCTTGGTATGCCTACACTGCCTACTTTGTTTTTGCTGTATATCGGTTGGAAGCTGGGGGGTGTCGGCGGCATGATCGTGGCAGTGCCGATCGGTCTGGTAGCTGTTAATTTATATCAGGCGGGCGCATTTTCGACAGCACAGGAGAGTATTTGTATTCTGGTCAGGGACATCAATGCATTTCGCCAGTATAATGAAACGGATCGTGCATATTGTAAGCATTATTTGACAGAAAATGACAAAAAATGCAGGGAGGCTTGCAATTTGTGCGATCAGGATACAGAAAGTAAAGACCGGGCCGAGCATAAAACGGAATCGGTATAATGGTTATGGGATGACCGGAAGGGAGCGGGTAAAATGTTTGGTTTTGGAAAAAGTCAGGCTGCAAAGGAAATGGATCTGGTATTAAAGAGTCTGCAACTCGCATTTGAAAATAACTATAAGGATAATGCAACGGCTAATCTGAAAAAATTGGAGCAGATGTATGAGCAGGCGGTCGGTGATGGCAGATTGAAGGAAAAGGAAAAGCAGCAATATGGGGAAGTGCTCCGTAATCTGAAACAGCGTCTGAAGAACTTTGACCATAAAAAGCCCGCACAGTGGTAGGCCGGGGCGTTGACGGAGCAATGTGATCGGACTGGACTGATGATACAATTTTTTTAAGGAAAGGTATTGCAGACAGCATCCTTTAGGGCGTATAATGATTTGAAAAGGATTCAGAAATTTTTTTTGTCAAATATTTGATACAGCGTGAAGTAAAACAAAGCTGTATGATAGGAGGCGTAAGATGGGAATAGGAGCAATCGGCGCATACCAGGGGTATCAACCATATATTTACAATACCAATACGGTGAGCGCGAAGAGCCTCAATGCCATAGGCAAGGTAGATAATGATGTGACCAGCAGTCACATTGAGCAGCCGGAAAGTCCTTATGCGCAGGAAACGATCAATCCGATACCGAGAGGACAGTCGGTCAATTTTGCAGATATTTTAAACAGTCAGATGCAGATGGGCATGCAGCATGCAGCAAGGATTTTTGGAGATGATTCGGTGTTTGCATGATTTGGCAGAGGCGTGTGCAGATCATATTGAATTTTTGAAAAGACAGGCTATATTGAGAAATATAGGCTGTCTTTTTTTGAATGCGAGGAACAAAATCAAGCACGAGCGAAGTATTTGATTTTTGCCGAGCATTCAACGAGAAAATCGGTGAGCACGAAGTGCGGATGCTGCGAAGCAGCATGATTTTCGAGTGGTCAGAGGAACAAAATCAAGCACGAGCGAAGCGGGCATTCATTCTCACCCGAGTGTACATAAAGGAAGAATTTCTGCAAAATTCCCTACTTTGATAAGTATGATACTATTGACTTCATTGAAAAAGATAGATATAGTAAATTTAGGTTACATAATTTGAAAATGGTAAACTATGCTTGTGATGCGGAGATTCTTATTATGTAGAAGTTGAATTATACCGATATAAAATGCAGAAAAAGCTTGAGAGTGGGCAGGAATTCGTGTTCTTGCCGATGACATATCGTAAAGGGCGAAAGAAAAAAGGAAGAGGAAAGAGGTATAGGGACTATGTGGAAACAGGATTTCAAAAGAGGGATTGCAATCATTTTGTCACTCATTTTGTTTGTGAATGTCTTTCAGGGACACTTCTGGAATGCGGAAGCGGCCAATGACAAGGAAATGACATCTGTGTCTGAAAATGAGATAGGTGGATCGATGGAGTTATCTGCGGACCCTGCAAAAGACAGTGGAGAGACATTGACGGATGTGTCACAAACAGAGGCAGAACCGGATGCCCGGGCGGATGAAGCGATGGGGGATAGCATCACTGCGGAGACAGAAGGGGTGGATGAGAATCCTTATAAGCTCGACAATTACATTAGCAAGATCACGATGCTTGTTCCTTCAGCCGGCGATAAGAACACTTATGTGCAGGCATCCGATGACGGAATTATGAATGGGTCCGATGTGCGTATTTCCATGGATTTTTCTTTTGCCAACGGCATTGTCACACCGGAGCATAAAACAATGACTTATCAATTGCCGGCCAATATTAAGATCAGTGATGTGCAGAGCGGCAAGGTCAAATCAGGTGACGATTATGTCGGAGATTATACGATCAGTACCACCGGCTATGTTACAATCACATATGATGACAGTTTTGTAAACGATAACAGGGCATTTGACGGGAACCTGACTTTCGACTGCTAGGCAAGTCTGAGCAATGAGCAGGTTGCAGAGGGGATCAGCTTTAGCGGAAACCCCACGGTTGTACCGGGAGGCATCAAGATTGTGCCTAACAATGATGCATTTGATATCAATGCAGTAAAATCCATTACAGAGGTTGTGCAGACCGGCGCGGACAAGTATATTACCTATTCGGTAGTGGTCAGTTCGACAAAGGGAACCAGGACAACTGTCGATGTCAAGGATATCATGACAATGGACAAGAGTGGTCTCGCGTCTCTTGATACAGACAGCATTCGGGTAAAGGACAAAAACGGGAATGTTGTATCAGACTATACAAAGGCTGCAGATGCGACATCCTTCAGTATTACCGGTCTGCCCAAACTGGATGCCGGAGGAGAGTATACGATTACCTATACGGCAAAGATCGATAATTCTGCTTATCAGAATATCAATGGGGATCAGTATGTCAGAAATAAGATTACGGCGACCAGCGGCACCAGTCCGTACTCTAATACCTATACAACCAATGAAATAAGTGCAAAGCTGACCCATACTATGTTGCAAAAAAGCTCCGGAAAGGATGCAGATGGCAATTCTGTCTGGACGATTGTTGTGAATCCGTCCGGAGAAGACATCAGCGGATTGGTTTTAAAAGATACATTTGGCATCACCAATACAGCTGCATTTGACAGCAGTAAGGTGACGGGGCTTACAATTTCACCGGCGCTTGCCGGGGTGACACTCACTGATCTGTTTGGATCAGGAATCACATTTCCTGCCGAAAGCAATCAAGAATATAAGATTACCTATACATATCCGGCGCCGACGGGACTACTGCCTGACAATGTGGATTATGCAAATACGGTAAAGCTGGGCGAGTATGATCCCGTGACCAGCCATCAGTATTATGAAAGGTCCGACCATCTGAACAAAAAATTTGTAAAGGTTGTATCAAAGGATGATGATGCTGCAGTTTATGAGTGGCAGACAGAGATCACGATTCCGAGTGATGGGATACCGGCTGGAAGCTATGTGCAGGATAAGCTGGGCGAGTATTTGTGTATGAACAGCTCCCTTCTTGCGGTAGAAGGACTCCCTGCAGGTGCAACGATTTCTTATTACACGACAGAGGATTGCAGCGGGACGGCATATACGCAGAGCCAGATCACCGCAGCGATGCAGATCAGAAGTTTTCAGGTCACATTCGGAAGCGCAGTTCCTTATGCGACAGATAAGATCGTATTGACATATCGTACAAAAGCAGACTATACGGGAATGGCTGACAATGCCAGCCGCAGCTTTACAAACAAGGCACAATTGACGGTGGCCGGTGTCACGGAACCGGAGAAACAGGCGTCTTATACGGATAAGAATGCCAAAAAATTAAGCAAAGAGGTTTATACAAAGGTTGACCAGTGGAACAACTGGGGCTACAGCACCGGCTACAGTGAAGCGCTGGATTACAATGATCTGACAGCCGGTTATGGCGGCAGCGGTACAACAAAGGACCATCAGCTGAAATTCTGGCTTGGTGTCAACGTGGATAAATCCATGACAGAAGAGCAGGTTATTATGGATGAACTGCCAAAGGGCTGCAGCATTGACGGAAATATAAAAGTCAAATCAGATCCTTGGAACAGTTTAGACGTGGCAGATCTGGTTCCACATCTGATCACGGCGGCAGATGCCGACCCGGTACAATATCAGATCACTGTGCCGGCGTCATATCTGAAGGATGCTTCCAATAACCCGAGAACGATTTATCTGGAGTATTATGTGCAATTGCCCGAGGAAGCGGATGGAATGCTTTCTGTGAGCAACAAGGCATATCTGCAAGGCGATCCGACGGATTATTTTGTGGCATCGCAGGATGTTGATTACGGAACGAGCGAAACGAAACCGCTTGAGAAATTCGGTTCGCAGAATCTGGATTCTGAAAACAATCCAACGAATGAAGTGACATATACGGTAAATATCAACACAGGGGCAAAGGATCTTGCTTTGAATGAAGATGTGCTTCATCTGACAGATACCATGTCGGTGGCGGAGAACGGCTTTGTTAAGGCAGAGCTTGTCGCTGATAAGATACATCTGTATCGGTATGATACGACGAAAACGGGAAATAAGGGCGATGAGATCACAGAGATGTGTTATCAGCTCACATCGGAAAACTCCGGCGGAAAGTTCCATTATACGCTCTCCATCGATGTGCCGGACGCAACGGCGTGCGTCCTGGAATATACGTATCGGTTTGAGTTTTCCAATACGATTGCCGGAACAAAAATTGCCAATAAGGCGACCTTGTTTGGTATTGCAGAAGCACAGAGCGATGAAGTCAGCTATGACGTTGCATCCTCAAGCTCAACGGCCGGGAAAAGACCTGCTGTCACCATTTATAAGTCAGATGAAAATGACTACACACTGCATCTCGAAGGTGCAAGATTTAATCTGGAGAAGTATAATAATACAAGCAAGGATTGGGAAAATGTGCAAACCGGTATTGAGGTCGGCAAAAACGGAGTGCATTTTGTGACGCGTCTGGAGGGGGCAGCATCGGAGGCGACAGATATTCAGGTTGATTCCAAGGTGCTTTACCGCCTGACCGAGACCAATCCTCCGGCCGGCTATGTTCTGGTATCGGGAGCATATACTTATTTTGTCTTTGGTTCGCCCGGAAACAGCAGTGAGTCAATGACAGAGCTTCGCACAGCTATGAGTGAGACGTTGCAGGCGGCAAAGTCAGCCGGTAAGATGTCATCTGACGCTAGTGTCAATTACTTTATCAGTAATTCGCAGGATTATAAAATATCCAATCAAAAAGAGCATAATGCCATCACGGTTCAGAAAAAATGGCTGAATCAGGACGGAACGGCGCTGACTCCTTCTGCAGGTGCGAGCGTCGAGATGAAGCTGTATAAAAAGCAGAGGCAATATGATGGTGTGAAGGTGACGGTGAGATTCTTTGGTACGGATTATGCCAATCCGGGGGGAGTCATGGAGGATACAAGCCTTAGGAAAGATGTCTATGTCAAAAAAGACACCACCTTCAGTGTCAGATGGAATGCTAATGACGGTGTGACCGCAACGGCAAACGGCGTGGGTCAGGTCGTACAGAGAAATGATGCAAAGGGCTGGTATTATACCGATATCCACATAGGTGACAGCGATACGGAAATCCAGATTAATTATGTGCATTCAGGATGGCTGAGTCAGGGAGATATAGCGGATAACGAAAAATATTACTATCAGGGGGCAAATCTGGTCGATGTGGCCGGCTCAGAGGAGCTGGTAGATACAAAAACACTGAGTGGCGGCGACTGGAGTCATACATGGTCAGATCTTGATCCGGACTATTATTATCAGGTGAAGGAAACACCTTTGACAGGCTATACGACCACTTACTCTGCAAATAATACAAGCGGTATCAAGGAAGGTACCATACAGGTTACCAATAAAGCAGATACGACGGTAGAGACAACAGATGTTTCAGTGACCAAAAAATGGATCGGAGACGAGTCGAATCAAGCGTATCGGAAAACAGTATATGCGATGCTTTGCGATGCATCCGGTACCCCGATTGCCGGACAGGATGATCTTACGCTGTCGGAGGAGAACGGATGGACCGGAAAGTGGACGGGACTGATCAAGGGCTCTACCTATACCGTTAAGGAAGTGGATGCACTCGGCAATGTATATACACCGAATGGATATGTAAGCAGTGTGGCACTCAAGGCGGGAAGCAATACAGATTTTGTCATCAGTAATACCTTCCAGACAGTATCCGTGTCCGGTCGGAAGATCTGGGATGATGCGGGAAATCAGGATGGGAAGCGGATCCCTGTTGTACTGGAGCTTTATCGTAGTGCAGACGGGGGCGTTACATGGAGTACGACCGGTCAGAGCGTGACGATTGGCATTGATGCATCGTCTAAAAATTTCGAGTTTGCAGATTTGCCGAAATATAATGTTTCAGGGGATGAATTTGCTTATAAAGTGGTGGAACAGACAACTGTTCCGGGCTATGCTGTTCCGGCAGAGGGAACAAAGGCAAACGGATACACCATTACCAATCAGTATCAGCCGGAAACGGTGACGCTTTCTCTGAAAAAGAGCTGGGATGATGAAAATAATGCAGCGGAATTGCGTCCCGGTCAGGTCATTGTCAGAATCTACAGAAATGAGATCACTGCAGAGGCGCTCGTCGGAGTAGTGGCGCTGAATGCAGCAAATGACTGGAAATGGACTAGTGCGGCGCTTCCCAAATATACCGGCGGAGTCGAAAATAAGTATTTTGCAGTGGAAGATGCTGTTGCAAATTATACGACAGCTTACTCCGGCACGGCTAATGTGGAAATCGGTGGAAGCACTGTGACGGTAGGTAAGCTGCAGACCGGTGAAACTGAGAATGTGCTGAAACTTACGATCACAAACCGATACGAAGTGAAGTATACGGATGTCACAGTAGAAAAGAAGTGGATAGATGCGAGTGGCGCAGCAATTACCGGTCCTTCCGGTGATCTTGTGGTCAGTCTGCTTTGCGACAATGTGGCGACAGGACATACTGTCACATTAAACGCAGCAAACGGATGGAAAGCGACATTTAGTGATCTCCCGGTGATTGTGGGCGGAAATGCGGTCACCTATTCTGTCAAAGAAGCAGATATTACCGGCTATCAGATGAAGGATATGACCAAAGTAGCATCTGCAGATGGGACGCAGATTACCTATACCATCACCAATCAATTTCATCCGGGTAAGGTGAGCAGAACTGTCACCAAAGTCTGGGAGGATCAGAATGATCAGGATGGCAAACGTCCCGTTTCTGTCAGGGTGCAGTTACAGCGTTTGACAGGAGGTGTGCCTGCCAATGTGGGAGAACCGGTCACCTTAAATGCAAGTAACCTGTGGACGTATACATGGAATGATCTGGATGAAAAAGATACGGATAGCAATACCATAACCTATCTGGTTAAGGAATTGGACGAGGCAGAGCTTACTGCAATCGGCTACACAAGTGTAGTCGATCCGACAAGCTTTACGATTACCAATACCCATATTCCGGAGAAACGGAATATAACCCTGAAAAAGGCATGGAATATTACAACAGGTGGAACGCTGCCGGCAACTATCAAAATGCAGCTAAAAGCTGACGGCGTGGCATATGGCAATCCGGTTGTTTTAAGGAGCGATTTAGGAACTGAGAATGGATGTGATTGGACTTATAAATGGACCGGTCTGCCTGTCTATAAGAATGGAACAAAGATTGCTTATACGGTGGAGGAGATTAACCCACCGGATAATTTTGGAGCAACATTTACCTATCAGTTGGATAACAATAACGGATCTGTCATCACGGATGGAACCATTCATGTCGTAAACAGCTGGCCTGCGACAAGCAGAACTGTCGAGAAAATCTGGAATGATTCCAATAATCAGGATGGAAAAAGAGCTTCTGCGGTGCAGGTGACACTGAAAGCAGACGGAAATACTGTCGAGACGGTAACGCTGAATGAACTGAATGGCTGGAAGTATACATGGTCAAATCTGCCGACATATAGCACCGGCACTAACAAAATCAAGTATACGGTGACAGAGCAGGCGATAGATGGCTATACGACTGCAATCGCGTCCTGGAAGGACGGAGACATCGCGACGCTTGAGGCTGATCCGGGAGACAAAGGTATCTATCGAATTACCAATACGCATGTGACGGAAAAGACTTCTCTGAAGGTGACAAAGCGATTTGAGGATGAAAACAATCTGTATCAGAAAAGACCGCAGAGCGTGAAGGTATATTTGTGGGCAGATGGTCAGCCGTTTTATGCGGAGGGCTCAAGCGTACAGGCATCCATGAGCATCACAATCGGTAATGACGGAACGGGAGAGGCAAGCTTTACGCAGTTGCCGAAATATAAGAATGGCAACATGGTTGTCTATACGGTGGCAGAAGGTGATGTATCCGGTTATACGCCTGCAATCACCTACAGCGCAGACCATACGCAGGCACAGATTGTAAATACGTATATCCCACAGCCCGGTCGTCTTATCATCAAAAAGACAATCAAGGGTGATCTGACAAAAGAAGAAGCGGAAGGTGCATTGCGGTTTGTTGTGACGGAAACGGCAACCGGCAGCACAAACGAATACACATTACAACAGTTTACGTATGATGAGACGACAAAGGAATATACGCTGACACTTCCGGATAAGCTGGGAGGTTATACAGTACAGGAAACGATCTATGACATTGATGGTTATATATGTACCGGTGTGACTTATCAGGTAGACGGAGCTGCTGTGGCAGATGGAAAAAATGTGGCAGCAGCTGTGACGGTGCCGGAAGGACAGGATGTGACAATTGCTTATGAAGACAATTATCAGTATGAAACCGGTAAGCTCATTATCACAAAGAATATCAAGGGCGCTGTGACAAAAGAAGAGGCAGAAGGTGCATTGCAATTCAAGGTGACAGAGAATCAGACTGGCACGGCAAAGTCCTATACATTAAAGGATTTTGCATTCAATGCAACGACAGGTAACTATATTCTGGAACTGACCGAGAAGACAGGTGGGTATACCGTTGAGGAGACGGTGTATGATATTGACGGTTATGCTATTGAAACAGTGAAATACAGTGTAGATGGCAAGGCACAGCAGACGGGCAGCAAGGCGGATGCGGTGGTGAAGAAGGACGGTATCACGACAGTTGCCTTTGAAGATGCCTATACAGAAAATCCGGGCAAGCTTGTCATTACAAAGACAATTAAGGGAGATGTGACAAAAGAGGAAGCAGAAGGTGCTCTGCAGTTTACGATCACGAATCAGGATACCGGACTGGAGCGAAAAGTCACATTGAAGGACTTTGTATATGACAAAAAGAAAGGTATATGGACATTGACATTGCCGGCTACTCCGGGTGGTTACACAGTGGAAGAGACCATCACCGATATTAACGGCTATGAACTGACTGGCGTGAAATATACAGTCGATGGCGGTAAGCCTCAGGATGGAGCAAAAGTAAATGTCACAGTTGAAAAGGATACCACGACGACAGTTGCCTATGAGGATGTGTATGAGACAAAGAAGGCAACCTTGCTCATTACCAAGAAGATTAAGGGAGATGTGAAGAGAAAAACGGCAGAAGCAGCAATACGCTTTACGGTTACAGATCAGGAAAGCGGCGAGGAGAAGACTGTAAAACTGACGGATTTTACCTATGATGATGGCAGTAAGCTTTACCGGATGAAACTGGATTTGCCGGAAGGCACTTATCAGATCAAAGAGAGTGCCTATGAAATCGATGGTTACAAGCTTGTAGCGCATAGTGTGGCTGTTGGAAAAGGAGAGGCAAAAGAACGATTTGCTGCGAAAGTCACAGTGAAAGCTGATGGAACAAAGACGATAGCCTTTACAGATAAGTATCAGAAGAAATCATCGGGCAGTACAACAACGGATAATGGCGAAGAACCCGGAATACCATCATCCACGACGACGGCAATATCATCTGAAACAACATCATCCACAATCACCACAAGTCTGACCAAGACCGGAGATGACGCAAGACCGCTTCTGTGGTTGCTGATGCTCCTTTTGGGCATGACAGGTATCGGAACCGGTACATTCCTCTTGTATAGACGCAGAAACAAAAAGTAAGCAGGTGCACCTTAGGCATCCGCCCGAAATCATAAAAAGCATGTAAATCACGACACCTGTGCGATCCCCGCACAGGTGTTTTGTAGCGAGGAAGGAAAGCAAGCGGCCGCGAAGCGGACATTTGCTTTCACCCGAGCGTACAACGAGAAAATCGGGGAGCGCGGAGCGCGGATGCTGCGAAGCAGCATGATTTTCGAGTGGTAAGAGGAAGGAAAGCAAGCGGCCGCGAAGCGGACATTTGCTTTCACCCGAGCGTACAACGAGAAAATCGGGGAGCGCGGAGCGCGGATGCTGCGAAGCAGCATGATTTTCGAGTGGTAAGAGGAAGGAAAGCAAGCGGCCGCGAAGCGGACATTTGGTTTTAGCGAGGCAAGCACGAACTTTTTTACAAAATTTTACGGTGCAATAGGAGAACTGCATGAAAAAAGTACAGAAGGAAACAAACGAAAAAAGACAAAATAATCTGCTCCCCATTCTATTGATTGCTGTATCCGGCATAATTTTTCTGCTTGCATTGATACAGATGGTCTCATACGGTCTGAAAACACGTCAGGAAGTTGCATTAGATAAAGAGACGAGGGATTTCAGGCAGCAGGAGGAAATTGCCTTTGACAAGGCGAATACAGGCTTACAGAAGGACAGGGAAAGTGACACTATTGCAGCGACAGATGAGCAGGCAAAGGCCGGACATCTAAAAGAGGAATTCCTAAAGATAAATGAAGATTATGTTGCTTGGCTGGAAATACTAGGTTCAGACATTGCCTATCCTGTGGTGCAGAGGGATAATGCGTATTATTTGTCACATGATTTCAGGCAAAAAGAAAGCAGCCACGGCAGCATTTTTCTGGATGAAGCGTGTACGAAGGAGACTGTAGTATGGCTGATTCATGGGCATCATATGAAAGACGGATCTATGTTTGGTTCGCTAAAACAGTATAAAAAAGAAGCGTATCGAGAAGAACATCGGACAATTCTGCTGGATACAGGAGAAGGAAACGTTACATACCGCATTTTTGCAGCTGCATTGATCGATTTTTCGAAGGAAACAGAGGAGAACGAGGCATTTCATTACGAAAAACTCCCGCAGAAAAAGGAAACATTCCAAGAATATGTGAAGGAACTCAAAAAAAATGCATTTTGGTATGACAATACGATGGAAGAGGAACTTACAAATGTTGCAGAACATCTTTCGGGGAAAAAAATGATCATTTTATCGACCTGCGAATACGGAACTGCGCTGCAACGATTGATTCTGGTTGCGGTCCGGGTTGATTGATATTTGACTTTATTTTTAACTGCTTCCTTTTTTGACCTGTCTTTTTCTGAGTTGTTCTTCGACCGTTTTTTTGACCTCATTTTTTGCTTCCTTTTCTGCTCTCTTTTCTGCCTCTTTTTATTCTTTTCTCTTGTCTTCTCACTTTTTTTCTACTTTATTCTCGCTTTTTTGTTTTTTTTCCTCTTTTTGTGGCAATGTATGTCCCAAGTTATAAAAATACAAATGGTATATAACGAATGATTGGATAACTGCAGATATAATATCTTGTTATATTTTAAATATAGGTTTACATAAAATACATTTACATAACATAAAATAACGCAAAAAATGATTATTGCAAATACAAGATATTGTGGGGATATTGTTCAGTCAATACTATAAAAAAACAAAATGACACACAATTATGCAAGATGGCAGAAACTGATAACTAGGTCATTATTGATAGAGAGACGAGAGTGAGAAATCGGAATATTTGCGTAAAATAAAGGATATTCTTATATGCTAAATATTATGTCATAATTTACTAACCAAAACAGTCAATGACATACAACGTATAAATAACACAAGATATTCTTTTTAGAGTTTACATAATACTAGACTATATTGCATAAAAAATGAAAAACAGTGTTTTTATTGAGGAATAAAGGATAAATAACAGCACTACAAGATATTGTGATTTTATGTTACGTCAACCACAAGAAATGGGACGGTGACAATAAAATAGCTTATGGAATTTTAATATATGAGAGGAATATGTTGAAAAAAAAGGCAGTATTTTGTAAAATGAAGCGTGAGGATTATCAGGATAAGGATATCTTTATAAATAAGAAATAAAAATAAAATGAAAGAGGATGAAAGGAGCCCGAAATGGCAGACGTAAAGCGCATTTATGTGGAGAAAAAGGATGACTTTGCAGTAAAGGCAAAGGAATTGCAGGAGGATCTTAAAAATTATCTGGGACTGACTTCTGTGCAGAAGGTCAGGATCCTGATCAGATATGATGTGGAAAATATATCTGATGAAGTTTTTGCTAAGGCATGCAGAACGGTGTTCAGTGAGCCGCCGGTAGATGATCTGTATGAAGAGACTTTTGAATTGAAAGAGGGCGCAAGAACTTTTTCCGTAGAATATCTGCCCGGACAGTTTGACCAAAGAGCTGATTCTGCTGTGCAGTGTATCCGGTTTTTGAAGGAAGATGAGCAGCCGATTATCAAGACTGCTGTGACATATGTATTGGAAGGCAGTGTGACAGATGAGGAGCTTGAAAAGATCAAAGCCTATTGTATCAATCCGGTAGATTCCAGGGAAACAGGACTTAAGAAACCGGATACACTGGTAACTGATTATAAGGAGCCGGATGACGTTGCAATCCTTGACGGTTTTAAGGATTATCCTGAGACAGAACTGAAAGCATTATATGATTCGCTGGGGCTTGCCATGACGTTCCGGGATTTCCTGCACATTCAGAATTATTTTAAGAAGGAAGAGGATAGAGATCCTTCCATGACAGAAATCCGCGTTCTGGATACCTATTGGTCCGATCATTGCCGCCACACGACTTTCTCAACAGAGCTGAAGGACATTACGTTTGATGAAGGATATTATCAGAAGCCGATCATTACAACCTATGAGAAGTATTTAAAGACCCGAGAGGAAATTTTCAAGGGTAGGGAAGATAAATTTGTCTGTCTGATGGATCTTGCGCTCATGGCGATGCGCAAATTAAAAAAAGAGGGCAAGCTTGATGATATGGAGCAGTCCGATGAAATCAATGCCTGCTCTATCGTTGTTCCGGTTGAAATGGATGGAAAGACGGAAGAATGGCTCGTCTTCTTTAAAAATGAAACGCACAATCATCCGACAGAGATTGAGCCTTTCGGTGGTGCTGCAACCTGTCTGGGCGGTGCGATCCGCGATCCGCTTTCAGGGCGCGGTTATGTATATCAGGCAATGCGTATTACGGGTGCGGCTGATCCTACGGTGCCTGTGACAGAGACATTAAAAGGAAAGCTTTCCCAGAAAAAGCTGGTAAGAGGCGCTGCAAGCGGATATTCTTCCTATGGTAACCAGATCGGTCTGGCTACAGGTTATGTCAAGGAGCTGTATCATCCGAATTATGTGGCAAAGAGAATGGAGATTGGTGCTGTCATGGGAGCTGCACCGAGAAGATGTGTGAAACGTGAAAATTCCGATCCGGGAGATATCATCATTTTACTCGGTGGTCGTACAGGACGCGACGGCTGCGGCGGCGCAACAGGTTCTTCCAAGGTGCATACAACAAGCTCTATCGAGACCTGTGGCGCTGAGGTACAGAAAGGTAATGCACCGACAGAGCGTAAGATTCAGCGTCTGTTCAGAAGAGAAGAGGTTGCATGTCTGATCAAGAAGTGTAACGATTTCGGAGCCGGTGGTGTATCGGTGGCCATCGGAGAGCTGGCCGACGGTCTTCGTGTTGATCTGGATAAGGTACCAAAGAAATACGCCGGACTGGATGGTACAGAGCTGGCCATTTCAGAGTCTCAGGAGCGAATGGCAGTTGTTGTGGATCCGTCAGATGTTGCGGAGTTTATGGGATATGCGGCAGAGGAAAATCTCGAGGCTGTTGAGGTTGCTGTGGTAACGAAAGAGCCAAGGCTTGTGCTTTCGTGGAGAGGAAAAGAGATCGTCAATCTGTCCAGAGCATTTTTGAATACAAATGGCGCACATCAGGAGACAAGTGTTCGGGTCAATATGCCTGATGAAAAAGAAAACTATGTTAAGAAGATTTCCATTGATCAGGTTGCTAAGGATGTACAGGCAGGTGATGCAAAGGCAGCCATGCTCGATACGCTGCAGGATCTGAATGTCTGCAGCCAGAAGGGGCTTGTGGAAATGTTCGATGCTTCCATTGGAGCGGGCAGTGTATTTATGCCATATGGCGGTAAGTATCAGCTCACGGAGACACAGTCCATGGTGGCGAAGCTTCCGGTATTAAAGGGCAACACAGATACCGTTACCATGATGAGCTATGGCTTTGATCCGTATCTGTCCAGCTGGAGCCCGTATCACGGTGCTGTCTATGCAGTGCTGGAATCCCTGTCAAAAATCGTGACGACAGGTGGCGATTACAAGAAGGTGCGCTTTACCTTCCAGGAATATTTCCGTCGTATGACGGAGGAGCCCTCCAGATGGAGCCAGCCGTTCGCAGCGCTTCTGGGTGCGTTTGATGCACAGATGGGCTTCGGGCTGCCGAGTATCGGCGGTAAGGATAGTATGTCCGGTACATTTAATGATATCGACGTACCACCGACATTGGTGTCATTTGCTGTGGATGTGGCACATGAAAAAGATATTTTAACGCCGGAACTGAAACAGGCAGGCGATATTCTGATCCGCTTCGCTATTCCGAAGGATGCATATGATCTCCCGGTTTATGAGGAGGTTATGAAGCTCTATGACCAGATTCATGAGATGATGGGCAAAGGTCTCTTTGCAGCCGGCTATACGGTGGATGCCAAGGGCGTGGCGGCTTCTGCGATGAAGATGGCATTTGGCAATCATCTTGGAGTTGCTTTTGATGATGCCCTTACTCTGGAAGAGTTGTTTGCAAATGGTATCGGTGATATTTTAGTGGAAGTAAAGGCAGACAATCTCTCACAGATTACGGCTGCTTATACAAAGATCGGTGTGGTAACTGAAAGCGGCTTTACGGCATGCGGTATGCAAGTGACAGAAGAGGAAGCGCTCAGGAGCTGGACAGGAAGACTGGAAAAGGTATTCCCGACAAAGGCTGTAAAAGCAACCGATCCTGTGGAAATGCCGTTATACAAAGCAGAAGATATTTATATCTGCAAAAATAAGGTAGCAAAACCGACTGTATTTATTCCGGTATTTCCGGGTACCAACTGTGAATACGATTCTACCAAGGCGTTTGAGAGAGCCGGTGCCAATGTGGTAACCAAGGTGTTTAAGAACCTCTCCGCAGAAGACATCCGTGATAGTGTGGAAGTGTTTGAAAAAGCAATCAGTCAGGCACAGATCATCATGTTCCCGGGGGGCTTTTCCGCAGGTGATGAACCGGACGGAAGTGCAAAATTCTTTGCAACGGCATTCCAGAACGCCAAGCTGAAGGAGGCCGTGCAAAAGCTCCTGGATGAGAGGGATGGTCTGGCACTTGGTATCTGTAATGGATTCCAGGCACTCATTAAGCTGGGACTGGTTCCTTACGGTAAGGTTTGCGGACAGAAGGAGGATTCTCCGACACTGACCTTTAATACAATTAACCGTCACATTTCCAAGATGGTATATACAAAAGTAGTCAGCAACAAATCTCCATGGCTTGCAGGTGCAACCGTAGGTGAAACATATGTCAGCCCGGCTTCTCATGGCGAGGGACGTTTTGTGGCACCAAAGGAGTGGATTGATAAGCTGATCGCAAATGGTCAGGTGGCTACCGTTTATGCAGATTTTGATGGCAACGTCAGCATGGATGAGGAGTGGAATGTCAACGGCAGCTATGCAAGCATCGAAGGAATTACAAGTGAGGATGGCCGCTGCTTTGGTAAGATGGCACATGCTGAGAGACGTGACAGAAGTGTCGCAATCAATATTTACGGAGAACAGGATCTGAAGATCTTTGAATCCGGCGTGCAGTATTTTAAATAATAAAACAATAACCCTTTGCCCTATGACAACATATCATAAAGTAGGGCAAGGGGGAGCGTGTATGGTAAGTAAAGTGCTGCTGATCGGAGGAGACATCATACAGTACTATATGGCAAAATCCTTGATAGAAAAGGGTTTTGCCATTTTTTATTACGATTTGCATTTTCCAAAGGAATTGATTGGCGCAAAGAAAATACAGCAAAAGCAGGATCTGTGCAATCTAATGCGATGCAAGGATTGTGTCATTTTTTGTGCAGAAATAGAAAATGCCGATCATATGGCGGAAGAACTGAATCATAGACTTCTCTATGATGAACCTGCAGATAGATCCTGCCTTATCTGGAAACCCGATGGAGATATTCGGTTCCTGCTGCGGGAGGCGGTTGCAGAAGCTGCGATTGTAGAGGCGAAGCTGTTATCACGTAAAACAGTTTCCGGAAGCAGCGCGCTTGTTTTGGGATTTGATGTTTATGCAGAGGAAATTGCGTCTCTGTTACGTAGATGGGATGCAAAAGTCGTTGTGGTGCCGGAAGATGATATGGAGCAGAAACTTGCGCAATACAGAGGATATGACAAGTGTGACAGAAATGAGCTGGCTGCATTTTTGGAAGGTAACGGACAAAAATTGGGGGAGAGTCTGGATTTTGTATTTCAGTGCAGCAGTCAGATTCCGTTGCGGGCAAAGCAGATTTGCTGTCTGTCACCCGATACGATCCTTTTAAATATGACACAGGATGAAAAAGCTCTGGACGCAGAGTATGCGCGTTCTTTGATGTTGCAGGCAAAGCACTGTAAGAATCTGCTATCAGAATATGCACCGGCTGTGGCTGGGAGACTTCTCGCAGAAAAATTACGGGAGGATTTGCAAAAAAAAGCGTCATGACATGCATGTCATGACGCTTAAAACTGCTATCATTATTCCGGCAGTTATTCCGCAACTGTATCTGCATTTTCACCATCTTCTGCAGCGGCATCGTCAGTTGTATCGGTATCTTCGGCAGCGCTGCCTGCTGTATCATCAGACTCTGTAGTGCCTGCCGGAACTTCTGCATCCTCTGTTTCCGTCTGCTGTGATTCTTCCTGCAATGCTGCGGCAGCTTCTGCGGCCTGCTTCTCGGGAAGCATGACGTTGGTGTAATAGATTAAGAAGACACTGCCTGCAATGACAGCGAGGGCTGCCAGGATTCCGAAGATCCAGCCTAAAATCTTGTTGCGTTTCTGCTTCTTTTCAATCTGTTTTTTATTTTTCTTTGCTTCTTTGTAAGCATCCATTTTTTTCTGGCTCATACAATTTCCTCTTTTCTGTTTTTATAATTTAGAAGATTACAATTACAAATTTTGCAATACTCTATGTTACATAACAAGAATAGTTTAGTGAATTTTCATTCTTTTGTAAAGTGAAAATATTGTGAAAGTAGTTGACATTACAAAAAAGCGTGTTATAGTTGGAATAGAACAAACAAAACAACAAGAGAAAGTAGGTGGCATTATGAATTTATCAAAGTTTACGCAGAAATCAATAGAAGCAGTCAATGGCTGTGAAAAGCTTGCCTATGAATTTGGCAATCAGGAAGTAGATCAGGAGCATCTTTTATATAGTCTTTTAACTATTGAGGACAGTCTGATCTTGAAATTAATAGAGAAGATGGAGATCAATAAAGAACATTTTGTGGATCGCAGCAGACAGGCACTCCAGAAAAAGACAAAGGTGTCAGGCGGACAGCTTTATATGAGCCAGTCGCTGAATCAGGTCCTCATTACGGCTGAAGATGAAGCGAAGGCCATGGGAGATGAGTATGTCTCCGTGGAGCATCTTTTCTTATGTATGCTCAAGAAACCGAATCAGGAAATGAAGAAGCTGTTTTCGGAATACGGACTGACAGTGGAGCGGTTTCTTAAGGCTCTTGCCGTTGTCCGGGGCAACCAGAGAGTGACCAGCGATAATCCGGAGGCAACTTATGACACGCTGGAAAAATATGGGCAGGAGCTTGTCGAGAGGGCCAGAAATCAGAAACTCGATCCGGTGATCGGCAGGGATAATGAGATCCGGAATGTGATTCGTATCTTATCCCGGAAATCAAAGAATAATCCGGTTTTGATCGGCGAACCCGGCGTGGGCAAAACAGCTGTTGTGGAAGGTCTTGCGCAGCGTATTGTCAGAGGAGATGTGCCGGCCTCACTGAAGGATAAAAAGATTTTTGCATTGGATATGGGGGCGCTTGTGGCAGGTGCCAAATATCGTGGAGAGTTTGAGGAACGATTAAAAGCTGTACTTGAGGATGTAAAGAAGAGTGATGGTCAGATCATTCTTTTCATCGATGAATTGCATACGATTGTAGGAGCCGGTAAAACGGACGGCGCACTTGATGCCGGCAATATGCTTAAGCCTATGCTGGCAAGGGGCGAGCTGCACTGTATCGGGGCCACGACACTGGATGAATACAGACAGTATATTGAAAAGGATGCGGCACTTGAGCGGCGTTTTCAGACTGTTATGGTGGAAGAACCGACTGTGGAGGATACCATTTCTATTTTGCGTGGACTGAAGGAGCGTTATGAGGTGTTCCATGGTGTCAAAATCATGGATAATGCGCTTGTGAGTGCAGCTGTTCTTTCCAATCGGTATATCACAGATCGTTTTTTGCCGGATAAGGCGATTGATCTGGTCGATGAGGCCTGTGCACTGATCAAGACGGAACTGGATTCCATGCCGACTGAGCTTGACGAGATGAGCCGTAAGATCATGCAGATGGAGATTGAAGAGGCGGCACTCAAAAAGGAGGAGGACAGACTCTCCAAAGACAGGCTTGAGGCATTGCAGAAGGAACTGGCAGAGCTGAAGGAGGAATTCAACAGCCAGAAGGCAACATGGGAAAATGAAAAGAACTCTGTGGAGAAATTGCAGAAGCTCCGCGAGGAGATTGAGCAGGTCAATGGAGAGATTCAGATTGCGCAGCGGGATGGTAATCTGGAAAAAGCGGCAGAACTGTCATATGGCAGACTCCCTGAATTGAAGAGACAGCTTCAGACAGAGGAGGAGAGGGTGAAGAAGGAGGAGCGCTCCCTTGTGCACGAGAATGTCAATGATGAGGAGATTGCCAAGATTGTATCGCGCTGGACGGGAATTCCTGTGGCGAAGCTGACAGAGAGCGAGAGAAATAAGACACTTCACTTGGATGAGGAATTGCATAAACGTGTGATTGGGCAGGATGAAGGCGTCATGAAGGTGACAGAGGCTATCATCCGTTCCAAAGCAGGGATTAAAGATCCTGACAGGCCGATCGGTTCCTTCCTGTTCTTAGGTCCTACTGGTGTCGGTAAGACGGAGCTTGCCAAGGCTCTGGCGCAGGGGCTTTTTGATAATGAGAACAATATGGTCAGAATTGATATGAGTGAATATATGGAGAAGTACTCTGTATCCAGACTGATCGGAGCGCCTCCGGGATACGTGGGATACGAGGAGGGCGGACAGCTTACCGAGGCAGTGCGCAGAAGACCTTACAGCGTAGTGCTCTTCGATGAGATTGAAAAAGCACATCCGGATGTATTCAATGTGCTTTTGCAGGTGCTTGATGATGGCAGAATCACGGATTCGCAGGGCAGAACAGTTGACTTTAAGAATACGATTCTGATCATGACATCCAACATCGGAGCAAATTATCTGCTCGACGGTATTTCGGAAGATGGCAGTATTACGCCACAGGCGCAGGAGCTTGTGATGGCGGATCTTAGGAATCATTTCAGACCGGAATTTTTGAACAGGCTGGATGAGACGATTCTGTTTAAGCCGTTGACCAAAGAAAATATTGGCGGTATTATTAAATTACTGGTCAAGGAATTAAACGACAGACTTGCGGATAAGGAAATCAGCATCAGGCTGACGGATGCTGCAAAGCAGTATATTGTGGAGCATGGATATGATCCCGTATATGGCGCAAGACCACTCAAGAGATTTATGCAAAAGCATGTAGAGACTCTATCCGCCAGACTGATCCTTGCCGGAGAGATTGCAGCAGGAGATGTCATTGTGATCGATGTACAGGGAGAAGGCGAAGATGCGAGTCTGTTTGCAGTGGCGGAAAGGAGCATGTGATGATACCGAGTGACCCGATTATGCTTTTGAGCTTTGTCAATCTGAAGCTGCGGGATTATTATGATTCCCTGGAGACAATGTGTGATGATCTGGATGTCTCCCAGCAGGAAATTACAGAAAAGCTGAAAGCAGCAGGATATACCTATGACAGAGGGCAGAACAGATTTGTGTAACACCATTCACATTACCATACAGAATATCGGAACGTTTTCTCTGCAGAAAGGAGAAAGCGTTCTTTCTGTGCTCAAGGAGCAAAAGCTCCTTGGTTTTTCGCATTGCGGCGGAAAAGGTACCTGCGGCAGATGTGCTGTGCAGTTTATCAAAGGGGCACCGCTTCCGATGCCGGCAGACCGCAGACGATTTTCGCCGCAGCAATTACGGGAAGGCTGGCGGCTTGCCTGTCTGGCAAAACCGGTGATGGATGCTGAGGTTGTTTTTCAACCGCCGAAAGAAAAAATAACGATTCTTACAGATGACGCATTCCGTTCGCAGGCTGCTAAGACAGCTTCGGAAGCATGTGGGGATACGCTAGCGGTCATTGACCTTGGAACCACCACAATTGTGATGCAGCTTTTGGAAGCAGGCACAGGGCGGGTGATTGATACCTGCAGAATGTTAAATCCGCAGAGACAGTACGGGGCTGATGTGATCTCCCGTATGGAGAAGGCGCTTGCCGGAGAAGGGAAGGCTTTGGCGGATTGCGTGTCCGGACTTCTGGAACAGGGGATGGAAAAATGGCTTGCGGAAGGTTTCCGACCAAAGCTTGCGGTACTGGCGGGAAATACAGTAATGATTCATCTGCTTCTTGGACTGGATGTATCAAAGCTTGCAAAAGCACCATTTGAGCCGGTGACGACGGCACGGCAGATATGGAAGATTAGTGGAATAACTACTGTTATTATGCCGGGGATATCAGCTTTTGTTGGTGGGGATATTATGGCAGGGATTCTGGCCTGTCAGGAGAGTATGCAAAGAGAAGGCATTGCCACGGCACTTTTGGTGGATCTTGGAACCAATGGTGAGATGGCACTTATGCACCGCGGTGAGATACTGTGTACAGCAACGGCAGCCGGTCCGGCATTTGAGGGCGGTGTAACGACAAATGTGCCGGGGGCAGATCTGATCCATATTGCATCGGATCTTTTGCACAGCGGGCTTATAGATGAAACCGGTTTGATTCAGAATGAGAAAATGCGGGATGGAATTGCAAGCAGAGGTGTGATGATCAGACAGGAGGATATCAGAAATCTCCAGATGGCAAAGGCGGCAGTGCTTGCCGGTATCCGCGTTTTGCTTCAGGAAATGGATCTTACACCAAATGCATTGCAAAGGGTGTATCTGGCCGGTGGATTTGGCTATTATCTGGATGTTGATGCAGCGTGTGCAATTGGTGTTTTACCAATGATGCTGCACGACCATGTCAAGAGTGTGGGAAATGCAGCACTGGCCGGCAGTGCACTTTATGCAGAAAACCTGTATGCGCAGGGGTGCGATGTGCTGCAGCCGGGGCAGCATGAAAAGGAATGTATGGACGAGCAGGCAGAGAGAATCAGGTTGCATGCCAAAAGCATCAATCTGGCAGAGATGAAAGCGTTTCATGCGTATTATGTGGACGCCATGTATTTACAACCCTATGACTGTTAGTGTTGCAGCTTTTTGCCGGCAGATATGACTTTTTGACTGTTTTTGCAATGACACAAAGCGAAAGGTCGCATATTGGCCGATACGCTATTGAGGAAAGATGGGAGAAAAACCATGCTCCAGAGAGTTTGCCAATAAGGCAAGGCTTTGATCGGACATTTTTTCAATGGCATAACGCCGGATCAGACCAATATAACCGTTTACAATGAATGTAATATTGAGCTTATGAGCAGCCAGTTCCTCTTGCGAGAGGGAGGGCTGCTTTTTTTGCAGGGTTTCATAGAGAATATCCGTAATATATGTGTCTGCGCCTGACAAAATCCTTGACAGTGCATCACCGCGCCGAAATGAGACATACAGAGGTGCACTGCCGTCGAATAGCTTCAGGATGCGATACATAATCTTTGTGGAGCAGGAAATGAGCTGCTCATAATCATATTCCTGGAAAATAAGGCCAATCTGCGCTGCGATA
The DNA here is from genome assembly GCA_945949085.1 of uncultured Lachnospiraceae bacterium. Lineage (GTDB taxonomy): Bacteria > Bacillota > Clostridia > Lachnospirales > Lachnospiraceae > CAG-194. Next base: position 12,120 of record CAMFDJ010000023.1, on the reverse strand, counting down.
GTCTCGTAAAAAGACTTTTCCAGATCATAAATATCATGATAATGCAGGTAAAATGTGCTTTTATTGATATCTGCCAGTCGGCAAAGCTCTTTGACTGTGATTTCATTGACTTTCTTCTGCGAGATGAGTCTGGAAAATGCGGATCGGAGAGCACATTCTGTTTTCTCAACTCTTTTATCTGATTTGTCTTTTTTCATTTTATAACGCTCCTATTTCTCTCAAATGACTTGAAAATTGCTCCCCTATATCATAACATAATAATAGACGGTTGTCCATTTACACGCGAGGAAGGAAAATGAGCGCGAGCGAAGCGAGCATTTGGTTTTAGCGAGGCAAGCACGAGCTTGCACTTGTGGGAATGCTCGTATTTGCCGAGTGTCTTCCATCGAGAAGAAGCGATAGCGGATTCGAGATGGACCCGAGCGTGTAACGAGAAAATCGGAGAGTGCGAAGCACGGATGCTGCGAAGCAGCATGATTTTCGAGTGACAAAGAGGAAGGAAAATGAGCGCGAGCGAGAAAAAATGAATCAGATAGGGAGAGACAGATGAATTTACAGGATTTTTATACCGGAAATGCATTTGATGCATATCAATATTTCGGCGCACATCCTAATGGGGATGGAACGCATTTTCGCGTCTTTGCCCCCAATGCCATGCAGGTTTTTGTGATTGGTGAGTTTTCCGATTGGGAGAGGGTTCCGATGTACAGGGGCAGTGAATTTGGCGTTTTTTCGGCTTTTGTACAAGGCGCGAAGAGCGGGCAGATGTATAAATATATCATTGCGGAAAGAGGAGGAAAGGAAAGGGAACACTGCGATCCTTATGGATTTGCCATGGAAAAGAGACCGGCCTTTGCCTCTATTATTACACCGCTGCAGGAATATACTTTCGGTGACGAAGCATGGATGCAAAAGCGCGATAAGAATTATAATCAGCCGCTTAATATTTATGAATTGCATCTTGCATCATGGAAGAATGAGCAGGCAGCTTCAGAGCCTGCGGCTGGACAGGAGATGCATTTTCCGTCCTATGAAGAAATTGCAGAGAAGCTGATCCCTTATTTGAAGGAGAATCATTTCAATTACATAGAATGTATGCCGCTTTCGGAACATCCGGCAGATTGTTCCTGGGGCTATCAGAATACAGGTTTTTTTGCACCTACCTCCCGCTATGGTAAGCCGGAGGGATTGAAGCGGATGATTGATCTCTGTCATCAGAATGACATTGGTGTCATACTGGATTTTGTACCGATTCATTTCGCGGTGGACGGTTATGGACTGGCCAGATTTGATGGTACGCCACTCTATGAATTTCCAAGCAGTGATGTGGGATACAGTGAATGGGGAACGTGTAATTTTAATCATAGCAGAGGTGAGGTGGCCAGCTTCCTGCAGTCAAGTGCAAATTACTGGCTGGCTGAATTTCACTTTGATGGTCTGCGCATGGATGCTATCAGCCGTGCCATTTATTGGATGGGAGATCCGAACAGAGGCGTAAATGACACTAGTGTCAAATTCATAAAGAGGATGAATCAGGGACTGCATAGTCTGCATCCGAGTGCTATGCTGATTGCAGAGGATTCTACGGATTATCTGAAGGTGACAGCGCCCGTGGAATATGACGGGCTTGGTTTTGATTACAAATGGGATATGGGCTTTATGAATGACACACTGGAGTATTTCAAGATACCGCCGTTTGCACGCCCGCAGCATTATTACAAACTCATCTTTTCCATGAAATATTTCTATAATGAATTATACATGATGGCTTTTTCCCATGATGAGGTGGTGCATGGAAAAGCAACTATCGTGCAGAAAATGTGGGGACAATACGAAGATAAGTTTCCACAGGCGAGAGCTTTATATGCTTATTTTTTTACACATCCCGGCAAAAAGCTGAATTTCATGGGGAATGAGATCGGACAGCTGCGGGAATGGGATGAGAAAAGGCAGCTTGACTGGAATATGCTACAGTATCCGATGCATGACAGTTTCCATGCGTATTACAGAAGGCTATGTGAGATTTATACCACATATCCGGCACTTTATGATGGTGAGTATAACAGGGATTGCTTTCGGTGGCTGGAGGAGAATGCGGCAGATTTCTCCACTTATGTATATGAGCGCCGGGCATCAGGTCAGTCCGTTATCGTGATGCTTAACTTTTCGGATCAGTATTGGAGTGATTTTACTTTCGGTTACGACAGGGCATGCAGCTTGAGAGAATTGATCAACAGTGACTGGCTGTGCTTTAGCGGTCATACGCAGCAGGGGGATATGAAAGTCAGGATGACAAAGGATGAAACGCAGATTTTGCCGTATCGGATACAAACGGATATCGCTCCGTTTTCAGCCCGCATCTTCCTGGTAACATTTTCCGAAGAAAAATAAAGAAAAAGGGTTGTAATTTGCGCAGAAGAGTTTATAATCAAAATCAGAACATCTGTTCGATTGCGGTTATAAGCTCTTTTTATTTTTGTTTTGCGGGAAGCGTATGCGTGGATGGGACAGGTGAGTTCACGACAGTTACCGCTTATGGGATAGAAAATGAGAATAGGCAGGGCAGGGGGTGTCAGAATGTATTTTGTAGAGGACTTGACAATAGAAGAGAAGCTGGAGATTTTGTCGGATGCGGCAAAGTACGATGCTGCCTGTACCTCCAGCGGCGTAGACAGGAAAGGGGTTCCGGGGATGCTTGGAAATACCAGATCCTGCGGTATCTGTCACAGTTTTTCCGGTGATGGCAGGTGCATTTCCCTTCTTAAGGTCTTGTATACCAATGATTGTATTTATGATTGTAAATATTGTGTGAACCGATGCAGTAACGATACACTCCGCACCAGCTTTACCCCGCGGGAATTATGTGATCTTACGATTCAATTTTACAGACGGAATTATATTGAAGGCCTCTTTTTGAGTTCGGGGATCAGAAAGAGTGCGGATGATACCATGGAGCAGATTTATCTCACAATCCGCATGCTCAGACAGGAGTATCGTTTTAATGGCTATATTCATGTGAAAGGGATTCCGGGCGCTTCTCCGGAGATGATCGAGGCTGTGGGAGAACTGGCGGATCGTATGAGCCTGAACCTGGAGCTGCCTACAGCGCAGGGGCTAAAGGATCTTGCGCCGGGAAAGACCAGAGAAAAGATTCTGCCTGCCATGCGGCAGATACAGAAAGGCATCCACGGACAGAGGCAGATGCTATTAGAGGACAAATGGAATGGATTGGCTTTTACAGACAAAGAAATGACACAAATGTCATTTGATAAAAACGGATATGATCTGGCACTTGTGGAACCGGAGAAGAAGCTGCCGGGAAAACCGGGGAAACGCTTATTTGTACCGGCCGGACAGAGCACCCAGATGATTGTGGGAGCTACCGGAGAGCATGACTTTGAGCTTTTGACTGTGGCGGAGAGCCTTTATAAGAACTACGAGCTAAAAAGGGTATTTTACTCGGCCTATGTGGCTGTCAATGAAGATCCGCTTCTGCCTGCGCCGGGGAGTAAGCCGCCTCTTTTGCGGGAACACAGATTATATCAGGCGGACTGGCTGTTGCGCTATTACGGATTTGAAGCTTCTGAGCTTTTGTCGCAGGAGAAGCCGGACTTTAATATTTTTCTTGATCCGAAATGTGACTGGGCTGTCAGTCATCTGGAACAGTTTCCGGTGGAAATCAACAGGGCATCCTATGCGATGCTGTTGCGTGTACCGGGAATCGGGGTTAAGTCTGCGAGGCGCATTCTGAAAGCGAGGCAGAGTGCGCGGCTGGATTTTTCCGATTTGAAACGGATCGGTGTGGTATTAAAGCGGGCACATTATTTTATCACGTGTCAGGGTAAAATGATGTTGCCGACAAAGATGGATCAGGATTATATTACACGGAATCTGATCTACACGGACCGGAAAAAGAACTGGGAGATCGCACATGAAATGACATACCAGCAGCTCTCTTTGTTTGACACGATGACAGAGATTTCATGAACAGAATGTCAGTTCAGCTGATGAAAGAGGACGTAAGAGGACGTAAGAGAGCAGGGAACTGAGGCGTTTAGGAGAGTTGTTTTGAATCATAGAGTAAAAATAGGACCGGGAAGGAGGCTGTGTGCGCAGCATGGATGCTGTGACTGAAAAATGGAATCAGGAGAGAGAACAACAATAGAAATGAATGCGAGTCAAAACGTGGAAAAAATCATTTACCGCTGTGAAGATACTGTAGACGGTATTTTTACTATGATCTATGATGCATGGGCCGCGCACATTCCGGATGAGCGGCTTTCCCTGCAGGTAGAGCGGGAAGATACCTATGAGCTGTTTGCACAGTATGTTTATGTGGAGACGGATTTGGAAAAAGCGGTCAAGGTATCCCGTTCCGTCAGTCGAAAGATATCCTCTCTGGCGTTTCAGTATATCTATGCGGCGGCACTTTCCTATGAAGAGGATAAAGCCATGGCAATTTACCGATTTTTAAAGATTGGATTTGCCGTGGGCGGACGAGTGACGGATATGCATGCAAGAAAAGAGGTGTTGCGTATTTTTGAATTGCACAGAAATGTGAGTAACGAGTCGCATCTCTTCCGGGAATTTGTGCGGTTTGCAGATCTGGAAAACGGTATGCTGATGGCGAAAATCAGACCGAAGAATCAGATACTTCCGCTGATTGCGGACCACTTTGCGGATCGGTTTGGCAGCGAGAATTTTGTGATCATAGATGAAAATCACGATATGGGATTGTTTCATGCGCTTGGCAAGGAGTGGTTTCTCGCACCGGTCGATAACAGCGCAGTAGAGCAGCTGTGGGGAAAGGAGCGCTCAGATGAGTATGAGCGCCTGTGGAAGACGTTTTTTAAGAGTATTGAGATACAGCCGCGGCACAATCCGACATGCCAGAGAACCCATTGCGGCCTCAGATATCGGGATTATATGGTGGAATTCCAAAATTAGAGCAAGCCGGCGAGTGTTCTTTTGACAGTGCGACATCATATATTAGGAATAAGGTAGATTCAAAAGTGATGCATATGCCATGGAAGTGAGTAAAAGAGCGCTTTTGGGGACGATAGCAGCGCTTCTGGTGTTGTTTGTAGTGGGTATTCTGGGAAAATGGGAAGCAGAGAATGGAAATGATTGTTTCATCAGGCATTCCCTGCGGGAGACAGCAGCAAAGGCAGAAAAGTCCGCAGGGGAAAATACGACAGGGAATACGACAGAGAACACGGCAGAGTATATGGAAATCAAACGGATAGCACTGACATTTGATGATGGTCCCCATCCCAGCTACACGGAAAAGCTTTTGGACGGATTAAAGGAGCGGGGAGTCAGGGCGACCTTTTTTGTCACGGGGGAGCATGCCGAACTTCATCCGGATATTGTCAGGCGGATGAGCAAGGAAGGACATTTGATCGGCAATCATACTTACAGCCATATCCAGTTGACATCAGGGAACAAAGAAACATTTAAAGAAGAACTTCGCAGAACAAATGAGGTAATCACAAAAATTACAGGAAATGAAGTTCTATATGTCCGTCCGCCCTATGGCAGCTGGGATAAAGCTTTTGAGAAGGAACTGAACATGCTTCCCGTTCTATGGAGTGTGGATCCGCTGGACTGGTGCTGCAACGATGCGGCATGTGTCACGCGCAAGGTGGTGAAGGCTGTCTCTGAAAATGATATTATCCTGCTGCATGACTACTATGCTTCCTCCGTGGAGGCTGCGCTTATGATTGTGGACACACTGCAGGAGGAAGGATATGAATTTGTGACAGTGGAGGAACTGTTGCTCGATTAAAAGATCTGTGAGAAATAGCGTTTCAGATCATTCGTATGTTCCTATGTATGTTTCTATGTATGTTTCTATGTATGTTCCCGGGATTCTTGCTATCTGATGGGAAATCATGCTATGATGGACAGAGGATTTTTGAAAAATCATAAATGTGGGAAAACTGTTGTTATATACAGAAACAGAAACTATTTTTAGGCAGCAAGATTACAGGAATCAACAATAGACGGAGCAGAAGAAAAAAGGAAGAGTGGCAGAAAGATGGATTTGTTTAGCTATATGCGTGAAAATACAATGGAGAAGGAGTCACCGCTTGCAGCGAGGCTGCGCCCGACCAGTCTGGAGGAGATTGTGGGGCAGAAACATATCCTGGGAAAGGATAAGCTGTTGTACCGTGCAATCAAGGCAGACAAGCTCAGTTCCCTGATCTTTTTTGGACCTCCGGGAACCGGAAAGACAACCATTGCCAAGGTGATTGCCCATACGACGAGCGCGGAATTCACACAGATCAATGCGACGGTAGCGGGAAAAAAGGATATGGAGGAGGTCGTGGCAGCTGCCAAGGATACGATGGGTATGTACCAGAAAAAGACGATCCTCTTTATTGATGAGATCCACAGATTTAATAAGGGACAGCAGGATTATCTGCTCCCCTTTGTGGAGGACGGAACGATCATACTGATCGGTGCTACGACAGAGAATCCGTATTTTGAGGTGAACAGCGCTTTGCTCTCCAGATCAGTGATCTTTGAATTAAAGCCATTGGAACAGCAGGATATCAAAGAATTGATACAACGAGCCATCACCGATAAGGAAAAAGGTCTTGGTGGGTATGAGGCATGCATTGACGAGGATGCACTCACCTTTCTGGCAGACATGGCAGGAGGGGATGCGAGAAGTGCACTCAATGCCATTGAGCTCGGAGTGATGACCACGGAAAGGTCTGAGGATGGGAAAATACATATTACACTTGAAGTGGCATCGGAATGCATTCAGAAGCGCGTGGTAAAGTATGATAAAACCGGTAATAATCATTATGATACAATTTCGGCCTTTATCAAAAGTATGCGGGGATCTGATCCGGATGCTGCTGTCTATTATCTTGCCAAGATGCTTTATGCGGGGGAGAGCGTGACCTTTATCGCAAGGCGTATCATGATCTGTGCGTCAGAAGATGTGGGAATGGCAGATCCGCAGGCTTTGCAGGTGGCGGTGGCGGCTTCGCTTGCTGTCGAACGGGTTGGTATGCCGGAGGCACAGATCATTCTTTCTCATGCGGCAATCTATGTGGCAACCGCACCAAAGAGCAACACGGCATGTAACGCCATTTTTTCGGCGATGGAATGTGTCCGTCAGAAGGGAGATCTGAAGGTGCCGACACATCTGATGGATGCGCACTACAAAGGTGCGGCAAAGCTCGGTCATGGTGATGGGTATCAGTATGCCCATGATTATCCAAAGCATTATGCACACCAGCAGTATCTGCCGGATGAAATCAAAGGGGAAACCTTCTACGAGCCTACTGATATGGGATATGAGGCGCAGATACAGAAGTATCTGAGCTGGATTAAGGAATCCTGAGATACGTTAAATATCAGGTAAAATGGAGCAGCCTAGAATAACTGCTCCACCACATACTGATAAATGTTCTGATTCTTTTCCTCCCATTTCTGACAGATAGAGGATGCAAGCTCTTCTGTCGGAACGGACAGAGAGAGTTCTAATAGGGGAACATTGTTTTCCTTGACCAATAAATGTGTTCTGTAATCTCCATCAGAAGACTTGTTGTAATCTGCGGTTGTCATGACTTCTTCCTTGAGCAGGAATGATTTCTCTTTCAGATATTGATCCACATCTGCCTTGATCTGAGGCGAAATTCGATTCCCAAAATAAGAAAGCGTGGAGCGTCCTTCTTCTGTGAGAAAAAGCTGTGTGCGGTTGCGGATGCTCTGTTCTGTAATCAGGTTTCCTTCACAAAGCTGGGCAATAGCGGATTGAATATTCAGGTAGCCGGTATAATCCTTTTCCAGAATAAAATCTGCAATCTGTGAGCGTGTCAGAGGAAAATCAACTCTGCCCAACATATATAAAATAATCAACTTATAGAGTGTAAAAGGTTCGTTTGTCATATCGTTGCCTTCTTTATATCGGTATTGGGGTATAATCTGCCCTGAAAATGATCGCCCTCCGCCATCTGCCGGTGTAAGGAGTTGAGTACATCTTTTTTGTGCAAGCTCCAGGTGGGCGCAATGAGGAGAGAGGCAGGTCCATCACCTGTCACGCGGTGCAGGACAATAGAGGGATCCAGATGTTCGATACAGCTGATGAGTAGTGTCAGATAATGTTCCTTTGTCAGCACTTCAAATTTTCCCGCCTGATAATCGAGAGCAAGATCCGTATTTTTCAATACATGCAATAGCTGCAGTTTGATGCCAAAAATGTGGCAGTCATTTAGATAGGCGATTGTCTGAAGGACATCGTCGTCTGTTTCTCCCGGTAAGCCTAGAATGATATGGACGATTACCGGAATAGAAAGCAGGGCAAGCTTTTGCAACGCACTCTCAAAACAGGAAAGAGGGTAACCACGCCGGATATACGCGGCAGTTTGTTCGTGGATGGTCTGCAATCCCAGTTCAATCCAAAGAAATTTGTCGGGAAAATCACTTTGGCAATGCGCGAGCACTTCCAGTACATCATCATCCAGACAATCCGGTCTGGTCGCAATGGAAATCCCTATCACCATTGGGTGAGAGAGTGCTGCCCGGTATAATGCATATAGATAAAAAGGATCACCATACGTATTTGTATATGCCTGAAAATAGGCAATGAACTTCTTTCCAACTTTTTTGTAGCGAAGTCCTTGTATGGCCTTGGCAATCTGCGCATGTACCTGCTGTGTAAATGTGGCAGAATCTGCGCAGAGAGGAGCTCCACTGACAGGTGTGGCGAATTCGCCGCTTCCACCTGCGGAACAGAAGATACAGCCGCGACTGTCAATTGTTCCATCCCGGTTTGGGCATGTGAATCCGCCATCCAATGCAATTTTATAAATCTTTTCACCATATGCAGCTTTCAGATATGCAGAAAGACTAAAATAAGGTTTGTCGATATGATCGATCATCATTCTTTGATGTTTGCCTTAACTGCCTCGGCAACACATTCTGCAGCCTTAGGGTTGAATGCCTCAGGCAGAATGTAGTCCTCGTTCAATTCCTCGTCGGAGATAAGACCTGCCAGAGCCTCGGCGGCAGCGAGCTTCATTTCCTCGGTAATCTGCTTTGCACGGCCTTCCAAAGCACCCTTAAAGATACCCGGGAATGCGACAACATTGTTGATCTGGTTCGGGAAATCAGAACGTCCCGTACCTACAACCTTTGCACCGGCTGCTTTTGCCACATCAGGCATGATTTCAGGTACCGGGTTAGATAAGGCGAAGATAATCGCATTTTCCTTCATGGACTGTACCATCTCTGCGGATACAACATTGGGAGCAGATACACCTACAAAAATATCGGCACCCTTTAAAGCGTCAGCCAAAGAGCCTTCCTCGTTGTCAGGATTAGTGATTTCCAGCATCTGTTTTTTCATCCAGTTCAGATTTGGAGAATTCTTACATACAATTCCCTTGCTGTCGCATAACACAACCTTGGTGAAACCATATCTGACAAGAAGTTTTGCAATAGCGATTCCGGCACTTCCGGCTCCGTTGATGACAACCTTGCATGCTTCTTTCTGTTTACCTGTGACTTTTAATGCATTGATGATACCTGCCAGTACAACGATGGCTGTACCATGCTGATCATCATGGAAAACAGGGATGTCCAAAGTGGCTTTTAATCTTTCTTCGATTTCAAAGCATCTTGGTGCACTGATGTCTTCCAAGTTGATACCGCCGTAGTTAGGAGCCAGATACGTAACAGTTTTAATGATTTCTTCTGTATCCTGCGTGTCAAGACAGATTGGAACAGCATTGACATTTCCGAATTCCTTGAACAAAACGCATTTTCCTTCCATAACAGGCATGGCAGCATGGGGACCGATGTTTCCAAGTCCTAATACGGCACTTCCGTCAGATACGACAGCGACTGTGTTTGCCTTCATAGTATACTTATAAGCTGCCTCTTTATCTTCGGCAATCACCTTGCAGGGCTCTGCTACGCCCGGTGTATAAGCAAGTGCCAGATCCTCTCTGGATTTGACAGCAGCTTTTGCAGTAGTTTCCAGTTTTCCGTTCCACTGTTCGTGGAGCATGAGTGCTTTTTCGTTTGTTGTCATTGTTTTACAAAGCGGGATTCCCCGTTTCCTTTCTATAATATAGTAATAAGTTCTTCCGATAAGTATGTGCTCCATTGTCGCACATGACTCAGCAGCAGAGCTGCTTCGTTAACTTATCGGATACCATCTCGAATCCGCTGTTGCGTCTTCTCGATGGAGTCACTCGGCAGATACGAGTTTTTGCACAAGTGCAAACTCGTGCCTGCCTCGCTTAACCAAATACTCGTTACGCTCGTGCTTGGTTTTCTTCCGATAAGTTACATTATATATCAACTTGGGGGCGGGTGCAATGGCGGAAAAACAAAATAAAAAAAGCTTTACTAATGGATTCGAACCGATTATACTGTAAGAGCAATTCAGTTATTCTTACAAGCTCTTGAATGATTTCCCTACAGAAAATGTTATGATAACCATATTGTCAAGATAAAAAAATATGATAAAACAAGAAATAAATATAGAGAGAATAGAAACGGAGGTATGAGATGAGAGAAAAATATGAATCCTTAGCTTTGGCTGATTTGAAAGAGATTGCAAAAGCAAGAGGAATCAAGGGTGTTTCTACGATGAAGAAAGCAGATGTCGTGGAAGCAATGCTTGCAGAGGACGAAAAGAGTAAAATCAGTCCGGAAAAGCTTAGTTCCGATCTGGACAGCGGTATTGAGGCAAGCGGTATTCTGGAGGTGATGCCGGATGGATATGGCTTTATCCGTTGCGCAAATTACCTGCCCGGAGAGAATGATGTATATGTTGCACCCAGCCAGATCCGTAAGTTTGGCTTAAAGACAGGTGATATCATTCAGGGAAATACCAGGATCAAAACACAAAGCGAAAAGTTCTGTGCACTTTTATATGTGAAAAAAATCAATGGACTGCATCCGGCAGAATTGGAAAAGAGGAAAAGTTTTGAGGATCTGACACCTGTTTTCCCTGATCAGAGACTGCGCATGGAGACACCCGGATGCTCTGTTGCCATGCGTATCATGGATTTGCTCAGCCCTGTGGGAAAGGGACAGCGTGGTATGATCGTATCCCCGCCTAAAGCGGGTAAGACTACATTATTAAAAGAAGTGGCAAAGTCCATCAAGAAAAACAATCCTGAGATGCATCTGATCATTCTTCTGATCGATGAGCGCCCTGAGGAAGTGACAGATATCAGAGAAGCGATCGAAGGACCGAATGTGGAAGTCATCTATTCTACTTTCGATGAATTACCGGAGCATCATAAACGTGTTTCCGAGATGGTAATTGAGCGTGCAAAGCGACTGGTAGAGCTGAAGAAGGATGTAACAATCCTGCTTGACAGCATCACACGTCTGACAAGAGCCTATAACCTGACCGTGCCGCCCAGTGGCCGTACCTTATCAGGTGGTCTGGATCCGGCAGCACTTCACATGCCAAAACGCTTTTTCGGTGCAGCACGTAATATGAGAGAGGGCGGCAGCCTTACCATTCTTGCCACCGCACTGGTAGAAACAGGCTCTAAAATGGATGATGTTGTCTATGAGGAATTCAAGGGAACAGGTAACATGGAAATGGTGCTTGACAGAAAACTTTCCGAAAAGCGCGTATTCCCGGCGATTGATATACCAAAGTCAGGAACAAGGCGAGAGGATCTGCTTTTGACAGATGCGGAGATGCGTGCCATCAATATCATGCGAAAGGCGTTGAACAGCATGAAACCGGATGAGGCAGTAGAGAAGATCCTTGATATGTTTGTGCGGACCAAGAATAATGATGAATTTGTAAAAATGGTGGAAAAGATCAAATTCATATAAAAAATGCTTGCCAAGCAGAAAGTGCTATGCTACAATGATTAAGCTGTTTGTATCAGGCAGCACCTTTTGTAACCATAAGTGGCTGTGTTCAAAAAAATACAGTCCAAACAAATAGCGAGGTGAATAAAATGAAAGAAGGATTACATCCAAATTATTATCAGGCAACTGTAACCTGTAACTGTGGTAACACATTTGTAACCGGATCAACAAAAGAAGATATCCACGTTGAAATCTGTTCCAAGTGCCATTCATTCTACACAGGCCAGCAGAAGACAGCAAGAGCTGATGGAC
>CAMFDJ010000022.1 GCA_945949085.1 uncultured Lachnospiraceae bacterium | reverse complement strand
CGGAACAGGAAAGCGTATCACAATCAAAGATACTCGTGGAATCATCGATGCAATCTTAAATGGTGACATCAAGACTGCACCTACAAAGACCATTCCTATGTTCAACTTTGAAGTTCCTACAGAGCTTCCGGGCGTTGATCCTGCAATCCTTGATCCACGTGACACATATGCAGATGCTTCTGAATGGGAAGTAAAAGCAAAAGATCTTGCACAGAGATTCCAGAAGAACTTCGTTAAGTACACAACAAACGATGCTGGTAAGGCTCTTGTAGCAGCTGGTCCTCAGTTATAAGATGATATTGACGATGTAAAGTAATACGAAAGCTTTTGACCGGAGAGGGAGTATTTCGGAGCGTTAGACTTGGTTAATATGTATTCCAAGGAGTTTCGAAAAAAACTGACCGTGAAGAAACAAACGTACGGCGTATACAAAGTACATTAAAACATGTTTTAGATCCGCAGAATATAGCGATATATTCTGCGGATTTTTTGTTATGGCGACAAAAGAACACCAGAAAATAGTCCTTTTACTTTTTTTAAAAATATGATAAAATAGAACAGAAAATAATAATACAAGAAAAAATAATGAATTTTTTCTTATTGTAAGCAAGGGGGCATTTATGAAAAACAATAGCATTAAGAAAACAGTTGTACTATTCATTGCAATGGCTTTTTTACTTTTATTGCCAAGGCAATCTGTAAAAGCAGCGAATTTGAATCTTGCACTGGATGATAATTTTGTTTGGGGCAATATTGCAGTAGAACAATCTGTTGATTTTTACACTTTTACCGTAAAGGAACCATCGTGGGTTCAAATCACCTATCAGGGACACTCTATTGGTGACTCCTATATTAGGGTCAATAATTATGATATGACAAAAGAATATTGGGAGAGTAATGTGTATACCAGCTCTGAACAAAGTCCTATTACAAGAGATAAATGGTTTGCGTTTGAAGCAGGAACCTATAAAATTAAAATCAATGGATATGGCAATCATATAGGTTCTTATCGTTTAAAAGGGAAAGCAATTCCCTTCGGTAATAATGAAATGGAACCGAATAATGGATTTGCGCAGGCAATGTCTATGACGGAAAATGGGCTTGTCAAGGGCTTGATTTCAATAGATGACAGTTCGGATTTCTATCGTATACAGCTGAATTCTAAACAGAAATTAAATCTTTATTTTGTCTCTTCCATACATGATGTATATGTAACAGTATATAATGGGGATTTTAGAGAATTAGAGAAACATGATATTTATACTGGGAGTGAAGCTTCTCCGAAAACCGCGGATTATGAGTATGTATGGGATCCGGGTGTTTATTACATAAAGGTTTCACAATACGGAGGTTATTGCGGCACATATACTATAAAGTATAAGAATGCTGTTTTGGCATCGTCTGTTTCCATTGCGGGAAAAAATAATGTGTCAGCCGGAACATCATTTACATTGTCGGCAACAGTGTATCCGAATAATGTGACTAACAAAGAAGTTTCGTGGTCATCCGGTAATTCAAGTATTGCCAGCGTGGATCAGAATGGGCAGGTGACTACTTATAGTCCCGGAAAAACAACAATTACGGCAACTGCAAAGGACGGTAGCAATGCTACGTCAAATTATACCATTATTGTAACACCAAAGAAAATGGATACTCCAAGTCTTTATATGTATCGCGGAAAAAAGAAGGTTCGTGTTTCTTACTATACACAGAGCGGAGTGTCCGGTTACCAGATTCAATATGGTCTGAAATCAAACTTCAAGGGTGCTAAGACAGTTAAAGTATCAAAAACAAGAAGCTATAAGGATATTACAAAATTAAAGAAGAATAAAAAGTACTATTTTAGAGTAAGATCTTATATTAAGACAGGTGGCAAAACCTATTATGGTGCATGGAGTTCTAAAAAAGCAGTGAAAGTAAGATAAAATATCTTTTAGGGTATATGATTTCATAATTGTTACATATCATTTTCAATGCATTGAGAATGATGGTGTAGTAATTTGCAATTTTTTATAAGGATGTATATTGAGGTGAAGTTCATGGCCGGTATGTTGGACTACATCGCTTGGAGAGGGGATCTGTCTTTTGAGAGATCCCCTTTTCAGGAAGTAGACAGTCTGATTTTCAGTACGTTATCCTATGTTGATTTTGATTTGATTTCCTCTGTTATTGATGAAACGCACGCCATTACCATCAGAAATGCGGGAGAAGAATTTGCGCGCCTTCATGCGGATGAGAAACGAAATCCCGGTCGTATCATTCCGCCGGCCATATATGATTTGTTTGATGTAATGTCCCGGTCGGAAAGATATCAGGATTTAAAACTATCCTGCTATACAAATCAGATAGATGAAAGTATGGAAAAACAGTTTTCCGCACTTGTGATTGAATTGTCTGATTATGAGTATTATATTGCGTTTCGAGGAACGGATGACACGATAGTTGGCTGGAAAGAAGATTTTAATATGAGTTTTAAGTCCCCTGTGCCATCGCAGGAGCAGGCGCTTTTATATCTAAACCAAATAGCGGCGCAAAAGCCCGGGTTCATCCGTTTGGGAGGTCATTCCAAAGGCGGTAATCTCGCCGCATTTGCAGCTGCTTATGCGACAGATGATGTGCTAAATCGCATTTTATCGGTACACAATTTTGACGGACCGGGATTTACAACAGATATTCTGGGGGAAAAGCAGATCAGGATTCTATCCTCCATGGTTGACACAATTCTGCCGCAATCCTCTGTGATCGGAATGCTCTTAGAGCACGAGGAACCTTATCATGTGGTAGCAAGCAATGCACGAGGCATTTTGCAGCATGATCCGTTTTCGTGGGAAGTCATGGGTAGGAGCTTTGTCTATGTGGATGATATTTCGGCATCTGCTTACAAATTTGATAGTACCCTGAGAAAATTTATTCTTTCTTTGAATGCGACAGACAAGGAAGAATTTGTAGATACCTTGTTTATGGTGCTTGGAGAAACCGGAGCAAAGACGTTATCTGATCTGAAAATGAAAGATATTGCACAGATTTTGAAAAAATTAAACAGGGAAGATGCCGGCAGTAAAAAGATTCTTATGCTGACATTTAAGATGCTTTTTGCCGCTGCGGAACAGGAACGAATTGACGCTCATAAAAAAGAGCAAAATCCATAAAAATCCATGAAAATCCGGTTGTAAAAAATGTAATTTCCGAGTATACTATCTATATCCTGAAATGTGCGACAACTCTTATTATTTTGAACCTACATTTACTTTAAACGGGATTCCTATATTGTCATATGGATGTCAGGCCTTACCCACGGGTCAGAGGAAGGCAGAAGTATGGTTGCGGTTGCCCACCTGGCGTTAGCTAGGAGTCAAAGTATAAGAGCCGGCATTTTGGGTACAAAAGAAAACAGCCGCATAGGCTGTTTTCTTTTGCATAAAGATGCGGAGAAAGGATCGTCCGCTGCTTTTCGGGAGGATTTTCTTTGAAGAAAAACAGAATACTGATTTTATCAGTTGTTGTCGTTTTACTTGCTGTTTTTATTTTGACAATGACAACATTTTTACATAATCAGACAAAAGAAGATGCACCTGTGCTTATGTGCTATGAGCCGGAGCGCCTTGCTTATTTTGCGAAGGTGTTGCCGGAGTCTGATGCTGCTTTTTTTCGGGAATCTGTAGCGCAGACAATTTCAGCCGGGCAAGCGGTGGATGATGACAGACTACTTGCTCTGTTTATGGATTATGTTACGTTGCAGGAGGGCTTAGGTTTTACGAAACAGACTGCATCCATCATTCTTGCAGAGAATGAAACCATCACGATGTGTGATGAAACCGGGGCACTTTTAGAGATGCAATGTGATTCTGAGGCGCTTTTATTCAGTGGAAGATATCTGCCACAGCAAAAGAAAGCGCTGCAGAGCGGAGACAGCATTTCTTTTCTGGAAAAGGATGGACGGATGATCCTGATCACAGAGTATCTGGACAGTGTCTATACACTGCAGACCGCATGGATAAAAGCAAATGATGAATCATTGCATTTCTTCTATCTGGGCAGGGAATTTGTCTTGCCAAAAGAGGATGCCTCCTATACAGGATATGAGGATATTGCTGATATTACGCTTACAAATGGTGTGGTAACGCATGTTTTGCCCTATACGGAAAAGACGCACGGAAAATTGCTTAGCTTAAGCGAAACATCGGATGGAGCATATCGGATAGAACTTGCAGACCGGGTTTTGACAGGGATAGAAAAGATGCAGGTCTATGATGTCTGCACAGGCAGGAAGGAAGTAACTGTCTCAGATCTTACAGTGGGGTATGATTTTACCGATTTTGTGCTGGACAAAGAAGGGCAGTGTGTGGCGGCGCTGATTGCCAGGAAAGAAAAGATGGATATGATCAGAGTTGTCATCAAAACGACAGATTTTGCGTCTGCCTATCATGAACGGATCACCTTATTGCCGGAGACAGACTGCAACCTGACTGTGGGTGATAAGCAGCAGGAATTAGAGGCCGGAAAGGAGATAGAAGTGACACCGGAGAGCGACCTTTTTTCTTCCGACAGAATCTTTATCACGCCAAAAGCCTATACCGGAAAAATCCGGATCACTTCACTGAATCGAAGTCAGGGAATTCCGGTCTGCAGGGGAACGCTTGAACTGCAAAAGACATCTGACGGAATTATAGTTGTCAACGAGCTTCCGCTGGAAGAATATCTGTATTCTGTTGTGCCAAGTGAAATGCCGTCTTCTTATCCCATTGAGGCGTTAAAGGCGCAGGCTGTCAGTGCAAGAACGTATGCGTATGCCCACATGAAGCATTCTTCTATGCAGAAATACGGCGCGCATGTCGATGACAGTGCGGCTTTTCAGGTTTATAATAACATCAATGAGGCAGAGACAACCACCAGAGCCGTGCGAGAGACAGAAGGGCTCATTCTGACCTATCAGGGAGAGATTGCGACAACCTATTTCTATTCCACCTCATGCGGATACGGAACAAATATGAGGGCATGGACCTGTGAGGACACTGCTTCTCAGAAAGATTGTTATCTTATGGCAAGACGCATTGCACCGGAAGAGGAACCTGACGCAGGGCAGATGGAAGAGGAAGAGACGTTCGCTTCGTTTATTCAAACCGTGGCAGAGGATTGTTATGAGGCAGAGGATACCTATTTCAGGTGGAAATACCAGACAGCGCTCGATGTTACATTGTTTTGGGATAATCTGGGAAAAAGATATGAAGCAGATCCGGCGAAGATTTTAACAGAAACTGAGAATGGATATGAATCTCTGCCGGTTTTTGCAGATGGAAAGATCAAGGATATCAAGATTGCAAAAAGGGCAGAGGGCGGAGCCGCGACGGAGCTTCTTGTGACAGGTGAAAAGCATCGCTATAAAATTTTGACGGAAAAGAATATTAGGTATATACTGGCAAATGCCGGCAGTGATATCTTGCTTGGCGCAGGCTACCAAAAGAGTGGAACGATAAACGGTATGCTGCCAAGTGCTTTTGCAATCGTGCGAAAGCAATATGACGAGAAAGACGAATGGGTAATCGGTTATACCGTAATGGGTGGCGGCTTTGGGCACGGCATCGGTATGAGTCAGAATGGAGCCAAAGACATGGCGAAAAAAGGACTTACCTGTCAGGATATTCTGACTTTCTTTTACCGGGACGCTTTGCCTGTGAAGATCAATGAAGAAATATAAAAATGATAGCATGAGATCATGAAAGGAAATGGAATGAACAAATTTCGTAATACCTGGTGGTACCGTCTGGGATATCAGTTTACAGGTAAATTAAATGAATATCATGTCAGTGCCTATGCATCCAGTGCTGCATTTTTTACCTTTTTATCCTTGATTCCGCTGTTTCTTTTATTTTTTACAATCATTCCTTACACACCTCTGACCGAGGCAACGATTATGAAGGTGGTTTCTCAGACCATGCCGTCTGAGTATGTGCCATTATCCATCAGTGTGATCACGGAAATGTATCATAAAAAAGCAGCATTACTTTCCGTTTCCCTGTTGGTTACGCTTTGGTCATCGGCAAAAGGAATGCTTGCACTGATCAGAGGACTGAATGTGGTAAATGAAGTGAAAGAGCGACGTAATTATTTCCTGCTCAGATTAAGAGCCTGTGTGTATACCATCATCATGCTTGTGATGCTGATCTTATTGATTGTCATCGTCGTATTTGGAGAAAAAATCATGGCAGTATCTACATCTGTTTTGCCGCGTCTCAGTATTTTTTTTGATTTTCTGATCCACATCAGGGCAGTTTTTGTAATTGCGGTTCTGGTATTGTTTTTGTGGGCGCTATATACCTGGTTGCCTTTTCGAATCGGAGAGAATCCCTTTTTTGAAAAGAAGGAAAGACAGAAGCAAATAAGTAAGAAAATGAAAATCGGAAAACATGCACTGGGGGAACTTCCCGGAGCTGTATTCACGGCATTTGCGTGGTACTTAGCTTCCTGGCTGTTTTCTGAATATGTGAATCGTTTTTCGGGTTTTAGTACATATGGCAGCATGGCAACCGTTGTGATCATTATGTTCTGGCTTTATATGTGCTTTTATATTGTGTTTATGGGGGCTATCATAAACAGAATGCTTGGTACATTGCTTGCGGAAAGAAGTACAGGAAAAAACGGCAATAAAAAATGATTTTTGGTTGACTTTTTTCAAAAATGCTTTTATGATAAGGAAAGATAATGCAATGAAGGTGCAAAGTAGAGATATATTTTCATGCAGAGAGAGGAAGTCACCGGCTGTAAGCTTCCTTATGTACAGATATATTTTGAAATTCACACCGGAGCAGACCGGATGAACCGATATGGATGCGTTTTAGTCCGGTACGGCAGCGCCCGTTACGCGCTTTTTGAGAGCCTGCGATTTTACGTTACATAGAGAGAATGAGATCGTAGGAATCAGGGTGGTACCGCGGATATGATTCGTCCCTAATATAGCAATATATTAGGGACTTTTTGTAGTGAGGAACGAAAATGAGCACGAGCGAAGCGAGTATTCATTTTCGCCCGAACGTACACGAGTAATTCGAAGAGGTGCGAAGCACCGGCTGACGCGAAGCGGCAGGAATTACGAGTGAAGCAAGCAAGGAACCCGAGCAAACATGAGTAATTCGAAGAGCGCGAAGCGCGGCGTCTGCGAAGCAGATGGAATTACGAATGAAAGAGGAACGAAAATGAGCACCATATCATGCTTAGGAAAGGAAAGGATGAATAACATGAAAGACAAATTAGCCAAGATCAAAGAAGCTGCCATCAAGCAGATTGAAAACAGTCAGACGCTTGAGCAGCTCAATGAAGTGCGTGTCAGTCAGCTTGGTAAGAAAGGGGCACTGACTGAAATCTTAAAGTCCATGAAGGATGTTGCACCGGAGGACAGACCGAAGGTCGGTCAGCTTGTCAATGAGACAAGAGCAGAGATTGAGCAGATTTTAGAAGAAAGTAAAAAGAAGATGGAAGCGCTTGTCAGAGAGGCAAAGATCAAGAAAGAGACGATAGATGTCACGCTCCCTGCAAAGAAGTCTAATGTAGGTCATCTTCATCCCAATGTGGTTGCACTTGATGAAGTAGAACGGATCTTTATCGGTATGGGTTACGAGGTTGTGGAAGGACCGGAAGTAGAACGTGATTATTACAATTTCGAAGCATTGAATATACCGGCAGATCATCCGGCAAAGGATGAACAGGATACCTTTTATATCAATTCCGATATTCTGCTCCGTACACAGACATCTTCAACACAGGTGCACGAAATGGAAAAGGGAAAGCTGCCGATCCGTATGATCGCTCCGGGCAGAGTGTTTCGTGCAGATGAGGTGGATGCCACACATTCCCCGTCCTTCCATCAGGTAGAAGGCCTTGTCATTGACAAACATATTACTTTTGCAGATCTGAAAGGTACTTTGGCGGAGTTTGCAAAGGAATTGTTCGGTGAAGATACAAAAGTAAAATTCAGACCGCATCATTTCCCGTTTACGGAACCCAGTGCGGAAATGGACGTTACATGTTTTAAATGTGGCGGAAAAGGATGCCGTTTCTGCAAAGGAGAAGGCTGGATTGAAATCTTAGGCTGTGGAATGGTACATCCTCATGTGCTTGAAATGAGCGGAATCGATCCCGAGGAATATACCGGATTTGCATTTGGCGTGGGACTGGAACGTATCACACTGCTGAAATATGAGATTGATGATATGAGGCTTCTCTACGAAAATGATATCCGTTTCCTGAAGCAATTCTAATACAGATTGCGTGAAAAACAGTGACGAAAAAGTGGAAATGCAACAAGAATCAGCAAGTGAACAGAAAGGAATAGAAGAATGAATGCAGCATTAGAATGGATAAAAGCATATGTGCCTGATCTTTCCTGCAGTGATCAGGAATTTATGGATAAGATGACCCTTTCCGGAACAAAATGTGAAGGGTATGAACGCATGGATAAGAATCTGGAGAAAATTGTAATCGGCCAGATTCAGAAGATAGAAAAGCATCCGGACGCTGATAAACTGATCATCTGTCAGGTGGATGTGGGAAATGAAGTGATTCAGATTGTCACAGGGGCACCAAATGTAAAGGAAGGAGACAAAGTACCGGTTGTACTTGACGGCGGAAAGGTTGCCGGTGGTCATGATGGCGGTCCGCTCCCCGAAGATGGGATTGTGATCAAAGCCGGAAAACTGCGTGGTATTCCCTCAAATGGAATGATGTGTTCCATTGAAGAACTCGGAAGTGACCGCAATATGTATCCGGAAGCACCGGAATATGGTATTTACATTTTCCCGGAAGATGCAGTTGTCGGTGCTGATGCGATTGAGGCACTTGGACTTCATAATACAAAATTTGAGTTTGAAGTAACCTCTAACCGCGTAGATTGCTATAGTATTTTAGGAATTGCGAGAGAGGCAGCTGCAACCTTTGACAAGCCTTTCCATGCACCATCTGTTTCCGTAAAGGGAAATGATGAGAATGTAGAAGATTACATTTCCGTAAAAGTAGAAGATAAGGACCTTTGCACGCGCTACTGTGCAAGAGTGGTAAAGAATATTAAGATTGCGCCCAGTCCTGTATGGATGCAGCGAAGACTTGCATCAAGTGGGATCCGTCCAATCAACAATCTGGTGGATATCACGAATTATGTCATGGAAGAATATGGACAGCCTATGCATGCGTATGACCTGGATACCATTGCCGGAAAACAGATTATCGTCAAACGTGCAAAAGACGGCGATGAGTTTGTGACACTTGATGGGCAGACCAGAACACTCGACAGTGACGTACTGATGATCTGCGATGCCGAAAAGCAGATTGGTCTCGCAGGTATTATGGGCGGTGATAATTCCAAGATCACAGATGATGTGAAAACCGTATTGTTTGAGGCTGCAACCTTTAACGGTGCCAACATCCGTAAGGCATCCAAGCGCGTTGGACTTCGCAGCGACGCTTCCGGTAAATTCGAAAAGGGACTTGACCCAAGAAATGCGCAGGAAGCAATTGACAGAGCCTGCCAGCTGATTGAAGAGCTGGGTTGCGGCGAGGTTGTCGGCGGTATGGTGGATGTGAAAGAACCTTTCAAAGAGCTTGTCAGACTGCCGTTTATGCCGGAAAAATACAATGCACTTTTGGGGACAGATATCGACAAGGATACTATGCTTTCCATCTTTCAAAAGATTGAAGTGGCATATGATGAAAATACAAATGAACTGATTTGCCCTTCCTTCCGTCAGGATTTGCTTGGGCAGGCAGATATTGCAGAGGAAGTTGCCAGATTCTATGGGTATGATAAGATTCCGATGACGCTGCCGAGCGGCGAGGCAACTACAGGCAAGCTGCCTTACAAGCTTCGCATTGAAGAAAAGGCAAGAGAAATCGCTGTATTTTCCGGATTTTCTCAGGGCATGTGCTATTCCTTTGAAAGTCCAAAAGTATTTGATAAGCTGTTATTGCCGGCGGATAGTGAGCTTCGAAATGCCATCAGAATTTCCAACCCACTGGGTGAAGATTTCTCTATTATGAGAACGATTTCTCTGAATGGTATGCTGACAAGCCTTGCAACTAATTACAACAGAAGAAACAAGGATGTAAAACTGTTTGAACTGGCAAATATTTATGTGCCAAAGGCGCTTCCTCTTACAGAACTGCCGGATGAAAGAATGCAGTTTACGCTTGGTTTCTACGGAGACGGTGATTTCTTCACAATGAAGGGTGTCATTGAGGAATTCTTGGAATCTGTCGGCATGTCAGATAAGAAGGAATATGACCCGAAGGCCGGAAAGCCGTTTTTACATCCCGGAAGACAGGCCAATATTCTGTATAAGGGTACTGTGCTTGGATATCTTGGTGAAGTGCATCCCCTGGTACTTGACAATTACGGAATCGGTACCAGAGCATATGTCGCAGTTCTGGATATGCCGAGCGTAGAACCATTTACAACCTTTGATCGCAAATTTGAAGGCATCGCCAGATTCCCTGCAGTGAGCAGAGACCTTTCCATGGTGGTACCGAGAGAAGTTCTGGTTGGTCAGATTGAGGCAGTTATTGCGCAGCGTGGTGGAAAAATCCTCGAAGGATATGAGCTGTTTGATGTATATGAAGGAGAACAGATCAAAGAGGGATTTAAGTCTGTTGCATATTCACTTACTTTCCGTGCAAAAGACAGAACGCTCGAGGAAAATGACATAGCCGGAGCAATGAAAAAAATTCTGAACGGTCTGACTGCAATGGGAATTGAACTGAGACAATAACATCCTGCTTGCGATGACTTGACAATATGCGTACAATAAAAATGGGTGGTAATGCCACCCATTTTTCTGATGAAATCTCATGCTTTTTTGTTATTGACAGCAGCAGGACAAAAGAAGCAAGACAGAAAGGAATTGTGATATGGCGTTATTAAAATCGGATTTTTATTTTGATCTGCCGCAGGAACTGATCGCACAGGATCCGCTGACTGACAGAAGCAGCTCCAGACTTTTAAAGATGGACAGGCAGACCGGAGAGACAGAGCATCATATATTTCGTGACGTGGTTGATTTTTTGCACGAGGGTGATTGTCTTGTGCTAAACAATACAAAGGTGATTCCGGCCAGATTGTTTGGCGTGAAAGAGGAGACTGGGGCAACGATAGAAGTACTCCTTTTAAAAAGACATTCCGGTGATATCTGGGAGACACTGGTCAGACCGGGAAAGAAAGCAAAACCCGGGACGAAACTCAGTTTTGGAGACGGGCTGCTGGGGGCAGAGGTGCTTGAGGTTGTGGAGGAAGGAAATCGTCTCATACAATTTCAGTATGAGGGAATTTTTGAGGAGATTCTCGATCAGCTCGGGGAGATGCCTCTTCCGCCTTATATCACACATAAGCTACAGGACAAAACAAGATATCAGACGGTTTATGCTAAGTACGAAGGAAGTGCAGCGGCACCCACTGCCGGGTTACATTTTACGAATGAACTGCTTGCACAGATTGCTGAAAAAGGAATAAAGATTGTATATGTGACATTACATGTCGGTCTTGGTACGTTCCGCCCTGTCAAGGAGGAAAATGTACTGGAGCATCATATGCATTCTGAATTTTATCAGGTCTCAGAGGAAGCGGCAAATGTCATAAATGAAACGAAAAAACAGGGCGGCAGGGTGATCTGTGTCGGAACAACGAGCTGCCGTACACTGGAAAGCGCAGCAGATGAGCAGGGAATCGTGCATGCAGGGAGCGATCATACAGAGATTTTTATTTATCCCGGATATCAGTTTAAAGTGCTTGATGGACTGATCACAAATTTTCATCTGCCGGAATCTACGCTGATCATGCTGGTATCGGCACTGGCCGGAAGAGAGCATACGCTTGCGGCTTATCATACCGCTGTGGAAAACAGATATCGATTTTTCTCGTTTGGGGATGCCATGCTCATACTATAGACCGATAAAAATAACGAAATATTTTATTGAAATCAGAATGATATCGTGCATTTTTCACAAAATGACTTGCTATCAATCCTTTTATCTAGTATAATAAATTATGCTTTGGGGTAAGATTTGTTTTGTTGCCCGTATTATAATTTGATATGGAATGGATTGTGTATGGACGAGAGAAGAAAAAGCAAGAGAATTGAGCTGGAATCAAAACTGATCATCAAACGACTGAGTGGAGAGCCGCAGACAGAAGAGGTGACTATTGATATCATTGATGTATCAAAGACCGGCATTGGCTTTTATTGTACGAAGCCTTTGGAAATCGGCGCTGTCTACGAAGCCTATATCACAATATGGACGAAGGAAGTGATTCATGCTTTTATTGAGGTTGTCCGCATTGTGAAGGAGCAGGATACTTTTTCATACGGTGGAATTTTTATTGGTATGTCAGAGATGGATTCAGCCAGAATTGCAATATATGATACAGTAATTTCCAATACAGAAGTATAAATTACAGAGAAAAGGAGAGAATGTGTTATGCAGTGTTTTATTTGTAAAAAAGATTCAGTAGGTGAGGTTTGTAATTCCTGTATCCGTCTGGAACAGAATTGCTATTCAAAGGATTATACATATAAAGAGGGATTGATTGTGAAGAAGACAGAGGATTTTAAGATATCTGTCTCTACGACACGTGCCAACGGTACTGCTGTCATCAGCACATCCTCAAGCGGTATGAATGCAAAGATTGATAATTTTAACCACTTTATCGGTGGTGTGCTCGGAGTAGAGCCATGTACTTATAATGGAAAACCGGCACCCGGTATTCATATTAAGAACCCTGCAGGCATGGAGCGTTATCTGATTTTTCCACAGTTCCCGGATGAGGCCGGTTTAAAGGCCGGTATTGAAAAGGCAAAGGCAAATCAGGTAACAGGTGATGGCGCAGGAACGGCTTCTTCCGCACCGGCGGCTGCTTCTGCAGGCGGAATTTCTCCGGAACAGCAGGAGAAGCTGAATAAGCTGAATCTCCTTAGAGATAACGGTATTTTATCAGAGGCAGAATATCAGGCAGAAAAAGCAAAGATGGGATTATAATTACGGTATGAGATTTTGTTTTCACGGAAGACCGGGCAGGGACGATACGGTAGAATTATGGAGATTTCTATTTTGTATTGCCGTGCTTGGTCTTCACTTTTTTTCAAAAATAAACAGCACCATTTTTCGGGCGGGTTATCTTGGAGTTGAATTCTTTTTCCTCCTGTCCGGATATGGTGTTTTTCGGTTTTATACGAAAAAAATGGCTCGTCAGACAATGGCAGACCGGCTGAGCGCACTCGGTACCTATATTGGCAGAAGAATCATAAGGCTTTATCCGCTCTATTTTATCAGTTTATTATTGATGCTGTTATTGCGCATTGTGCAACAGAACCTGTCTTTCGGACAGATTGTTTCCTATCTAAAGCTGGAATGGGCGGAGCTGTTATGGCTGCAGTGCGGACCGCTGGGAAACGAAGTGCTGATCAGTGCACACTGGTATGTCCCCGCAATGTTCTGGGGGAGTCTGTTTCTTCTGGTCATATTGATGGTGACAGGAAGGTTTGGCGGTTTTTTCCTTTGTCCGGTCATCAGTATGGGAATTTACGGATATTATCTGAGGCTGATTCACAAGATAGATGTGATTTATTCCTATCATGCCGTACTGCGCGCCATTGCAGGTATTTCACTCGGCATTTTTATTGGTTTTGTGGTCGATTTTTTGCAAAAGAAGTGGGAAGAAAGCACGGAAAAGAACAAGGGCATCGACCGTAAACCGTATTTCCTGTATTGGATAGCCAATCTGCTTTTATTGACTGTTTTGGTTTACATGAATTTTGGCCGACGCTCTTTTATGGATTTTGTTGTGATTGGAGTTTTTGCTGTTGCAATCAGTGTTCTTTTATTCCTCAGAAGACCTGTTCCGGATAGAGCCAGTCGTGTATTTGCGGTTTTATCATCTGTTTCTTATCCGATTTATCTGTTTCAGATGCCTGTCATTGAATTGTTTTTCTGGCTGTTTTAGTTTACCGGGTCAGCGCGTACAGGTCTTCAAAAAAGGTAGGGTAGGAGATGTCCACACAGGATGCATCCTGCATGGTGATTTCATCATCGATTGCCAGTGCTGCAATGGCAAAGCTCATGGCAATACGATGATCCATATAGGATTTCAGCTGACCGCCATGGAGCAGCCTGCCGCCCTGTATGATCATGCCGTCATCTGTCGGCGTGATGTCACATCCAAGTTTTTTCAGATTTTCACAGACAACAGCAATTCTATCGGATTCTTTGACTTTCAATTCCGCAGCATCTCTGATGACAGTTGTTCCCTGTGCAAATGCCGCCATCACGGCAATCATCGGAATTTCATCGATCAATGTAGGTATGATATCGCCTTCTATGGTAATGCCATGCAGAGAAGAACTCCGCACAAGCAGATCGGCTGTCAGTTCTCCGGCATCAAGGCGTTCATTCAGGATGGAAATGTCACCGCCCATCTGCTTTGCCACACGCAAAATACCATCGCGCGTCGGATTGATACCGACATTTTTGATAAGGAGCTCGGCATGTGGTACAAGTAATGCTGCTGCAATGAAATAAGCAGCCGAAGAAATATCGCCGGGGACGCAAATGTCAAGACCGTGCATAACAGGCTCCGGGTACACAGTGGCAGTCGTATTGTCTGTATCGACAGCAGCACCAAAGCCGCGCAGCATCAATTCTGTGTGATTTCTGCTTACGGCGGGCTCTGTGACGCTGGTTTTTCCGTCAGCATACAGTCCGGCCAGAAGAATGCAGGATTTTACCTGTGCGGAGGCAACGGGTGACTGATAGGAGATACCATGTAATTTACTTCCTCTAATGTGCAGCGGGGTATAGTTTCTATCGCCTGTTCCGGTAATATTTGCTCCCATCAGGGAGAGTGGTTTTACAATGCGGTCCATCGGTCTTTTGCAGATGGATGCGTCGCCGGTTAAGCAGACATCAAAATTCTGTGCGGCCAGAATGCCGGAAATCAGTCTGGTAGTAGTGCCGCTGTTTCCGGTATATAAAGTCTCTGTGGGCGCCGTGAGACCATGTAATCCTTTTCCGTGGATGATGATTTCCTGCGGGGTAGTGTCAATTTGGATACCAAGCCTCTGAAAACAAGAAATTGTGGAGAGACAATCAGCTCCCGTTAAAAAATGTGTCACCCGGGTCTGCCCCTCTGCCAGAGAACCAAACATAACGGCTCTGTGCGATATGGATTTGTCACCCGGAATCTGAATCTCTCCATTGAAATGTTTTGCATATTTGTATTGCATTTTTACACCTCTATTTATCATATATTGTATAAGCATTCTCTTTTAAAAGCAGAGAAGCAGTCCGCATGGTTGCTTCGTCGTAAAACTCTATGCGAAGCGCACCCTCCTGAAATTCACGCGAATGCATGATGCCGATATTGCGGATGCTGAGAGCATGATCTGCAAGGAGCGTTGCTGTCTTGGCGATGGAACCGGGGACATCCGGAATATCAACATGGATGGCAAATTCCTTTTTGATCGGACCATGGTTACCGTCTGTAAACGCATCGCGGTACTCCTTGGCTGTCTCAAACAGAGTAAACAGGGAATCAGCCTGTCTGGCAGTCAGATCATCCCGGATTTTTTGCAGGCTGTCTATATAGGATTGCAAAAGGGATAAAATATTCTCTGTATTGGTCAGACAGATGGACTGCCACATAACGGGAGAAGAACTTGCAATTCTTGTAATATCCTTAAAGCCGCCGGCGGCGATCAGCTTCATCAGTCCATCTCTGTCATCGGAATCCCTGACAAGATTTACCAGACTGGCTGCAATGATATGCGGAAGATGGCTGACCGCAGCAGTGATATAATCATGTTTCCGGTAATCCAGTATCAGCGGGATGGCACCGATGGAAGTGATGATGTCCTTCAGACAACTGACGTACTGCTTTGGAACGGTATCGGTAGGTGTCAAAATATAATAGGCATTTTCAAGCAGTAGTGGATTGGCATGTGCATAGCCTGTCTTTTCGCTGCCTGCCATAGGATGACCGCCTATAAAGCAATGAGACAGACCGGCATTCTGAATGGCAGTGTGTGTGGTCTCTTTCACACTTCCGACATCGGTAATAATGGTATTTTCAGGCAGATGCGCCGCAAGCTGCGCCAGTATGGCATCATTATGACTGACCGGTGCACAAAGGAACAGATAGTCACAGGAGAGCAAAGCAGCATCCACTGATTCACAGATACGGTCTATGGTATGTTCGCATGCAGCAAGCTCTAAGGCTTGCATATCGATGTCATATGCTTGGATCAGACAATCCGGGTAAGAGGCGCGCAGCGCTTTTGCAATAGAACCTCCGATCAGTCCCAAGCCGATAAAACTAAAAGAGTATGCCATAGTACAATCCTTTCTTGTTGCTAATACTATCTGCATTTTAATACGTTAAAGCGTGAATGTCAACGAGCGTGATCAGATAAGTCCGAATAGAAACAGATGAGTTTGGGTAATACTGAACAAAAAAATGATAGAATTTTAAAAAAAACGCAACATTTTTACTGTAAAATAGTTGTAATCAATAGTAATATTTAGTAAAATAAACAACAGAGGGTGTAATTGTAATGACAATTCTAAGGCGCATTGCATCGGTTTCTCCTTTTTTAGACCGAACCCAATATCATCATAAACGGAGGGCTTGCGAATGAATGTTTACACAACGGAAAAAATCAGGAATGTTGTCTTATTAGGACATGGCGGGGCCGGAAAGACAACGCTTGCGGAGTCTTTGGCATACCTTGGAGGAATCACTTCCAGAATGGGAAGTGTTGCTGACAAGAATACTGTCAGCGATTACGGAAAAGAAGAACAGAAACGACAGATTTCTATTTCCATGACTATGATTCCCATAGAATGGGAAGGGTATAAGATCAATCTTCTGGATACACCCGGTTATTTTGATTTTGTCGGAGAGGTAGAACAGGCTGTAAGTGGTGCGGATGCTGCCATTATTGTGGTATCAGGTAAAAACGGTATCGAAGTCGGAACCTTGAAGGCATGGGAGCTTTGTGAAAAATATCATTTACCGAGAATGGTCTACGTCTCCGATATGGATATTGATAAGGCATCTTTCAAGGAGGTCGTTGAGGATCTGACGGCATCCTACGGTAAGAAGATTGCGCCGTTCCACTTCCCGATTCGTGAAAATGAGAAATTTGTAGGGTATGTGAATGTGGTAAGTGAGACAGGTAACAGATGGCAGGGAAAAGAGGTTGTGCCTTGTGAAATACCTGATTATAGCGTGCCTTATTTGGAAAGCTACCGAGAAACGCTTATGGAGGCAGTTGCCGAAACATCTGAAGAAATGATGGAGCGCTATTTTGCGGGTGAGACATTCTCTGAGTCCGAAATTCGCGCAGCTCTCCGCAATAATGTGATGGATGGCAGTATTGTTCCGGTCTGCATGGGTTCCAGTGTGCTTTGTCAGGGACCGTATACCCTGATTGATGATATTATCAAATATATGCCAAGTCCGGAAAACAGAAGTGTGGCCGGTATTTCGATGAAGAATAACGAAATTTTTGAGGCAAATTATGATTTCTCAAAGGCAAAGTCCGGCTACATATTTAAGACGATCGTGGATCCTTTTATCGGAAAATATTCCCTTGTTAAGATTTGTTCCGGTGTTTTGAAACAGGATGATATGATTTATAATATCGATCGTGATACGGAAGAAAAAATCGGCAAACTATATGTGCTGCAGGGCAGTAAACCGATTGAGGTAAAGGAGCTTCATGCAGGAGATATCGGAGCGATTGCAAAGCTGACGGCAGCCAGAACAGGGCACAGTCTTTCCACCAAAGCATTTCCGGTACAGTATCCAAAACTGGATATCTCCAAACCATATACTTATATGCGTTATAAAGTGAAGAATAAGGCGGATATTGATAAAGCGGCACAGGCTCTATCCAAGTTATCTCATGAGGATCAGACCTTAAAGATCGTAAACGATGCGGAAAATGCGCAGATGCTCTTATACGGAATTGGTGATATGCAGCTTGAAATCATTAAGAGTAGACTGCTCAGTGAGTATAAAGTGGATATTGATCTTTTGCCACCTAAGATTGCCTATAAAGAAACCATCAGAAAGAGTTCTGATGTGGAGGCAAAATACAAAAAACAGTCCGGCGGTCACGGACAATACGGTCATGTGAAAATGCGTTTTGCGCCTTCCGGGGATTTAGAAACTCCTTACACCTTTGCACAGGAGGTTGTCGGTGGGGCAGTTCCCAAAAATTATTTTCCGGCAGTGGAAAAGGGACTTGCGGAAGCCGTACAGAAGGGACCTCTTGCAGCATACCCTGTTGTCGGCATCTCTGCTGTGCTATATGACGGATCGTATCATCCTGTTGACTCCTCCGAGAATTCCTTTAAAAAGGCGGCAATCATGGCCTTTAAGGATGGCGTTCTGAAAGCGGATCCGGTATTGCTGGAGCCTATTGCTTCCCTTAAAGTGACAGTGCCTGACAGTTACACAGGAGATGTTATGGGCGATCTG
The DNA here is from genome assembly GCA_945949085.1 of uncultured Lachnospiraceae bacterium. Classification (GTDB taxonomy): domain Bacteria; phylum Bacillota; class Clostridia; order Lachnospirales; family Lachnospiraceae; genus CAG-194. The sequence continues at coordinate 29,033 of CAMFDJ010000022.1, read as the reverse complement.
AACAAGCGCCGTGGTCGTGTGCTTGGCATGAATCCTGCTGCAAGCGGCAAACAGACGATAGAAGCAGATATTCCGATGAGCTGTCTGGTTGGTTATTGCACGACTCTTCGCTCCATGACAGGTGGTCAGGGTGATTACTGTTATGAGTTTTCCAGATATGAACAGGCACCTTTTGACGTACAACAGAAGGAAGTGGAAGCAAGAGCCGCTAAGCTTGTAAACGAGCAAGAGGATTAAGCGGATTAAGCGGACTACGCTGCTTGATAAGTGTAGCTTGACAATTAATTTCACCGAAGTATAATATAGCCACGTCCTGTCCACCGGATAAGACGTGGCTATATTTTTGGAGGATAACAAAATGAAAAAAATCGGGAAAAAACTAATTCTTATTGTTGTAATATTTTGGGTTGCTTTTCTGTACTATTACATAACGCTGCCGGCCATCAATATTCACTCAGCGGGATTTTGGTGGTTTCTTTTGCTCTTTTTGCTGACAGTTGGCGCTTTTTTTGCGATTCGCCGGTTGAAAGCAACAGGCAGTATTCGTTTTCAGAAATCGGGAATAGAAATCAATTCCGGTAAGATTGGATTTGCAAAGTATATCTTTTGGCTGGCAGGCATTCTTTTTGCCGTCTATGTCATAGGCAGTATTCTTTCTTCGCCTATTGTCAATGCAAAGAAATATCAGGCACTGATGGAGGTAAAGGAATGCAATTTTGTTGAAGATATCCGGGAAGTGGATTTTAACACAATTCCGCTTCTTGACAGAGCTTCTGCATCCATTCTGGGCAACAGAAAGATGGGAAGTATGGTGGATATGGTGTCACAGTTTGAGGTAGCGGAAGATTACACGCAGATCAATTACAAGGGTGCGCCTGTGAGAGTGACACCTCTCGTTTATGCCAGCCCGATCAAATGGCTCACCAATCATAAAAACGGCATTCCGGCATATATTCGTATTGATATGACAAATCAGAATACGGAATGCGTCAAGCTGGAAGATGGCATCCATTATTCTGAATCGGAATATTTTAATCATTATATCAATCGCCATCTGAGATTTCGATATCCGACTTATATCTTTTCGGAGCAACTGTTTTTTGAAATTGATGATGACGGTGTGCCGTACTGGGTATGTCCTGTAAAACAGTTCAATATCGGTCTGTTCGGTGGTCAGACAATCGGAAGAGTGGTACTTTGTAATGCTGTCACAGGAGAATGCGAGGATTATGCAATTGATGAAGTGCCGCAGTGGATTGATAAAGCATACCAGGCAGAGCTTTTGATGTCTCTTTACGATTACCACGGAACCCTGCAACATGGATTTTTCAATAGTATCCTAGGGCAGAGAGATTGTCTGCAGACAACAAACGGATATAACTATATTGCCATGGATGATGATGTATGGGTATATTCCGGCGTGACAAGTGTGAGCGGTGACCAGTCCAATGTCGGTTTTGTGTTGATGAATCAGCGCACCATGGAAACAAGATTTTATAAAGTGGAGGGTGCGACTGAGGATTCGGCTATGTCATCTGCCGAGGGTCAGGTGCAGAATCTGAAATATACGGCGACATTTCCGCTTCTTTTAAACATCGCGAATGAGCCGACTTATTTCATGGCATTGAAGGATGATGCCGGTCTTGTAAAAAAATATGCCATGGTGAATATCCAAAAGTATCAATGGGTGGCAATCGGTGATACGGTAAAGGAATGTAAAAAAGCTTACAATTCTTTGCTCAGTACAAACGGGATCAAAACAACGGATGTGTCAGGTGCCAAAAAGGCAAAAGGGAAAATCGAAACTGTGTCGCAGGTTGTTCTGGAAGGAAATTCCCATCTCTACTTTACCGTGCAGGGATATGATGATTTATTTGATGCGGACCTTACGAATGAGGAGCTTGTACGCGTGGTTACATGGAAGGAAGGAAGTGAAGTTACTTTCTCTTACACGGAGGGAGATGCGCTATCACAGGTTACCGCGCTGCAATGAGGAACTTTCAAAAAATAGATTTGTCATAATATTCTGCAAAAAAAATACAAAATGCACAAAATAGCGAGCCATTTGTTGAAATTAGTTGACTATTTTACAAATAAAACTTAATATAAATGTAAGTAACTATTTGAAAATAGTGCTGTAAATCCATCATTAAGAGGTAGAGATATGCTGCATATGGTAATTTGTGATGATGATAAGAATATTACTGTTCACATAAAAGAGCTTGTTGACAAAAAGTATCGAAAACAGATCAGCACCACCTGTTTATATTCCGGTGTAGAACTTATGGAGGAGATACGTAACAGGCAAGTTGACATGATCATTCTTGACATTGCACTTGGAGAGGATGACGGTATTGCGATTGCAAAGGAAATTGGTGTTTCCTATCCGGATATCAAGGTAATTCTGCTGTCCGGCTATGCACAGCTTGCGAGTAATGTGTTTGACGCAGATCCTGTTTATTTTTTATCAAAACCGATCAAGGATGAAAAGCTGTATGCTGCCATCAATAAGACGATTGAGCTTGTAAAAAACCAGACAGTCAGCATGGTTACGGTCACCGCCATCGGCGGAAAGGTTTTTCGGATTCCGGTCAATGATATCGTATATATGGAGACGGGATATCGCAGCTGCAAGATTTTTTTGGAGGACGGAAGCTGCGTTGAGACGGGAAATAAGCTGAGCGATGTGATGTCCAATATGCCGGAACACTTCATTTTTACGCATCAGAGCTTTGCCTGCAACTTAAATAAGATCAAATCCTTTTCAAAGGAAGATGGTATCAATATGACAACGGGGCATAATGTCCCTGTCAGCCGCAGACACTATAAACAGGTAAAGGAGCTTATTTCACTTTACATATAGGGAGTGTTACTATGACAGCTGTGATTGGAGTTTGTCTTGCTGTTTTATGTTGCCTGCAGATGGTATATTGTGTTTGTGTATTCTCTGAATGTAAAAGGAGAAAACAGACTGTAGAGCAGATGTGTCGTGATCAGTTTTTTTGCGAAAAATGCTTGTCCTTGTTTGTGCTGTATCGTAAGATCAGACACGATTTTGCCAATTATGCACAAGGCGCACAGATGACGATGGATGAACAGGAAAACGTTATTTTGAAGCAACAGAAGGAAAGCATAAGACAGCTGATCAGTCGATGGTCTGACGAAAAAGAAAAACTGTTGCAAATGAGTGAACAACAAACATGGAATATGGAATCATAATTATTTTAGCTATGATAGGTATTGCAGGAAATTTTTTCCTGCAATCTCTGTTTCTGGAAAGAAAAATCATAGGCAAAAAGGAAAAAATAGTAAATGACTGCAGGGCTTATTATGAGGAATGCTTATTGGATGTGCCGGTTATGACTGACAATCTGATACAACTTTCGGAAATGATAGCAGGAACGCTTCATCCGGAGGAGACAGAAGCCTATTTGCTACTCGAGCAGATGGACCGGGTGAAAAAACAGCTTTCAGGAGATGACTGTATGCTGGTTGCGTTTCTGTCGCAGCAGTATGAGTATTGCAGGGCACATGAATGGGAGATGCGCTGCAGACTGACGATTCCCACCGCGTTTCAGAAGGATTATGCGGATTGCCTGCTGCTATATGACAGCTTATTACAAATTGCGTATGCATGGCTCGGCAGTGCAAAGGGTGGCATCATCATTCGTGAGGCAGAGAAATTTGGACTGTGGCATCTGCAAATGAAGGTTTCCTATGAGACGAGCGGGCTCATAGCAGAATCCACATCCCATAAAAGTAAGCTTCCTTTGTGGGATGACAATCAGAAAAGGCTGAAGTGGATCCTGCGCAGATATCACATGAAATGCCGCAGAAAGAAAACTGCAAATCAGCTTGAAATAGACATCATAACTTGACTTTTCACCGTCCACCGTTTACTATAAACGGTGGACTTATATAGTTATTTGTAAAAAAGCTGATGGGGTTGTCTTTGTACAGCATCCATTCAGGAAAGAACAATAGAAAGACAGGTAGAGGTAGAAAAATGGCTGCACCGTACAATCACAGAGAAATTGAAAAGAAATGGCAGAATTATTGGGAAGAGAACGAAACATTCAAGACAGATATATGGGATTTCTCAAAACCGAAATTTTATGCACTTGATATGTTTCCGTATCCATCCGGCGTTGGTCTTCATGCCGGTCATCCGGAAGGATATACAGCAACGGATATTATTTCCCGTATGAAGAGAATGCAGGGGTATAATGTGCTTCATCCAATGGGATATGATTCCTTTGGCCTTCCTGCAGAGCAGTATGCTGTTACAACAGGAAATCATCCAAATGGATTTACACAGAGAAATATTGAAACATTCACAAAGCAGCTCAAGGAACTTGGATTTGATTATGACTGGTCAAAGACACTTGCCACGTCAGATCCAAAATTTTATAAGTGGACGCAGTGGATTTTCAAAAAATTATATGAAGCAGGCTATGCAAAGCTTGTAGATATGCCTGTAAACTGGTGTGAAGAGCTTGGTACCGTATTATCAAACGATGAAGTTATTGACGGCAAATCTGAGCGAGGCGGTTATCCGGTCATCCGTAAGAACATGAAGCAGTGGGTCATTGATCAGGTTGCATTTGCAGATGAACTACTGGAGGGGCTTGATGAGATTGACTGGCCACAGTCTACAAAGGATATGCAGCGTCACTGGATCGGTCGTTCGGAAGGTGTTGAAGTAAAATTCCAGATTGTGGGAGGCGGAGAGTTTTCCATTTACACCACATGTATTGAAACAATTTATGGCATTACCTTTATGGTGCTTGCTCCGGATGGACAGATTGTAAAAGATCTGATGCCAAGAATCCGGAATCAGGAAGAAGTACAGGCATATATTGATGAGACGATCAAGAAAAATGATATGGATCGTACAGAACTCAATAAGACGAAATCAGGATGCGAGCTGAAGGGTGTTACTTGTATCAATCCGGTAAACGGCAAAGAGGTACCGCTTTATATTGGCGACTTTGTACTTGCAAATTACGGTACCGGTGCTGTCATGGCAGTTCCAAGTCACGATCAGAGAGACTATGAATATTCTGAGGTTCATAATATTCCTCGTATTCAGGTTATTGAAGGTGACGTATCCCAGAAGGCTCTTGAAAAGCACGATTATCTTGGCAAAGGCCTTCACCTTATGAATTCAGAAGAATTTACAGGTATGGTAGTGGAAGATGCCAAAGAAGCAATTACTGTGAAATTGGAGAAGCTTGGTGTTGCAAAACGTACGGTAAACTATCACTTCAGAGAATGGATCTTTGCCCGTCAGCGTTATTGGGGAGAACCTGTTCCTGTCTATTATACAGAGGACGGTAAGATTCATGTACTTTCAGATGAGGAATTGCCTCTGGTGCTTCCTGAGCTTGAGGATTATAAAGGAAATAACGGTCAGGCACCACTGGAAAATGCGACTGAATGGAAAATATACAAAAACGGTGATGTGACAGGGAAGAGGGAGACCTCAACGATGCCCGGTTCTGCCGGCTCAAGCTGGTATTATTTCAGATATATTGATCCGGACAATGAGGAGGAATTTGCCAACCAGGAGCTTCTCAAACACTGGATGCCTGTAGATCTGTATATCGGCGGACCGGAGCATGCAGTAGGACATCTGATGTATTCCCGTATCTGGAACAGATTCCTTTACAACCAGGGCTTATCCCCTGTAAAAGAGCCATTCAAAAAACTGGTTCATCAGGGTATGATTCTCGGTGAGAATGGTATCAAGATGGGAAAGAGATTCCCGGAATATGTTGTCAACCCCAGTGACATTGTCAGAGATTATGGCGCAGACACGCTTCGTCTGTATGAAATGTTCATGGGACCGCTTGAAGTCTCAAAACCATGGAGCCCACAGGGTGTAGAGGGTGCCAGAAAATTCCTGAACAGAGTCTGGAATTACTTTACGAATCCGGACAATATTCAGCCGGGCAATGAAGAGGCATTAAAGAAGATTTATCATCAGACTGTGAAGAAGGTTACGGATGATTTTGAGCAGCTTGGATTCAATACCGCCATTGCACAGATGATGATCTTCATGAATGCGGTGACAAAGGGGACATGTCCTTTGGAATATGCGGAAGGCTTTATCAAGATGCTGTCATGTATCTGCCCGCATATCGGAGAAGAAATCTGGGCGAGTCTCGGACATGATCACACACTTGCGTTTGAACCATGGCCGCAGTTTGATCCGGAAGCAGTGAAAGAAGATGAGACCCGAATTGGCGTGCAGGTTAACGGTAAGGTTCGAGGCACGGTACTTCTTGGTGTCAAAGAAGAGAAAGACAGTGCACTTGCAAAGGCAAAGGCTGTCGATGGCGTGGCAAGAGCAATAGAAGGCATGCAGGTTGTAAAAGAGATTTATGTCCCGGGCAAGATTGTGAATATTGTTGTGAAACCAAACTAAAGGATCATTTTTGTCATGCTACAGATAGGGAAGCAAACCCGTATATGGATACCGGGAATGCTTCCCTGTTTTTTAATGCCTGAGCATCTGTAAAATTCCCTGAAATCGCGTGAATTCTTTTTCATCTGTATAATCTTTCAGCACATGGATGATCAGTTTCAGTTCCTCATCGGAGAAATTGATTGCATTTAGCCGGCCGCTTGATAATAATGCCATAATAAAGGGAAGTTTTTCTTTGCTTGAGAGCTGATTCATTTCAAATAAAATCTCATGCAAAAATTCCTTTTTCTCTGTTGGAATGGTGTCTAATCGTTCGTCATTGATCCAATCTTGATTTTGCATAGGATATCCTTTCACATGGAAGAAAATTTTTTTTGAAATTGTTCGTACATTTCCCTCTGCTCATTGGTCAGTGCATTTTGTAAAAGAGGAGATAGGGCAGACATGGGAGATGGGTGTGTGTGTTCCTGCAATGTATCGTCACCGGACGCCTGCGCATACCCGGCAGGATCGGAGGAAGCTGCCTTGCAGGATGTACTTTCTGAAGCTGTATGATCGCTCCGTTTTTCGTCTGCGCCGGTTTCATGAACTGTATCTTCCTGAAAAGACTGAAAAAGAGGCATCAATTGCATCAGGGCTGAGAGATCCATATTGCCGTCAAAGGGAATATCATCACCAAGTAACTTCATTTTATCGAGTATCTGCATTGTGCGGCTCAGATTTTCAAACATATCAAACATTTGACTTTGCTGTTTGTTGCAGTAAGGCTTTGCCTCCTTGAAAAAACGATGCAGCCCGGCTGTTTCTATGGAGAAATGATGTAGTTTTGTATGTTGCAGCATCTGATAGCAGAGTGAGAGCTCCCTCACCTTGATATAAGTCGCAAGTAACAGCTGTAAATCATGCGATAAAAGTGGCATGGCAATTTTCATCATTTGAATTTCATTTGTGGTATAAACCGTGTCAAATGCGATGATGCTATCATTTGATCTTTTGCTGTTAGGTTCTCTGCTGCTTTCTCTGTTATCCATTCGCGTGACGATTCCTTCCTGCGCTTGCAAAGAAACTGATTTTACCACCATTCTATGGCAGAAAGCTTCCTGTTATGATTGAAAAAATGATATAGAATAAATTGTTTCGCAAATGTTAGGGATGTGATGAAATAAGAGACGGAAAGAGAAGGAAGGGAATCAAAAGATTCCCTTCCATGCCGATGCTCTCCCGCGTGACTGATGATACCAAGATATCAGTATTTGGAATGTCCGCCACAGCAGCAGAAAAGGATGAGCAGGATGATGATCCACTCGCAGCAGTCTGAGCCACCGCCAAACAGACTAAATCCGCTACCACAGTCATCATGGTCGCCGCAGCCACCACAGAATACCAATAACAGGATAATCCAGATCCAGCTGTTGCATCCACAGCCGCAGCCGCAACTCATTCGTTCGGAACGACATCCACACTGACTTGCAGATAATTCACTCATTTTAGAGCCTCCAAAATTGTTGTTATGCTGTATCATATGCAGGAAGCACGAGGTTGTGACATGTCCGGGTTCTTTTTTGTATCCGGCAAAGAAAGACCCGGAACCAAATATTTCCTGAAATAAAAATACACCATATCTTGCAATAAGGGTTGAATTTCCAACAAGATATAGTTAAAATAGAAATCATGGAGAATTATGCAATTGATGAGATTCGGAAACAATACGATTTTCATAATGATAAGGATATTTTAAGATTATATGCGATGATACAATCCGGGCAGATCAGACTCGAAGGACCTGCCGGAAGAGCACTCGATGACGAAGTGTACGAACTTGCCATGGAGGCAAAAAGAAGACAGATGGCAGGGAGCAGCCACATGGAGGATGCTCATGTTCGTAAAAGCAGCAGATATCATGTAAAGCCGGCAAAGAATAAAAAAAACAGCAGGCATATTGTTGTGCTTACCAGAAAAGAACTTTTATTCAGAAGAGTAGTATCTTTTTCATTGCTTGTCGTCGCAGTAGCCTGTCTTTCTTATTTTGGCTACTATTGTCTTGAGGCAGACAGAGTCAGACGTGAAAATGAGAAGATGGCTTCTCTTAAGGAAAATGAAACGATAAATGCCATGTATGCTACGGATCAGGTGACATGGAAGGATGAGCAGACCGGACAGGAAAAGGTACTGACGATTCTGGATGAATACAAAAGTTTATATAATCAAAATAAAAATCTAATCGGATGGCTTAAGATAGCCGATACAAATATTGATTACCCTGTCATGCAGACTTCTGACAATACATATTATCTTGATCATGATATCAATCAGGAGAGTGACAAAAACGGTACGTTATTTCTGGATGCGGCCTGTGATGTCACAAAACCAAGTACCAATCTGATCATCTATGGACACAATATGCGTTCCGGGAATATGTTTGGTAATCTTGACAAATATAAATCGTCCGATTATTGCAAAAAGCATTCTGTCATCACATTTGATTCCATCTATGAGAAGGCATCTTATGAGGTGATGTATGTCTTTTTATCCCATATTTACAACGAGGATGAGGTTACATTTAAATATTATCAGTTTATCGATGCGGATACGCAACAGGAATTTGATTCCAATATGCGTGCCATGGCGGAAATGTCGCTGTATGATACAGGCGTAGAAGCGGAGTTTGGCGATACGCTTCTGACATTGTCCACCTGTGATTACGAGGAGACAAACGGTCGTTTTGTGGTTGTCGCAAAACGAATCAGGTAATTGCTTTGCAAGAGGAGAGCGAGTAATGGCAAATCAGATGAAAAGCAAAACGAAGAATATGAAAAGGAAAAACAGGCGTATGCGGCGTACTGTCATGGGAACGCTTTCAGTGGTTTTTATGCTTTCTGCAATCATTGTGGCACTGATTCCGACACCGCAGTCAAAAGCGGCGGGAGATTTGCCCGATACACTTCTGATCAGTGCTGCAACTGCTGATCCAAGCCGCTATATCCCGAATTATACGAATACATCAAATTACCCGGTGTTTGCAAATGCCGATGGTAAATTCCGCATTGCCTATGGCAGTAACGGTGGTACGATGACGGGAATTGTAGTCTATTACAATCAGGATTCTCAGGTGCCGGGAGGAACGCTTACCATTCCCTCTTCAACAGGTGCTTATCTGTATGACCCTGCCTCCAATCAATATGTCGCTGTGACGTCCGGCAAAATGCCGCTCTACTTTGAATCACAGCCCCGGACAGATGAGGTAAGAGATGAGAACGGAACGGTGATCACACCCGGATTGAATCGTGTTTTGTCGCTCTGTACGGGAGAGAATGTCAACACATGGAACGGACAGCAGCTTTACACGATGGATGCTACGCCGCAGGAACGTTATGAAATCCTCTCTGTCAATTCCACGCCTATGCCAACGCCGACAGAAGGTGTGCAGCTTGAAATACCCGTTCAGTATGTGGGAAGCGACCGCTACTATGTGGATGTACAGAGGGTAAATCGTTTCGGTCAGGAAGACGGTATGTATCATGCACCGGAAATCGTGAATGAAGAAGGCATTGAGATGGGTGTTTTTGAAGGATCCACCAATTTTGCCTCATTGACAATTCCACAGGAAATTCTTGCAGTCGGGAACAGAGCCTTTACCGGATGCCAGATGACTTCCGTTACGATCGAGAATGGTGCAAATGTCATCGGCAATCATGCGTTCGAAAACTGTAACCAGCTCTCTGCTTTAACCTTTGCTGAACCATCCAATTTAAAGGAAATCGGCGATTATGCTTTCGCAGGATGTACCTATCTTGGTGCCGTTAAGATACCTGATCAGGTGCAAAAGCTGGGAAATTATTGTTTCAAGGATTGCACCAATCTGACTGCAATTAATATCAATGGTGTCAACAGTGACGGCAATACTTCTCTGACAACTATAGGAAATGGTCTTTTTTATAACTGCAGCAGTCTTGGACAGGTTGTATTTCCGGAACGTGTTTCCAATATCTCACAGGCAGAGTTTACCTGTTATAACTGTCAGGCAATGACATACCTTGGACTTCCGGGCAGTGCTACCGGCATTTTAAAGGCAAATAATGTCAAGGGGTGTAATCTTCTGGATACGGTAAAATGTACTTCCAGAACTTTGGAATTTGAATGCCCGGGTAATGCGCCGCATGATAAGAACAATATTCCGGATAATTGTATGTTTGGAAAGACCAATCTTGGGTACAATTCTGCTTTTGCCTCTGATTATACGGTCAGTGATGCCTTTTGTATTCTTGCTTATAAAAATTCTGAGGCATACAATTACACACAGGAGCATAATCTTGCCTTTGGGTATTTGGATCAGGGATATGTAGGCTGGTATGAAAAGAATGTAGATGGTTGTGCATTCTGCGTCAATGAAAATAATGAGCTTGTGCGGTTTGAGGTCAAGGATAGTACGCAGGGTGAAAACGTGATCATTCCGAACAATATAGCCAAATATCATGTTTCTACGATATCGGCAGGAACATTCTCTGACAATGACAGAATCCGGTATTTATATATTCCTTCTTCCGTCAGCAGTATAGCGGCCGGGGCTTTTGAGGGATGTACCTCGCTTCGCACGGTACAATTTGATAATGCACTTGCAGTCCGGGAGATCGGTGCGGGGGCGTTTAAGACAGGTGCGCAAAAAGCGGAGGGTGATATGGAGGATGACGCCGTGACGCCGTATACAGGACTGCGATTTATTGGAGATATTTCTTCAGACAGTGTGCCTTTCCAATATGCAATGAATGCGTCCAACAATTTTAATGCCTCCAGTGCACCGACACAATATATCGCATACTGCAGTTCATTCCCGCGGAATCTGCAGATTCAGCTTGCAGTAACGCGCGACCCTAATACAAATGAGCTGCTTGAGACTGTTCCGACACTTGTATCGGTTCCGACAGAAGATCAGCTAAAAGGTTTGGAATCTTATAGTCTGAGTACATATACCGGCACCAGTGACTATGTGCGCACAAAAGATGAGGAAAATGCAATTGTTGCAAGTGCAAACAATAAACAGCAGAACAATCTGTTACATCCCGAATCACCGATGCAGATGACAGAAGAAGAGCAGGAGGTCATAAATGCCGTTTATCATGTGCATGTGCCGGATGGTGTAACTGCAATGTCGGATACACTTTTCCAAAATAACGCGGCCGTGCAGAGTGTGATTTTAGATACGGTGCAGCGCATTCCCGAAAGGGCTTTTGAAGGTTGCAGCAAACTGGATACTTTTATCCTGCATTCCAGTGGAAGTGAAAGCGGAGAGAGTATTGGCGATCATGCATTTTATGATTGTGATAATCTGGAGGATGTTGTTTTGCCCGCTTCTTTATCTGAGTTTGGAAGTGTCCCGTTCCAGGACTGTGACAAACTGATCGATGTGGAATTTGACGGACCCGGAAAATATGATTGCAGTGATGGACTGATCTGTCAGGTTGATGATCTGGGCAATCGTGTCAAAGTAGAAGAATGTCTGGTCACAAGAGGAAAGCTCATCGGGGCTTCTAAGCTGAGTGCTTCCGAACTGACCGGCGTGAAAGAAATCGCACCTTGTGCATTCCAGCATTGTACCGGAATCAAAGAGGCATATCTGGATGATACGGAAATTACAACTGTTCCGGATTACTGCTTTGACGGTGCAACAGATTTGTATTATTGTTCTCTTTCCGATTCGACGAAAAAAATCGGAAAATATGCTTTCCGCAATACTGCATTATCTACCGCATATGTGCCGGGAAGTGTGCAGAGCATCGATGATACAGCGTTTGTTGTAGGGGATCCCGGAGACGGAAACTATATACAGGGTCTTACGATCCAATGTGAAGAAGATAGCCCGGCTTATTGGTATTGTGATGATAAGGACGGTATTACGGCTGAGACCTTTATCAAACAATATACGGTTACCTTCCTTGATTATGATGATTATGTGCTAAAGACAGAAACAGTAAAGCATGGTGCAAGTGCTACAGCGCCGCGTGTGCAGAGACCGGGATATACATTGACAGGTTGGACCGAAAAGTTTGATAATGTCAAAGAAGATATTACCACAAAGGCGATATATGAAGAGGATAATACAGCCTCTATTGATGGCTATTATTCTGTTTTATTCCAGGATTTTGACGGGCTGTATACCTGGGATACACAATATGTGAAGGAGGGAGAATATCCGAAGACGCCGTCAGTGACGCCTTCCCGAAAAGGTTATATTTTCAGTTACTGGTCTCCTTCCAATTATCAGACGATAGCCGTAACCGGTAATATTGTGATCAAAGCTTATTATACGGAAGATCCGAATGCAGAAGAGAATGGCAATTCTTCCGGGAATAATGGAACAAACGGCGGTACATCCGATCAAATCTATGAAGTGAAATTTGTCGATTATGATGGAACGCTTCTGGATTCCCAGAATGTGAAGGATGGTGAATGCCCTGTTGCAACAACAGTTGTTCCGTCCAGAAAGGGTTATACCTTTACGACATGGTCACCTTCCAACTATGCATCAGTACCTGTGACCGGAAATATGACTGTGACGGCATTGTATCAGAAGGGAAGCGCAAATCAGGATTCCACGGATAACAGTCATAATGTGCTTGAGGATTCCTCAAAAGATCCGCTGGATGCCGATAATCAGTCAAACAGCAATACGAACAACACGAATGGCAACGCGGGAGGCAACGGCACAAACAACAGCAACAGCAGCACAAACGGCTCTGCTTCCAATGCAAACAGCGTGGGAAAAGGCAACAGCAGTGGCTCTATATCCGGTAATTCCGCATCGGGTACAAGCAATCGTGTTCCGCAGCAATCAAACAACGGAACAAAGGTGGAGGTGACAAAATCCGGTATTTCCAACAGAGATCTTGTCACAGCAACTGTTTCCGGTTCCAATGATAATTTTGTTGTAAAGATTACAGATAGCGAAACGGCGAAATCTGAAGTTTCCCAGGCGCTTTTGAAAGAATATGGATCTTTGGATGATCTGAAGTTTTTCGCGATGGATATCAGCCTTTATGATTCTACCGGTACGACAAAGATTGAGAACACATCCGGTATTTCCGTTACGATTACAATGCCGTTTCCTGATGTACTTGCAGGATATGCCGGTAACAACAAAGCCGGGGCAGTGAAAAACGGTGCTTTTGAAAAACTTGGTTCAAGACTCATTACCATTGATAATGTTCCGTGTATTTCTTTTGTGGCAACCCATTTTTCGCCGTATGCAATTTATGTGGAAACCAATCATCTGACGGCTTCAGATGTAATGGACGGTTCGCCAAAAACCGGAGATCCCATTCATCCGAAATGGTTTTTGGCAATGGGACTGGCAATGCTTTCTATCCTGATGTTCCTCGGTAAGGGGTCAAAAAATAAAATTGTGAAAGTGATCGAATGAAAAAAAGAGTAAAGCAGATTCTGGGTGCTGTATGTTTGGTGAGTGCCATTGCGACGACGTTAGTTCCGGCTTCACTTGTCAATGCGATCAGCACTGGCATGGATTTTGAAAAAGATGGAGATAAGCTTATTTCTTATACAGGCACAGCTTCGGCTGTGTCTGTTCCTGCTGGAATCAAAACCATCTGTGCGGAAGCGTTTGCCGGTAATTCTGCGATCAAGAGTGTATCATTTCCGGAGAGCCTTGAAAAAATTGAAAACGGGGCTTTTCGCAACTGTGTAAATCTTGAGTCTGTAACAATTGGTAATGGTGTGACAGAGATCGGGAGCGGTGCTTTTGCAATGTGTGAGAATTTACAAAAGGTTTGCTTTTCCGATACTGTTTTGTCTCTTGGCGCAGGTGTCTTTGCGGGAGACGATCAATTAAAAACAATTGATGTTGGAAATAATCCCTATTTTGTATGCGCAAACGGTGTATTATATAATCGTGATAAAACAAAGCTGATTCAGTATTTGTCTGCAGGACATACAGAAAGATTTGTGATGCCGGACAGTGTCACGGATGTGGAGCGCTATGCGTTTTGGGGGTGTTCTGACTTGGAAGATGTTGTGCTTTCCGCAGGTTTATACATGATTCCCGAGTATGCTTTTTCAAATTGTAAGGATTTGCGGAGTGTCAGTATTCCGTATTCGGTCAGAAAGATCGGAGCAAAGGCATTTGAAAATTGTGAGAGACTTGGCAATGTGGATATTCCGGCTTCTGTTACTACGATTCACGAGACTGCATTTGACGGTTGTTCCCGCGTGCGTATTCTTGCCAAGGAGGGTACATGCGCATATGAATTTTATCAGAACTGGAAACAGACATATCAGAATCAGGAAAATCAGTCGGTAAGTGGGAACAGTGGTGTGTCACTTTATGACGGGGGCAAGGATGGGGACCGGACATCGGAAGAGCCTAATGACCTGGCTTCGGACAGCACCGCAGAGAGTACCGAAGAGAGTACCGCAGAGAGTACCGCAGATGACGGCTCTGCAAAAGGACAATATGACCTGCGAAACCCAGCGGATGTTTCCGATTTACATGTATCGGAGTATTATGCAGATGATGCAAAAGATGTCATAGGAAAGGTCAGAATAGTCGCAAATCAGGCAGTTATTTTACCGGATAAAGCCGATGTGTCACAGGCGGTGGATGGTACAGAACAGCAGACAGATACTTTTACCCCGCAGATGACGATTTCTGATACCGGCAGTCATGTCATTGTAAAAAAAGCGTATTACCAAAGTGATACCTTGCAGGGAGTCTGTCTGGAGAATGGGTTTACGGATATCGACGATCTGGCGTTTGCAAGAAGCTCTTTGACAGGCATTACGATTCCGGAAGGTGTGACGCACATTGGTTATGGTGCATTTTATCATTGTGATGCGCTTTCAGTTGTTTCCATTCCGTCCACTGTTACAGATATTGAACCGGAGGCATTTGCCAGAACGCCGTATCTGGAGAACTGGCTTACGGGTGAGGATCAGGAAGATTTTCTGGTTGTTGGAGATGGCATATTGATTGCTTACAAGGGAGATTCCGGTGTGGTACAAATTCCGCAAAATGTAAAGAAAATTGCAGGTGGTACTTTTCGGGATCATACGGAGATCTATAAGGTAGAATGGGATGATTCGTTAACGGAGATCGGAGAAGACGCTTTTGCCGGCTGCATAGGGCTTACTTCTGTCAGCAGTATGGGACATGTCCGAAAGATTGCAGACAGGGCATTTGAGGGGTGTCCGCTATCACAGATTCATATTGGGAACGATTGCAAGTGGATTGGTGTAGGTGCATTTGACGGCAATGCTGCAGGCAGCATTACTTTTGAGTCGATACAAGAACTCCCCTCACTTTCGTATGAGCAGACTGCGATGCGTTATGAAAATGCGGATTATCGCATCAGTCCCTTTGGCGATCTTACAGTGGCTGTTGTGTCAGATTCTCTGTCTGACTTTACAGATACCGTATTGGATGAGGATTATCTTGGATTTCGGGGACTTGTCGTATCGTTGCCAAACGGGACGGAAGATGCAAATGCCATCGCTAAGCTGGAGTATTGTACGCTCCTTCCTGCGCCCGGGGAAGAAAATGTCAAAGTGCCGTCCTTCGTCCGGATCGACGGGAAAAGTTATACCATTACCGAGGCTGATCAGGATGCATTTTTACCTTATACACGCCTTGATGCGTGGGCACAGCAAAAGGTAAGTGCCGTATTATTGCCGCAGGCACTTGGCAATCTGACAGATTATGAGCCGGATCTGGTTCTAGGCAATCCAATGTCAGAATCCGTGCAGGAGACGGCGCAGGAAGCGGCTTCGACTGACGATAATACGGAGAATGACGCAGACTTTGCACAACAGAAGGAGACAAAAACGCAGGTGCAGACGATTTGTCTTGCGAGTGATTATGATTATGCCGGCAATATAACCGCGACTGTGTCGGATGATGAATCTGCGTACAAGCTTTTTATCAATCAATCCGCAGAGGAACGGGATTTGCAGGATGCGGTGGAAGATGAGTTCGGACCGACTGTTGCAGGACAGCTGTACACCTTCGATTTGAAACTGGTAGAAAAAGCCACCAATATTCCGATCAATAGTTTTGGGCAGGGACAGGTCGAGGTGTGTGTGCCGATATCGGAAACAATGTACGGACAACAGATCTGTGCGGTTTCCCTTGCGCAGGACCAGTCACTTGAGCTTATCTACGGGGCGAAAAGCGAGAATGCGGATGGGTATACCTTCTCATTTCGGACGGATCATTTTTCTCCTTACGGAATATATGCAGGAATAGGTGCGGCTGCGCAAACGATAAAAGAGGGCACAGATGCACTTGAAAGGCAGGACGAGTCTCCTGACACAGGAGAGACTTTTGATCCACGTTTTCTGCTTGTGATTGCATTTGGATGTCTGGGTATCTTGTTGTTGATAAACGGCAGAAAACGAATATAATTTTGGCTTTGAAAAACAGGAGAGAGCAGAATGATTGGATATGTCAAAGGAATATTGAGTGATATCGGAGAGGATAGTGTGATTCTCGATGTGAATGGTCTGGGGATTCAAATACAATTAGGTGCAGGGTTTCTATGCGAATTGCCCGGACTGGGTTCACAGCTCAAAATATTTACCTATACCTATGTGAAAGAAGATGCTTTTCTCTTGTATGGTTTCCGTACCAAGGATGAACTGACACTGTTTCGGCAATTGATTGGTGTCAGTGGTGTGGGTCCAAAGGCAGGGTTGTCGCTTCTGTCCGTATTATCGGCAGACGACCTGCGGTTTGCCATTTATGCAGGAGATGCCAAAAGTATCGCAAGAGCACCGGGAATCGGCAAAAAAACAGCAGATCGTCTTGTTTTAGAGCTGAAGGATAAGGTGAGTCTGGCAGATCAGAATGCGGATGCATTACTGGATGAAGTGGCATCGGATACAGGTATGGAACCGAGGAGAAACCGTAAGGATGCTATTGACGCTTTAACCGCTCTTGGCTATCATGGAATGGAAGCTGCCAAAGCAGTGAAATCCGTAGATCCGTCTGAGGATATGCCTGTAGAAGATATTTTGAAGGCTGCTCTGAAATTTTTATTGTGATGGACAAAGGGAAGAATGATAATGAAAACAGCACTGCAGTATGTATGTGCGGAGATGGAAAGAACAGAATATGAGCCCCAGAATGATAGAAACAAACCTGACAACTGAAGACAGTAAGGTGGAAGATACACTCAGACCGCAATTGCTTGATGACTATATCGGTCAAAAGAAAGCGAAAGATAATTTAAAGGTGTTTATTGATGCCGCAAAACAGCGCAATGATTCATTGGATCATGTGCTTTTGTATGGACCGCCCGGACTTGGAAAAACGACACTGGCAAATATCATTGCCAATGAAATGGGCGTTCATATTAAGGTCACGAGTGGACCTGCGATTGAAAAACCCGGAGATATCGCTGCTATTTTGAATAATCTGCAAGAGGGGGATGTCCTTTTTGTCGATGAGATCCATAGATTGAATCGGCAGGTGGAGGAAGTGCTGTATCCTGCCATGGAAGATTATGTCATTGATATTATAATTGGCAAGGGTGCGTCGGCCAGATCGGTCCGGCTTGATTTGCCGCGTTTTACCCTTGTGGGTGCGACAACGCGTGCAGGGCTCCTGACTGCGCCTTTAAGAGATCGTTTTGGGGTCATTCATAAGCTGGAATTTTATACAGTGGAAGAATTGACACAGATTATTTTACATTCGGCAAGAGTGCTGGAGGTAGAGATTGAACCGTCCGGTGCACTTGAGCTTGCGAGAAGAAGCCGTGGAACACCACGTCTTGCAAATCGAATCTTAAAACGCGTGCGTGATTTTGCGCAGGTAAAGTATGATGGTGTGATCACTAAAGAGGTTGCGGATATTGCGCTTGATCTGCTTGGAGTAGATCGTCTCGGCCTTGATCATGTAGATCAGAACATTCTCCTTACCATGATTGATAAATTTGGCGGAGGTCCGGTGGGACTTGATACGCTTGCAGCAGCAACAGGAGAGGATGCCGGAACAATTGAGGATGTGTATGAACCATATCTGATATTGAATGGATTACTTAGCAGGACGCCGCGAGGCAGGGTAGTGACACCTCTGGCATACAAACATTTCGGCAGGAAACTGCCGGTTGATTGATCCGGGTAATGCTGAAGATTTATTGAAGGTATATAGAAGGTTGCACTTAGTTTTTCGGGATGGGTTGCATTTTGTCTCTGTTTTGGTAAAATGTAACTATTCGGAATGATTTGGATTATAATGTTTCAAAGCATCATGATAACGAAAATAGTATCATTTCAGAAAGGATTTTACATATGTCAGCAAAAACAGATACAGAAGTATTGATTGGCGGTAAAGTATATACTTTAAGCGGATATGAAAGTGAAGAGTATTTACAGAAAGTCGCCCTTTACATCAATAACAAATTGAATGAGTATAATAAGATTGATAATTTTAAAAGACAGTCTGTTGACACGCAGGCTGTCCTGTTGGAGCTGAATATTGCAGATGATTATTTTAAAGCCAAAAAACAGGTATCACTTCTCGAAGAGGAAATGAGCGTTAAGGACAAGGAGTTGTATGATCTGAAGCATGAATTGATTGCAACCCAGATCAAGCTTGAGAGCACGGAAAAAACGCTGAAGGCATTGCAGGATGTCAAAAAAGAAAATCGAAAATAAAAATGGAGAAAGGCTGTCGGACGGCAGCCTTTTTAGACGTAAAGAAATCTGTATGAGAGAAAGAAGGGAAGAAAAAGCGCATGGTTGAATTATTGGCACCGGCCGGAAATAAAGAATGTTTTTTGACAGCACTTGCAGCCGGTGCCGATGCGATCTACATCGGAGGCGAAAAGTTTGGGGCACGTGCGTATGCCGACAATTTTTCACAGCAGGATGTCATATGGGCGATTGACACGGCTCATTTGTATCATAAAAAAGTATATCTGACAGTGAATACGCTGATGAAAGAGAATGAACTTGATGCACTGATTCCTTATCTGGTTCCATTTTATGAGGCGGGGCTGGATGGTGTGATTGTACAGGATTTTGGTGCAATGACTCTGATGCGCAAAGAGTTTCCTCTTTTAGAGCTGCATGCCAGTACGCAGATGACAGTCACGGGCAGCCTGGGTGCTGCTTTGCTTGGAAATGCGGGTATTTGCCGTATTGTGCCGGCAAGAGAGTTGTCATTAGAGGAGATTATCAAGATCAAAAAAGAAACAGGATTATCCATAGAAACATTTATCCACGGTGCCATGTGCTATGCCTATTCGGGGCAATGTCTGTTTTCCAGTATGCTTGGACCCAGAAGCGGTAACAGGGGACGATGTGCCGGACCGTGCAGACTGATGTATCAGGCATATTGTGATGGAAAAAAGTTGAATGATCAAAATTCGCTTTATCAGCTCAGTCTGAAGGATTTGTGCAGTCTGGATATCCTGCCAGAGCTGATTGAAGCAGGAATCGATTCTTTCAAAATAGAAGGAAGAATGAAGTCAAAGGAGTATGTATCCTGCGTGACTGCAATATACCGCAACTATATCGATGCGTATTATGAAAATCCGAAGGCATATTGCGTATCGGAGACAGACAAGAATATCCTTCGTCAGTCTTTCAGCAGAGGGAGCCTGGAGAGCGGTTATTATTTTGCACATAACGGAAGAAAGCTTGTTACATTGCAAAAGCCGGGGTATCAGTCTTTTGCAGTGGAGGATGGCGTTGCCGGTGAAAAGAATCAGTTTTTGCCCGGTGGAAAATCTGAGACATCTGTGAAAGGAACAGAGGATGGGATCATGCGTATTCCTGTCACAGCTTACTTTTCGGCATATGCAGGAAAGGAAATGACGCTGACTGTGATGGCGGATGACCATGCTACCGTTACAGTTACCGGTCCTTTGGCAGAGCCGTCCATCAGCAGACCGGCAGATCCGGCAGAAGTAAAGAAAGCTTTGTCAAAAACCGGAAATACCCCTTTTGAAATGCGTACTATAGAAGTAGATATGGGCGGTGATCTGTTCCTCGTGCATAAGTCGCTGAATGCACTGCGAAGGGAGGCGCTATCGCAGCTCTTTTTGCAGATGACAGGTACGTACCATCGCACATACGAGCCGCTGGAAGAATCTGAAGCATCTGATTTTGTACAGTATCAAGAAAAGGATTATCCTGTTAAAAGAAACAGAGAAAAGCCTGTCATGCATGTCCGGGTGGAGAGTCTTAAGCAGTTCCTTGCATTGTCAGACGGAAAATATATAGAGCGTATTTATCTTGCCTCAGACTGCCTCACAGAGGAAGTACAGCAGCCGGGCAGATATCAAAAGGATTTTCTGTGCCGGTATACGGCGTGGAAGGACCGGGGCACGGAAATCTATCTTGCATTTCCGGCAGTGTGCAGATATGCTGCAATAGAAGAGATAGAGAAAATAAGTGATTGGATCAGTAAGCTGTCATTCGATGGATTTCTTGTCAATAATCTGGAAAGTCTGCAATATCTGAGAGAGAAGTTTCCCAGGGCGCGGATCTGCTCTGACAGCAGATTTTATGCGATGAACACATCGGCTGTTTCGTTCCTTGCATCGTATGGGATAGAGGAACATTTGCTGCCAATCGAATTGCATGAAAAGGAAATCAGGCAGCTTGTCAGACAGTGTGGAGAGAAACTGTCCAAACAGCAATTTTTTCTGCCTGTTTACGGGTATATTCCGGTGATGGAAAGTGCCGGCTGTATTTTGCAGACAAACGGGAACTGTCAGAAGGGCAAAAAGACAGATGTCACACTGACTGACAGGCAGAACAAACAATTGAAGGTTCTCTGTCATTGCGGCAGATGTGAGAATACAATCTATCATTCTTATCCGCTTTCCCTGCATAAAGAGATGGGTAAAATAGCATCTCTCGGCATTTCGGGGATTGTACTTTCTTTTTCATGGGAAAGTGAAAAACAGATGAACCGACTGGTAAAATGGTATGAAACACTCATGGAGGCGGCCGGTATGGGGATGAAGCTTCCGATCAATGAAAATGAGATGCCCTTTTCGGATTTTACAAAAGGACACTTTGCAAAAGGCGTGGAGTAGTAAGGTATGGCACATGTGATTTCAGATTTATCAAAATATATCATTCTTGCATGTATGGCAATTTACACGTTACTGTGTTTTCTGGCATTGCCCAGAGAGGAGGATGATGAACGCATTGGAATCTACAGCGGGCAGATTGTCTGTATGTTTCTGGTGCATTTCCTTGGCTTTGCGGCAATCTGTCTGGAGACGGGAGATATCACCTATATCATTTTTTACGGCTTTCAGCAGATTCTCCTGTTTGCCACCATTGCGCTTTACCGTGTGATCTATCCGCAGGTGAATAAGCTTGTCGTCAATAACATGTGTATGCTGCTTACCATCGGCTTTGTCATACTGACAAGAATTTCTTATGCCAGGGCGGTAAAACAGTTTAAAATTGTAACGATATCGCTGATTGTAGGACTTTTTATCCCTTATCTGGTCGGAAAACTAAAGTTTTTAAAGCATCTGACATGGGTGTACGGACTGGCTGGTGTTCTGGCCCTGTCCGTTGTGGCAGTTCTTGGTGCAACGACCTATGGCGCTAAAATTTCATATTCTATTTTGGGATATACGTTTCAACCATCCGAGTTTGTAAAGATTATTTTTGTCTTTTTTGTGGCGGGTATGCTCGCGGAGTCAAAGGATTTTGGTCATATTGTACTGTCGGCAGTGGCTGCTGCGGTTCATGTGCTGATTCTTGTTCTGTCGAAGGATCTGGGAAGTGCACTGATCTTCTTTGCTGTGTACCTGGTGATGGTTTTTGTGGCGACTAAGAATTATTTTTATCTGTTTGCCGGAAGCGGCGCAGGCGCCGTTGCTGCTTTTGTGGCGTATCAATTGTTTTCGCATGTCCGCATCAGAGTGACGGCATGGCTTGATCCATGGAATAATATCAATGACAGCGGCTATCAGATCACGCAATCTCTGTTTGCTATCGGAACAGGCGGATGGTTTGGAATGGGATTGTATCAAGGAGACCCTTCTTCCATCCCTTTTGTAGAACAGGATTCTGTTTTTTCGGCAATTGCGGAAGAACTTGGTGTTGTGTTTGCGTTATGTCTGATTCTTGTATGCCTCAGTTGTTTTGTCATGTTCATGACCATTGCAATGCGCATCAGAGAGGATTTTTATAAATATATTGCAGTCGGACTGAGTACCATGTATATCTTTCAGGTATTTCTGACGATAGGCGGGGGTACCAGATTCATTCCGCTGACAGGTGTCACATTGCCTCTGATCAGCTACGGAGGCAGTAGCGTATTGTCGACGATCATGATGTTTTGCATCATACAGGGGTTGTATCTGATCAAATACCGGGAAGGAAACGAAAATGACAGAAAGAAACGAAAACGACAAACTGAAAGTGAAGAAATCGAAGAAGCAGAAGCATAAAAAGAATCGTGCGAAAAATCGAGAGATCAGAATCGTCACATGGTTCTTTACCATTCTGATGCTGGCAGTCATGTGGAATATTGTCTCTTTTGTCAAAAATGACAGTGAGGAAGCAATCAATAACAGTTATAATCCACGCCAGGAAATCCTTGCCAGTCAGAATTATCGGGGAAATATTTATTCGGCAGACGGTGATGTGCTTGCCGCAACGGTGGTTGCGGCAGATGGCAGTGAAAGCAGGATCTATCCGTATCAGAATCTGTTTGCGCATGTGGTCGGATATTCTGTAAAGGGACGGACCGGTATTGAAGCGTCTGAAAATATGAATATGATCTATTCACATGCCTCATTGCCGAATAAGATTCAGAATGAATTAAATGAGTCCAAAAATTACGGGGATAATGTCATCACAACGTTGGATGTCAATTTGCAGAAGGTGGCATATGATGCCCTTGGTGTCTACAGTGGTGCGGTCATTGTCTCAAAACCGTCTACCGGAGAAATTCTGGCTATGGTTTCCAAACCGGATTTTGACCCGAATGAGATTGGCAGTCTCTGGGATTCTCTGATCAATGATAAAGAAAGCACTGTGCTATTAAATCGTGCAACGCAAGGGTTGTATCCGCCGGGCAGTACCTTTAAGATTGTGACATCGCTTGCTTATTACAGGCAGATGCAGGGTGATGTTTCCGGTTATAGTTTCACCTGCAACGGCAGGTTTACAAAGGATGGCAGTACGATCAACTGTTATCACGGAACAAAGCATGGCAGTGAGGATTTTACGAAAAGCTTTGCCAAATCCTGTAATTCCTCGTTTGCTAATATCGGGCTGCAGATAGATGCGGATACTTTTCAGAAGACATGCGATGATCTGTTGCTCGGTAAGGAATTAAATACTTCTCTTGTATATTCAAAGAGCAGTGTGACACGTTCTTTGACAGATACGACTGACGATATCATGCAGACTGCGATCGGGCAGGGAAAAACGCAGATGACACCGCTATCGCTTCATCTGATCACATCAGCCATTGCAAATGATGGAACGGCCATGACGCCTTATGTGGTAGATCGTGTGGAAAGCGTTACGGGTTCCGTTGTCAAGAAAACAACGCCGCATAAGGAAGCACAGATGATGACCTTAGAGGAAGCCGCTTTTCTCAGACAGCTCATGAGTGAGGTTGTGACAAGCGGTACCGGTACAAAATTATCCGGCTTATCCTATACTGCAGCCGGAAAGACAGGCTCTGCCGAGTTTAATTCCAATAAAGCGGACTCTCACGCATGGTTTACGGGCTTTGCCCCTGTTGAAGATCCACAGGTGGCCGTCACTGTCATTGTTGAGAGCGCCGGTTCGGGCGGTGATTATGCTGTGCCCATTGTAAAACGCATTTTAAATGCCTATTTTGACGGAGACAGTAGCGGTTACTAATGAGCTTTGTTGTGGTTTTTTATAAAAAACAATGAAATTCCACACAAAATTTGTGAAAAATCTATATCTTTTTTTGGATTCCTATTGTATAATAGATGACAGCAAGTTTCATTTAGGGAGGTAAAGTATGTTTGATCAGATTTTTGGTAATTTTCTGGTAGAAACAGGGAAAATTACAGAGGAACAGCTTGCTGATGTGATTGCTTATGAAAGTACAGTTCGTGTAAAGCTTGGACTAATTGCTGTGGCAGAGAAGCTGTTGACAAACGAACAGGCTGACGAAATCAATCAGCTTCAGGCTATCATGGATAAAAGATTTGGAGATATTGCCGTAGAAAAGGGATATCTGACAGAGGATCAGGTGTCTAACCTGTTAAAGAAACAGGGAAATATCTACATGGTATTTGTCCAGACATTGATTGATAAAAAATTAATGACATTGGAAGAAGTTGACGCCGCACTGGAGTCCTATCAGAGCCAGATGGGATTTACACACAGTGATATGGATGCGCTCGTATCCGGGGATGTCGACAGAACGGTTAAGCTGTTCCTGCCGGCAGAGAATGATTTAATGGCAAGGCACTGCGCACTTGCAGTTCGTACGTTTCTGCGTATCATTCATTCTTCTGCATATGTTTCGAAAGCATATATGACAGACAAGCTTTCTGTTGATAATGTGGCTATGCAGACTCTCAAGGGGGAGCATATCATTACTGCAGCTTTTGCAGGTGTATCTGATTCACTACTTTGCGTTGCGGACACTTTTGCAGGGGAAGAATTTGATGCGGTCGATATGGATGCTTTGGATGCAGTGGGAGAATTTATCAATTGTATCAATGGGCTGTTCGCTTCGGAGATGAGCAATGAAGGAATGGAACTTGACATGCTTCCTCCTGAATTTTTTGACCGGCCGTCAGAGTTGTCCGGTGAGAAGCTCTGCGTTATGCCGATACATATAAAAGATAAAGATATTATGTTTATTACTTCTTTTGATGAAGAAATGATTGTAAAATAGGAGGCAATAGGATTACATGGCAAGAATATTAATTGTAGATGATTCCCGCACATCAAGGAAAATGCTGCGTACCATTTTGGAAGAAAACGGACATGAAATTATTGATGAAGCTGTCAATGGTCAGGAGGGCGTTCAGAAATTTCAGGCACTCAGGCCTGATGTAGTCACACTGGATATTACGATGCCGGTGGTAGATGGCGTGGAAGCCCTGAAGATGATCAAGGCACTCGATGCAGATTCAAAGGTTGTCATGGTAACAGCTGCCGGACAAAAAAATAAAATGATTGATTGTATCAAGGCCGGTGCAAATGAGTTTTTGACGAAGCCCTTTGATAAAGATGAAATTGTGAATGTAGTTGCGAAGCTTGCAACAGAATGATAAAAAAAGATTACTCTCTTTGGAGGGTAATCTTTTTTTGCTTGCACGTTAGGACAATCTGTTTTATACTAATATTAGTTTTACTGTGGCGATATGGATCGCCGACATGACACCAGACAGGAGGGTTTGCAATGATTGAAGCAACAAGCTGTGGCGGTGTAGTGATATTCAGAGGTAAGATCCTTCTGCTTTACAAAAACATCAAGAACAAGTATGAAGGATGGGTGCTCCCCAAGGGAACGGTAGAACCCGGCGAAGAGTACAAGGATACGGCACTTCGTGAGGTCCTGGAGGAATCGGGAGCCAGGGCTTCCATTATTAAATATATCGGAAAGAGTGATTATTCATTCAGTGTTCCGGAGGACACCGTTAATAAAAGTGTGCATTGGTATTTGATGATGGCTGACAGCTATTACAGCAAGCCGCAGCGTGAAGAATTTTTTGTGGATTCAGGCTATTATAAATATCATGAAGCATATCATCTGCTGAAGTTCGCGAATGAAAAGCAGATTTTGGAAAAAGCCTATGCCGAATATCTGGATTTAAAGCACAGCAATTTATGGGGCAGTAAAAAGTACTTTTAAGAGAAGGAACCTTCGTAGCTCCTTCTTTTTTTCTTTCACAGTGACTGATACAGCCGGCAACAGGCGGAAGGGATGAAATATGTTTGTGTACAAAGACATCTATACGGATGAAGCGATGCAGCATAAGGTAAAACAGATCATCAGACGAATCCGTATGTATGCAGGCTGCGTGAATGTTTATTTGATCTGTCTCGCTGGAGGCAGGGATAATTTTGATATCATTGATGCAGCGCAGCTGAAACAGAAATGCTATCCAAAAGATATGCTTTATATTTGCGGAATGGCCAGGGGAAAAGAAAGTGCAATTTCTCTTGCTACGCAGATGTGTCTGGATTTTATGGAAAAGTATCAATCGATCCATTTTAAAGAGGAACTGATGAAGGAGAAAGAAAATTTATTTCGGAGACGATAATGCATATTTTATTCACTATTCTACAAATATTAGGCAATGTATTGCTTGCCTTGCTTGTTGTCATTCTGGTTCTGCTTATTTTGCTCCTTTTTGTTCCCGTCAGGTATGAGGCGAAAGGAAGCTATCAAGAGAAGAACATCGTGATATGTGGCAGGGTAAGGTATTTATTCCCGTTCCTTCAGCTTCTGTTTTCCTATGATCATACAAAGAAATTGCAGCTTCGAATTTTCGGAATCCTGGTGAAAGATTTCTTTTCCGAACAGCAAGGGAAGAAAACAGGAAAAAGAAGGAAAAAAAAATCCGGGAAGAAGTCAGGCGAAAGGATTTCTGATAAGAAATCACAGAACGCGAAGGAAATGCCGGAAAAAGATACGCCTGACAAAACAGCTGCGGATGCCATACTGCCGGAAGAAGAGAAAGGACGGGGAGAGATCACCGATGGTGCACAGGTTGCGGATCAAACTGTGCTGAGTGATCAAACAGGCGAAAAAAGAACGTTTGTCCGAAAAATCGATACTTTTTGGGAACGTATTAGGACATTTTGGGATTCACTGTGCAGACGTGTCAGAGCATTTTATAAAAAGTGGAAAGAGCTTTTGGGTAATGCCAAAGAAAGTAAGGAGCAGATACTTTCTTATATAGCCTTTTGGCAGAGAGAGGATGTACAAAAAGCAATCGGAATCGCAAAAAAGACGCTGCTGAAAGTGCTTGGCAGTATCCTGCCGCGTAAGAAGATGGTACATCTGCATGTGGGACTCGGCGATCCGGCTTCTACAGGTCAGCTATGCGGTTTCTATGGTATGATATATCCTTTTGTCGGGAATTATGTTATAATAGAACCTGATTTTACACAGGTGATTTACGAGGGAGATTTTTATCTAAAAGGAAAGATCACTTTATTTGTGCTTTTAAAAGCTGCCTGTATTTTTTTGTTTCATAAAGATTTAAAATGCATCAGAAAATTAGTTTTGCATAAGGAGGTTGCAAATGAATAATAATTTTGCGGAAGTAGTAGGTTCACTTGTCGGAGGAATGGGAGAGTTCCTTTCTACCAAAACAGTAGTTGGAGAAGCAACGCAGATTGGAGATACCATTATCCTGCCTCTTGTCGACGTGACGTTTGGTGTTGGTGCCGGAGCTACGGCAAATGATCCAAAGAACAGCGGATTTGGCGGTGTGACCGGCAAAATGTCTCCCTGTGCAGTCCTTGTGATCAAGAATGGGCAGACAAAGCTTGTCAATATCAAAAATCAGGATACGGTCAATAAGATTGTCGATATGATTCCTGATCTTGTTGATAAGTTTACAACGGGCAAGGAAGATATGGTAAGTGATGAAGAGGCTGCTGCGATTGCGTTTGGAGAAGAAAATCAATAAAAATGCATCAGGTTTGTTTTTTGATAAAAGACAGGTATGCAGGAATTTTGTGACATAAAATAGAATTTGCTGCATATGATAGTAAAAAAGTATGTCGTTTATGAAAAAAATAATTGCAATCTGTCTGATCAGTTTTGCACTTGGTATGACATTTATGCTCTTTATCAGCAATCAATTTATTGCAGTCATTTTCATTGGACTGTTATTGTTAGCGGGCTACTGTCTGCTTTCTTCCCATATATGTTGACGAAAGTTCCAATGCCCGCCGTATATGATTACGGCAACAGGCAGCATGACAGAATAGATATGAGGATTACAGGTATGGACAGCGCAGAAGAATGGCTGCATCATGAGAGTATGCGCCTGGAGGAGCTTCGCAGAGAACTCAATCAGGCAAGTCATATCATGAAGCAGGAAGCTATGAAGTTACAGAATGAAAAGAAAGAATTTGAAATGCAGAGGCAGGATTTTCTTGCTGATAAGGCCGAATGGGAACGACAGGCCGACGCAGAAAAAAAGAAGATTGCGGATGAAGCGGCTCTTTTTGATAAAAAATATAAAGTGCTTGAAATGGGGTTTGCAAAGCTTGATGCCGATCGAAGGGCATTCGAGGCACAGAAACGTGCATTTTCTTTTCGGCAGAAATATGAGCAGGAAAGTGCAGCGATGACGGATGATGACTTGGAGAAGGCAGCTTCCGAAATGTATTTTTTCAGGGGTGTCACGCACATACTTGCATTAAAAAAGCGATATAAGGATCTGATCAAGATCTATCATCCCGATAATCTGGACGGAGATAAGAGCGCCTTGCAGCAGATCAATAGGGAGTATGAGCAGTTAAAACGAATCATCAATTGTCAGCGCAAAGCATAAAGGGCAAAAATAAAAGGTTTATTCCGAATTTGGAATAAACCTTTTTGATCATGTGCGCCTAGCGGCGCACGTTTCCAACAGGTGTAAGTCCTGAATCCGCCCGG
>CAMFDJ010000021.1 GCA_945949085.1 uncultured Lachnospiraceae bacterium | reverse complement strand
TACCGGGCGGATTCAGGACTTACACCTGTTGGAAACGTGCGCCGCTAGGCGCACACGATCAAAGCGCCATGCATGTCAGATGCATAGCGCTTTTTCTTTTCCCGTTTTCTGCGCTCCGCAAAACCAGGTGCATCTTTTTTCAGCCCTCGTTTCCCTCCGGCAGTGGCTTGATCACCTTCCGGTAGATATTGATAAGACAGGTTGTCGATACCACAAAAGACATCAGCTCCGCAATCGGAAAAGCCCACCAGACCGCATTCAGGCCACCAAACTTTGCCAGAATATAGGCTGCCGGAATCAGCACGACAAGCTGTCTCATAATGGAGACGATCATACTGTAGATTGCCTTTCCAAGTGCCTGGAAAACAGTTCCGGCTATGATACAGAACCATGCGATCAGGAAGTGGAAAGCGATGATCCGAAGCGCAGGGCAGCCGATTGCAAGCATCGCATCCGATGCATCAAACAGACCGAGAAGCGCCTCCGGGAACAGCTCGAAGGCGGCAAATCCAAGGAGGAGCAGCGCAAAAGCAACGCCCATACTTAGCTTGATCGTATGAATCATGCGCTTTCTCTGCTGTGCGCCATAGCTGTAGGCGATAATCGGCGTAATGCCGTTATTCAGACCGAACACCGGCATAAAGAAGAAGCTCTGCAACTTAAAATACACACCGAACACTGCAGCTGCCGTGGACGAAAATCCGATCAGGATCTTATTCATGCAGTAGGTCATGACAGAACCTATGGACTGCATGATGATGGAAGGCACACCTACCATATAAATAGTGCCGATTATGGAAACATTGGGTCTGAATCCCTTCCAGGATACCTTCACTTCATGATTAAACTTCAGATGACAGACAAGCGCCACAATCCCCGCCAGACACTGACCGATCACAGTGGCAAGGGCAGCTCCCGCCACTCCCATCTTAGGCAGACCAAACCAGCCAAAGATCAGGATCGGGTCCAGAAGGATATTCGTGATCGCACCCGTAAGCTGCGACACCATGCTGAAAACCGTCTTTCCCGTAGAAGTCAGAAGCCTTTCAAAGAAGAACTGCAGAAAAATGCCACAGGAAAAAATCATGACAATACTCAGGTACTGCACACCCATCTCCAGAATGGCAGGAGAACTTCCCTTCAGCTGACTTTCATAGAAAGGTCTGACCGCTGTAAATCCGAGCACCAGAAACAGCAGATAACTGAGCAGATACAAAAAACCGCCGTTGGCAGCCGAATCATTGACCCGCTTGAAATTCTTTTCTCCAAGTGACTTTGACAAAAGTGCATTCAAACCCACGCCCGTACCGGCGCCGACCGCGATTGTGAGTGTCTGCAGCGGAAACGCAAGAGACACCGCCGTCAGGGCATCCTCCGATACCTTTGCCACAAAAACACTGTCCACGATGTTGTAACAGGCTTGTACCAGCATGGAAATCATCATGGGAATCGACATATTGAATACCAGCTTATTCACCGGCATGATACCCATTTTGTTTTCTTGCGTTTTTTCCATATCATCTGTATTCCCTGCATTTTCTGTTATGCTTCTATTCTCTGTCCTATCGTCCTGCTCCGCTGCAGTTGCATGATCACGCTGCATATCTTCTCTCCTTTTCCTGTTACTTCCCAAAAATCAATTACTTTTCATACAGTGTTATATTGTAATGAGAATCCCGAAAAATGTCAACTTTACATCACTTTTACATCACCTGTACATGACTTTGTGCTATAATAAATAAGACAATCATACACATGAAAAATGAGTGCAGGATACAATCGGGGGATTAGAAAGATATGATTACAAAATGCAAATATTGCGGCGGCGCGTTAAAGTTTGATGCCGACATTCAGGTGATGGTGTGCGAGCATTGCACCAGCATGTTTCCGGTAGAAGAGACCGAAGAAGAAAAGAAACTGGCAGAAGATGCGGATTCTCCTTCGCCCGGAGAGAAAGATTATCTGCCGGATCTGATGGATTTTAACCTATATGAATGTAAGAGCTGCGGTGCCAAGCTCGTCCTAAATGATGTGGAGACAGCCACCTACTGCGCTTACTGCGGTCAGCCGACCATCGTATTCGATCGTATTGCCAAGCGCCGGCGACCCAAATCGATCATTCCGTTTTCCATCACCAAGGACTATGCCATCGCCAATATCCGTGAAAAATTCATGCAGGGAGAATTTGTGCCGGATGAGATCAAATATTTCAAACCGGATCTTTTGCGCGGCATTTATGTGCCTTACCTTCTCTATGATATCCGCTACAAGGACAAGCAGCTTATCAAGGGAAGATACACCTCCAAGGAAGAGAATGAATCCTACACCAGA
Source organism: uncultured Lachnospiraceae bacterium (assembly GCA_945949085.1). Lineage (GTDB taxonomy): Bacteria > Bacillota > Clostridia > Lachnospirales > Lachnospiraceae > CAG-194. The sequence goes on along the minus strand of CAMFDJ010000021.1, from coordinate 57,594 downwards.
TATTATTACAGAGAAGCTGCGGGATCTTTTGTGAACATTCCGGTAGACGCTTCGGACCGTCTGTCCAACGAATCCTCCGAACGTCTGGAGCCGTTTTATGACAGGGACATGGTTGATTTTAAGGTGGAATATTTATCCGGCTATTATGCAGACCTGATGGATTCCGACCCGGAGCATTTAAAGACGATTGCATTGTCCCGCGCAAGAGAGATGTTCAATGAGCAGGTGCAAAAGAGCACACCGGCTACCGACTGCAAGATTCTGGATAACAGGCCACATTTTGCATTTGAAAACGAGCAGTATGTATTGCTGCCTGTCTGGTTTATGATTTTCCACAAGGACGATCAGGCTTATACCATACTCGTCAACGGACAAACCGGCAAGGTGGTCGGCGGTCTTCCCGCCAATCAGGACAAAGTCATCCGTCGCTCCCTTCTGTTTGGTATTATTCTGGCCGTGTTAGGTTTTCTGATCTTACCTGCCATGTGGGCAATGGGCGAAGATATGCGTGAGTGGGCCAACTATATACTCATGTTCGGTATCCCGACACTGACGCTCGGCGGATACCGCAATGTAAAGAGTCTGAAGAAAAGTCTGGATCTGACAAAAGAAAAAACAATCAGAGATTTTGTATCGGAAAGGCAGGATTCATGATATGAGCGCAGTATTATTTTATGCAATTGCAGGTGCCATCCTCGGACTGGCAGGCGCCTTCTATCTGGTGACCGGGCAGATTAAAAAATCAAATGAAATCGGTAATTCCAAGGGAGACCGGTTGACCTATCTCCACTCCTTTACTGTACTAAAAGCAAAGGATAACGTCAAATCTTCCCTTGATATCGACAAGATGTAAACAAGCGGGACCTGAAAAATCAAGCCCCGCTTTCCATATTTTCTGCTTATATGAAAGACATCATTTCCTTTGGATTGGTTGAGAATGCAATCGCAGATTCGCGTGTGATCTTACCCTGCATCACCAGAGTCTTCAGATCGTGATTCAGCGTGTGCATACCGGTTGCAAGATTGGACTGCATTGTGCTGACAAGCTGATGACACTTGTTCTCACGGATCAGATTGCCTACCGCATCATTATTGAGCAGGATCTCTGTCGCCACAACACGTCCCTCATCATTTGCCATAGGAATCAACTGCTGTGTGATAACACCGCGCAGCACGCTCGCAAGCTGCATACGCATCTGATTCTGTCCGTGCGGCGGACAGGCATCGACGATACGCTCAATGGTCTGCGGTGCACTTGTCGTATGTAACGTGGAAAGCACAAGGTGTCCTGTCTCAGCTGCTGTTACCGCTGCGGAAATCGTCTCATAGTCACGCATCTCACCCACGAGAATGATATCCGGATCTTCACGAAGTGCGGAACGAAGCGCTGTCGCAAACGAATCCACATCACGTCCCACCTCACGCTGGTGAATCATAGCCTTTCCATGAGGGTAAATGTACTCGATCGGATCTTCGATCGTCATAACGTGCTTTGCCTGATTTTTATTGATGTAATCGATCATGGCCGCAAGTGTCGTTGTCTTACCGCTTCCGGTAGGTCCCGTTACAAGAACCATTCCTCTTGGCTCTTCTGCCAGCTTGCGCACCGTATCCGGCAGTCCCAGATTAGCAAAGGTAGGTGTCTTGTTCTCCAACAGTCTGATGCTCGCTGCCAGATTGTTACGCTGATGGTAGACATTGACACGCATACGCGCACCGTCCGGTGTCAGTCCTGAAAAGTCAAGATCTTTTCCCGACAATACTTTGCGCTGCTGATCCTCGTTCAAAATAGAAAGGATGAGGCTCTCCACTTCCTTTGCCGGTGGAACCGGGTCAAGAAGCTCCAGCTTACCAAAGCGGCGAACCGCTGTAGCCGTACCAACCGTCAGATGCACATCCGAACAGTTATGTTCCCTTGCATACGCCATAATTTCCAAGAAATCCATTTGTGTACCCCCTTTTGTACATAAATTTTATTAAGTTTATCTTATACTATAAAGCTATATGCGGTCAATCTTTTTCTCATGCAAGGCGAGACAAATGCGAGACGAGACAATATTATATGTCCTGCATATGTGTTGCTGCTATGCTCCGCCTATTCCGGTCTATTTGCTCTGCCATCATCATAACCATGACAGTAATAAGGTGTAGATAGGTGTAGGTTCTTCCCACGTCATCCGTCGTCGTCAGCACGTTGGCGTTTGGATTGCGGGCCTTGAAGCTGATTGGTAACGGACGTCCCCCTCACGCTCTGCATGTGCATTGCTACTATGACCTTTGCGGGTTGTTCTATGATGTATGTCCACCATGTTTCTGTAAGACGGACGCGACTGCCTGCCTATGCGGCGTCCTGCCGCAAAGGCAGGTGACAGACATCCATGTCTGTCATCGCTGTTCATTCCATACATCATGAACAACTGGCGCAAAGCTCATGAAGGGCGCAATCGCGCATCGCAGAGTGTGAGGGGTACTGGTACTTTGGAAAATTGCCGTAATACATTAAAACAAAGTATCTTTAGATTATTTAATTAACACTCATTCTTTTCGCTACCATTCTTCGCCTGATCACGCTTTTCTTTTTCCACCAAAAACGAAACTGCTACAAAAATACCTATTATAATAATAAAAGCTATTGCCTGTACTGATAATTCCATAGAATGATCAATTAATACTGTTTTAACACCAGATTCCTCCATCCATACCTTTGTCCGACTCATCTTGTATACTTTTTCTCCCCTCACCTTTGGTCTTTTCAGCTCCAAGTTAGGATAAATATCTCCGTTATTTTCATGCTCAAATTTAACGGCATCCAAAACGTTTAGATCTCTATCAATTTTATATATCGTATCTCCTCTCTGTGAAATAGCCAAAAGCTCATTATCGATATCGTCTATTTCACAGTCGAATCCTCCTTGGTGATCTATATCAGTCAATCCCCACAACCACTTTCCATTAATATCATAGACACCTATCTTGTGATTTGAAAACGCAACGGCCATCAATGTACCATCCTGGCTGATATCAAAGCTTTGAATACTTTCATTTGCAACCTCGTGCGATGTAATCTTTTTCAGTTCTAAATACCCGATAACCTTACTTTTTTCTTCCTGTGAATATTGTGAATGAATATAATCAGTACCAAATGCATAGACATCACTAAACATAATCACAGCAAAAGAAAACAGTAATATACTAAAAATCAATCTTCTTTTTAACATAATTTTAATGTATTTCATATATCCCCCTCTTCATTTGCCAACTATATTTAAGCTAGATGCATGCACTCCCCAGCCTTTGTATCAATTGGAAATAGAAAGTCTATATAGCAACATGAGAAAAGCCCCCAAAATTACAACAAGAATTTTCACTGCCACAGATGTTGGAATATTTTTTAAATCCGGTCCCAAAAGTTGCTCAAGAGCAATTTCCAAATCTGCCCTATTACTATTTTCATCATCAAATCTTTTTTCAAAATATGCCATAAACTTTAAATTAAAGAAAGGCATAAGCACAAATGCAACTATAATAAAACAGATATAAAATATCACACAATTCATTCCTGCAGTAAAGCATGATGCAGAAAACAACATCATAAACACTGCCAACATCAAATATAGCTTCTCACACGGACTTATAAAATGCATGATTCCATCTTTTCTGACTGCTGTTTTTCCATCATGTAAAATCGTTATCTGTTTATTAATATAATCATCCTTCCTGCGCAATATCAAATACTGCTTTCCGGATGTAGTTGTAACAACGGAAAAAGCGAAATAATAAAACGCTTTATAATATTCACTTCCGGAAAAGATGCGAAAATCCGTAATTGTAGCGTTCTCGACTTCTCTTTCCCAAAACGGGTTAATAGAAATCATTTTCTCTCTTATAAAAAATAAAAGAAATATGCTTGATACTATTTCCATGATCATTTTCATTTCATTTGATTCCCCCCATATTAAAACATACTATTTAAAGAAAAACGAAATATAAAATAATGTAAGTATGGCCAAAATCAACATGATTGTATTCCAAACAGTTCTAAAGGTATTTCTATGAGGATAAGCCTCAGACCATTTTTCAATAACTATGTTTTTTTCAGTCTCTGTCATGTCTCGGCTTATTTTTTTCCATTCCAAAATACAACTCAGCAGGAACAAAACAATAAAGCAAAAACTTGCAATACCAAATTGCTGTATCGTCATATGATACCTCACAATACAATACAGGCAACCTATGTAAAATCCTGCTACAATACACCATCTAATAGTTCGAATTTTATTATTCTTCACTTTTGTCCCCCATAACGTTCATTACAGCCCATTAAAAAATCACTTTTTAGCTTGACTATAGCTATTTTCTTATTTTACTTTAAATTAGTAATCAACTCCATAATTTTAAGCGTAAGGAATACAGAAGATAGCCGACCAGGAGCAGGAAACATGTTAAAATGGCACCTTTCAAACTATATTGAATCTGTCTATTACACGTATTACCTGCTTTTAACGATTTCGCACAACTATTTCTGCAAATATTCCACATATTTTATATTTACTTGATTGAAAGTTTTGTTTATGGCATCATAATAGGAGACATATCGGAGTATTTCTTTCCCTTTATTTTTTCAGAATAGCAATTCCCAAATGTATATTTCAATGAAAACTCCTTGTATGGTCAGATAACTTGTTCTATGGTCAAAAAAAGTAAAAACATAGTAGAATATTGTCGAATATGCCTTGCATTTGGTTGAGCTTTGCAGAGGCAATTGTTATAATGTCAGTAGTGATTTATGAATAATTCAGGGGAATACGAGAGAACTATGCTGACAATTGCCATATGTGATGATCAAACAGCATCTGCTGAAAAATTACACCGAATGATTCAGTCCATCCGGACAGACTGGAATACCGACTGGAAAATTATCATTTTCGATTCCGGTACAAAATTGCTTGACCATATTACTGAGATTGATATCGTGTTCCTTGATATTGAAATGCCGGAAATAGATGGTATAGAAACCGGGAAAAAAATCAGACAAATGAACCCTGAATGCTGTATTATCATGGAAACAGCAATTGTAGAACGCTTCAAAGAAGCATTTACGATTCAAGCATTTCGTTTTATTACGAAACCCTTCAAAATAGACGAGATAAAAGAAGCGCTGCAGGCAGTTCTGCAAAGTACATCAGATTTCAATACTATTGAAGTATATAGGAACAGAAATAAATATCAGTTAGAACAACGGGAAATCAAATACATTGAAGCTTTTAACGGATACATCATTTGTCTTTGCAAGGACAAATTATTTCGTAAAGACATCACGCTAAGTCAAATGGAGTTACAGCTTGATTCCCCCAAAATGAAGCGGATAAGCAAAAAGCTCATCGTCAATATGGATTGGATCGATGACTATAACAATGGTACTATCACGATTGGAAACAGAGAGTTTATAGTACCGCGGAGAAGTCGCAAACAGTTTGAAAAAGACTATATCGAATACGATCTACAGTTTAAGCGGAGATAAAATGGAATCATTATTTGCAATCATCATCTATTTTTTGGAAATGATAAAATATCAATTTGTATATCGTCTGTTTTATCATGCAAAGCTGAAAAACAATATTCTGTTCCCCCTTCTCGGATGTATCTTTGTTATTCTACCGGCATGCGCACCTCTGCCTTTCTACAAAAAATATGTACTGATCGTTTTCTGTACATTGGTTTGTCTGTTTTTGCAATTGAATGACATAATCCGTATCCGTCTGCGACAATTACTGGTCTTATTTTTCTTTGCCTCCTGCATGGATGAAATCAACACATTATTTATCCAATCCACTTCCTTTTATCGCTTGCTTGTGCCAAAAATGAGTGGGCTGTCTTATATTGCATGCAATCTCATTGATCTGTCATTTTTATCGATTGCCTTTTGGACTTAAAAATGTTGAAAGAACTGTAGCCGGTTTAGCCGGTCAATTTGATATCAAAGTTGAGGATGACATTTTCCATGTTTCAGTTGTATTAAAAAAACACGCCGACAATTCCTGATTACGGAACAATCGGCGCGTTTTTTCACTTTATACTGTTTCTTTTCACAGCCCGTAAGCACTGTAAGCGCTATTTACACTTCACTTTGACCGGTTTGCTGTAGGCACCTCTGACAAAATCGTTTGCATCAATCGCCACTCTGACATAATACACTTTGCCTTTCTTCAGGTTACGGAATGTTTTTTTCGTACCGGATGACCAGACAGCAGTTTTCACAATATTCTTAAATTTCTTATCGGTTGCAAGCTGCCATGAATAGGTTTTGGCATTTTTACTGCTTTTGCAGGTCGCAGTAATCTTACCTGATTTACTTTCCACCTTAGCAATTTTTGCCCTCTCCGGTCTGATCTCAAAGGTTGCTTCAATCAGCTGACTGTTGCCACACTCACCCTCTGACTCATCATGATAATACTCCTTGCCGTATGCAACATAATAATCATATTTTCCGATTTCCTTTGCATATTTCATGACAGGCTTTTCGGATTCATAATATGGTTCTTTGATCCAGTAAGTATATTCACTGCTGTCCAGTTTTTTTCCGGCTTTATCATATACCGTAATCTTCGGAAGACGGATTTTCTTTCCATTGTAGACTGCATAGGGCTTGGCAAGTTTTGCACTGCCGTATGCATTGCTTTTATAGACAGCAAGAGAATATTTCACTTCTTTTACCTGATCTGCAGGAGCACTGATCTTAACCTGATATTGGGTTCCCTTCGCACAATCATCTACACGCAGACCAAAGAGATCCTGAAAGCCATCTGCTGCAATCCAGTCCGAACACTCTTTCAAAACAGTTCCCTTGCTGTCACAGACCTGTACCAGAAGATTGGCATCGCCCTGGTAATCGATGACATAGGAAAATGTGTTGACGTTGTCCGTCCGGAACGTGTACACTGCCTCCCGATTATTCTGATCGATCGTTCCCTCTGTCCTTTCGGCAATTTGAAGGACACTCTCCGCATGCACCTGCTTGCCAAGCAGCATTTGAAATGCAAGTATGGCAAGGCACATGGTAAAAATGGTTATGTGTTTCTTTATCTTTATCATACTAATCTCCTCCTTTGGAATTAATTCTATTATACAAATACAATTATGACAATAGAAATGTTATTACACACATTATAATACAAAAAATATCAAGTCATCCTACTCGCTATCCGCAACATTATATCTTAACAGTCGGTTAAATCCCAGACCTTTATTGTTACTAAGTGCACTATAAAAAAGTCTATAACAACTATCTGATGAACCCGAATTACATGATGTACAAGAGTATCTTCCACATCTTACTGTTTTTCCTGTTGAAACAACTTGATATTGCACGGAGCTTAAAGTTGCATTACTACACACAAGTTTATTTAATAGCGCTCTATCTGCACTTGTTGCACTATCTGTTCCAGATAATGTTTGACTACCAGAGTACATAATTCTTCCATTTTTATAATAATACAACAATCTTTTTGCAGCATCTTTTGCATATCCTCTTCTTTCATTTCCAGATCGGGTGTTTCCTTCAACAATAGTATTTTCTATGTTAGCACTACTCTTCTTATATTGACCCAATCCCAAATAACTTACTGGTTTATTACTATTTGCGATATCATTAACAACTTCCGTAAAATTAACAAAACTTCCCGAATAATTTGACAATTCTGCGCTCGTGTCATTCGCTATCGCTGTATGAGCCCATAAGTCTTCAGAAAGGTGCATCGCAATACCCATAATCAAATAACTGATTTCTGCTCTCGATACCGTGCTTCCTTTTTTTTCCTTTTCATATTTGTCTGGCAAATGAATCAGCATATCAAAATTAATTTGCTGATATGTCCAATCATCATTTCTAAGTGTCACTTGTGTTATCTGATATCCCTTCTGAAACTGCAATGCAATACCAAGCATATATGCAATATATTTATAGTAGTCTCCTCTTCCATGATATAATGAACGATAATAATTATCTTTTGTCATACTGTTCAGATTGACTCTATTCTGATCACAATAACCCACTAAGTTTGAAAGATTCATTCGTGATATACTCTTATCCGAAAGAGACAGTCGGTATACATCTGTTTCATAATGGAAGTTACTATCTGTTATCCCCTGTGCATATTGCATACAAGTTTTTGCCGTTCCACTGTAAGAGTACGCATTCAACGCATACGTTGTCTGTGTTGTATGATCAGCACTCGACCAATGTCCTGAGTCATCCGTATAATTTACCGGATTCTGTTTACAGTAGGCATATCGATTTAACGTTATTGTCTCAGCCGCACTTCCGGCTATTGAATCCTCCGTCAAGAAAGTACCTGTCTCCGGATTATAGAATCTAGCATTCAAGTACAAAAGTCCTGTGGTACCGTCATAAAAGTTACCCGTATATCCCGGTTCCATCTCTCCACTCCGCAAATCTGCATTTCCGAAAGCATCATATGTAATACTTTCTTTAACACTTCCCTTTTCATCAAGTGATGCAATAATATTACCATGATTATCTTCCACATAATACTGGTTCTGCCCTGAAATATCAGCTGCTATTATTTCATTATCAGGTTCATCATAATAATATGTGTTTCCCTCCTCAGAAAGCTTTGCAACGATTGCATCATTTGCCCAAACAAACGTTTCTTCCTTCCCATTTGAAATACGCTTGATCATCCTTCCGTTTATATCATATTCATACCGCACATCTGCTTCTTCACTTACTGCTGAAATCAGATGATTTCTTGCATCATAAGTGTATGTTGTTTTACCGTCTGACAGCATATTTCCGCCTGCATCATAGACAATCTTATTATCTCCTGACGAGACAAGTCTGTTGGCATCATCATATACACTGAATTGCGTCTTTTTTCCGTCTTTGATTTTTGTCCTGTTACCTGCCTCGTCATAAGAAAAATCAACATTCCGTTTCTTTGCCTCTGTACTTTTTTCTTTCAAAAGACGACCTGTTCCATCATATTCGTACCTAATATTTGTTTTATGTTTCCGGTCTTTCTCCGATGCCACATTTCCGTCCACAGTATAAACGTAACTTTTATCCTCTATTACTTTTCCTGTTTTATCTTTTGCCTTAATATCCGTCTTCCAGCCAGCTTCATTATATGTAAATGAAATCGTACTACCATTTTTCAATTTCTTTTTTGATACTTTTCCTTTTTTATTATAGGCATATTCAGAAATCGTTTTTCCATCTTTGTCTTTAATCGCCTTTAGTTTTTTACTTGCATCATATTGATATTTTGTTGCTCCAATTATTCTTCCGTTTTCATCATTCACAGTAATTGAAGTAATCTGTCCAATATCATTGTAGGTATATGATACCTGATTACCATTTGGATCAGTTTCTGTCAACATCTGTCCTTCTGCATCATAAGTATAACTGACTCTTTTTCCGTCCTCTTCTATTGCTGTCAGCATATCCTCATTTCCATTTGCATCTGTCTCCTGAATATATGTGCGTTCCGAATCCGGTGTGTCGGAATTATTCCCTGCATAATAGATTTTCTCTGATTCCCTGTACAAGCCATCGTTATAAGTATACTCATGTCTATTACCGTTCTTGTCTGTCATGACAGACAAAAGCCCGTCTTCACCATATTCATAGGTTTCTTTGTTGCCCTCTGCATCCGTCATGGAAACCATGCGCCCTTCATCATACTCATATTGAACAACAGCATATTCTTTATCTTTCCCAGGCACTACGCAATCAAGCCCATTGATTGTAAGACTGTCGTTCAAACCCGTATATTGTCTCAGCAGATTGCCATCTTCATCATAGTAAAATTGCGCAATTGATATGACGCTTCCATCTGTATCATACTCGATAGTTTTTGTTTTATTCCCACCTTCGTCATACTCATACTCTGTTCTTGCAAACTGCTCTGTCTTACCTGTTTCATTCACCGATTGTTCAAATGCACACAAATCATCATTATTATTATACTCGTATCGAGCAATTGAATAACTGATTGTTCCATCTTCAGCACAGTCGACAGGTACACGGATTTCTGAAAGATGACCATTGCTATCATAGCTATATGATGTCGTATGCATGATGTCTTCTTCTGTTCCCGTATAAGGTACAATTTCCTTTATTAAATTTTCACCGTTATAATAATTTACTTTACATTCCCCATCCGTGGATACGGTACGCGTTACCTGATTAAATTCATTGTATTCATCTATTGCTATACCCTGCTCATTTTCTACAGTCACTATACATGTACTGCCAAACTCATTTCCATCAATTTCCTGAACGGTAATTTTTTCTATAAAAAAATTTCCTTCTTCATATGGTGCATTGGCATAATAGACTGTATACAACCGATTTTCATCATCATATATTGTCGTCACATATAAATCCCCTGTTTGGACAAGCGTTTCCCTACTCTGCTCATCCCTCTCCAAAACTTGGTACTCTTCGTCAAATATCTCCTCACAATCCTGCCCTATATGCTCATCAATTTCTTCTTGTTGCCCCTCTAATATCTCATGCGCATTTTTCTCCGAATCTATGTCCTGCTTTGATTCCTCGATTCTGATCTCTTCTATTGTCTCCTCAGAAATAGCATTGCTGTTTTCCGACACGGAAATCGGAGCCGCATAACCGGAAATCGTTGAAGAAGTAAGCACTGCAGCACATACAGCCAAGCTGATTATCCTTAGTGTTTTCTTTTTCATTTCATGAATCCTCCTCTTTTTTATGATTGTATTTTAATTACAATGTCATTGTATTATCCACCGTCTTTTTTGTCAATAAATTTCATATTGCAATTCTACTTTCTTTTTATTATAATAGGAAAAAAGAAGGATGAGATAATGCCCAAAAAACAACCATTTAAAAAAATTACAAACAGAGAGTTGGATATCATGCAATTACTTTGGAATGCAGAAAAGCCCCTGATTGCATCGGAAATTGCTGCACTGAAACCTGACCTGACGATTAATACTGTTCAGGCAGTGCTCAGGAAGTTGTTAAAGCAAGGGTACATAGAAATAGCGGAAATTGTATATAGTGGTACTGTTCTCACCAGAAGCTACAGACCGCTCATCAGTGAACAGGATTTCGGAGCCGATCAACTTTTAGAAACCTTTCGTTCTTTTCCCGACCTTTCCATATCCCGTTTGGTAGCCGGATTGCTGAATGAAAACATCAGTCTGGAAGAAATCACAGAACTTGAAACCATATTAGAAAAGCAAAAAGAAAATTTGAAAAATCAGTCACCAGAAAAGGAAACACACTAATCACGCAGGAGGTTTCATATGTCAATTTCAATCAGATTGCTTATTACTATTTCCGTCTGTTGCTGTGTTGCAGGCTTCCTGATGTGGTGTTTCCTGAAATGTTACAAAAAAACTTCAATATATGTTCTTTTGTTCAGTATGGTACTTTTCATCGTAAGATTTCTGTATCCGTTTGAATTTCCGTTTACTCACACAATACCCTTAACAAAAGGTTATCCTGAGCTTAATGATATTTTCAATATCTCTTTGTCTTTTAGGAATTATATTCAATTAACGTTAGGTCAGCTTTTAATACTCGTTTGGTTTTTGGGGAGTCTGAGTAGTACTTTTCATCTGTTCAAATCTTATGTTTCGTTGCAAATAACCATTTTTTCTCTACCTGATGAACAGAATCCTTCTGTTCTGTTGCAGCTGGATCATATTCTAAATGAAAAGAAATTCACAAAAAAACATTTTCGAATCAAAAAGAGTAATAGTCAGAGTTCTCCCTTTGTGACAGGATTTCTTCATCCGGTTATAGTGATACCGGATATCTCCCTGTCTGAAAAAGAATGGTACTATATCCTGTCACATGAGACGGCTCATTATCTTCACGGCGATACCCTCTACAAACTGTTGATTGAAATCCTCTGTGTGATTTTCTGGTGGAATCCGCTTTTCTACTACCTGCGAAAACAGATTGCCATCTGCATTGAGGAATGTGCCGATCTGATTGCAGTGGACGACTTGACCGCATCAGAAAAGCTGGAATATCTGGAATGCCTGTTGACAGTAGCAAAACAGTGCAGGCACGCAATCTTACCTGCTTCTGCCGTATTGTCCTTTGACGGTTACTGCCCTGGTGAGCTAAAACGCAGAATTGCGTTGGTAACCAGAAGCATATCTGCACCGCTGAAGGCTCACAGTAAATTGGGCATGTATGGCATCATGACAGCCCTGCTCCTCGTCACCTTTTTATCTTATGGTATAGTTGTAGAACCAAAATCTACCGCTACGCCCCCGGATGAACCGGATTCTTTTACCATCCCTGCTGATAACAGTTATGCAGTCAAAATCAATGACTCGCTTTATGAGCTCTACATAGATGATGAATTTATGGGCACCTTTCAGGACTTGTCCAATGTGCCGGAAATGCCTGTTTACGAAAAGGAGGAAATGAAGTGAAAAAGAAAATCGTTTTATTTTTGTTGACCGTCTTGTCAGCCGCAATTCTTGACTTGTGCAGTATAGACATTCAGGCCGCCACAACCGGAAATGACATCTGCTATGTAGAAGAGTCACAAGATGAGCCCGGCATAACACCAAGAGCAGATATTACAGAATGGCGCTATAAAATGATTGACGGAAAACTGTATAAGAGGCTATATGATACAACAAACAAAAAATGGCTTACCGATTGGATTCCGTGCTGATTCCAAAATGGCCTGCACTTCCATGCTCTCGTAGAAGTGCATCAATGGAAGTGCCTTTTGGAACAACAATTCCCGTCAAAGAAAGCCGAACGGATTGTGTCGCTTTATTTGAAATTCTCGGTTTACGAAAAGGAGGAAATGGAAAAAGGATTTCCTTGACAATCGCCCCTTTTCCCGTATAATAAACCTTTGGAAAGTCTGTACCAAAGCAGGCTTTCCAAAATCTACGGTCAGTTCGAGACCTTCCTGACCTAAAACAAAACTAAAGGAGAACAATTTCATGAAAAACAAAAAAGTCTTATTTCTGACCCAGGCTGCCATGATCGCAGCCCTCTACACCGTGCTGACTGTTTTTGTCAGTGCATTCGGTCTTGCCAGCGGCGCCATTCAGGTGCGCATCTCGGAGGCACTTACCATTCTACCCTATTTTACACCTGCTGCCATACCCGGTTTATTCATCGGCTGTCTGATCAGCAACACGATAACAGGCTGTGCGATCTGGGACATTGTCTTCGGGTCTCTCGCAACACTGCTTGGGGCTGTCGGTACATACCTGTTGCGCCGGTTCAAATGGGTAGCGCCGTTTCCACCTATCATCGCCAACACGTTGATTGTCCCGTTTGTCCTTTCCTATGTGTACGGACTGCCGGACTCCATTCCTTTCCTGATGCTGACAGTCGGCATCGGCGAAGTCCTCTCCTGCGGCATTCTTGGCATGGCTCTTTTATTTGCTTTAGACAGATATAAAAAAATTTTGTTTCCGGCATGATCGGACAAAAATAGGGAGCGCATTCTATCCCGCGCTCCCTGCTTTTTATTCTTCTGTTCTTCTATCATACAATTCTGCATCTCATTGATTCAATAAAATATCTTTTCGCCTGTCCCTGTATTCCGCTTTTTTCTCTTCGGGTAATTCCTCGATCATTTGATCTACCATCTGCAGCAATTTATTATACGTTTCAAATTGTTCATCTGTCATGTTTTCATTCATAGCCATTGCCCCCTTTCATGGGCTTATTATAGGCTTCCTCCTTTCCATTCGTCAATCCCTATAGAAAATAAATTTCTGCTAATATTTTCCTCTCAACAGCTTCACATAGGCCTCCTTCTTCCCCGCAGGCACGGCAAATTGCAGACCTTTGGCACATTTCTTAAATGCATTTTTACCCACCGAGGATACGTGAGTCGATGAAATCTTAATCTTTTTTAAGCTGCTGCACTGATAAAAAGCCCGCTCCTTAATCGTCATGACTCTCCCCGGAATGGTGACTGATTTCAGTTTCCGGCAATTCTGAAATGCCTGTCTTCCGATTTGCGTCACTTTGCTACCCATTTTCACGGAAGTCATTTTTTTACAGTTATAAAATGCTTTTGCCGGTATTTCCGTCAGCGCTGCTTTCAAGGTAATCTTTTTGAGGGAGCTGCAATCTGAAAAAATGCCTTCCCCCATCGTCATGCATGCCTTGGAAGTGGTAGCGCTCCCCAATCCGCTGCATCTGGCAAATGCGTATTTTCCCGCTTTGATCACGGTATCCGGAATACGGATCTTCAGAAGGCTTTTGCACCGGTAAAAAGCATAATTACCGATTGTGAGCAGACCATTTCTAAGTGTCACCTTCTGAAGGGATGTACAATCCCGAAATGCCGCATTGCCGATGGTCTGAAGCGTCTGTGGCAGACTGACAGCCGTCAGTGACCGACATCCGTCAAACGCTTTTTCTCCGATTGTAATCAATCCTTCTGCAATCTGCACCTTGGAAAGCTTCTCACAGCCTGCAAATGCCAGGTCTCCGATTTTCGTGATATGATTGCCGATAGTAATCTCTTTCAGCGCTTTGTTATCTCGAAAGCACTCTTTGTATATTTCAGTAATGGCATAGGTATGTTCGCCGATCTTTACCTCCGATGGAATGACAATCCGATCCATTCCCTCAGGCACCGCGGCAAGCTTAATGGAAAGTGTCCCATCCACATTGCGGACAATGGTATATTGCACCTCTCCGATTTTCAGCTTAAATGCGGATCCGTCTTCAATCGCTGCCAGAATCTGCTCAGCCTGCTCCTGTGTCAGATTGTATCCGTTGCTAAGCTGATTGCCAATCTCATCCAGTTTGTTGAGAATCTGTCCGGTTTCGTCTTCCTCCGACAATTTCTCGACAAATTCTGTTGTTTCTTTCCACTGTGCAGTCAGCTTCAGATTTTCTGTCACTGTTGTCTGCTGCCCTTTTGCAAGAAATGTCCCGTCTGCACATTTCCAGCCTTCAAACGCATATCCTGTCACTAGGTAACCTGCTTTTCCGTCTCGCACTGCAGCCTTTGACAGCTCCTTTTTGACAGGTGTCTGCAAGGTGATTGTCAGAGGCGCATCATCCCATACCGCATATAGTATGACAGTCTCACTTCTTGTTGCCAGATTGGAAATCACTGCATTATTTTCAAATACAATCTCCTGCTCCGCCTCTTCCTTGCTGCTGCTCTTTGACCAGCCCGCAAAACCGGCTTCCACAGTCTGGACCGGATGATCCAAAGTACCGCCCTGCAGATCATACAGAATCGTATACTTCTTTTGGAAGCCGTTTGGCTGCAGCTTATAGCTGACATCATAGGTCAGATTATCCTGATTGGCGGTTGTTCCTTCCGTTGCGCCGTTTCCGTCATAGGAGATGCTATAGCTGACCGGCTGCCACAATGCAATGGCTGATAAGATACCGCCGCTTGTTTTTGTCAGATTTTTGACGTTCTGTCCCGCTGTATAAGTCGCACCGTCTATCTGCCATCCCGTAAACAGATAACCGTCTCTTTCCGGCGCTGTCGGCAAAGCGGCTGCCTCGTCAATGGTATAGACTACGGTCTGTGGCTGCGTATCTTCTTTTGTCCGGTAAAATACCACGCTGTATTGCCCCGTGATCCATTTTGCCGAAAAGGTGACTGTCGCGCCGTCTGTGCTGCAGAACGCTGATGCCTGCACCGATTCCCCGGCCTTATAACAGTTTCCCGCACTGTCCTGCCAGCCGCCAAAACTATAGCCTTCCTTCACCGGTGCTGCCGGAAGTGCAAACTGCATTCCGTAGGTCACGCTCTGTCCGGATGCCGTCCCATATCCACCCTTCAAATCGTATGTCACGGTATAGGTGATCGGTTTCCAGACTGCCTTAGCCGTTACGGTCGCACCCTGCGTCGCGGAAAAGGCACTGACCTGCGCGACGGTGAGTGCCTGACCGGCATTGTAGGTTACACCCGCGATGCTCCAGCCCGCAAACAGAAATCCTGTTTTTGCCGGTATTGTTTCTGAAAGCTTTGCCGCAGTGTCATAAGTCATGGTCTGCGTCCCCGGTGCACCGGTTCCGCCGTTTGCATCGTAGGTCAGCGAAAAGGTGATCGGTGAAACTGTAATAGTCTGATTCACACTGCCATGTGCATTCTGATACGTCGCTGAAGTCGTCCCAACCCCTGCATTGTAAAATATGTCTACCATACTTCTGACGCCTATATCCGTCGCTGCACCTGTCGCTGCATGCGCAGGCGCAAGAAGCTCGGAGGTCTTTGCGTTCCATGTTTTATCCGTGGTATTCAGCTGCATATTGCTGCTTTTCAGATACAGATGATACAAAGTACCTCTGGTCCCCTGTCCGCTGTAGGTAATCTCTGCGATTTTGTATCCTGTCGGTATATGCAGGGTAAAATTGTTATACAAATAATTATAATTGGTGGAACCGGCATTTTGATATAATCCTGCCTTTGGTGTGGTTGTCGCGTGCGATATATCTGTAATCAGGCTGTTTCCTGCATTGCCGTCATAAACAGATTGTACCTGCACACCTCGTCTTGTGTTCAGATTTACCTCCGTGTCAATCCCTGTGATGTTGACTGTATACTTGTCATACTGGCCACTTTTGCTACCGCCCTTATAAGCTGCCAAAATGGTGTATCTTCCTTTTGTCTGCGCCGGATACACATGATCCCCCGCTGCTTCCTCTGCCTGCAGCAAATCACCATCTGCAAATACAGGGGCAACGCCCCAGCCTGCCAGCAAAAGAAGCATACTCAGCAAGGCGCTGACTACATATCTTATTGTTCGTCTGTTCATTTTGTCACTCCCTTTTCTTCTGAAATGTACTGTTGCATAGATATTCCCGGGATGATACTGTTACTCTGTTTTCATACTATTCATGTGAATACTTTGGCTGAAATGCCGGATACAAGACACAGCAGACACGCGCGCGCCGGTCCGCTGCACAGGAACAGGGAAACTACGATGCTGCTGCAGTCCCATGTTTCATGACATATTTCATGTCATACTTCATGGTATAGTCAATACGATGACTTATGACATGATTCACTTGTAAGGCATAGTATAACAGATACCCGCCTTACAAGTCAATCGTTTTTTATTCTTTTAGTATAGTTTTTTTATTTTACTCATCTTCCCTATCAATATAGGTGATGAACCAGTTTCCGTTTGCTTCAAAATACTCCTTGGAATCGTTCATTCCCATTTTGGATACGGTCTTGCTGACCGGGTTATAGATGACCGTATTCAGCTCGTTATACCCCACGATCAGAACCGCATTGCCGTCATGTAAGAGTGCAAGAACAGGCGCTTCTTTTCCCACATAATAGAGTACACTGCCAAGCGTACAACCGGACAGATCCAGAATCTGCTTTTCGCCAAGGTTATCCCTTAAAATCGTCATCAGCGATTTGCCCATATCCAGCATATTCTGGCTGTTCCGACTGACTCCCTCAAATTGCATCATATTATCCAGACAGACTGCAAGACTTGTCCTTCCCTCCGGCATGGCATCATTTGTCATTGTCTCCTCTGAAAACCACATGATCTGGTTGACTGCTTTGCGGCTGCTCTTCTCCCAAATATACTGTCCTTTTGCATTCTGTACATATCCCATGCACTGATCTGCCAGACGGATCGCTTCACTTTCCTTGGCAAGCACACCGCAAATTCCATATTTATCATACACATAGTAGTAAGGATTATCTTCTGTCTTCCGTTTGATCATAAGCGATCTCTCGCCTTCATACATGACCTGCTTGGGTGTCAGGTATTTCAGACTGCTTACCTTGAAATTGGTCTTTGCGGCGATCTGCACAATCTTCTCGTAATCCTGCGTCACCACAACCTCCACCTGATTTTTATCTGTGCTCACGGCAACATCATTCATGATCTGATCATCGGTGGTCTGTTCGTATTCGCCGGATGTGCCTGCGCTCCTGACCCGTGTCAGTTTGATCTGGTTGCCTTCTATCTGTGCCTGCGTCACGTAGATACCTGATTTCTCATACTTTTTGAGCAGATTTCCTCTCTCATCCTGAATGCAAACCTGATACATCGGAAAAATCGTCATTCCCAGACTGTCCCTGCTGATATCACTGCCATATGCCATGCCGTAGATCAGATCCTCATTCATGAAGCCGAGCGGCTTGATATAACGCGCACTCCCCGCCTCAATCCTGGTATCATGACCGGAATTTAGGTTCATCAGTCTGAGCACCCGGCAGGCATTGCTATCCTCACCTTCCTGCCATGCAATCATACGACCGGATGCGGAAACGCAATAATTTCCGGCAGAAAGTCCCTCCACCAGCACATCGTAGCTTTTTGTAGTCAGGTCGATCTGATAGATGCTGCCGTAAAGGAGCATAAAAAGCTGATTCTGATTATTCACATAGGCAAGGCGGCTGACATCCTGGGCAAGCAGACCGGTGGAACCGCTATAAGGAATATAGATTTCTTCCTCGATCGTATTGAGCATACTGTTATAGTAGTAACAGCATACGCCCACACTGCCCTCATGGTTGCCTCTGTTCATATATCCATACACAAGGAAACGGATATTCCCCGTCTCGTCCACACTGATCACACGTATATCCGCATTTTGGTACAGCGTCCGCTCATCTGCATGCTGCGTGTCATAAAATCCGAATAACAGTGCAAGCTTATTGTCTGTCAGATTCATGCTGTAAAGACGCCCTTCCTTGACAAAAGCAAAAATATTACCATCTTCACTCTCTGTCATGGAAATGTTCTCATCCGTAATCCCGAGGGAAATTTTGTTGTTCGTAAATATGTTGTTTGCATGAGAAAAAATGGAATTCATGGTTCTCTCATAATCAAGCAGATACATTCTCTCCTTGCCATAACGGATCAGATAATACTCTGTCACGTTATGATACTCTGTATCCATACCGGTGGAAAGAGAGACGATATAGCGCAGTTCAATCCCTGCCAGATAAGGATTGCTCCTGCGGACAAAGACCTGCGGCTCTGTTTCTTTCTTTACATTTAAGGTGCCCCATGTGATCTGGGAAAAGCTGGAATGAATCGTCACACGACTGTATGTCGTATTGTCACCGTCAGCATTGGATTCCAGATATTTGGTGATTTCCTGTGCACGTTCCTTGTCAAAGGTGCGGCTGGAAAAATCAAGCGCAAAATCAATCTCCTCCTGCAGACAGGATGCACTCTCAGACACAATGACTCTCGTGTAATAATACAGACTGCGTCCGCTGTTGTCTGATAGATGCAGACAAAGCGAATATTCCTTGTCCTTTTCCAGCAGATCCTTCAGGGTGATCTGCGCATAGGCAGTATCCTCCGACTGCGTAAAGTCGGTGATTGCCGTATCCTCGATCAAACGCTCTCCGGATACATTACGCACTTCAAATGCAAGCGCTGTAATGGTATTCCCAAAGGTCTTGATCCGAAATGCCAGTTTGCGGTCCGCCGCATCCATCACTGTGATCGTCTCATTCTGGAAGGCAGTATCCATCTTGTCTGTATATCCGTGCATTTCATTGATCTGCCGATCCTGCTGCAAAACATAGACGAGCGGAAAGGTCGCATCGCTCATCTCCATCGTAATATCCGTATTTCCTTTATTCATAAAATGACTCATCAAGAAAAGTGCTGCAACAAACATCACAACTGTGTAGCAGCCTCTGATGATTGACTTCTTCATGTTCGTTCTCCTATGATCAGACTCACAACTGATGCTAAATACTATGTCTTACTCATTCCCCGACTGTCTCACTGCTTCGAATATCATACGACCCTTTACTTTCCTGTATCTTCTGCCAAAAGTGAAACCAGCGTCTGCCCTGTATGCAGCATGTCCATCATGCTCTGCACCTCATCCATGGAAATGCTTTTTTACGCATTCCATCTGCCCGGATGCCCCGCAACAGTATATTCTTGGGCGTATGCTCCATATCGATAAATTCAAGCACCTGTGTCTCATAGCCGTATGCTTCCATTGTACAGGCGCAGATACCGTCTGTCAAAAGCGCAGCCATGCGCTCCTTTAAAAGGCCATACCGCAATACCGGTGCAAGCTCCTTGCAGGAAATCTGTGCATTCAGCTCATGCTGACAGCAGGGCACCGATAAGATGACGCGCGCATTCCACGCGATGGCACGTGCAATGGCAATATCTGTCGCCGTGTCACAGGCATGGAGTGTCACGACCATGTCTATCGCATCCTTTTCGTGATAATCCCTGACATCTCCCTCCAAAAAAGTTAGCTTACGATAACCGTATTTGTGCGCCAGTTCATTACAGTGTGCTATGACATCCTTTTTCAGATCAAGTCCTACCACAGAGATATCATACCCCTTGAGTTCCTTCAGATAGTAATACATGGCAAAAGTCAGATAAGACTTGCCACACCCGAAATCCAGAATCGAAATCTCCCGATCCGTGGGAAGTGCCGGCAGAATATCCTCAATAAATTCCAGAAAACGGTTGATCTGCCGGAATTTATCATAGCGGCTCTTTATGATCCTGCCATCCTTTGTCTGCACACCGAGGTCATATAGAAACGGAACCGGAACACCCTCCGGCAGAATGTAGTGCTTTGGGCGGTTATGGGAGAGGTCTCTTGCAGGCTGCCTATCCGTCTTTTCGCGCATCTGGCCGTTGCATCCCACCGGTTTCTTCTTCTCCTTGACCGTGACAGTCCCCTTTTTGCTCACCAGGGCGGTGGCTGTAAGGCTCCCTGTCTCAAGCTGAAGCTGCCCGAAACGCTGCTGCATCAGGCTGATGCTCTCATCAATCAACGCATCCTTTTTTAGATTTTCATGGAATACCTGCGTGCCCACATAGCTTGTCATCTGAAAAACAAGGCCATCTGCCAGCAGTACGGGACGGATTTTTATCTTCCCTGCTGACAGTGCCCTATTCTGCTTTACTCCATTTGCCATATCCATCTGCTTTTTCGGATTGCTGATCACAATTGAAATAAGGTTCTGTGATACTGTTTTCTCTAACAATGCACGTAGCTTTTCCATGCGTTTTTCCTTCCGCGTCTTTTCGGGACTTCTATTTTCTATATCGCCTATGTTATTGTACTCATTCCCTTATGGATTCGTCAAGGTCATCGCGTATTTTCAGAACACGAATATTCATGGCTGACAGATACCCACATGCGTTCTTCAGAACATCAGATATCCTCTGTCATTTTTATGTCTCTTTTTCAGAATTTCGTTCAAAAGCACAAGAAATACATATTCCTCAATACAGTCATTTGTGAGAAGCTTTTGCAGCATTTCGGGCAGCGTATCCTTCTGGCGGACGAGCTTATCAAGCATATCCTTTGCCAGTTTTCGCAGCGACAATTGATCCGGATATTCATCATAGATCATACTGCCCTCATAATCGATAATATGCACCATTTTGGCAATCTCTCTCTGTAAAAGCTTTGCGCCCTGCGGATAGATCTGCTGGAAATATTCCAGATCCCGTACCATGCCCTGATCCTGCGTATAGGCAATCGGCATGGGATAGGTCATATAGAACGGAAGAATTTTGGGTTCACTCATGTGTCTGCTCCACATGTTTTTATTATCTTATGCAGGCAGCGGAGCGCTTGTGTCAACAAACGCTAAAAGCGGCAGGTTGGCACTTTCATGCCATCCCTGCCGCTATCCATCTTTTTATTTCACTGCCTCTATTCTGGCAATTGCACGAAGAAGTGCAGTCTGTGCCCTGGCGATATCCGTGGTTTCGCTTCTCTCTGCGAGACGACCCTCAGCTCTTTCCTTGGCTCTCTCCGCTCTCTCCACATCGATCTCTGCGGGCCATTCGATGATCTCTGCCATGATCGTTACCTTATCAGGCAGAATCTCCACAAAGCCCTCATGCAGAGCTGCTTCCCTGATCTCGTCATTTTCATCCGTAATTGTCAAAATACCGGGCTTTACAATGACTGTCATCGGAATGTGTCTTTTGTAAACACCGAGTTCTCCTTCTGTCGAATTGAATTCCACCATCGTGGCCTTCCCTTCATAGAAGATACGCTCCGGTGTGATGATCTTCAGTTCAAAGTTTCTATCGTCTGCCATATACAAGCCCCCTATTTCACACGGGCTACCACATCATCGATGCTTCCTGCATTGAGGAAGTAGCTTTCCGGAATGTCATCATGCTTGCCTTCCAGGATCTCCTTGAAACCGCGGATGGTCTCGCTGATCGGTACATATTTTCCTTCAAAACCGGTAAACTGTGTTGCGACGAAGAAAGGCTGGGATAAGAATCTCTGGATCTTTCTGGCACGATTGACTACCAGCTTATCCTCCTCACCAAGCTCGTCCATACCCAGAATGGCAATGATATCCTGTAATTCTTTGTATTTCTGCAGAATCTCCTGTACGCCGCGGGCAACCTTGTAGTGTTCCTCGCCTACGATACGGGGATCGAGGATACGTGAGGTAGACTCCAGCGGATCTACAGCCGGATAAATACCCAAGGATGAGATCGCACGGGAAAGTACGGTCGTTGCATCCAGATGGGCAAAGGTTGTTGCCGGAGCCGGGTCGGTAAGGTCATCCGCAGGTACGTAGACAGCCTGTACGGATGTGATGGAACCGTTCTTTGTGGAAGTGATTCGCTCCTGCAGTGCACCCATCTCCGTCTGCAGCGTGGGCTGATAACCAACAGCGGAAGGCATACGGCCGAGAAGTGCGGACACCTCGGAACCTGCCTGTGTAAAACGGAAGATATTGTCGATGAATAAAAGCACATCCTTTCCGCCCTTGTCACGGAAATACTCTGCCATGGTAAGACCCGTCAGACCGACTCTCATTCTGGCTCCCGGCGGCTCGTTCATCTGACCGAATACCATGGTCGTCTTATCGATAACGCCGGATTCCGTCATTTCGTGATAGAGGTCATTTCCCTCTCTGGTACGCTCGCCTACACCGGTAAATACGGAGTATCCGCCGTGCTCTGTCGCAATGTTACGGATCAGCTCCTGGATCAGTACGGTCTTGCCTACACCGGCACCACCGAATAATCCGATCTTACCACCCTTCTGATACGGGCAGAGAAGGTCAACTACCTTGATACCTGTCTCCAGCATATCCGTCTGTGTTGCCTGATCCTGAAACTCCGGTGCCGGTCTGTGGATTGGTTCATAAGAAACATCCGTCGGCGCCGGTTTATTGTCGATTGGCTCACCAAGTACATTGAAAATACGTCCCAATGTGTGCTCTCCGACAGGTACTGTGATCGGAGCGCCGGTTGCTACTGCTTCCATGCCTCTTACCAGACCGTCAGTGGGTCCCATGGCGATACATCTGACTGTGTCATCTCCCAAATGCTGTGCCACTTCCACAACCAGTCTTCCGCCATCACGGTCAATACTGATTGCTTCATTAATTTCAGGAAGATTGCCCTCCGTGAATTTAATATCCAGTACGGCACCAACAATCTGGGTGATTTTTCCGATTGTCTGTTCTGCCATTATTTTTTCTCCTTTTTTTCTTAGCTGATGGCTTCTGCACCTGCTATAATTTCAGTTAACTCCTGCGTAATAGATCCCTGACGGGCTCTGTTATATTGTAAGGATAAAGAACTGATCATTTCTTCAGCATTGCTCGTTGCTGAATCCATTGCCTGCATTCTCGCTCCGTTCTCGCTGGCAACCGCCTCAACCATACCACCAAAAATAAGACTTGTCATATATTTGGGGATGATCATCTCAATTGCCTCTTCCTCGTCGAGTTCAAAGTTCATCACAGCGTCACCCTTGCGCATCTGTCCGCCGTCTTCCTGCGCATCGACAGGAAGGAGCTTCAGGAGCGTCGGAATGTGTGAAACTGTATTTTTGAATGCTGTGTATGCCAGATAAATCTCTCCCACTTCTCCCGCAGAAAAAGCTGCCAGCACATCCTTGCAGATCTGCATTGCATCAATGTAGATGGGTTCTTCGATCACGTCCGAATAATCGGCTGCAATCTCATAGCCGCTTTTTCCAAGCTGGTCGCGCCCCTTCTTTCCGATGGCGTAGATCTTAAGGTCTTCTTTTTTGAATTCCTCATTCTTTGTCACCAGCTTGATGACATTGGAATTATATCCGCCGGCAAGACCCTTGTTGGATGTGATGACAATGACTGCCTTTTTGGTGCTCTGTGGTTTTTGCAGATAGGGGTGATTGATCGTCCCGGCTTTCGCCAGCATGGATTTCACCGTCTCATACATACATTCGAAATAGGCTTTGGACTGCTCGGCACGCGCTTTTGCTCTCTGCAATTTGACAGTGGATACGAGCTTCATCGCTTTTGTGATCTGCTGCGTACTCTGAACGGATTCTTTACGCCTTTTGATACTTCTCATTGAAGCCATGCGTGTCACCTATTCTTTCCGGTCATCTGCACATTGCCCGCGGGCGCCATGCAGGTGACCTTGCCACTTTTATTTAAACTGTGCCTTGAATTCTTCAATCGCCTTTACCAAAGTCTCTTCCAGACTCTCTGAGATTTCTTTTTCTTTTGCAATCGTCTCCGGAATCTCAGGATACTTGGTATCGATGAATGTAAAGAGCTCTGACTCAAATCTCAAAATGTCTTCTACTGCGATATCAAGCAGATATTTCTTGGTAGCAGCATAGATAATGATAACCTGGTACTGAACCGGCATCGGCTTGTACTGCGGCTGCTTTAAGATCTCCTTGATGCGCTCGCCCTGTGCCAGCTTTTCCTTGGTATCGGCATCCAGTTCGGAACCAAACTGGGAGAAAGCTGCAAGCTCTGTATACTGTGCCAGCTCCACACGGATCGGTCCTGCAATTTTTTTCATTGCCTTGATCTGCGCGGAACCACCGACACGGGATACGGAAAGACCTGCGTTAACAGCCGGGCGGAAACCGGAGTTGAACATTTCTGTTTCCAGATAAATCTGTCCGTCTGTGATAGAGATAACATTTGTCGGGATGTATGCAGATACGTCACCGGCCTGTGTCTCGATGATCGGAAGTGCCGTAAGGCTTCCTCCGCCGTACTCCTCACTCATGCGCGCCGCACGCTCCAGGAGTCTTGAGTGCAGGTAGAAAACATCGCCCGGATAAGCCTCACGTCCGGGTGGACGACGAAGCAGTAAGGAGAGTGTACGGTAAGCGGTTGCATGCTTGCTCAGATCATCGTAGATCACGAGCACATCCTCGCCGTTCTCCATCCACTCTTCACCGATCGCACATCCTGCGTATGGTGCGATATACTGCAGCGGTGCAAGCTCTGAAGCCGTCGCTGCAACAACGGTTGTATAAGACATGGCACCAAACTCTTCCAGTGTCTTTACGATGGTAGCAACGGTAGAAGCCTTCTGCCCGATTGCAACGTAAATACATTTGACACCCTGTCCTTTCTGATTAATGATCGTATCGATGGCAATTGCAGTCTTACCTGTCTGTCTGTCACCGATGATCAGCTCTCTCTGTCCTCTTCCGATGGGTACCATGGAATCAATTGCCTTGATACCTGTCTGAAGCGGTGTATCTACACTCTTTCTTGTGATAACGCCGGAAGCAACTCTCTCAATCTGACGGAACTTGTCAGTTGCGATAGGGCCCTTGCCGTCAATCGGCTGACCAAGAGCATTTACGACACGTCCAAGCATCGCATCGCCGACAGGTACTTCCACAACACGCCCTGTCGTCTTGACTGTATCGCCCTCGTTGATATTCTTATGGCTGCCCAAAAGAACCGCACCAACGTTGTCCTCTTCGAGGTTCATGACCATTCCGAACACTTCATTCGGAAATTCAAGAAGCTCGCCCTGCATGGCTTTTTCCAGCCCATGGACACGCGCGATACCGTCTGCAACCTGGATGACTGTACCGACCTCTGATACTTCAAGGTCTGCAGCGTATCTCTTGATCTGATCCTTAATCACTGAACTTATTTCTTCTGGTCTTAAATTCATGGATCTTTTTGTTCCTTTCTGTTATTTTTCGCCTATGAGGATAACTGAATCTTCATAAGCTGTTTTTTCAGCTCGTTTAACTTCGTCTGAATGCTGGAATCCACAACGCGGTCACCGATACGGATCACAAGTCCGCCAATGAGGGATGGATCCACCTCGTAGGTCATCTCCATCTGCGTAAACTGCGTGGTCTCCAATAATCTCTCTTCTACTGCCTTTTTCTGTGCATCCGTAAGCGGTCCCGCGCTCTTTACAAAAGCGACACCGATTCCCTTTTCCGTCTTTACCCGGTCAAGGAAATATGCAAGGATATCTGCTATCTCATCATATCTGTCCTTGGCAACGATCAGTCGCAAAAAGCCGACCAGCTCTTTGTCAATGCGACCTCCAAACACATTTTCCACGACGGCGAGCTTTTCGTCCTTGTCGATCTTCGGATGATTCATTAACTTGGAAAACTCCGGATTCTGCTCTAAGATGAGACGGATCGCACTGACCTCCTCATAGAAGGCATCGAGTTTTGATTCCTCCACTGCGAGCTCAAACAAAGCTTCCCCGTATGTTTTGGATACTAGCTTAGCCATGTGCTCTCACCTATCTCCTTCAATGTCTCATCTACAAGTCCGGCGCTGACGGTCGTATCGATATTTGCCGCTACCACCTTTCCTGCCATGAGAGATGCGATCTGGATCATTTCCTGTTTCACTTCGTCAGCAGCTTTCTTCTTTTCAAGCTCTGCTTCCACATTTGCATGCTCGATAATGCGCGCAGCCTCTTCCTTCGCCTTTGCCACGATAGATGCCTCATTGGCGAGTGCTTTCTTACGCGCATCGGCCAGAATATCCTCTGCCTGCTTATCAATCTCACGAAGCTTTGCCTCGTACTCTTCCTTTAACGCTACTGCATCGGCTTTTTCTGTCTGCGCCGTATCAAGATCATTTTTGATACGCTCCTGTCTGTCTGCCAAAAACTTTCTGGCAGGATTGAACAGCAGATTCGACATGAAGAACACCAGCACGAAGATAGCAATGATCATCAGGAATGCATCTGCAAAAAGCTGCCAGTCCAGATCAAACAGTCTGGGTTCCATTGCGCCTGCGCTGTCTGCCAATACGAAAAACGTACTTACTAACGTATTCAAGCCATAAGCCTCCTTTTCTTAAATTTTTTGCGACCTAAGGCTATTATTTTCCTAATGGTTTTACGAATAATAACAACATAGCGATCAGAAGACCGTACAGACCTGTTGTCTCGGCAACGGCCTGACCAAGTAACATCGTAGATCTGATCTCGCCCTGTGCACCCGGGTTTCTACCTACTGCTGCTGCCGCATGTCCTGCTGCGATACCCTGTCCGATACCGGGACCGATACCTGCGATAACCGCAAGACCTGCACCGATTGCTGAACAGCCCAGAATAAAGTTTGTGTTGAATTCCATGTTTTGTTTCCTCCTTAAAGATAGTTTTTAGTTTTCTCCGATCGCATCCGAAATATATGTCATCGTCAGCATACAGAATACATATGTCTGGATGGCTCCTGAGAATAGATCAAAATAAACATGTAATGCTGCCGGCCAGAATAGCGCAAACCATTTTAACAGGCCGTATACAAGTGCCATCATAACTGTTCCGGATAAGACGTTCGCAAACAGACGAAGCGAAAGCGAAATCGGAACCGCCACATCACCGATGATGTTGATGGGTGCCCAGATCGGCCACGGATCACACAGTCCCTTTAAAAAGCCACTGACCTTCTGGTACTTGATTTTGTTGTAAAAGATGAGCGTAAACGTAATCAAACCGAGCGGCAATGTCACACCGTAGTCTGCTGTCGGCGGCCGAAGGCCAAACAGACCGGAGATATTGCTGATCAGGATGAAGATAAAAATCGTGCCAATATAATTGGCAAACTTTGCCGCATGTGATCCCATAGAACCTTTGACCATGTTGTCAAGCATCTCCACGATCAGCTCCACAACATTCTGAAAGGCACCCGGCACATCACTGGCTTTCTTCATCGTACGGTTTGCTGCGATTCCAAATCCGATCAGAATCAGGAATACAATCAGTACGCATACGTGAGTGGTTGTTATCCATACGGTATGACCAAAGAAGCTGTAGGAAAAAATCCCATGGATCATAAAGTCAATTTCCGAATCAGCGGATAACAGAATTCCCTGCCCCATACATTCACCTCCTGAATAATTTATGAGTAAACGGCTGCAGATAAGCCGCTACTTTCAATCCCATGATACCGAGAAACGCCGCGAGGGGATTTCCCAGTCCTGATACCATGAGCAGCCCGAGCAAAACCGTGACTACTCCGTAGCGCAGAAGATTGTGCTTTTGCATCATCTTCACGGCGTCCTCCTGCGCAAATGAGAGCGCAACCGAGAGCGACCATGCCATGTGTACAGCCATACCGGATGCCATCAGAATACCGATGAGCAGCCCCACGCTGTAAAACAGCTTGTCCGATACCAGCAGGACACCTATGATCTCGCAGACTGCGCCATAAGCAATAATTCCCAAAAGGAGCTCCGGAAGGACATCCGAAAGCTCACTCAGCTTTTTTATCATCCCTGTCCTCCTCTACCCCGGCCACTTCGCCGCGGCTCTTTAATGCTTTGTCATCTCCCGCAGAAAGCCTGCGCGCAAACAGAAAAATATTACGAAATCCGGCAAGCGCCCCCACAAAGAACAAAACCACCGTCAGATAGGAGGTTCCCAATCTCCGGTCCAGATAGTAACCTGCAAAAAAACACAAGAAGATCGGCACCAGCATATTGATCCCAAACTGGGTGACCATCGTCAGAGTCCGGAAGACATTTTTATCATATTTGTCGTTCTTTCGCCTCTTTTTTACTGCCAATTCCTTCACCTTCGCATTTTTACGCATTACCTATAGATTATACCTACTTTTTGAGATTCTGTCTACCTCAAAACAAACCATTTTGTTACCATTTTTCTGCCAAACTATCCTGCTGTATTTTGTGTACTTTTTCCCTTGTTTTTTCCGGGTATTTTCATTGACATTTGCCACCTTTCAGAGTACGATTTTGTCAATCCCGGTTCCCGGGCACAAGTACAGCAAAACCACCGGTCAAAGCTTGTTTGTGCTTGCAAAGGGCATCGTTTTTGTCCAGCACCTAAAATGCCTGTAACAAATCCCCCCTCGCCGCCACGCGGCAGAACGGAGCATACTATGAAAGAGTTTTCCCTGTATCGCAGACGAATTATTCCCAATGAATGTATTTTGCTAAAAAATGATGAGCTTGTTTTCTTTGAAGCAGACAGGCTTGTGACGAAGTGGCGTGCCCTGCACCCCAAAAAGGATCTGCATCACGGCATTTCCTGCTATTTCTTTGATGCAGGCTGCAAGGTGAGCAAATTTTACTGCGAGGACAATTCGCTCCTGTACTGGTATATCGATATTATCTCCCATGAGTGGAAGGATGACGGGACAAGCCTTATCGTGACCGACCTTCTGGCGGATGTCCTGATCTATCCGGACGGTCCTGTGAAGGTGGTTGATATCGGAGAGCTTGCCGATGCACTGGAGAGCGGCGGCATCACACCGCAGCAGCTTACCGCTTCACTCCGCACACTCGACCGCGTGCTGACTATGATTTATTCCGGGGAATTTGAGAAGATCAAGGGGTATGTGGAGAGGTTTGAGTAGAAAAGAGATATGTTAAAAAGAATGCATTCGTGCTATAATATTTCTAACGCAAAAAATTTTCTCTACATAAAGATTGAAAAGGAGAAATGTATTATGCCACAAATATCGGAATTTTTTGGAATTTCTATTTATATGTATTATGAAGACCATAATCCACCACATTTTCATGCAATTTATGGCGATCATAAGGCCTTGATTGATATCATTAATGGAAGTGTTTTTAAAGGTTATCTTCCTACAAAACAAATCAAATTAGTTCTCGCCTGGTGTGAAATTCATAGAGATGAACTTATGAAGAATTGGGAAATCAGTAAAGAGTCCGGAAAACTGATGATTATTGAACCATTGAGATAGGAGGTGTATCATTATGTTCTCACCAGAGGTTGTTCAAGTAATTCCTCACGAAGACTACACAGTAGAAATACTATTTCAAGATGGAAAAATTGTTTTGTATGATGCAAAGCCACTTACCAAGAAAGGTGTATTTACAGTACTTGCAGATAAGAACTTTTTTCTTACTCGTTGTACTGTAATGAATCACACTCTTGCTTGGGACTTATCAGGAAATTATGAACCATCCGAGTGTTTGGATTTAGATCCTGATGTGTTGTATTCTATTCAGTAAATCAAAAACTGCGTTCAACTCTGAAATTGGGCGCAGTTTTTTCGTCTCCTCGTAACCTTCCCGTCTCATATCCATATCATTTACAAATGTCTTCATGTACTTCATCATTTTTTATAATATAAAAAAATATCGAGGGTTTTACCAAACCCATGTATATATAGAATCCTCTATATAGCAAAAATGTTTTCCCTATAAAAGCAATTGTTTCGCTTAGCAATTTTATCAATTCATCGGTTTTTGTTAATTTAGTTAAAAGCACTTTTCGCTTTTTCATCTTTCCTCGCACCTCTAATTTGTGCTATTTTCTTCTTGGCTTCCTCATAAGGCAGCTCTCTTCCAGCCAACATATCCTCTATGCCGCTATCAAGTGCCTGAAGTAAAGAATTTTGAATCGCTTTCTCCTGATTAACCATATCATGAACCTCCATCATTTTCATTCATAAAAAACATGTATGCAAACACCTATTAGTATATCCTTTTTCTCTTCAATAAATAATAATCATTTTTTCAAAAAGAAAAATATGCTTTGAAGAAAGTATAGCACTTCTCCAAAGCATACTCAATTGTGAATATTTTACAAAAATAATATTTCCTACATTCTTAATAAAAAATATGCCCGCCGATCTGCTGGCCGGTAAGGCCCGGTATCGGGGTACGGAAAAACAGGCATCCGCCGACAGGGGATGCGCCTGCCATGGCATCCTGTGCCGCCTGATAACAGGATTCATTGGCGCCTCTTGCCAGCACCAGTGCAAAACGGCCGCTGGCAACCGGCGAAAACTGTCTGTTTTGCATGATGACCTCAAGCACTGTCGAGGGAAAGAGCGGACTGCGCACGCGGTTGAGCACGACAGCTCCGACCGCCACCTTACCGGTGTAGCTCTCGCCGCCGGCCTCGCACTCGATGATCGCCGCCATCAGATCCACATCTCCTGCAGCAAAAGCAACATCTGACAGATCACGGTTTACCATGGAAGCCGACTGTAGTGACATGGCAAGTTCTTCCTTATACTGCGCCGTCAGCGTCGCAATGTCGCTTTCCGCCTCCGCTATCTGCCGCTCATATTCGAGCGCCTTTTCTTCCTGCTGCCGGATCTGATCCATATAGTCGCTGACATTCTTTCCCGCCTCCTGTACCGCGGCAAACACTTCCTCAACACTGCCCTGTGCCTGCTCCTCCAGTACATGAAGGGTTTCCACATCCTCCTGCAGTTCCTTTTCTTTTTTGGCAATTTCCTTTTCTGCCTCTTCATAAGCCTTTAACATATCGCGGTCATATACGTTGATCATCTCAATATAGTCCGCCTTATTCAAAAGATCAGAGAAGCTCTTTGCGGAAAGGAACAGTTCCAGATAGGAGTCGTTTCCCTTTTCATACATGAATTTGATGCGCTGCTTCATCTCCTCGTAGCGCGTCACCTGAAGCTGTTTTGCTTCCTCAATATCCTTTTGCGCCTGTTCGATATCCTGCTGCTTCTTTTCTTTGATAGTCTCCAGCTCCAAAAGCTTTCCGTTCGCTTCCTGCAATTCCTGATTCAGTTCATCCAGATAGGTCTGCAGACTTGCCCTGTCGCTCTGGAGCTTTTGCACTGTCTCATTTGTCCGATCCAGCTTATTCTCCGCGCGCTCCTTTTCATTTTTGGCGTTTTGCAGCTGCGCTCCCGTACTGGTCGCCGTCGCATGGACAGGAAAAACCAAGAGCACAGTCAAAAGCAGACAAAGTCCCACCAGCTTTTTCACATGATTCTGACTCATATCTCCACCTTATAATTCAATTTTTATTGTTCTTCCCGTGTGCTCATAGGCATAATAGGTGACACCTGCCGCATCAAACATTTTCTTTGCCGCAAGGTTCATCGGCGTGCCGTTATATTTATCACAATCGTACACAACCGTCCTGATTCCGGCCTGAATGATCGCCTTGGCGCATTCATTACAGGGAAACAGGGAGACATAGAGCGTACTGCCCTCTAAGCTTCCGCCGCGGTAATTCAGGATCGCGTTCAGCTCGCTGTGCGTCACGTAAGGATACTTGATCTTAAGCGGATCTCCTTCTCTGTCCCACGGAAACTCTTCGTCGCTGCATCCATTGGGAAAACCGTTATACCCCATGGAAAGTATCCTGTGGTCTTTGCCCACAATGCAGGCTCCCACCTGCGTGTTTGGGTCCTTTGAGCGCATGCCCGAAAGTATGGAAACGCCCATAAAATATTCATCCCATGAAATATAATCCTGCCTTTTCTGTCCCATTCGTATCTTCTCCTGCCTATACAGCTTTTCTGATACTCTCGTATCTCACAGCGTCCTCTGCATGGGTTACCTGCAGCATCTCTGCAATCGCTGCGCCGCCTGCTGCCGTGTTCATCCTCACTTCGTGCGAGTTATCCCTACTTCGTGCCGAAAATACGGTCTCCCGCATCTCCGAGTCCCGGCACGATATAGCAATGATCATTCAGCTTTTCATCGAGTGCACCAATGTAAATATCCACATCCGGATGTGCCTCCTGCATGGCTTTTACTCCCTCAGGTGCCGCAATGATACACATAAAATGAATATTTTTGCAGCCCTTGTCCTTCAGCATCTGGATGGCAGCCACACTTGAACCGCCCGTCGCGAGCATCGGATCTACCACGAATACCTCTCTCTGTGCACAATCCTCAGGAAGCTTGCAATAATATTCTACCGGTTTTACCGTGACGGGATCTCTGTACAGACCGATATGTCCGACTTTTGCCGCCGGAATCAGCTCC
This sequence comes from uncultured Lachnospiraceae bacterium, assembly GCA_945949085.1. Taxonomy (GTDB): domain Bacteria; phylum Bacillota; class Clostridia; order Lachnospirales; family Lachnospiraceae; genus CAG-194. The sequence goes on along the minus strand of CAMFDJ010000021.1, from coordinate 24,622 downwards.
AGCATACCGTCCACCATGCCAAGTCCTGCGCGCAGGATCGGCACGACTGCCAGCTTCTTTCCCTTTAATTCCTTGACCGTTGTCTTGCAGATCGGTGTCTCAATCTCCACATCAGAAAGCTGCAGATCTCTCGTCGCCTCATAACAGATCAACATTGCGATCTCGCTGATATTCTGTCTGAAGTCCTTTGTCCCCGTCTCCTTTCTGCGGATGATACCAATCTTGTGCTGAATCAGCGGATGATCCATTACAATTACTTTACTCATTTGTTTTTCCTCCCATATGCATGTTGTTTTTGCCGTATCAAAATGCCCCAAATGGCATCTTTCCATAAAAAAATGTGCAAGATCTCTAGTCCTCTATCTGCCTGATTCTTCTGCTGTGCTTTTCTTCCCTAGAGAACTCCGTCTGTAAAAAGGTATCCACGATATCCATTGCCAGATTCGGTCCGACAATACCCGCGCCCATTGCAAGCACATTTGCATCATTGTGCAGTCTCGTCATTTTGGCAGAAAAAGTATCCCCGCAGAGTGCACAGCGGATACCGCCAACTTTGTTGGCGACGATAGAAATACCGATACCTGTTGTACAGATCACGATTCCTTTCTCACACACGCCTTCTGCAACAGCATGTGCAACAGCCTTTCCGTAAATCGGATAATCACAGGACGACTTGTCAAGGCACCCCATATCCTTTACCTCGTATCCACTCTCCTTAAGGTGTGCAATCACCTGCTCCTTTAAATCAAATCCTCCATGGTCACTTCCGATCGCTATTGTCATGATTCGTTCCTCCTGTTTTGTGTCATTTTTTGTTCTACTCTTGTATTTTTTGTTTTCTCAATTCATCTTGCTGCGCCCGGCCCGGAAAGTCTGCACCGTGGCATCTGCGTCCACCACACGGTGTCCTGCCGCCTTTAACATGCGGTTCATGACAGCTTGTCCGATGCCCCCGTCCGGTACAGCCTCACAATACATATACGCGATATTTTCATCATCAAATTCCCGTAAGATCCGAAACAGCTGCCGTGCAACCGCCTCGCTGTCCGAGCGGTTTCCCGTCACCTTGATGCTGTCTGCATGGTAAGTATGCATTTCCTCTTCCGGCACCATGACGCCTGTCAAATAGCCCTCCGATTTCTTTTCGGCAAGCTGCTCCCTGATATACTGTCTGATTGCAGGTGTACTTCCCGTCACTATGGTAAGCTGTCCTTTTGGTGCGTAGTGCTTATATTTCATTCCGGGTGCCTTAGGCTGCAGATCACCGCGCACCTCAAACATCGTAGGATCCATATGCACGCTTTCAAGCACCTCTCCAAGCATTTCATGGGTCACATAACCCGGCCGCAGGATCACAGGAATCTCCTCTGTCATATCCAGGATTGTGGATTCTACGCCGATGCCAACCTGCCCACCGTCAAGGAGCATTTCAATCTTACCATGCATATCCTCATAGACGTACTTCCCCACCGTAGGGGACGGTCTTCCGGAGGTATTGGCACTCGGTGCCGCCACAAATCCCCCCGCTTCCCGAATAAACGCAAGGGCAACCGGATGATCCGGAAATCTGACTGCAACCGTATCCAGTCCACCGGTTGTCTGGCTCGGCACAAGAGACGTTTTTTTGAAGATCATGGTAAGCGGTCCCGGCCAGAACCGCTCTGCAACGAGAAGCGCCTGCTCAGAAATGCCGGTCGCAATCTTGTCAAGATCCTCCAGCCTGCAGATATGCACAATGAGCGGATTGTCCGAAGGTCGTCCTTTGGCTGCGTAAATCTTCTCCGCGGAGCGGGGATTTAAGGCATCTCCCCCAAGGCCGTATACCGTCTCCGTCGGAAAGGCAACCAGACCGCCGCCTCGAATAATCTCTCCTGCACGCCGAATCACTTCGGGATCCAACGTTTTCTCAATATCTTTTACCCATTCCGTCTGCAACGAAAATCAGTCCTCTTTTCCAAATGTATTTCTGAGTTTTGCCCGATTTGGATAAAGTATACCACAAAAATACATGGTTTCCAACACATTACAGCGCAAAATTGTCACTCTGTAATGTATCACGCCACACTAAGGAGAGGATACACAGGCGGTTTCCACCGGGATATCCGCACCGCTTAAATATTGCAAAATACCAAGCGTGATATTCCACGCAACCTTTTTCTGATAAGCATCTGTAATCAGCAGATCAGCCTCTCTCTGGTTTGACAAAAAGCCACATTCCACAATCACTGTCGGCACAGATGACTTTTTCAAAAGATAGTAGCTGTCATTTTTCTTGGCCTGACGTGCTTTCTTCTCCTGTAATCCCTCGACAAGCTGGTTTTGTAAAAGAAGCGCCGCCCGTCTCCCGTTTTCAGACGTTTCATAATAAAAGACCTGCGCACCGTGCACAGACTCTGAGGTGTAACTGTTCTGATGGATGCTGACGGCAAGCAGTGCACCGGAGGATTCAATGAGTGCAAGCCTGTTTTTGAGATCTTCCACCTTTTTATTGCCGCTCTTTGCCCCGCACAGCCCCGCATCACTGTCTCTGGTCAATATCACAGTCACACCGTTCTGCTCCAGATAAGACTGTATAAGCTCTGCGATCACCAGATTGATGTCCTTTTCCAGGGCACCGTTTATGCCCACCTTACCCGGATCATCACCGCCATGTCCTGCATCAATCACAACCACTGCCCCTTCATTTTGTCTCCCGGACAGAACGTCCGTCACCTTCTTGCCGGCCCACACAAAAGAGACAGCCAGCACCAAAAGTAAGCATAGTATGATTCCCGTTTTCCTTTTCATGACGCAGCCCCGCATATTTCTTCCATACTATACTATGCCCTGTCCACAGATTTCAGAACCGGCATTTCCTATTCCCCTCATCTCCCGCTACGACATGACTGCGTGACCATGGCTGCTTATCCTTCGGGCGGAAAAGGAAAAGCCCCGCGGGCGGATCCAAGCCGCTTAGCAGAGCCTTTTTCTTTTCCTTGTTGCACTTTACCTATTCATTTTTCCAATCTCGTTCCCAATTTTGGCAATACTACAAAAATACCGTTGATACAACGTGTCAAATGACCTACTCCGTCTCAATCTCCATCATTTCCGTTTCCTCAGAGTCTGTCATTTCCGTTTCTTCGCCGCCGGCGCTTCCCTCGTCCAAAGCGTCCGCCTGTGTATCCTGACTCTCACTCGTCAGACCTCCCTGCACATAGCTTTCGATCAACTCCCAGACCTCAGGCTTTTCCAATCCGAGCTTCCACTGCGCCACGCCGCCCAGCGGATACATGCTCATCACGGAAAGCTTTGCCGCAAGGCTCTGCGTATCCTCCAGCCAGATTTGATAGATCGCACCGCCATCTTCCCACTGCGCAAAATTCTGGCTTGTCACCTGATCCCAAGCGGCAGTCACCCCATACTGCGTCAGATAGTTCTCGGCTGCACTCATGGAAAGTGCCTCGGAAGTGACGCCACTGTCATCAATCTTCCAAAGTCTCGTATAGAACGGAATCCCGTTGATCACCTTTTCCGCAGGCACAACCGAAACTGTATTCTCAATTCCCTGTCTCACATAGTCGATGGAAGAGACACTGCCGGCTTCCGGCGAACCCGCATAGTGTTCATCATATCCCATGATGACCACATAGTCGACAACTGTTCCCTGCTCTTTTCTGTCATAATGCGCCGTATATCCCGTGGGCACATAATTATCTACCGAGAGCACCAGACCGTTTTCACGACAGGCAATGGACAGCTCCCTCAAAAACTGCACATAATCGCCGCCCGCCTCTGCCGGCACCTGCTCAAAATCGATGTTGATGCCGTCAATGTTGTAAGAAAGTGCTGTCTGTGTCAGATTGCTGATCAGATTCTTCCGGTTTGCAAGCTTTCCGAGAATCTGCGCAATATCCACATCATTCGTAAAATTGTCGATCAGCGCCCATACTTCAATCCCCCGCGCATGCATCTTGTCCACATATTCAGAGCTGGCAATCGAGGTGAAATTACCCGCATTGTCATTTAAGAAAAACCAGGTCGGCGAAATGGTATTGACTGCTCTTGTGTTTGCCAAAAGCTCATCCACACCGCCGTTTGCCGCCTCGTTTGTCACCTGATGCCATGCCATGTTGACGATGTAATCCTTATGAATCGAGGTGTACGCAGGCGCGACATAGGAAACCGGCATCTCCACCGTCTCATCCGGCAGACCGGAGAGAAGCTTATTTTCCACATACCCGATCACACCGTCTTCCGATTTGACCTTCGACCAGTTTTCCATTTCTTCTAATAAAAATACCTTGTCACCCTTTTGAAGCGGCTCTAAAATGGGTGATTTGACGCCGCCCTGATAACGGATATTTGTCGCCTTGCCTACTTCTGCGGCAAGGTGCGTCTGATCCTGTGTGTAGAGCTGGATTCTGTCCGGCTCCGTATATACTTCCATGACAAAGTTGGCATATCCTGTCAGAAATCCCGCATTCACATAAGGCTGCCCGCGCATGACAAAAATAGCGCAGCTGTGGCTTCTTTCTTCTCCGTCCACAGTATACGACGGGCTGTCAGGTGCAAATTCATACAGCTCTGTCGGCGTGGTATACAACAAAAGTCCATCGCCCGCCGCATAATAAAACCGGCTGTTGAGCTGCTCCTGCACCAGCGAAAGCGGCAGATAATACTCACTGCCGATCACAAGCGCCTGCTCCTCTATCACTTCATCTGCGAGCAGGACAGCTGCCTTTCCCTCCTCCGAAATACCATAATATTCCGCAAGGGACATCACTTCCTTAGAATAAGAATATTTCTCATAAAGCCTGGCTCCCACGGCAATACCGCCGATGAGCAGGATCAGAAGCAGCGCAATGAGCATTGGCACGATCGGCTTTCTGGCAGGCTCCTCATCCTCGAGAAAATCCGGCTCCTCCCAGTCATCCTCTTCCTGCTTTCTTCTCTTCACAGATGCGTCCTTTTTCTTCGCAGGCGCTTCTGTTTTCTTCGCAGATGCCCCCGTTTTCTTCTCATCCGCTCTCTTCAGATCCCATTCTTCTATATTAAAATCGTTCTGTTCCTTTTTTTCCATCACTTCAAAAAAACGCTCCTTACCAAAGTTTAGTATGCTACCCCAGTATACCAAATATCCTCTGTTTCGTCATTCTTTTTTTCGACAAAATAAAGCGCGAAAAGACGGAGCAGGTCGGTTGTCTTTCTGCCAACACGGTCTAACTTGTAGCAGACGATAGCTCTGATTTTCCCATCCTGCACATCACGCAGCATTCTCTGAAAATCGGGACGGTCAGAGAAGTAACCACTCAAACCTTTATCCTCATACTCCATAAAGGTAAAGTCATCATCCAGTCGCAGTTCCTTTTTCGCATACTCTGCGCACTGCACTGCTTGAACCGGACTCCGATACTGTCACCCCTGTTGGTGATACGGGACTTTCGTGCATATATTGCAACACCTCTTGTGTCAACATCAATTCTTCTTGTTTTTCTCATGGATATTTACCTCCGAACTTATCATACTGCAAGACCTGTGATTTCCTCAAGTTTGTGGTCCGAGTCACGCACCATCTGAATCAGACAGTGCAAAGTCTCTGCATCGAATGAGCGAATTTCCTGAGCAACAAATTCAGCTCGTTTCTGCTGAAATCTTTCCATTACTTCTTCATAATTTTTGCCTTTGTGAATAGTTGCGATCAAATACTTTCCTCCGTTTCTTCATTGGTCTGATTATCACTTCCGACCAAATTAGGCGGAAGTGTAACAAACAAAAATGAGCTATTACACAGAGCGCCAAAATCAAGCACAAGAAACTCTTGCACTTCTAACAGTTCCATGTAACAGCCCATACACCGAAGGATTGCATCCGTTCGTATAAGTCTGACTCAAATCGGGATCTATGCCCGTAAATAAATATATTCCGAAGAATATCCGCAAACTCTGGTTTTCCAGTATCCTGACGAATAAACTGTAGAGGACCATCCACAATCAACATATGATTTGGTTCCAGCATTCCAGAGTTAACCATCTGCCCTAAAATATCAATTTCCATATCGTGCATCATGGAATTTGCTTTAGCAATAGCAGCATTGACCGGAACATTGTGTTTCGCAGGATCGAAGTGGTATTTCACAATATCCAAATGCAGATCTTTGCCTCCTTCTTAATCTGAGTATTTCAGTCATTTCTTTATTTATTTGCGTAATATCGCAGATTTTTAGTTTTTCCTTTTTTGATGAGCACCCCATCGTCGGTTAATTCTCGTAAAAGCAGGATTGCCGTTGATTGAGACACACCAAGCGCCATTTCTACATCGCTGCGAACAATAGAGCCTTTACTGCGACACAGATCCAAAACAGTACTAATTCGTTCTTCTTTTTTTGTCACACTGGTAGAACCACTCGTTTTAGGAGTAAGTGAGCTTTTTTGCTCTTCTGCATGAAAATTTGTATTAGGAAGTGTGATCTTAAACGCATTGCCTGTTGTTTCGATCAATGGCTTCACATCATAATCATCGTAACATTCATTGATTTTAAGAATTCCTGTTCCGTATGCTTCGATCAATCTCAAACGATAAAAAATATTAGCTAAATGCTGATTGCGCAATACAGAAATGCCAAGTTTTACGTCATCCAACGTAATTCCTTTCACTAACCCGCCGATTGTTACGAATTCAATTCGGTCTTCAAAAATACTGATAAGAGTCGCTCCGCTGAAGGAATAGTCCCTATGAACAATAGCATTTAATAGTGCCTCACGAATTGCCTCCGGAGGATAATCTCTCATATCTAACCGGTCCAGCCCAGAGAATTCTGCACGCGTACGATTATAACGATCAATATAATTGAAAGCCTCTTCCATCTGCTCCAAAAGGGACCCAGACAATTCTCTACGATCCTTAAATACAGACTTCTTACTACCCTCAAAAACAGCCAATTTAATCATATGTGTGCATTGTTCAGATAACAAGAATGCCAAATTAGTATACGTATCATCATCACCGATCAAGTGAAGTGTACGCATTTGGGCCTTTCCAAACTCTATTTTCCTCTTTTCAAAAAAATCGGCAGCTTTCTCAAAAGTAAGGCGTTGTTCGAGAGACCGAGCCTCCTCATAGCTGTCACCACTGGTTTCCTTAATCATATTTAGGATGGCAGCGTCTGTTGCCGGAACTGTGGATGCTCCTTGGCGAACAAAAACACCCTCTGGGCGAATTCCTTTTCCGTGTAAGTAATATGGTCTTGCCGTACCTCGCTGGACAGTTACACGAACAATAGGTTTTTCATCCATAATATCATTGTCGCATTCTACAAACATGGTAACATCTGGCCTCACGGCATCTCTAATCGCATTGGTTACACGCAGCATTGTACCATCAACATTATCAACCCCACAGGCTGTTCCATCATCGTTCACACCAATGTAGAGTGTACCGCCGTCACAATTTGCAAAAGCGATAATTGTATTTTTAATATCTTCAATGTATTCTCTTTTGAATTCAGTTGTTTTATTTTCTGCAATCATAATATATCCTCCAACCAATTCAAATCAAATTCTAATCTAACAATTATTATAATCATTTTTTTGTTAATTACAAGTAGAATGTAATTTTTTAATAAATTCAATTATTTTTTGAAATCCATTTGACCAATATGCATATTGGTATCGCATCTCAAACTTCTTTTAAACATACCCACAGTGAGACCTCCACGCTTAAGGTGCACGCTCTTTCCCTCCATCTACTCGCCACATTTACTCTGTTCCCACAAGTGGTAACTTTACGGTTTCGTCTTTTGTAGCAGACTTACCAAACGGAACCTAACCTTATATGTGATTTCTGTTCGTCGAGCCAGAGGTTTGCCTACAGCTTCCTTCAGATTCCACCTCGCGATAGACACCCTTGCTGTTCAGCTATATACTTCCTCGTTACCTAGGCGTATTTGAGACTTTCACCCTTAAGAGCGCGCCCATGGCGCGCAAACTACAAAAAGACCGCCGGTTTCCCGGCGGTCATGCATTTTTACTTCACATCTGTATTAGAATTTTAATTTTTCGTTGATCTTCTTGATCTGTTTCTCGGCATATTGCACTGCCTCGGTTGCATGCTCCTTCTCAGACAGTTCTTTTATGTTCTGCCAATGCTCCAGGTCATCGAGCAGCATCCCTTTGTATTGTTCATTTGTCATTCCCACTTCTTCCTGCACGGCTGATACCTCCTGTCAACATGTTCTGTTCCCATATAGTATAAGCCAATCCTCCTTTCTTTTCAATCTTATTTTGATAAAATCTCTTTTTTTGATATGTTTTTCGTACAGGCAGCCCGCATCAGGAAACACGCGCAAATCACATAGAGGGGCTATCCTTTTGCTCTTTTCCTTCTGCGGGCTGCCGCTTTGATCCGTCCGCCAATCCCGTGCCATACCGATGCACCGCGGAGGCTGTAGCTTCATGGCTTTGGAGAACTACAGTTTCTTCACAAGATTGAACTGGATATTTGTGACTCTGCCGGCCTCGTCCAAAATGTAGTCGGCCATCAGATTCGTTTCTTTTTGTACCTCTTGTACCTCTTGTACCTCTCGTACTTCTGCCTGATAGGCGCTTGGTGGCTCACACACCGGAACGGCTGCATTCTTCAGCACGCGTTCCAGCCGAATCACCCGTTCAGAGATTGCATTTACCTTTTTTTCGATGCGTTTCAGGATCACATCCACGTCTTCAGGCTTTTTGTTTTCTCCTCCTTCTCGCGCTCTACTCTCCATATGCTCTTTCAAATTTCCTCCTTTTACACCATATCTTTCCTGCCAAAAGGATTCTGTGATATTTTCATTAATAATTCCGTTTGATGTATCATATTTATAAAATATGGTGAAAATATGATGAAGATATGGTGTATAGATTTTGCAAGAGATGAAGCCGGACGTGCACTACTGAGATTAAATGTTCAGAAAATAAACGTATGTTATAAAACCAAAAAATCGAATTATGTTGTAAAAAATTTAGGGAAAATAGTTTGATCTCGGCACGTATGTACCTTAAAGACATACGATAATCATAGGTACTCATCATGACATCGTATGAGTCTGCTTAAAAGAAAACCCTGTCAGGGCTTATGTGTGGCATGCCTCCTTTCCAGTGCGGGACTGTCCGGAAACATCTCTTGGGAAAATTATAAAAGAAGCTGTTTTATTTGGCAAGAGTAAATTTAAATTTTTTATAAAATTCTTTTGCGAAAGCTAAAGTTCTATTGACTAAAATCTACATTAGAGATATGATACCTTTACAAAATAAGGTCGATTTTTAACGAATAATGAAGGAAGTGATTCTCTATGAAAATCGAAAAAGTAAATGACCATCAGATCCGCTGCACACTTACCGGCGCTGATCTTGCAAATAGACAACTGAAAATCAGCGAACTTGCCTACGGCAGTGAGAAAGCCAAAAATCTTTTCCGCGACATGATGCAACAGGCCAATTTCGAGTTCGGCTTTGAAGCTGAGGACATTCCTCTTATGATCGAGGCCATTCCGATCAATGCCGATTGCATCGTTCTCATCATCACCAAGGTGGAGGATCCGGACGAACTTGATACACGCTTTTCCAATTTTGCTCCGGGCATTTCCGATGAAGAAGATCCGCAGGATGATATGTTTTCATCGCTGCCTTCCAATCTTGCAGATGATGTGCTTGATCTGTTTCACAAGATCAAGAGCAGCGCACAGGCGGCGTTCCCGCAGACAGATGACACCTCAGAGCAGGATGCAGACAGTGGGGAAGAAAAAAGCGAGGTACTGCCTCGCATGCTGATCACAGACAATTTAAACGATGTATGTCGCTTTGCAAGATGTGCAGATGGATTTTACGAAGAGCAGAACGCCCTTTATAAGAATGAAGAAAACGGCTGTTACTATCTTCTCATGGCACTCGGCCGCCAGACGACAGAGCAGTTTGCCCGTGTCCTCAATATGGCATCCGAGTACGGCAGAGTGGAAAAGGGCGGAGCACCGAAGCTTGCATTTATTCAGGAGCATTACACGCAGATTCTCGGAAGAGATGCCTTGCACGCACTGGCACAGATTTAAATCCGTCTGCTTTGGTCGGAAGGATCGAGGTATTGCAAGTATTTCATATCCTTTTTAAGTAGAAACACAAATGAATGATGCATACAAAAAAGAAAACAGAAAAAAGCGGTAGCTGAAATGTAGCTGCCGCTTTTCTTTCTGTTTTCTTTTTCTAAATGTCTCAATGCGACTCCATTTTGCACACTCTGCAAAAGAAGCTTATCTCTCATTGATCGCTTTCATCAGTGCATCAATATCCATGCCATGTACCATTGCTGCTTCTTCGAGCGTCTCGCCCTGTGCAGACGGACATCCGACACAATGCATACCTGCCTCCATCAGAATCGGAATGATAGTCTGATCCTGTCTGATGATTTCTCCGATTGTCATGTCTTTTGTGATAGCTGCCATATGATGATTCCTCCTACGATTCGTTTTTGCGTTTTCTCCGGTCAAAAAGACAGACCGACAGTCATAGTATACCCCTTTTCAATGACTTATTCAATCCTTGTTTTGTACGCGAAAAAGAACAACTGAAACCTTGACCGTGAAAAACTTATACCTTATAATGTGAGATATGGGATTAGCATATTTTTATGCGTAACTATCGGGCTTTCGCCCGTAAACAAAACAATATTATTTTAATAGGAGGCTTTCACAAAATGAGACCAGAATGGACAGATTTTGTAGGCGGCAAATGGGAAAACGAAATCAACGTACGTGATTTCATCCAGAAGAACTACACTCCTTATGACGGAGATGATTCTTTCTTAGCAGGACCTACACAGAACACAAAAGACTTATGGGCAATGGTTATGGACTTAACCAAGAAGGAAAGAGAAGCAGGCGGCGTTCTTGATATGGACACCAAGGTTGTTTCTACTATCACTTCTCACGGTCCCGGATACCTCGACAAGAGCAAAGAGACAATCGTAGGTTTCCAGACTGACAAGCCTTTCAAGCGTTCTATGCAGCCTTACGGCGGTATCCGTATGGCAGAGAAAGCTTGCGCTGATAACGGTTACACAGTAGATCCTGAGATTTCAGAGTTCTTCTCAGTACACCGCAAAACACACAATGCAGGATGTTTTGATGCATACAACCCTGAAATGAGAGCCTGCCGTTCTTCACACGTTATCACAGGTCTTCCTGATGCTTACGGACGTGGACGTATCATCGGTGACTACAGACGTGTCGCTCTGTACGGTATCGACAGACTGATCGAAGATAAGGAAGCACAGAAGGCTTCTACAGGTCGTGTTATGACAGATGACGTGATCCGTCTTCGCGAAGAGCTTTCAGAGCAGATGGTAGCTCTGAAGATGATGAAAGAGATGGCAGCTTCTTACGGCTGTGACATTTCTAAGCCTGCTACAAACGTGCAGGAAGCCATCCAGGCTACTTACTTCGGATACCTTGCAGCAGTCAAGGAGCAGAACGGTGCTGCTATGTCTCTCGGACGTACTTCTACCTTCCTTGATATCTACGCACAGCGTGACCTTAAGAACGGTACATTTACAGAGGAGCAGATTCAGGAGTTCGTTGACCACTTCATCATGAAGCTGCGTTGCGTAAAATTCGCTCGTACACCTGAATACAATCAGATTTTCGCCGGCGATCCGGTTTGGGTAACAGAGTCTCTCGGCGGTGTTGGTATCGACGGCCGTCACATGGTAACAAAGATGAGCTTCCGTTACTTAAATACATTGAACAACTTAGGTGCAGCTCCTGAACCAAACTTAACAGTTCTCTGGTCCACAAGACTGCCTGAGCCTTGGAAGAAATTCTGTGCTAAGATGTCTATCAAGACTTCTTCCATCCAGTACGAAAACGATGACCTGATGAGAGTCACACACGGTGATGACTATGCAATCGCTTGTTGTGTATCTTCTATGGTTGTTGGTAAGCAGATGCAGTTCTTCGGCGCTCGTGCAAACCTTGCTAAGTGCTTACTGTACGCTTTAAACGGTGGTGTCGACGAAGTAACCAAGAAACAGGTTGGACCTAAGTACCGTCCTGTTGAGGGTGACGGTCCTCTTGATTTTGATGACGTTATGTCAAAATACACAGACATGATGGAATGGCTTGCTGATGTCTATGTAAATACTCTGAACATCATCCACTACATGCATGACAAGTACTGCTACGAGAGAGCTCAGATGGCATTACATGACAGAGATGTTTACAGATACTTCGCAACAGGTTTTGCAGGTCTTTCTGTAGTAGCTGACTCTTTATCAGCAATCAAATATGCAAAGGTTACACCGATCCGTGATGAAGACGGCATCATTGTTGACTTCAAGACAGAGGGTGAGTTCCCGAAATATGGTAACGATGATGACAGAGTAGATACAATCGCTCACGACTTAGTTGAGAAGTTCATGATCATGCTCCGCAGACATCACACCTACAGAGACAGCTATCCTACAATGTCCGTATTGACCATTACTTCAAACGTAACATACGGAAAAGCTACAGGTAACACACCTGACGGACGTAAGAAAGGTCAGCCTTTCGCTCCGGGTGCTAACCCAATGCATGGTCGTGATTCACACGGTGCAGTAGCATCCCTGTCATCTGTATCTAAGCTTCCATTTGAATACTCACAGGATGGTATCTCCAATACATTCTCTATCATTCCTGGAGCACTCGGAAAAGAAGATCAGGTATTTGCAGGCGACATCGAAGTTGACTTAAGCAAATAATTATGATAAACCGGCGCTGTCAGCTCCTGCTGACAGCAGCCATAACTGGTAGAAGTTTTATTAGGAGAATAAAAATGGACGAGAATCAAATGATTGAAGATCTTGTCAGACAGCTTGACGGTGGCATGGCAAAAGGTGTCGGTCACGTGAATGTCGATGTCGACGAAAAGATCGAAGGTTCTAAGGCTGTTGAGACTATGGGATGTACGGATTGTTCCAGAACTCCTCTGGCATGCAGCGTCCCTACGCTTCACCAGGGCTTAGACGATTATCAGTAAAGAATAAATATATAAAGGAGGTTCACTGTCATGGCAGATGTAGCTAGCGCACAGGTAGATAACTTAGTAAACTTATTAGATGGTTACGCAACAAAAGGCGGACATCATCTGAATGTTAACGTTCTCAACAGAGAGACATTATTAGATGCTCAGGCTCATCCTGAAAACTATCCACAGCTTACAATCCGTGTATCAGGATACGCTGTAAACTTTGTTAAATTAACACCGGAACAGCAGGCTGACGTTATTTCACGTACATTCCACGGTGCTCTGTAAGATTTAGCAGGACAAGATGATAGTGATTACCCCTGTGTTACGGCACGGGGGTAATTTTCTATTCCATTTGTAAAATGAATGTATTTTCGTTTTACGAGAATACTAACCATGTCATTCTTTTTTGTTTTTCTCCAAGATCAGGAGTGCGTCATGAAAATATTGAATTGTGTATACAAGCTATTATACGGAATATTTTTGATCGGAGCGATTTGGGTTACTTTGAAAAATGTTTTTTGTGTATATAGAATTGGATATTTTCAGCTGTTTGATTTCTTACCGGTGTATGGTGCAAAGGCTTATTGGCAGGCCATTTCTTTCAGCTTTGGCATCTACTGCTGCATCTTTTTCTGGATACCTGCCCTTGCTTTAGTACTCCAGATCATATACCGCATGAAAAGACGCAGACACGATTTCTGATTCAGGGTACATGATACAGACAACTGATGATATCAAAAAATGATTCCATGTAACATCTACAATCATATAACTAACAAGAAATGAGGTAAAATTATGAGCGGAAGAATTCATTCATTAGAGAGTTTCGGAACGGTAGACGGACCCGGAACGAGATTTGTTGTTTTTGTGCAGGGCTGTCCCATGCGGTGCGCCTACTGTCACAATCCTGACACCTGGTCTATGGTCGGCGGCACCATGATGGAGGCTTCCGAAATTATGGAACAGTATGAAAGAAACAAAGCATTTTATAAAAATGGAGGCGGTCTGACCGTCACAGGCGGCGAGCCATTGATGCAGGTAGATTTCCTGATCGAATTATTCACACTCGCCAAGGAAAAAGGCATCCACACCTGTATCGACACATCCGGTATCGCATTTAAACCGGGCAATGCCGAATTCATTGCCAAGCTGGACAAGCTGATGCCTCTTACGGATCTTGTCATGCTTGATATCAAGCATATCGACCCGGAAAAGCACAAAGAGCTGACTTCCCAGCCAAATGACGGCATTCTCGCATTTGCTGCCTATCTGAATGAAAAACATGTGGATATGTGGATCAGACACGTCGTTGTACCGGGCATCACGGATGACGATAAGTATTTATTTGATCTGGGTTATTTTATCGGTCAATTCTCCAATTTAAAGGCACTGGATGTCCTGCCCTACCACAATATGGCTATTCCAAAATATGAGAAGCTCGGTATGGAGTATAAGCTCAAAGATGTACCGCCAATGGACAAGACCAAAGTTGTTGAAAAAAAGAAAGTCATCTTAGACGGCATCAAAAAAAGGCGCGCCGAGATGGAGCAGAAGGCATAGAAATCTTGCAGATACCGGCAGATACAGCGTATATGCCATAAAAATACACTTGTAATTGTGTAGATTATTTTATATAATAGAGACAAACATTGATAACAAAATATCAATATACAAATAAGGAGGATATTATCATGGCACGTAAGATTAATGATGGATGTGTTGCTTGTGGCGCTTGTGAAGGTGCTTGTCCTGTTGGAGCAATCAGCATGGGCGATGGCAAATTTGAAGTGGATGAAGCAAAATGTATCGACTGCGGCGCTTGTGAAGGTGCTTGCCCTACAGGCTCAATCGAGGAAGCTTAATCAATCATCATAAGCTATCATTTTTATTTTGAGATTTAAAAAACCGGATACTTTCGTATCCGGTTTTTTCATCGTTTTCCAGCTCTTTTATCTCTTTCCTGTCATTTTGAATCCGACTTATACCAAATGTTTATCGGAAGAATCATCGCTCCAGGTTCGCAAATTTTGTATAGTCAGGCAGCCAGAGCAGCTCAACCGTACCAATCGGACCGTTTCTCTGCTTGGCAATGATAATCTCTGCAATGCCCTTCTTTTCACTCTCGTGGTTATAGTAATCGTCGCGGTAAATGAACATCACGACATCGGCATCCTGCTCGATTGCACCGGATTCACGCAGATCCGAAAGCATCGGTCTGTGGTCCGGACGTTGCTCTACCGCGCGGCTGAGCTGAGAAAGCGCCAATACCGGTACCTGCAATTCTCTCGCAAGGGCTTTCAGCGAGCGGGAAATATCTGATATTTCCTGCTGTCTTGACTCTGAGCCCCTGCCGCTGCCACTCATCAGCTGCAGATAATCAATGATGATCATCTGCAGGTCATGCTCTAATTTATATTTTCTGCACTTACTGCGCAGCTCCGAAATACTAATACCGGGCGTATCATCAATGATCAGCTTGGATCTGCCCACAACACCTGCACTGTCAATCAGTCTCGTCCAGTCCTCATCCGTCAGATTACCGGTACGGATATGCTGGGAATCTACCTTGGATTCTAGGGAGAGCAGACGGTTTACAAGCTGCTCCTTTGACATTTCCAGACTGAAAATAGCCACGCATCCCTTCTCCTTAAATGCAACATGCTGCGCAATATTGAGCACGAATGCAGTCTTGCCCATAGAGGGTCTGGCCGCAATCAGAACGAGGTCAGACGGCTGCATACCTGCAGTTTTATAATCCAGATCAAGGAATCCTGTCGGGATACCGGTCACTGTTCCACTTGTCTTACTTGCCATTTCTATCTTATCAAGGGCATTTAAGACAACCTGCCTGATCGGTACAAAATCGCCACTGTTACGCTTCTGAACAAGCTCAAAGATACGCTTTTCCGCATCCTCCATAATGCTTTCCAGATTTTCCTTGCCACTATAACAGGTATTTTCAATCTCTTCATTCAGACGAATCATTTTGCGCAGCACAGCTTTATCTGCCACAATCTGCGCATACTGGGAGACATTGGCACTGGTCGGCACAAGTTCAAGCAGATCCCTGACAAATTCCAGACTGCTTACCTCAGGCGGCACATCCTTCTCCTTCAGTTTATTCTGCAGGGTAACCAGATCAACCGGCTGTCCCTTATCATGTAACTCCACAATCGTATCAAATATGATTCCGTACTGTGTATTATAAAAATCTGCGCCATTCACAATTTCAGAAGCAGCTATAATTGCGTCCTTATCCATGATCATGGATCCGATGACCGACTGCTCCGCTTCCAGGCTGTGCGGCATAATTCTTTTTATGATCTGTTCTTCTGCCATACGGCCTTTTCCTCCATACTATGCGGGTAAATTATTTCTGCTCCTCTACACCTACGCGAAGCGTTGCCGTTACCTGCGGATGAAGTTTTACTTTAATCTCATATGTGCCAAAATTTTTGATTGGATCGGCAATGACAAGTTTTTTCTTGTCCAGTTCTTTGTGATACTGCTCTGTATATGCCTTTGCAATCTCTTTGCTGGATACAGAACCAAATGCTCTTCCATTCTCCCCGGCCTTCATAAAAACAGTAACCTTCTGCGCTTCAAGCTCCTTGGCAAAATCCTTTGCCGCCTGCAGATTCTCTGCTGCGACCTTGTCATCATGCTTTTTCTGAAGCTTCAGATTATTCAGATTGGCAGGAGTTGCCTCCACTCCCAATTTTTTCTTCAGGAGAAAATTCTTTGCATATCCTTCTGCTGCATCGATAATCTCACCCTTTTTCCCGATTGATTTTACATCCTCTAATAAAATAACCTTCATCTTTTACCTCTTTCCCGGTCTCATCTTATCATACACCGTACTATCATTCTTTTTCCATTTCATGCAGCAGGACTGTAACAAATACCACTGCAATATGTTACCCTGTCTTTTATTAAGCCAGATTTCATACACTTTCTCTGAAGAGCAAAATCAGATCTCCCCGGCCTCTTTCATTTGCTTCAGGGTATCTCTAAGCTGCCTCTGCGCCTCCTCCATGGAAACGTCTACAAGCTGTGCTCCCGCAATGCCCAGATGACCGCCACCGCCCAGCTTTTCCATCACAATCTGCACATTGACTTCATCAATTGATCTGGCCGATATATAAATCCGCTGATTATATTGCATCAGAACAAAGCTTGCTTTCACACCATTGATATTCAACAGCTCATTTGCAGCCTGCGCACAGACCACCGTGGGCGATGTCGTATGCTCCGCAAAGCAGACCGAGATGGCATATTCATCCAGATAAATGCTTGCCTGGCTGACCGCATCTGCCTTTGCGCGATAGTCATTGGCATCCTCCCGGAACATCTTGCGCACCCTTGTCACATCAGCACCGCACCTGCGCAAGAATGCTGCCGCTTCAAATGTCCTGACACCTGCTTTTGACACAAAATTGCTGGTATCCACAACAATACCGCCATAAATACAGTCTGCCTCTACGCCGCGTACCTTCACGCCTTCTCCGACATATTGCAGGATCTCCGCAACCATCTCACACGAAGAAGAAGCATAGGGCTCCACATAGGACAGCGTCGCATTTTCAATGACTTCCTCCCCTGCTCTGTGATGATCCAAAACTACAATACTGCGACAGTATTTCAGCAATTCCGGACATTCTGTATAGCTGGGTCTGTTCACATCCACAATGACAAGCACCGTATTGTTATCCACCATCTCCAGCGCTTCTTCACTGTCGATAATGACGTGCTCATCATTGTCCAGCCTTCCCGTAAAGGCATCTACCCAGGGTCTTACCACATTATTGCTGCTGCCAAGCACAATATAGGCATTTCTTCCAAGTGTCTTTGCAATGCGGTAGATTCCGACTGCAGCACCAAAGCTGTCAACATCCGCATTGGTATGCCCCATCACAAAAACCTTATCTTTTGTGCTGATGATCTCCTTTAATGCAAGTGCTTTCACACGTGCTTTCACGCGGGTATTTTTCTCCATCTGCTGGCTCTTGCCGCCAAAGTAGGAGACACCCTCCGGTGTCTTGATTACAGTCTGATCTCCGCCGCGACCGAGCGCAAGATCGATGGAAGTACGCGCAAATTCATAATTCTGTGCATATGTCATGCCGTCAGATCCGATACCAATACTGATGGTGACGGACATATCATTTCCGATATTGACTGTCTTGACATCCTCCAGGAGATCAAAACGATTCTCCTTGAGTCGTTTCAAGGACTGTTTGCGCAGGATCAGGAAAAACTTGTCCTTCTCCAACTTCTTTATAATACCGTCATATGCAGCAAAATATTTATTCAGCTTTCTCTCCACGAGTGCAATCAAAAGTGAACGTCTGACCTCCTCGACGCTCTCAAGTGCCTCCTCATAATTGTCAATATAGAGAAGCCCGACACACAGAGACTGGTTGTCGTTTTCGCGCAACGCTATTTGCAGTGCCGTCTCATCAAACAGGTACAAAATCGTCAAAAAGCCTTCATAACGCCCCTCTGATTCAAAAATGTCGCTGTTTTGCACCATCTCGGCAAGCGGAATACGGCGCATCTTTGCCTGATACTCCCGCTCCTCCAAGGAAAAAGCGACCTCCGCAAATTCCTGCTCAAGCGTAGGCATCTTATCCCGCGTAATGGCAGGAATCACCGTCCGTATATCTTTATTAAACCCCTTCGGCTTATGAATGACCTGTTCAAAAGCCCTATTCGTCCAAATCACTTTTCCGTTTTCATCCAGAAGGGCACTGGGCAGCTCCAGATCACGAAGCAGACAGCTTTGTATCTGCCCATACTGCGTGGCAAAGCTGATCAGCTCATTCATCAGAATCGACCTGTTAAAGTTCAACAAAATCAATGCCATGATCAGATAAAAGATTACAAAACCGGACAAAACCACTCCGGCTTTTACATCAATGGTGTAAATCCATACATCCACAGCTGCAAATAGCAGTCCCAGCAGAAGGGTAAGCTGCATATAAAGCTGCAGCTTTCCTTTTACTTTTAATTTATGTTTCATTGCTTACTCCCTATCACAAATGCTCACTTCGCGGCGCCTCGTTTAACCAAATGTCCGCTTCGCGGCCGCCCCGTTTCCTGCTGACATGTTACATTATAGCACCATCGGGGTGAAATGTACAACAAAAAGACCGGTCATGCGAAGATGACCGGTCCAATGATACTTATTAATCGCAAGTATAAGGCATCAGTGCAACGTGACGGGCACGCTTGATTGCTACTGTAAGAGCTCTCTGATGTTTTGCACAGTTACCTGTAATGCGGCGAGGAAGAATCTTTCCTCTTTCTGACACATATCTTTTTAACTTATTTACATCTTTGTAATCGATTGTGTTATCTTTGCCACAAAATACGCATACTTTTTTTCTTCTGCGCATTCCGCCTCTTCTCTTCATAGGAGAATCAGCTCTGTCTGCTTTATTGTAAGCCATGATTTTACCTCCATTTACGGTGCATCCTAATCTGTGGCGTATCAACTAAACGGCAAATCTTCAATGCCGTCCGGAATATTCATAAAACCGTCATCAGCTGCTACAGGTGCCGGCTGCGAACCGCGAGCCTGTGCATAACCGCCTTCACCACCCTGCGCATTCTTGCTCTCTGCGAACTCCTGATTTTCTACCACAACCTCTGTTGTGTATACCTTCACACCGTCCTTATTGGTATAGCTTCCGGTCTGAATACGACCTTCTGCAACAATCTTGGTTCCTTTGTGAAGATACTTCTCAGCAAATTCTCCATTACGCCCAAATGCGACACAGCTGATAAAATCAGCAGTCTGTCCATCCTGATTATTACGATTAAATCTACGATCTACAGCAATTGTATATCTGGCAACTGCCATAGGTGATTCGCCCTGTGAATAGCGAACCTCCGGATCTCTTGTTAAACGCCCCATTAGAATTACTTTGTTCATATTTTATCCTACTTTCTTTTATGCCTCTTCCTGTCTTACGCACAAAAATCTTACGACATTTTCCATAATACGAACGTTGTTCTCGATTTCTGCCGGTGCAGTTGGCGCTGCGTCAAACTGGATGAAATAGTAGAAAGCTTCTTTCATGTGCTGAACTTCGTAAGCAAGTCTTCTCTTACCCCATTCATCCACATTTGTGATCTGTCCACCTGATCTCTCGACATAAGCTTTTACTTTTTCAATTGTAGCAGCTCTTTCATCGTCTTCGATTTTTGCACTCACAGCAATGGCTAATTCATACTTGTTCATGCTACTGTTACCTCCTTTTGGTCTCTGGCCTCTGCCCTCGCAGAAGCAAGGAATTATTGTAATATATCACAGAGTTTCATGATACCATAAGAAGATTATTTTATCAAGTTTTTTTTCGCAATTCCTTTATATTTTTTTCCACCAGCTTGCGCGGCGTCATGATCTGGTGCCCGCAACCCAGACATTTCAGTCTGAAATCAGCGCCTATCCGCAATACTTCCCATTCCTTACTCCCACAGGGATGCTGTTTTTTCAGCGTGACAATATCACCCACCGCAATATCCATCTCACATCTCCCTTCCGCTAAATCTGTGAAAAGACTTCTCCGATCTTTTCTTTTATCACCAACGTATTTTCCGCTGCCTTCACGCGCAGATCATCCCGATTGATGACGACCAGAAAACGTCCCCTGAAATAATTAATAAAAGAAGCAGCCGGATATACCGTTAAAGAAGTGCCGCCTATGATCAGCAAGTCTGCCTTTGCAATGGCATTGATCGCGCCTTGCACCGCATCCTCCGGCAAGCCCTCCTCGTACAGAACAATGTCCGGTCTGATGATTCCGCCGCATTCGCAATGCGGAATCTCTTCCTTGGAATCGAAAATATAATCCTGATCATATTTCTTATGACATTTGCTGCAGTAATTCCGCAGTGCGCTTCCATGTATTTCGTATACTTTTTTACTTCCTGCTTTTTGATGCAGACCATCTATATTCTGTGTGATCACGCAGTCTAGTTTACCTTCCTGTTCCAATCTGGCAAGTACTTTATGCGCCATATTGGGCTGGATATTTCGCGTATCCATCTTTTGCCTGTGAAACTCAAAATACACCTTTGGTTCGGAAACCAGGCAGGTGTGACTGAGCAGATATTCGGGCTGGTATTTTTCAAATTGCACATCATGCTGATTATAGAGTCCGTCCTTACTGCGAAAATCCGGAATCCCGCTCTCCGTGCTGACACCTGCCCCGCCAAAGAACACAGTGCTCTCGGCTCTTTCAATATATTCTCTGAATGTTTTTATCTGATCCTGCATATAACATACACCTCCTGATCATTTTTCCGCTTCTCATCCCATGACAGGACATGAAAAGCCACCGGTTTGACGCCACGTCTGCCCTACAAAATATAAGCAGTTTTGCCGACGCGCAAGACGCCGGCAACTATACTTTTCTCTGCTAATTCTTCAAAATGTTATTGCGCTTATGCTTCTTTTCCAGATACAAATCTACATCCGCCTGATCCATCAAATCCTTTAACTGCACTTTTTCATTACATTTGAAGACTGTTGCACCCACACTCATGCTGACATAATATTCTTTATTATTACTATCGTTATATGTTTGTGTCAGCTCTTTGATTCTATTGCGAATCTGAACGACTCCCTCTCGCGGCTCAAGCAATGTAAAAGCCGCAAACTCATCACCGCCAAACCTTCCGACTATGCCGTTTGGAAAAGCATCTTTTAAAATTGTCGCAATCAGTTTCAGCGAGTAATCCCCTTCCTCATGTCCGAATCTGTCGTTGATAATCTTCAGATTATTCATATCCGCAAAAATGATCATGGCTGATTTGCCTTTGTTTTTCGGATATGCAATCTGATATTGCGCCGTTGTCAGAAAGCCTCTTCTGTTATAGATATGTGTCAGTTCATCTGATTTTGATAACTCATCCAGAATCACATTTGATTCCTTGATCTTATTCAGGCTCTCCTCAAGCTGTGCTGTGATCATATCCTTATTTTTCAAAAGTTCCAGTGTGCTGATTGCCGCACTGATCTGTGAATTGATCGGATATACGTAATTCATATAGTTGTCCGGAATCTCATGAATCAGGAGACCGTACTGCTCTTTTGCGGAAAAAAGCACTGTGACAATCACTATGCCGTCCGCTGACTGCTCCGGATACAGATCCGTAATAAAACCCTTTGTGGAAAGATCCATCTGTTCGGGCGAGGGCGAATGAACCGCTCCGTCTTTTAAAAAGGAACGAATATGGATTCTCTCCTGTACAGGAGCCGAAGCTCCTTTCTCATATACAATCGGCTTATCAAAGAGGCACAGGTAGAAGCTTCTATAATACAGGCCTATGAGTTTATCCGGAATAGAAGAATATACTCTATCATCCCATATCTCAAAATTAAATACATCACGATTGATCATGGTTGCAATCCGGTTGAACCAATCCGTACTGTCCTTTCTGTCATCATAGGCTTTCTGAAGCAGATTCAAAGTGTCCTTATAATATTTTTTATATAACTCACTTACCAGAAACTTTTCCTCAGCAGACTGCACAAGCCCCATCAACAGATCATACATATAATCAAACAGCATAAAGACTTTGGATAGATCTGTATATGGCTGCAATTCCATTTTGGTAATATTCTTCATCAGCGAGAAAAGACCATTCCAGTCCCTTTCGTCGTCCGATGCAAAAATAATCCTATCCCGTATAAAAACAATATAATCCTCAATCGCCTTTTTGATATAGGCTGCGCCTTTTCGTGTTTTATTTCTCTCCAACAGAAAAGAATTCAATTCTTCCAATATGAGATTAAACTTTCCATCACGGGTAAAATCTTCCGGCATGATGCGGAGGTTGCGTAACCCATCCCCACTGCATCCACAGGATTCACGCTGCACAAAGATAGAGTCTACCAGCGCCTCCTCCTCAGGATAAGACAACAAATCCTGATATACCACAACCGCATGATATCCCAGCTCTGCCGCATCTGCCTTTACGGTTGTAAGAGCCGGTTCCATCGAAGAAGCGCATGGTGCATCGTCGAATCCCATCACAACAATGTCTTTCCCAATTTGAATGCCTCTCTCCTTCAATACACGATAGCCACCAAATGCCATCATATCATTTGCAAAAACGATTGCATCCAGATCCGGATTTCGATCCAGCAAGTCTCTTACCTGATCATCCACATATTCGGAAAAATTACCATATACCACGCGTTCTTCATCATAAGGGATTCCGTTTTTCTCAAGCACAAGGCGGTATACCTGTAATCTTTCGTTCGCATCATCACTTGTCTTCGGTCCACTGACAAAGCCGATACGCTGACATGCATGTTCTTCCAGCAGATGCTGGATGCCGTCTGCCAGACCGGCAACATTATTAAACCGGATACTGGGATACCCTTCGACACGCGAAGCAATTGTAATGACCGGAATCGAAAACTGTGCGAGAAAATCCTTTATTTCCGCTTCTGAGATATTTGTACAAATCGTACCGACATCTACAAGCAAAACATCCAGATCCTGCATCCCGGCATAAGAAAACAATACGTTATGTTGATATTCGTACTTCGTTCTCTCCAGATCGACATAGCTGGGATTGATATACATTCCGGGGAAAATGAAGATATTGTAACCAAGCTCCTTAGACGCACTGATTGCACCCTTACATAGTGAAGCAGAAAAGTCATTTTCCAACTCACTCACCAATAGCCCAATGTTTTTCTTTCTACCCATAAAAATACCTTATCCTTTTTATTCCTACCCCCATAGTTCTCTCTATGCTATAATATACTACAATCACACCCACTCTTCAACAAAAGAGACAAAATTCATATCGTAGAAAGGATATTTTTTATGCAAGTTGTTTTAGCTTCTGCCTCACCAAGGCGAAAGGAATTGCTTCATCTCCTGTTTGACAATTTTTCCATTATAACACCTGACTGTGAGGAAAAAGCAGAGTTTCTCTGTCCCGACCGGTTTGTACAGGAGTTGTCACGCCAGAAGGCTGACCATGTTTTTGAAAAAATAAAAGCACAGTCTGCCTTAAAAGAAGATTATTTGATCATAGGATGCGATACCATTGTTTACAACGAGGGCAAGGTACTTGGCAAACCCAGGTCGCCGCAACACGCATATGAGATGATTTCCTCTTTGTCCGGCAAATCCCATCAGGTGTATTCCGGTGTCACTCTCCTGCATTGCAGTAAGGAAAACGAGATACTGAAACAGGTACAATTTCATTCCTGTACGGTTGTTTCTGTTGCTACGCTGTCTGCCTCAGAGATTGATGACTATATTGCGACAAAAGAACCCTATGATAAAGCCGGCGGATACGCGATCCAAGGGCTGTTTGCCAAACATATCTCCGGGATAGAAGGCGATTACTTCAACGTGGTCGGCTTACCGGTCCATGCGCTCTATGGAGCCCTCGTAAACAATTTTCCCTCTGCACTTTGATGTCTGCCCTAATGCTGTCTGATTTCCATCTTCCGCAAATCATTCCTATACAGAAAAACCTCTAAAGCATACACTTTAGAGGTTTTTTAAGAGGCGCCAACCAGATTCGAACTGGTGATAGAGGTGTTGCAGACCTTTGCCTTACCACTTGGC
>CAMFDJ010000020.1 GCA_945949085.1 uncultured Lachnospiraceae bacterium | reverse complement strand
AGACATTCATGTGCTTCCTGGGAGATAGAACCATAGGACATCGCACCTGTCTTGAAACGCTTCACAATGCTGTCAACGCCTTCCACCTCCTCGATGGGAACGCCTTTTTTCGGATAGTTAAATTCCATCAGTCCTCTCAGCGTCTTAATACTGTTTTCATCATCCACACAGGCAGTATATTGTTTGAACAGCTCATAACTGCCAAGTCTGGTAGATTCCTGCAGCAGATGGATGGTCTGCGGATTATACATATGCTCGTCACCGCCGGAACGCATCTTGTGATGTCCCGGGCTGTCCAGCGTCAGGTCATTTTCCAGCCCAAGCGGGTCAAATGCCATGGAATGCAGCTCCTCCACCTGCGCTTCAATATCTTTCATGGTGATACCGCCCACGCGGCATACCGTATTGGTGAAATATTTTTTGATGACGGAATCATCAATACCAATCGCTTCAAAGATTTTTGAACCCTTGTAGGACTGAATTGTGGAGATACCCATCTTGGATGCAATCTTAACAATACCGCTCAGCACTGCCTTATTGTAATCCTCCACTGCCGCATAATAATCCTTATCCAGCATATGGTTGTCAATCAGTTCCTTGATGGAATCCTGTGCCAGATACGGATTGATTGCACAGGCACCAAAACCAAGCAGGGTTGCAAAATGATGTACTTCTCTTGGCTCCGCACTCTCCAGGATGATTGCAACACTCGTTCTCTTTTTAGTCGTTACCAGATGCTGCTGCAGGGCGGAAACTGCCAGCAGAGAAGGAATTGCCACATGGTTTTCATCAACACCGCGGTCTGTCAGGATAATGATATTGACATCATCACGGTACGCACGGTCAACCTCCACGAAAAGACGGTCGATTGCTTTTTCCATACTGGTATTTTTATAGTAGGTGATTGGTACATCCTCTACCTTAAAGCCTTCCTTATTCATGGCACGGATCTTCATCAGATCCGTATTGGTCAGAATCGGATTATTCACCTTCAGAATATGGCAGTTTTCCGGTTTCTCTTCCAGCAGATTTCCGTCCTTACCGATATAAGTAGTTGTGGAAGTGACTACTTCCTCACGTATCGCATCGATTGGCGGATTCGTTACCTGCGCAAACAGCTGTTTGAAGTAATGGAACAGCGGGTGCTTTGCTTTGCTCAGTACCGGGAGCGGTGTATCCACACCCATGGCAGCGATTGCCTCACCGCCATTTTTTGCCATCGGCAGAATACTCGTCTTGAGATCCTCGTAAGTATAACCAAAGGCCTTCTGCAAACGCTGTCTTTCCTCATATGTGTATTCCGGCACACGCTGATTCGGAATTTTCAGCTCCTGCAGGGCAATCAGATTGGAATCCAGCCACTCGCCATATGGCTGGCGGGAAGCATACTGGTCTTTGAGCTTGTCATCGTCAATAACCTCTCCCTTCACCGTATCTACCAGAAGCATCTTGCCGGGGCGAAGTCTTTCCTTTTTCACAATCTTGGTCGGATCGATCGGCAGCACACCCACCTCTGAAGATAAGATCAGCTGATCATCGTCCGTAATATAATACCGGGAAGGACGCAAACCGTTTCTGTCAAGGACGGCGCCCATCACGTCTCCGTCAGAAAACAGAATGGAAGCCGGTCCGTCCCAAGGCTCCATCATAGTCGCATAATACTGATAGAAATCCTTTTTCTTCTGCGTCATTGTCTTATTGTTTGCCCATGGCTCCGGGATTGTAATCATGACTGCCAGCGGCAGATCCATTCCGCTCATAACCAGAAATTCGAGTGTATTGTCCAGCATCGCAGAATCGGATCCGGAAGCATTAATGACCGGAAGTATTTTGTGCAATTGTCCGTGCAGATGTTCTGACTCCATATTTTCTTCTCTGGCAAGCATCTTGTCCGCATTGCCGCGGATGGTATTGATTTCCCCGTTGTGTACGATAAAACGGTTCGGATGTGCTCTCTCCCAGCTCGGATTTGTGTTGGTAGAAAAACGAGAGTGTACAATCGCAATGGCAGAATCAAAATCTTCGTCCTGCAGATCGCCAAAGAAGGTACGAAGCTGTCCCACCAGAAACATTCCCTTATATACGATGGTTCTGCTGCTTAAAGAAACCACATAAGTGGATTCTGTTGACTGTTCAAATACACGTCTGACCAGATAGAGTCTGCGGTCAAACTCAAGTCCTTTCGCAACATTCTCCGGTTTTTTGACAAATGCCTGCATGATACATGGCATACATTCCACTGCTTTATGTCCCAGTACATTGGGATATGTCGGCACCTGCCGCCAGCCCAGAAATGTCAGCCCTTCTTTTTCCACGATGATCTCAAACATCTTTTTGGCCTGGTTTCTGGCAAGCTCATCCTGCGGAAAGAAGAACATACCAATCCCATATTCTCTCTCCCCACCAATAGAAAAGCCGAGGGCATTTGTGACCTTTGAGAAGAATTTGTGTGATATCTGTGTGAGGATACCTACTCCGTCTCCAGTCTTGCCCTCGGCGTCTTTGCCGGCTCTGTGTTCTAAATTTTCAACAATTCTAAGTGCGTTCTCTACGGTTTCCCGGCTCTTTTGTCCCTTGATGTTTACACAAGCTCCGATACCGCAGTTGTCATGTTCAAACTCCTGCCGGTAAAGCGGCGGTCGTTTGACATTCTGCTGTGCGTCAAACATAGATCTGCTCCTTTCGCATCTTGAAATACTTTATTCTGTTAAAGTCACTATACAACGATTCGCTCTCGTTGTAAACAAGAAATATTTGCTAAATTGTCTGACAATCAGAAAAATCAATATTATTTCTATTTGTTTTCAGATAATTTTGTGTTTTTTTCTTATTGTTATGCTTTTTTTATACAATTCTCATTTTTCAAAGTCAAAAGTTTTTTTAATTTTCCCGCTTACAACTGCCTATTTTGTTCTGTTGTGAAAAAGTTTTTTCCCATTCCTGTCATTTTGAGCATACCAAAAAGTCATACCGATGGCAAGTGTCAGCAAGGCAACACCGTAGGTAACAGACAGACCTTGACCACCTAGGAGATTTCCTTTTGAAATCAGGTAAACCAAAAAATTAGCCGTACAATGAAACAGAACCGGTGCTTCCAAAAGACCATAAACTTCATACACCAATGCCATGGCAAGTCCCATGATAAACGCATAGATCATCTGTACAGGATTTCCATGATAGCATCCGAATACAAGTGCAGAAAGCAGCACGGCAAGCGTCTGCGGAAAATATTTCTTCATTCTGTTATACAGGACTCCGCGGAACAGAAGTTCCTCCGTAAATGGGGTCAGAATGCCGAAAACGACAAGTCCCACCGGCAGCGCCACGCTATATTGTCCGGCTGCCACCTGCTGATACCGCTCAGACATTTCAGACAGCCTGTAATACGCGATCAGAATGTTGATTCCAAGCGCCAGAGCAGCACTGTAACAGGCTACCAGCAGTGCTTCCGTCCGAAACCTCCTCCGTTTTCTGCGCGTGATGACAAAAGAGGTATCCCTCACAGCAGACTTTTGATACCAGATTGCAAGCAGTGGCCAGACAGCAATATGCGCCACTGCGTTGAGATAGACGTTGACTCTCTGTAGCGCCGCCCCGGCTAGTGGCATCCGGGACGAAATCACATAATACAACAGGTTAAAGACAATCATCTGACAAGCCCAATAAGCCAGCAGGGGATATAAAATTTCCAGAGTCTTAAGGAGCGATGCCTTATTCCGATATTGCATGTAGGGCTGCTCGCCCGTGATAATACAATCAAGTTCCTCTACGCTATCTGCCATATAGGTAGGATCTGCTGCAGCAAGTTCTCCCTCCGGCGCATAGCCATATGTGACCGCCGCGCTGTCCACGCCAAAATGGTGCGCACCTTCCACATCAAATTTCCTGTCGCCCACCATCAGTACCTTCGCAGGATCATAGCGGCGGCCTGCCAGCTTTTTCAGCCCATCAAGTGCTTTTTTCATAACTTCTGTCTTCGAATCATTGACATTGTCCTGCACGCTGCCAACAATCACCGCAAAACAGTCTTCGATATCAAATTTCTGCAATACAACATGCACGAATTCCTGCGGCTTACTGGAGGCAATTGCAAGCAGACACCCCATATCCTTTAAGCGGTGAAGAAGTGCATGCATACCGGGATAAATCTGATTTTCATGCACACCGGTCGGCCTGTAGCGCTCCTGAAACTTTGCGATTACGCGGTCCATATCCTCCTCGGCGATCCCGTAGCTCTCCCGGAAGCTGTCTCGAAGCGGCGGTCCGATAAAGTGCTCGAGCTTGTCCGGATTCGTTTCCTCAATCCCACATTCTTCCTTCAGGGCATATTGGATGCATTTTGTAATTCCTTCTTTAGGATCTGTCAGCGTCCCATCCAGATCAAATAAAATATATCGATACATTTCTTTCTCCGTTTTTCGATTTTCTTCATAACATACATTCGCTTATGATCGACATTCGACGCTCGCTGTGAGCAGGCTTTGCCTGTTCCCGCTCGCCCCAACTCATTATATCATAAGCTTCGCTTATGATCGACATTCGTCGCTCGCTGTGAGCAGGCTTTGCCTGTTCCCGCTCGCTTGCACTCATTATATCTTATTTATGGCAAAAAGAAAAGGAGCGCTACAGTTTCCCATAGCGGTCCTCAATATAAGACACAATATGCTGATACATTGTCCTTACTGCCGGTGCCATGTAATCCGGATTCATGACTGCAAGCCCGATGATGCGCCCTGCCGGCGGCATGATCGGATGTATCTGCACCTCATAAGGAATATCATTCATGACAAGTCGCGGCATCAGACAGATACCAAAGCCTTTTTCCACCAGTCTGACTGTAGACAGATCATCTACCACATGATAATTGGACTGCACCTTCAGATCATTTTCCTTCAGGAATTTCTGGATATCCGCATCCGTAGAATCACGCTGTGTCACAAACTGATGCTTTTGCATCTGCGCGATTCCGATCTGCTCCCCGTCTGTCAAAGCGCCCTTTGGCATTACACAGACCAGTGGATCATAGTAAAGCGGCTTAATCGGGATATCCTTTGCGCTTGAAACAGATAGAAAACCAAGATCCACAATCCCGCTTTTGATCCAGTCCGCCACCTCCGCATACGTTCCCTGAAACAGTTCAATGGAGATTTCCTCATACTGTTGCTGAAAAGACTTCATGATATCCGGCAGCCAGTTGGTACAGACGCTGGAGAAAACCCCCAGCTTCACTTTACCTCTCTTTAATCCGTTCGTCTCCGCAATAAATTGTTTTAAACTCTCATCACTGTTTAAGACAGCATTGACATACGGAAGCAAAAGTTCCCCGTAATTGGTCAGTGTCACGCCGCTTTTGCTGCGTGTAAGCACTGCAAAGCCAAGTTCATCCTCCATGGACGAGATGGCATGGCTGATTGCAGACGGCGTCAGCCCCAGAACTTCTGCCGCCCGGTGAAAGGTTCCAACCTGTGCAACTGTCTTAAATACCTGATATGTCAGTAGTGTCATGCGCGTGCACACTTATACTGAAGATCTTCCCATCTTCTGTCCACTTCCTCCTGAAATGCAACGAGAAGCTCTTCATTTCCCTTTTTGAATAAATGTTTAAAGCGCCCCTGTTTGCTCAAAAAGTCTTCAATCGGCAGCTTTTTCTTCGGTTCATACGACAATGTCCACTTGCCATGCTCCACCTCGAAAAGCGGCCAATAGCAGGTTTCCACTGCCAGACGACAGATTTCCATGATCTCATCTGTCTCATAACGCCAGCCACGCGGGCATGGTGTCATCACATTCAGAAAGCAGGCACCCTCCGTGTAAATAGCCTTTTCTGCTTTTCTATGCAAATCCTTAAAATCACGTGTCAGTGTTGTCTGTCCCACATACGGCACATCATGATCCGCAATAATGGCAGAAAGATCTTTTCTGCTCTGCATCTTCCCGTTACTTTCTTTACCGACAGGTGTCGTTGTCGTATCGGCATAACGTGGAGTTGCGGAGGAACGCTGGATTCCCGTGTTCATGTACGCGCCGTTGTCATAACAGACATACACCATATCGTGACCGCGCTCCATGGCCCCCGATAAGGACTGGAAACCGATATCATACGTACCGCCGTCACCGCCAAACGTGAT
This sequence comes from uncultured Lachnospiraceae bacterium, assembly GCA_945949085.1. Taxonomy (GTDB): domain Bacteria; phylum Bacillota; class Clostridia; order Lachnospirales; family Lachnospiraceae; genus CAG-194. The sequence continues at coordinate 54,295 of CAMFDJ010000020.1, read as the reverse complement.
AAATTTAAAGTTTTCTTTTTCGGATAGTCTTCCTCTTTTTTTCAGTGCCTTGTAAGCAGTTTCCACACCGGAGAGCGTGGCACCCGCATTTTCAAACGCATTGTGGATATAACTGTCCTCCCATGCAGTGTACGGGTACATGTAGGAGGAAACCTCCAGACATCCCGTCGCATTGCCGATCACAGCCCGATCACCTTCATGAAGTGCCCGCAGGACACCTCTGACAGCGATTGTCGCGCCACAACCGGCACACATACGATGTCCGGGTGCAAGACGCTCCGGCTTATTCATTACTTCTTTTAAATTATATGAATTCATCTGTTATCTGTCTCCTATTGTCAATCCATGCAAAATGCAACGCATTTTCTCCAATTCGGTCTATCACTCCCGCAATCCGATATACCGGAACTGCTCTACTGTTTTTCCTTCCCCGACAGCCTTCTCAAGCTCCTCAAAGATCTCATACACATGATCCACCGTAAAATCTCTTCCGGCTAATCCGTAAATGTAATTGACTGCTTCTATCACGATTTTCTCACGATACAGACCTGCCATCACTTCACTGCCAAGCGGTCCGCCGTTTCCGTTATAACTCTCACAGCGATCCATGATTGCAACAGCCTTACAGCCGGAGAGCGCCTTCGCAATTTCCGTTGCCGGGAACGGGCGAAATACACGCAGTTTGAGTACACCGACTTTTTTCCCTTTTTTGCGCAGATCATCCACTGCCTGCTTGGCAGTACCTGCTGCCGATCCCATGATCAGCATGATAAAATCCGCATCCTCGGTTCTATATTCTTCAAAGAGACCAAAGCCCCTGCCGGACAATGCCCTGAATTTATCCGCCACCTCAAGGATGACACCCTTGGCATTTTCCATCGCGATTTCCTGATTCTTTCTGGCTTCCATAGCATACGCCGAGATAGAATACGGGCCAAGCGCCATCGGCTTACCCGGATTTAATAAATATTCTTCCGGTTCATAGGTTCCGACAAATTCTCTGACCTGCTCATCTTCTAATAGCGTGATATTTTCTACCGCATGACTTGTGATAAATCCATCCTGACAGATCATGATCGGCAGATGCACATCCTTGTGCTCTGCAATCGGATATGCCTGAATAAAGTTGTCATATGCTTCCTGATTATTTTCCGCATAGATCTGGATCCATCCCGTATCTCTTGCTCCCATGCCATCTGTATGATCGCAATTGATATTGATAGGTCCGGACAAGGTACGATTGACCAGTGCCAGCGCCACAGGCATCCTGTTGGAGGCTGCCACCAAAAGCTCCTCCCACATCAGCGCCAGTCCGCATGATGAGGTCGCCGTCAGGCTTCTCGCCCCCGCCGCCTCGGCACCGATTGCAGCACTCATGGAAGAATGCTCACTCTCCACAGGAATAAATTCTGTGTCAATCTCTCCGTTTGCAATATACGTCGATACCATCTGCGGAATTTCTGTAGACGGTGTGATGGGAAATGCCGGCATGACATCCGGGTTGATCTGCCTGATGGCATAAGCAACCGCTTCATTACCGGACATTCTGTCTTTTTTTGCCATTTATCTGCCCTCCTTCATCTCAATTGCACCAAAAGGGCAGACTTTTGCGCAAATGCCGCAGCCTTTGCAATGATCATAATCAAAATCTGCCCGCCGCGAATCCCTGACCGGGATCGCACTATCCGGACATACCGGTGTGCAGAGCAGGCACTGTTTACATTTTTCCTCGATAAAAACCGGCGTACTGGTCCTCCATTCACCTGTGCAAAAGTGTTTGGAAGTCCCACCCGCAAACATCATCAGACCTTCCGTCAATTCCTGATGTGGTGTATTTTCATGAATCTTTGTCACATCTGTTCTCATCTTGTTCCTCTCTCATGTCAATTGTGCATCCGCTTTTCAGCGTCCGGTGCAAATACTTTCATTTCTTGACCGGTCATTTTGCGCACGTCATGCCGATACATCCTATATGGAAGCATATTCGCTTTAGGCAATCAGTTTCTCTGCGTCCTTCAGTTCTTCGGAGAGCGCATCCCAGGTCATCTCAAGCGCTTTCATATTTCCCTCGATCACCTCAGGCTTCTTGGCAAACTTATGTGCATAAGATGCTCTCATTTCCTTTAAAAATGCCTCGCGCTCCATCACACCGCTGACTGCCACTGCTGCAGCAAGCATGGGAGAATTCGGAAAATTCTTACCGAGCGTCTGCTGTGAGATTGCTCTGGCATCGATCACATAGACGCTTCCCTGATAGCCCTTCAGATATGGCAGGATTTCTTCCTTTGAACGCTCAGAATTGATGATGATTGCACCATCTTTCTTCAAACCGGCTGTTACATCAACAGACTCCAGCAGCGTTTCATCCACTACCATAACCATATCAGGTGTATAGATATTGGAATGGACGCGGATCGGCTTGTAGCTGATTCTGTTATATGCTGTGATCGGTGCGCCCATACGCTCCGGACCGTATTCCGGAAAACCTTGCACAAAAGCACCTGTCTGAAATGCCACATCCGCCAAAAGGAGCGCTGCTGTCTTAGCCCCCTGTCCGCCTCTTCCATGCCATCTGATTTCTAATCCATTGCTCATTTTTTATTCTCCTCACCCAGCCTCTGACGGGCTGTTTTTTTGTCGCTTTTTTGCTTAATCCGCTTTTCCCATTATATATCAGCATTTTTAAATTGGAAAGCGAAAATATGAAAACTTTTCATTTGTAAGTTGAATATTTTTCAACAATGAGCTGTGCAGACAAAATGTTTCTCTGTAACACAAAATAATCTGCAAAAGAAAGTATTTTATGCTATGATGAAATCACATACCTTTTCCCGGAGCCAGGATAATAAAAATAGTATATAGATTACATTTTAGGTGTTTAGGAGGGATGAAATAGAAATGATTACCGTAAGTCTCTGTATGATTGTAAAAAACGAAGAAAAAATACTGCGCAGATGCCTGGATTCCATTGCCGATCTGATGGATGAAATCATTATTGTGGACACAGGATCCACAGATGCCACGCGCGAAATTGCAAGCTCCTATACCGATCTCGTTTTTGATTATGCATGGGCGGGAAATTTTGCCGATGCGCGCAACTATTCTTTTGCAAAAGCCACAAAAGACTACATTTACTGCGCAGATGCAGACGAAGTCATGGATGATGAAAACCGAAGCAAATTCCGGCTGTTAAAACAAGGACTCCTCCCTGAGATTGATATTGTGCAGATGTACTACTGCAACCAGCTTTCCTTCAATACCATCTATAATTATGACAGGGAATACCGCCCCAAATTGTTCAAACGTCTCCGCACCTTCACCTGGATCAATCCAATCCATGAGACGGTTCAGCTGTCTCCCATCATCTATGACAGCGATATTGAAATACAGCACAGACCAACAGGTCTGCATGCCTCCAGAGATCTGCAGGCTTTCGAAAAGATGTGCAAAGACGGGATCCGGTTGTCAGATAAGCTCCATACACTCTATGCCAAGGAGCTTCTGATTGCCGGCGAAAAGACAGACTTTATTAATGCCATCCCTTATTTTGAAGAGGAAGCCGATTCTGCAGACACAGAAGACGAAAGGAAAATGGAGGCCTATTGCGTCCTTGCAAGAGCATATCGCTTAAAAGGAGATGTCACCAGATTTTTTAAATATACCACCAAAGCTCTGACAAGCGAACGGGATGCCGGCAGTGAAATATGCCGCGAACTCGGACTCTTTTATGAAGCTGCCGGTGATTTTGGTGAAGCAGTCATCTGGTACTATGCGGCAGCCGAAACCACTTCACCGCTGCTGCAGCTGTCTGCCGGGAAGCTTTCCTACCAAAATCTGGCGCAGTGCTACCTGGCAATGGGCGATCAAAAACAGAGTGATTTCTTCCGCTCCAGATACGAGGAGGCAGGCAGCGAATAACCCCCTAAAAATGCAACTGTGCGCCGCGGTCCCTGCAATAATCCTGCATCACCAGGCGCATTTTTTCAAACTGCTGCTCTGTCACTGCATTTTGCGTGGGATATTGCAGCAGTTTTTTTAAATACCCTTGCTCACACGCAATCTGCAGGCTGATCGGATAGACCAGTTCAAATGCCAAAGAAGCATGTCCCGCCACATGATCGACTGCATTTTTCTTTTTGCTTCTGAGCACGCAGTGCCTCTGCATATAATCCTCCAGCACTTCCTTAGACACTTCCTCAAAAGGCGCATTCTCTGCCTGCTGCCCATAGATCACAGTCAGCGGGATCTCCGTGTTTACCCTGAAGATATCTATCTTGTCCGCATCGCGGATCAAATCACAGAACATCCGGTTGCGAGGCGAAAGGTTCTCCGGCAGACGGAAGGTATTATGCTGGCGGATCGCCATATAGATGATCTCATCATATTTCTCAGTCTCAATAAAGCTTCTGATATTTCCTTCGTCAAACAATACCTGCACAGATGCAAGCGCATGATCGATGGAAACAGAATCGTCAAAGGTACCATATTCCCTGATCTGCTTGAATCTGCCAATGTCGTGCAGCATTCCCAAAAGCCATGCGATATCCTTATCTGCGCCGGTCAGTAAAAGGCTGTCCGCAATCCTGTCACAAAAAGCTGCAACCCTGTAGGTATGATCGATTTTCAATTTGATTTTTCCATCTGTCGCATCAAAATCTGACACAAATGAGGCAAACAGCCCTCGCACCTTTTGTCTGTCTACCACGTGCTCCTGCTCTTCCTGTCTGCATTTTCCTGCGCATTTTATCTCTTCCATAACTGTTACCGCTTTCCTTCCCATTCAATTCTGTTATTTTCCTTCTATGCAAGATGTCAGGATCAAAAGGTATTTTTTGCCATTCCTGATCGTCGCGTTATTTCCAGCCATATACTTCCTGCAGTGCAAAAGAATAAAGGATTTTTTCTTTCACAGGTCTTCCTGTAATCCTTGTCACAGCCTCCTCATAGTAGTCAAGCTGCGCCGCATATCTTTGATACAATTCTTCCATCGTCTTTACGCGGTCCGTCTTATAATCCAAAATGACAATTCCGTCCTCTTCTTCCCAGTATACATCAATGATTCCCTGAATCAATACCTGCTCCTCATCCGGAAATTGCCCGTTTAGTCTGCATGCCGGCAAGGAAAGTACAAATGGTTGTTCTTTGCGCAATTTCCCTTCACTTGCCGCGCGCATCATCCTCTCTGCCGCGTCTGATTGTAAAAACGCTGCAATCTTCGGAACGGATATCACATCCGCATACTCGGGCAAAATCCTTTCCGCCTGTCCAAAAGCCTCAAGATCACTTTCCAGTTCTCCGGTAGTAACAGAAACTGCTGCATATTTTGCGAAATCCAGCAGTTCTAAAAAACGATGCATCGCACTTCCATACTGCGTTCCGCTCTGCACCTTCTCCTCCTGCATGAATGCCGGGATATATGCTTCTTCCTTATCATCTGTTTCGAAAGCCGGATGCATACCCGCATCCTCCATAGCAGCCCTTTTCAGTTCGGACACGCTGGTCTTTGTGTACAGACCCTCCAGATTTTCATACGGATATCGGAATGCAAATTTTTGTGTCAGATCCTTACAAGCTTCCTGCATCTGCTCACTGGCCTCATCCGGCAACTCCGCTCCATGACAGAGCGCCTCTAACATATCTTGCCTTTGCCCAGCACTGATCTGTTCCCCTGCGGTAGTAAGCACAAGATCCGCTTTTGTCACTTCCCTGAGCATCGCAAATGAGCCGGACTCCTCCATTGCATAGGCAATCAGCGCAAAATCCAGCATACTGTTTGCAGCAGCGATCATTCTGACCGGTGCCTTTGCAGCGCCGCCTGCCATCTGCTGATACCCGGGCAGTTTTTCCGCCACTTCATCCACGCAGCCCGTGAGAATCAGTTTTTCTCTGGCTCTGGTCATGGCAACATACAAAACACGCAGCTCCTCTCCCACCAGTTCGCGCTTTGCGCGGATCGCAAGCAGCCTTTTCTTTAACGTTTTGGCACGCAGCCTTATATCCACATCAATGGCATCAGAGGCAATGCCCCAGTCCGCGTCCATCAGGACCGGTTTTTTCTGATCCTCTGTGTTGAATTTTTTATCCAGACATGCCACAAAACAGATAGGGAATTCCAGTCCCTTACTCTTATGGATCGTCATAATACGTACCACATCGGCCGCCTCTGAAAGTGTGGCAGCCTCACCGAAATCCACCTGGTATTTTTTGAGCTGCTCCATATAGCGAATGAAGTGGAATAATCCGTGCATACTTGTCTTTTCGAAGTCTACCGTCTTTTCCACAAACATCTCTACATTTGCTTTTCTCTGCTGCCCTGCAGGCATGGCAGAGACATACTCAATATACTGATAATCCTGCAGGATTTGACTGACAAGCTGCGGCATACTGCAAACCATTGCCAGCTTACGATATTTTTGGATCGTATTCAGAATTGCCATTGCACCCGGCTCCTGCCCTGCCGCCGCGTTTTTCAAACATTCATACATCGTCCGGTCGCCTCTGCCGGCGACAAGCGTGGCAATTTCTTCATTGTCCATGTCAAAAAAGACTGATCGCAGCGTGCTGCACATTGCAATATCATCATAAGGGTTATTGAGCACACGCAGAAAATCCATCAGCATACTGATTTCCTGCGCCGAGAAGTACCCTTCCCGCGATGTCACATACACAGGAATCCCCTCACTTGCAAGAACACTCCTGATGGTGTCTGCCACATTCTTTTCGCTTCTCGTCAGAATCACGATATCCCGGTAGGATGCCATCCGCATGGGAACCGGATCTCCTTCTTTACATTGTTTCTGCCTTGCGGTATCCACAATCGGGAAGCTGCCCACGAGCTGTTTGATCCGCTGTGCGATCATGCGTGCCTCTGCCCGTCTGCTGTCGGCAGAGCGCGCTCCGTCCTTCTGATAGAGACAAAGCTCTGTCTGATAAATATTGGACACATCGGACGCATCAGGGAACTGCGCCCCCGGATAGAGCGCTGATTCGCTGTCATACGCTATGCCGCCCACCTCAGACCGCATCATCTTTTCAAACAGCAGATTCGTGCTCTCCAGAACCTCAGGTCTGCTCCTGAAATTTTTCTTGAGGCAGATCAGCGTGTGATCGTCAGTGTCCTTCTGATATGCCTGATATTTTTCCATGAAGATCTCAGGTCTTGCAAGGCGGAACTTATAAATACTCTGCTTCATATCACCAACCATAAACCTGTCATGACAGCCCGCAGACTCCTTTGATACCGCCCTGAGCAGGATTTCCTGCACCATGTTGGAATCCTGGTATTCGTCAATCATCACTTCCTCAAAATAATCCCTGTATCCCAGCGCTGTCTGCGTCGGCTCCCCATCCTGCAAAAGAACCCGGAGTGCCATATGCTCTGCATCGGCAAAATCAATCAGATTTTTCTCTTCCTTGCGGCGCGCTAAATCTTTCGTATAAGCTTCTGTCAGTTCAATCAGCACACGCTGCAGCGATGCCGCACGCTCTTCCCTGCGCAAGATTTCCTCCGCCGGCTTTGCAAACAGCTCCTCCGTCAGTTTTTTGATTACATCCTTATAGCTTTGACGCAGTCCCTTAACCGCCTCTTTTTTATCGGCATTTACAGTATCATCTTTTTTGGCAGAAAGACGACTGAACTGACACTGCGTAACCCATCTGTGAATCTCCTCATAAGAATCTCTGCTCTGCGGTTTCTGTAAAAGATCCAGTCCGTATGAAAGCAGTTTTCTGTCCTGCTCCACATTCTCCCCATACATATAAGGACCATCCGGCTCGTTACAAATTGTCAATGCTCTGCCCGCAGTTTCCAATGCCTCCGACAGATCAGCCCTTGCTATCTCCCACAAAAACTGCATCCACTGCGACTGCCAGAGGGCATCTTTCGATGCATCCGCAAGCTCCTCCCTACACTTTGCAAACCACTCATCCGGCCATGGATGTGCCATGCTGCAGTGATAGAGCTGCTCGACCAGCTGTTCAATCTGTCTGTCTTTTCCGTCAGGTGCGTAGGCTTCGCAAAATTCAATATATGCCTGCACCTCTTCTCCCTTTTGATCCTCCTGCGTTATTTTAGCATAAAATGATTCCATGGTTTCTGCCAGTGCTTCCTTCTCAAGAAGCTTGATCTCACCCGGGTCTGCAATGCGAAATCCCGGATCAAGTCCGATTTCCTGGAAATGATTACGCAGCAAAAACAGGCAAAAGCTGTCAATCGTCGTAATCTGTGCATTGTGGATCAGTGAAGACTGTCTCTGCAGATTCTCATCCTGCGGATTTTGCGCAAGACGCTCCAAAATGGCAACATGAATTCGCTCGCGCATCTCCGCTGCCGCCGCATTGGTAAATGTCACAATCAGCATCCTGTCGATATCTACCGGCTTTTCAGGGTCTGTAATACGGGAGAGAATGCGCTGCACAAGAACTGCCGTCTTTCCGCTGCCGGCCGCTGCCGATACCAGAATATCCACATTCCGCGTCCCCACAACCTTCTGCTGATCCTGTGTCAGTTGCATTTCATCGCCTCCTTTATCTCTTCCATCGTGACTTTGGGCAATTCCTTCTTCTGATACCCTGCTATCTGTGGATCAAATCTGCAGATCTGCCCATACGGACAATAACTGCAGCTATCCGTCTGACTGCCTTCGAGCGCCACCGGACTGACCGCAATATTTCCAGCCACGATCTCCTCCATGAGCGCCTCTGCTTTTTCCGCTGCAAAAGAAAGACAGGTCTCCATCTCTTCTCTCGTCACAATCTGGGACGTTTTGCTGTAAGAACCGTTTCTGTTCTTTTTTACCTTGATCACATCCGATTCATTTTCCGTACCAAGCTCCCCATCCATTCGAAGCAGAACATCATCTTCCTCGAGTGTCAGGCCGTCCATTCGCATTTTTTTATACACAGCCGCCTTCAGACTGTCCGCACTGTCAGCCTCCTCCTCTTTTACGAGCGGATTGTGCAGACCATAATACAGCATTGCGGCAGGAATAATTTCTTCCCCCGCATTTTTCCCCGAAAGCTCACGGACCATGGCGTACAGATACAACGGAAGCTGCAGGGAAAGACCGTAATACAATTCACTCTCGTCATAGTTTTTTGTCCCGGATTTATAATCGATCACCTTCACATATGTCTTGCCTTCTGACTTGCACAGGTCGACGCGGTCGACCTTCCCGATGAGTTCAAATGCTCCTTTGATAGAAAAATTTTTTTCAAAATACGCCGGTTTAAAATTACCCTTCGCTAACTGATGCTGCAGCGTCAGAATACTGCGCACAAGCACCTGCTTCATCTGCCGGATGCGATAAACATTCCTGTCACTGCTGTATAATACAACATCCCCATAGCTCTTTGCGACCTCACCCAAAGCCTGCTCCACCATCTGTTCCATTTCCTGCATGGACACTTCTGTCAGCATGCGTCCATCGCTGCGGAGCATGCGAAACAGATTATCTATGACGGCATGGTAGACCGTACCAAAGTCTACAGCCTCGAATTCATATTCTTTCTGCGGCACAATTCCCAGACCATAGCGGAGAAAATGCGCATATCCGCAAGCCGCAAACTGCTCCAAACGGCTGATACTGCCCTTTTTGTTACTCTCATATAACAGCCTCACAGCATTTTGTGAAAGCCGCACCGGTTCATATGCCAGCGCAGCCGCTTCCAGCAAACGGTCAGTCTGCACATCTCCCTGATACGCCTTGCCAAGCACTGCCAGTGACTCTCTGACTTTCTGCTCTCTCCGGGGATCCGCATCACTCTCTCCACTCATAAACACACGCATCAGAGATGCAAAATCATCAAGTCCGTCCAGCTTTGTCTCAATCTGCTCCCAGACTTCTTCCTCGGAAACGGACTCCTCACGCCTGACGGAAAGCTTCGGAAACAGTCCGGTGAGCTCATGAATCAGATAAGATGGCATAATCTGCCTGCCCTGTCCATCCATTCTGGCATAGGATACATACAGTCTTTCGGTCGGTCTTGTCATATTCTGATACAGATAGAGACGCTGCTCAAATATCTTTTGTCGGGGCGAAGGAGCCATCTCTCTTCCTGTCCCCAAAAGGAATTCACGCTCCATATCAGACAGGATACCACCGCCACCGCCTTTGCCGGGGATCACACCATCGTTGACACCGATAAAGAAAAGTGCCTTGATATTGCCCAGCCTGCTCCGCTGGATATCTCCGATCACAACCTGGTCCACATGCTGCGGAATCGTACCGATGCGAATCTCCGAAATGCCTGCCTCAAAGATTTCCATAAACTCATCCAGCGTCACTTCATCCTCACCGATCAGTTCATAGATCTGGCCAAGCAAATCCATGCAGGCCGGATATATCTTTTCGTATTCCTTTGCTGCCGACAGGTCTCCTTCCTCCTCAAATGCTCTGGAAAACGCCATACACTTTTCCTGCAGCCGAGAGGATACAGAAAGCCGGTACAGCGCCATGACATAATCCTTCGCTGTTTTCATGCTGCCAAGAACCGGCGCAAGCTCCTCCATCAGCTTCTGCCGGATGGGTTCCATCTGCGCAGCTTCCTCGCCCCTGACAAAACGCCGCTCATAGCTTGTACGTCCCCGTATGCCGAGTCGTCTGACATACAGCTCAAGCCGGTCCGCCTCGTCCATCGTGATATCTGTCATGCCACACCGCAGAAAGCGGAATACACTTTCATAAGAAAATCTATTCTTCTGCAGATTCAGCGCACCGAGCAGATACTCCGTCATGGGATGATACGTCACACTCCGGTTCTGATCCATAAAGTAAGGTATCTGATACCGTTCAAATTCGCGCGCCGCAATATGACTATACCGCTCCAAATCTCCTGTCACGACTGCAATATCACGATATCCGTAACCTTCCTTGCGAATCAGCCTTCTGATCGTAAGGCAAACCTGCTGCAACTCACTCCCAAGTGACTGCGCCTCAAAAATCCGGATATGCTGCGGTATTTTCTCATACGTTTTGCCGTGAAACCGGAAAAGATGCGATTCCAGAAAAGCAAGCTCCTCTTGCCCGGCATATCTAAGCACAGGCTTTTCAGATAAGAAAACATTTTCTTCCACCTCAATTCTCTCCTGATCGGCATACGCACACAGCTTACTGTAGGTCTGCTGTGAAAGGGCAAAGAGTTTCTGCTCATTCCCCACGATCAGAATATCCTCTCTGCCGTCCGCACAGAGTGTGATCGTCACACGCGATGCCACCTGAAGAAGCGCATAAACCACCTTACACTGCACAGGTGTAAACCCTGTAAATCCATCAAATACAATCTCACAGCCCGCAAGCATGGCAGACCTCGGAATCAGACCGCACAGCTCATCAAGCGCTTCCTCTGTGGTGATGTATTTTTCACTGATGTACTCCCGAAAGCCTTCATACAGTGTTTTTAAATCTTGTAATTTCGCTTGCAGACTCCCCTTGTCCTGCGCAGACTCGATCATCTGCGTAAGATCCTGAGGAGAGATTGCATACTGGTAAAACTCTGAAATCATGGATTTGACTTCATGGATATAACCTGGTCTGCGCAATTTTTTGCCCAGCATGACGAGCTTTTCTGCCTTCTGCAGGGAAACCTTCCTAAGCACCAGATTTTTTCCTGTGTCGTCCAGCAAAGTCCTCGGATGTGTCCCCACCTCATCTGAAACACGATGGATCAGACGGGAAAAGCTCTGCACATCGATATTCATGATACCTCCATTTGGATGCATACTGCAAAGTGCCTTCTGCGACGACATGGTAAACTGGTCCGGCACCATCACAATGAACTGCTGATCCGGCATAGCCATAGACCGACGGATGATTTCCTCATATACAAATGTACTTTTTCCGCTGCCGCTGCCGCCGAAAACAAATCTGAGACTCATAGATGATTCCTCTCTGCTTCTTCCTCCAATATATCCCGCACCAGGTACTGAATAAATTCCTTACATTTCCCGCATCCGGTTCCAAACTTGAGGCTCTGCTGCACTTCCTCGTAAGAAGAAGCACCATTTCTGATTGCATCCTCAATCATTCCGTAGGTGATATTTTTGCAATTACATGCTGTTTTGTCTCTCTTCATGGGTGCCTCCTTGTTACAAATATTTTAAACCAAAACATTGTTATCAGCAATTATTTTGCAAAAAAACCTTGCCGGAATGCCCCATCCCGGCAAGGTCATATACGCTCATTTTTTCTATGATCACAATGGTCACAGTGTGATATCGATCACCGGTGCAGGCACACTGCCTCCCACAGGCAGTGCCGCAAGTGACGGCATCGCAGAACTCGCACTACCCTCTGCTGACTGCACTGCGCCTCCTGCTTTTGCTTTTTCCAGATGTTCAAAAACAGCCTTCAGATATTCTGCATCCGCTTTGACAATGTCCTTCATCTCCTGATTGCGATGCTTGATTTTCATGGTTTTCAGATCCTCCGGATCCATATCACCTTCCGCCGCAAGGAGAAAGTCCGATAATTCCTCAAGCCCCATTTCCTCCAGCATCTCCTTCATGCTCTCAGTCAGTTCTCCCAACATTTCCGAGGAAAGCACTTCCGTGGCAGCCTTGAAAACCTGTTCCGGCTCTTCTGTCCATTCATAACCAATATCATCTTCAAAAGCCAATTCCCCTTCTGCATATTCGTCTGACCAATATTCTTCCTCTGCAGCTTCTGTTTCCGAATATGCTGCTTCCGGCTTTGCTTCTTCTGCCAGGCTTTCTCTTTCTTCCGCGGCAATATTACCTTCCGCTAACTTACCGGAAGCCTCCGCAATCTCTTCCTGTTCAAGATGCTTTGCCTTTTTTCGGGCTACCCGTTCCATCGCCTTTGCATGCGTGATGGCTGCCTCTATCTCCTCGCTGTCATAATTCCCATTCTGTTTCGCTCGTTTCAGCCTGAGCACTTCTCTTCTTGCCTGGCTGACAACCTGCCTGGCTGTAGCAGAGGTTTTACTGCGCAGAATTTTAGAGGAAATATCTTTAAATTGATATTTCAGTTTTTTCACTCTATTTGAGGTATCCTTTGCCTTTTGCCGCTGCGCTTTCAATGCATCCGCATAGCTGTTCATACTGCTGAATAACGAGTTTGTCATCACGTCTGTGCTCTGCGCACCGGCCTTAGCAGCTGCGCCTGTCATCTCCCGGTCAGACAGCCTTCTGAGCTTTTGATGCAGATCCTTATGATTTGCAAGCATGCGATCAGGCCTCTCCCCTATTCCCCTGTTCGCAAAGGGATGATTCGATGCGTCATATGAAGTTTTCATAAAGGAACTGATTGCGTTCACTGCCTCATCCCCTTTCCCGGCATCTACCCTTTGAAGTCAAAGTTTTGTCCTATGTTACTTTCCGACTCCGCCCTGACATTCCTCGCAGACTGATCGTACGCATATTTTGAAACCATGTCGATCAGATTCTCCACAGAATCTGCAGAAAATTCCAGATACTCTCTTTCTTCATGGGCTGCATCCCCGTTTTTTGTCCGGTCAGCATTCTGAGATTTCTTTTCTTCTCTGGTTTTCCCGATCCGCTCTTCCCTTGCCTGTTTCTCAGCTTTTTTCTTTTCCCTCGCCTTTGTTTCCTTCTTAGCTGCCTGTCTCTTTTCCAATGCTTTTGTCTGCGCATTGTTTGCACGCTCCACCGTCGCAAAGAAGGAGGTCCTGCCATCCGAAGCAACGCTCATGCCAAAATTTTTCACATTCGCACCACTGCTGATAAGCCCATTCTTTGCCTCCTGCAACTTTGTCTGCGACATTGCAATGATTCCCTCATACTTCTTCCGGAAGGCTTCATCTGTTGCCATTCTCTCGAGCTTTTCCTCATCGATCAGCACAACCGGTTTATTCGCGTTTCCATAGGACGCGGCATTTGCTGCAACCTGTGCTTTATTCTCTTTGCTCACCAGAATAAAATCCATTCCGTGGAACTTATCTTTCAATTTGTCATAATAATTTTTCGCTTTTTCAGAAAGCTCCACATCACCAATTACAGTTCCGTAGCCCTCCTTTGCAGTCGGAATGAGTGAACTGCTTGTGCGGACCTGTTTCCACTCAGATACCTTTACACCGCTATCTGTTTTTGCACCCACATCTGTCCCATTCGCATACGCTTTCTTTTCATTTTTGTTTGTCTGATTGTTTTTCCAAACCTGATTTGTCTGCCGGTAGCTTGAAATGCCCGCGATATTACTTGCCATTCTCACACTCTCCTCTCTAGATTGATGCGCAGATCATACGCACCATGGCCATAAGGATAAAATGATTCTATGCAAGTAAAACAGACTGCCCTGCACGGGCAGTTAGAAAAATGTGATCACTTCATCCTTGAAGTCGTTACGTCTCAAATCCTTTTGAGAACATTTCTTATCTTTTATATCGGCAAAGAGAGCATTTTTCTAAATAGGTTTTATAAAATCTATCTAAAAAAACAACATAACCAGCCCCAGCGCAGACAGCACCACACCCGTCACACGGTTTAGCATCTTGGCATTTGCCTGGTTGGCCCATTTGGCACCGACACGCGCAAACAGGAGCGTAAACAATGCGCAGAGAATCAGAATGGGAATATCCGGCGTGCCGCCGATATAGAAATGAGAGGCGGCGCCCGTAAAGGCTGTAAATGCCATGATAAACACACTCGTTCCCACAGCGGTTTTCAGTTCGTATCCAAGCACACTTGTCAGTACCAGCAGAAGCATCATACCGCCGCCGGCGCCCACAAAACCGCAGATGAGTCCGATCACAATGCCACACAGAATAGACTGCACGATTTTTTGTTTCTCCGATTTTCCTTCCTGCACTTCCTTCGTGGTCATGACCGGCTTCAAGATAAATTTCAGTCCGACCAGAAGTGTCATTCCCTTAGAAAATGTGCCGAGATGCCCATCCGGAATCAGTGATGCAAGAAAGCTCCCCACAAGCGTGAACACGAGAACGGAAACCAGCATGATCACACCATGCCTCAGATCAATATTTTTGTTTTTCCAATAGGTAAAAGCACTGACAGCTGAAGCCAGTACATCAGATGCCAGCGCAATACCGATTGCCTGATACGCAGGAATATCCAAAAAAGTGATCAGCATCGGTGAGACAACCGCTGCCGCCGAAAGTCCGGCAAGTCCCGTACCGAGCCCCGCTCCAAGTCCTGCAAATAAACAAACCATCACTGTCATCAAAAACGTCATATCTGTCACTCTTCTTTCTCTTTTGATATTCCGATATTTCGTCGTTCTCCCCGCTGTCAACGCTACACACAATCCTCTTGCGGAGTCCCTGTTAATCTTAACTGCTTGCGCTTTCTACAGTTATCTCTTTCTCTTATAACCTTTTGTTCTCTTCCCAGGCTTAGATAAATACCTGCCTGATGCTGTCATAGTGGAGAAAAATGCCTTCCTGCGCAAGCGCCTCGATTTCCTCCCCGGTTGCAAGCCGAAATCCTAGGCATTCCTCTTTCTGCACCTTGACATCTGCTTCGTCAAAATCACCGGTAAAGCGGTAGATATCCACAAAATAGTTATCGCCTTCTCCCGGATTTTCTCTATGATAGGTAAACTGATATCCACCCTCAAAGCCGCTGACGTCCAGTCCGGTCTCTTCGCGCACCTCACGAAGCACTGCCGCATAGGAATCCTCGCCTGCCTGCGCCGCTCCGCCGGACACCTCCCACCAGCCGGGTGCCCAGGCTTTTGTCATCACACGCTGTGTGATCAGGTATCTGCCGTCTGTCCGGCGGACTACTCCAAGCACTGTCAGATGATATTCATCATCCTTCAGGCACCAGTCATTCTTTTTCATGGTGCGTCCGGTCTTTTGTTTGTTTTTATCATAGATATCCCAAAGTTCCATTGTATTTCCTCTCTCCTATGACTAAATTCGGCATGTCACATCTGTGATGCCACATGCCGGATTATCTTTTCAGCTATTTAGACAGTTTTTGAATGATTACTGTGCCCTCGCTTATTTGCCCGGTTTCATATCGATTCCGCGGCTTGCATCGGCATGTGAATCTGCGCCGAACTCATAATCTTTCCCCGGAAGGATTGCATTCAGCACAATACCTGCGATTGCAGCAATTGCAAGTGCAGTCAATGTGATGGATGTGCCTCCGATTGTAAATGTCAAACCACTGGAGAAGCCAAGACCACAGACAAGAATGACTGCTGCAATGATCAGATTACGTGATTTTGTGAAATCCACATGGTTCTCCACGATATTGCGCACGCCGATGGCAGAGATCATACCGTAAAGCATGAAGCTGACTCCTCCGATAATGGAAGACGGCAGGGAACTGATGATTGCAGCCACCTTCGGGAAAAAGCTTAAGAAGATGGCAAAAACAGCTGCGATACGGATAACGACAGGATCATATACCTTGGAGAGTTCCAATACACCTGTATTCTCACCATAAGTTGTATTAGCCGGTCCGCCGAACATAGCGGAAAGGCTGGTTGCAAGACCGTCACCGATCAGTGTGCGGTGCAGTCCGGGATCCTGAATAAAGTTTTCTCCGACTGTTGCGGAAATAGCAGACATATCACCGATATGCTCCATCATGGTTGCAATCGCGATCGGTGCCATGACAAGAATGACTGTCAGATCAAATTTGCAGAACTGGAAATCAGGCAGTCCGATGACCGGTGCAGAAGCTGCTGATGCAAAAGTCAGAATTGCCGAACCATCCGGATTGGTAAATCCTGCAAAGTGCATGATCAGTGCCACCACATAAGAAATGAAAACGCCAAGCAAAATCGGGATGATCTTAAACATGCCCTTGCCCCAAATGTTAAATATGATGATCGTGCCAAGTGCGATGATGGCAATCAGCCAGTTTGTGGAAGCATTGCTGACTGCGGAAGGTGCCAGTGAAAGACCGATACAGATGATGATCGGACCTGTCACTGCAGGCGGTAAGAACCGCATCACTCTCTTGATTCCCACAAGCTTGATGACCAGCGCCAGTACCAGATACAGTGCACCGGCTACCACAATACCACCGCAGGCGTACGGGAGCTTCTCTCCCATGGTCATATCCGCAAAAATGCCTGTATCCAGATTCGCCACTGTTGCATAACCACCTAAGAATGCAAAGGATGAACCTAAGAATGCAGGCACCTTGAATTTGGAACAAAGATGGAAGAATAAAGTACCGATACCGGCAAAAAACAGTGTTACCTGAACGGATAAGCCTTCTCCCTCAAAATAAATATTGGTTAAAATTGGAACTAAGATTGTTGCACCGAACATGGCGAACATGTGCTGAAGTCCAAGTATCAGCATTTTCGGAATGCCCAGTTCTTTCGCGTCACGAATACAATTTTCTTTTGTGTTCATAACATCCCTCCTCGCTAAAAGAATAGATAACGGTTACCGCATTACATTCTACCACATGCTGCCCGCTTTTGCACTCCTTTTTATATTCTTTTTCAGACAGTTTTTTGATTTTTCCATATTTTGAGATTGTCTGACAAGTCGCAATATGATAGGATAGATGCAGAAAATATAGGAAATCAAAGGAGAAAAAAGGAGAAAAAAAGTGGAAGGATTTTTATCTGCAAAAGAAACCGTTGAAAAATATATTGAAGGATGTCAGGCCAAGGCTGCAATGCCGGCAGGCCGTATGTTCGGCAAAGCGATCATGGCCGGTTTCATGATTGCCATGGGTGCTGCGGGCAGCAGCGTGGCAGCTCACTCCATCGCGGATGTCGGGCTTGCCAGACTGACCGCCGGTGTTGTCTTTCCCGTCGGTCTGATGATGGTTATTCTGCTCGGTGCCGAGCTGTTTACCGGAGACTGTCTCATCGCCATGAGTATGATGGACAAAAAAATGAAGCTGACAAAGCTCCTCTCCATCCTAGTCATTGTATATCTTGGCAATTTCGTCGGTGCCGCACTTTTAGCTGCCATGATTCCGATGAGCGGCCAGCTGAATTATACAGCAGGACTCCTGGGTGCTTACACCATCAAGATTGCCGTCGGCAAAGTTCATTTATCTTTTTTGACAGCACTTGTATCCGGCATTCTGTGTAACATCCTTATCTGCGCTGCCGTACTGATGGCCATGTGTGCCAAGGATATTACAGGCAAGCTTCTTTCCGCGTTTTTCGTGATCATGCTGTTTGTCACATCAGGCTTTGAGCATTGCGTGGCCAACATGTATTACATCGCTGCCGGACTCTTTGCAAAAAGCAATGCCGCTTATGCACAGCTTGCAATGGATACCTATGGCATTACCGCGCAGCAGCTTGCAGACCTGAACATTTCCGGCTTTCTCGTGACAAACCTGATTCCCGTCACGATAGGAAATATCATTGGCGGAATCCTGTTTGTCGGTGTGCCCATGTATTATTTCAATGTCAGGAAAACAAAATAACAGAGACAAAGCTTGCTGCAGTTTGCAGCTGTTAGTCTGAACAGATTCTATTCTAAGCTTTGGAGGAATTTTCTATGAAAGAAACCTTGTATACCATTCCGCTGACAGATGCGTTTCATGCCGGCGACGAATGTCCTTTCTGTTTCGTGGAGCGCGAGGTAGAGCGCGATCTGCTTGATCTTGTACTTGGTTCCAGCGCCTCATATATGGAGAGTGATATGCGAGAGATGACGGACAAAGCCGGATTTTGTCGCACCCATTTCAAGAAAATGTTTGACTATGGTAATTCTCTCGGAAATGCCTGGATCTTAAAAACGCATTATATCCAAATGCAGAAAGAGCTTTCTCAGCAGATCAAAATGTTTGCTCCCGGCAAGGCTTCCTTTATGAATAAGCTCAAAAAAGCCGAGCCCGGTGACAATGCCATCAGCGCCTGGGTCAAAGAGAAAGAGGATTCCTGCTATATTTGCAGTAATTTTGCAAAGACCTATGACCGGTACTTAGACACGTTCTTTTTCATGTACAAGAAAGATGGAGAAATGAAAAAAATGATGGAAAGCTCCAAGGGCTTTTGTCTCCATCATTTCGGTGATGTCTGTCGCCGTGCGGAAGTAGAACTGAATGATAAACAGAAGGCTGAGTTTTATCCTTTCGTTTTCACACAGATGCAGGAAAATCTGCAACGCGTCGGTGAAGATGTCGCATGGCTCGTAGAAAAATATGATTATCGGAATAAGGATGCCGACTGGAAGAATTCCAAGGATGCCGTACAGCGCGGTATGCAAAAGCTCCGCGGCGGTTACCCGGCAGATCCGGTCTATCAGCAGTCCAAATAAAACTGTTTCCTCAGCAGATGCAGATACGAAATATTATCCTCATAATATTTATCTGCATCTGTTTTTTGGTCTCTGAACTGCTCAAGCAAGATTCCGTCCGCAATATACAGACACATCTTCAGCACCCCGGACGGATCGATTCCCGGCTGAAAACGGCTGACATCTGCCTTTCCATACGTCTGCCCCAGAAAAGCAGAATACTGATCCATACTCACTGCCACCGCCTCTACAATCTCACTGTCCTTTTCCCGAAAAGCCTGTGTCAGAAAAATATTCATATACGGATACGTCCGCATGGCCTCCCGCTGCGCAGCAATCATAGCAGTCTGCAGGTCAAAGAAATCGACCTGTCCCTGCGGTATGCTCCTTGTATACTCCATCGTGATATATTTTGTACTGTAATTATAGACAAACTCATACAATCCCTGTTTACTGCCAAAATAGTGGAATAATAATCCCTTTGAAATCCCGGCCTCCCCTACAATTTCATCCGTACTGGCCTTTTTATATCCATTTTCAGCAAACGTCTTGAGTGCTGCATTAATAAATCTGTCCTGCTTTTCTTTTTTCAGATCAAAAAACTTTTCGTTCATTCTTACCCCTTGCACCGGTCACTTGTATTTCTCCAACCACAAGATAATGTGTTTCTTCTCTTCATACTACCATAGATATGGTCCCTGCGCAACATGCCATCTGTAAGAATTCCCTTCAGAATTTCCTTTCAACACCTCATCCTATGCCTCTTCATAAAACAAACATAAACAACTATAAACTTCTTATAAATGACTTGTTTTCTTTCTGCTTTTATTTTAAAATAGATGAAAGGGTTATTGAAAGGAGTTTCATTATGGCAAAAAAACACAATGGATTACTTTTGCTGGGCGCTGCCGCAGTCGGTGCAGCAGTCGGCGCATATCTTTATTTCAAAAAGACAGATGCTGACAGATTTGATGATGACGATTTCGACTTTGATGATTTCGATGATTTTGATGACGAAGAAACAGATGAAAAAAAAGCGACACGCAGCTATGTCTCTCTGAATCTTGACAATGCCAAATCAGAAGAAGCTGCAAAAGAAGAAGAGGTTGCAAAAGAAGATGTTCCGGCAGATGAAGACACAAAAGAAGCTGCTCCGACAGATCATGCACCGGAAACAGAAACCGAAAAGACGGAAACCATCGAAGAATTCTTTGATGAAGAAGACGAACTTGAAACTGACGAACTTGAAACTGAAACTGACGAACTTTAAAATAGTTCAGACTCAGCAATGAGTCTGAACTATTTTTATCATCTTTTCTTACCGGTCTGACATCTGCGCATGCTCTTTCTGTAGCTCCTCAAAAAGTACCAGCGGTGTCCAGCTCATATTCACAACTGTAAGTACCGCTTTATAGGCTACAGGCGCAATCCGGCTCTGCCTGTAAGTATCCAGAAATGTATCCAGTTCATCCCCGGAGAATCCGCACAGCACCATCATTTCCTGCGGCAGTACTTCTCCCTCGTAAAATATATGTTTTTCCTGCATCATAGGCACGCCGGCAAGTACCCCCAGTGGTTGCAGATATCTCCCGCATGGCACCACTGTGACAGGGATATGCAGCTGCCTGCACAGCCGCATAATACTTTTCTTTTTCTCCTGCTGCATACCAAACAGAAGAACTCCCTTTGGAAACTCTGTCATAAACTTCTCCCTTTTTCCGATGTATGTTTCTTTCTGACCTTTGGTCTGTATTTCTGATCTCTGTTCCCCTTATATGCTTTCTGCCTTTTCTGCAATATCCGTGTAGCTGCTATCGCAGAATCATCCCTCCCATCAGCTGTCCAAAGTCAAATGCTCCAAGATCAACCGTTGCCTCAGGGAAGGCATCTGCCAGTTCTTTGGGAAGATAGCAGATCTCCATGGAAATCGTCATGTCGTCGCCCAGTTGCTGTTCATGCAATAGGAACTTTGGAAAGCCATCCTGCGTCTCCTGCAGTGCGAGCAACGTCTGCTCATTATCGGATACCTGCAACGCTGCCAAATGCTTCTCTTGATGATACAGGGTAATCCGCACTGTCTCGCCGGAAATCATCCGGCTTAATTCAGATAGTGCTGTGCTTTCCCTCCCTGCTGCTTCCTGCTCATCTGCTTCCGCTATTTCTGAGTAGCGCTTCCGCAACCGGTTGCAATCCTCCTTTGAAAGAGTCACTGTAATCCCCTGCAGCACTTCCTCTCTTCCATCCACATAAAAGGTCTCCGGTATCGCCTGCGTGATCTGTAAATCCGAGAGCACCTCCCTCGACATAAAAATCCATTGAAAGAGATTATCTGCATGATTCGCCCTGTCTGCGTCATAATCTGTAGACTGATTGAAATCGTAAGCTCCGGCATCCTCCTCTCTTTCCTCATGCATATCGCCTGCAATCATGGAAAGGCACCCATCTATCTTTTTTGTATTTTCTTTTCCGAGAATCTTCACAATACTCCCCTGCTTATCCGCATCCCGAAAATCATACAAACAGACTACTTCCGGATAATCTGTAAGCCGGAACTTCAGCCCCGTCTCATCTATCTGTCCCGCAAGTGACACTTCCTTTTCACCCACCAGTGGCATCTCCATGCTAAGATTGCTGCTACATACGGCAAGGTACGAAGGATCCTGCCGCATAGACAACATATTCTGCACAAGACCATCCTTTGCCATACCATCCCACAGCAGAAGGGCGACCTGTGTGGACGGCTGACGCCAAATGTGTATCCCGATGGCAGTGCAACTCAGAATCATAAAAAGAACAGCCGCACCAACGCCAATCGCTATTTTCTTTCTTTTTTGCATAGCATCTCATTTTCCCTGTTTTCTGTGATACGTTTATTCTTTTACAATATTGACCTTTTTCAGATCATGGTTCTGAAAATCCATGGCATTTTGCAGTGTCACTTCACTGATGGCTGCCAGAGCCTCTTTTGTCAAAAATCCCTGATGTGATGTCACAATGACATTCGGGAAGGATAAAAGTCTGGAAGTGACAGAAGTCTCCAGAATATCATCCTCGCGGTTCTCAAACACATTGTTTGTCTCTTCCTCATACACATCCAGTCCGACGCCGAAAAATTTCATATTGCGGATTCCCCAGATCAGATCTTCTGTCTTGATCAGGGCTCCCCTGGAAGTATTTACCAGCACCACATTATCCTTCATCTTTTCAATGGTATCTTTACAGATCAGATGATAGTTGTCCTCTGTCAGCGGGCAGTGCAAAGAGATCAGATCACTCGTCTGCAGGAGCGTGTCAAAATCTACATACTCCACAAAATCCAGATCAGGATTCCGGTAAATATCATAGGCAATGACCTTCATTCCAAAGCCATGGCAGATTCTGCACATTGCAGCGCCGATCTTACCGGTTCCCACAATACCTGCGACCTTTCCGTGAAAATTAATACCTGTCAGTCCCACCAGACTGAAATTATTCTCACGCACCTTGATATATCCTTTGTGTACATGCCTGTTTACTGCAAGTGCCAGACACATGGCATGTTCTGCCACCGCCTCCGGTGAATAGCCCGGCACACGCAATACCGTAATGCCTTCCTTCTCACAGGCCGCCAGATCCACATTGTTAAAGCCGGCGCAGCGCATCAAGATCAGTTTGATGCCGGCCTTAGCCAGAACACTGACGACCTCTCCTCCTACATCTGAGCTGACAAAAGCGCAGATTGCATCATATCCCTTTGCAAGTCTGGCAGTATTCGGTGACAGATCCGTATCCAAATAGTGGATTTCAATCTCCGGAAACGCAGAAAGCGCCGCATCAAAAGATTCTTTATCGTATTTTTTCGTGTCATAAAATAATATCTTCATCTTTTTTCCTTTCTTTCGCAAATTATTTTGCTCTTATTCCAAAGTATCTCTGCTATTTTATTATTTCATACTATTATAGCATCTTTTTTCAGCGCTTCCATATTTTCCCTTTATTTTTATGTTTTCTTTTGCATACATTTTTGTTGCCTGATCCCGCATGTCTTTATCTTACTTCATTGCCATATTTCATTGCATGACTTTATTTTCTTATTTAGCAATCCAAAAGGTGTCCGAAAGAAGCAGCCAGTTCGCCCGGAACAGGCTCATGATCTGCCAGTATCCCATGCCCCGCAGCCGGTAATTTAGCACCAGTCCGAATTTTGCCTGCAGGCTGCGCACATCCTCAAACCACACTTCGTGCAGGATGCCGTTTTCTTCATAATGAAAGTAAGGAGACATGGCCGTCTGATCGAACATGATCTCTGCCTGCTTGTCGATAGCCAGTCTGACCGCCTCCACATTACCCAGCGTCCTCGCCTTTGTCACACCCCGCTCATAGGGCAGAGGCCAGTCATACCCGTAATTCGGAATTCCCATATTGATTTTTTCGGCAGGAATCCTTGTCAGGGCATACTGCACAACCTCCTCCACCTTATGGATCGGTGCGACTGCCATCGGTGGTCCATAGGTATAGCCCCATTCATAGGTCATCAGCAGTACCTTATCTGCCGCCTCCCCCAATAGTGCATAATCCTTTCCGCCATACAACAGTCCCGGCTGATCGTCACTTATCTTCGGTGCCAGCGCCACAGACGTGCTATAGCCCTCCGGGCTCATGGCATTTCTCACATTCGCAACAAACTCTGCAAATGCAATTCTATCCTCTGCGAGTATGTATTCAAAATCAATATCCACACCTTCAAACTGCTTTTGTCTGACTGTGTTAAGCAGATTCTCAATCAGATGGTTTTGTGCAACCGGATCCGTCACGATTCTGTGGATCAGATAATTATTAAACTGTCCGTCTGCCCCAAACGGTGTCAACGTCAGAATCGGTGCGGTCTGAAAATTGATCGCCGTCTCCAGCAAAAGTGCATCCGAAATCTCAGGCTCGATCAACTCCCCCTCTTCCGTAAAGCCATAAGAAAAAACAGATACCTCGGTCAGATAGGGGAGCGTCTGCTCCAATATTTCAGTCCTGATAAAGGGATAAGCGTATCCGTTTACCTCCACAAGGCGTTTTGGGTTTTCCCGGACAGTATCCTGCTGCCCCGTATCAGCACTCCCCGGCAAAAGCAGCGCCTGCCCAACCACCAGCGCATACGGATATTCCAGTTGATTATTATAAATAATAGACTCTACCGGGACATCTTGCCGCAGCGCAATCTCATCTATCGTATCACCGGCCTTCACGACATATATTTGCATCAAAAAATCCTTTTTCTTACACTATATGCAACGGACGCATCCGGCAAACATAAGAAAAAGGATTTATGATACTTTATTTACTTCCAAATTGCCTTAAGTTTCTCATCCGTGGTCAAAAGATCTTTGGCGATATTGCGATAGTATTCCTCATGCAGATACGTGTGGCGAAACGGCTTGATGGAGGGAGCCATATCAATCGCACGGTAGAAATCCTGCGCATCCAGCCCCAGGGTCTTCACATACTCCCAGAAACCGGTCTTTGTAAAAACCGTATCTATTCTCTGATAGCGGTGGTTTTGCACAACTGCCATCAGGTATGTTGCAATTCCGACCTGTATGCCGTGGAGCTGGGGCTGCTCCAAGAGCTTATCCAAAGCATGCGAAATCAAGTGCTCGCTTCCGCTGGTGGGTGCGCTGGAGCCGGCAATCTCATTTGCAATTCCGCTCATTGCCAGAGAATCCAGCAGTTCCTTTAAAAACAACGGCTCACTGATCGACTCATACGGTGTCCTGACAAAACTGTTCACCGCCTTCTTTGCCACCATCATGGCAAAATCATTCACCTCGCCATAGCCGTGATCCTCCTCAAACTGCCAGTCGTAAAGGGCTGTGATCTTGGAAACCATATCGCCGATTCCGGAATAAAGGAACTTCTCCGGTGCGCTGCTGATGACCTGCGTATCCACTAAAATGCCATACGCCATCTTTGCCGGCACAGACTTGCGGTGACCGTTTACGATCAGTGAAGCACTGGCTGAGGAAAAGCCGTCGCTGGAGGCAGATGTCGGGACGCTGATAAAGGGAAGCTTCTGCAGAAATCCGCAATATTTGGCGGCATCGATCACCTTTCCTCCACCAAGGCCGATGACAGCCTGCGCCTCTGAGGGCATAGAAAAAGCAAGCGCAGTGATGTCCGGAAGGCATACCGTGTCAAGCTCCTGATACTCCAGCACCTCCACTCCGGCTACCCGCAGGGATTCCATCACTCTGCTCCCAAACATGTCAATCAGTCCGTTTCCGAAGAAAATGACTACCTTTTTCAGATCTGCATTTTTCAAAAAATCTCCGATATGATCCAGCACCCCCGCTTCCACCTTCAGGATAGAGGGGATGGCAATGTAACCTTTTGCTTTGTTTGGCATATATTTGCTCCTTTCGATTATTAGGGGACGTTTCTTTTGTCACCAAGAGTGTCCCTCTGTCACCATGAGTGTCCCTTTGTCACCAAACGTGGCAAAAGGAACGTCCCTACTTCGGGTTATATTTCATAATAAACATTTCCAGTGTCTCCTTCAGCACATCCATCTGTGCCTTCAGATAGAACTCATCCTCAAACAGTGCGTAATGCACGCAGGCTCTGACCAGTATAAAAATCAGAGGTGTCAGTTTCTCGTGCGGAATACCAAGCTTTGGCTCTAAGCTCTTTGCGTATTCGGTATAACGCTCATCTACACCCCTAAAGAATTTCTGACCATATTCCCTGTATTTGGGGTGTGTATAGACCTGATACATCAGGCGGTATTTCTTTCCGTGCTTTTCGGCTGTCCAGTAGGGGATCTCGTCGATAAACCGCCACAAATCCGATGCATCTGTGGGAGCTTTCGCCATAAAATCATCCTCCACCTTGCTCATACAATATTCGGTGGACTGAACGATCAGGTCATCCAGATTCTCAAAATACTGATACAGGCTCGCAACATTACAGCCGCAGGCGTTTGCAACAGCTTTTACACCGACAGCGGTAAGTCCGTTCTGTGCATAGCAGTCGAAGCATGTTTCCATAATCTCAATTTGTTTTGCCCTGCGGGCTTCCTCGTTTACAGTGCGCAATAAAATTCCTCCTTCGCCGACAATAAAGCAAGTGTTCATTTACATTATGGACAGTTTTGCTTTACTATGTCAAGCAGGTATTTCCCGTTACATTAATTTTCCCAGCCGGAACTTTTATTTTTTCTTTTGCTAAACTTTTCTCATTGGACTATTTTTTAATGACGCTTCCGAACTGTAAATCCCTTCGCCTTCTGACAGCTCAAGGCTTTCTTTTTCCGGCATTTTCATGGGAAAACCACCTCCAATCTGTCAGTTCTTCCAGTATCAGCACAATGGCAAGAATTGTTGCCATCTGGGCTCTGTAGGTAAAAAAGCAGTGCAGGTAAGAATGATTGTGAAGCACAATATATCTGATATAAGGCAAAAGACCTATCAGCACATACAAAAGGATATGTTCTGGGCAGATATGCTTTTTGTGGTAGACATACCCCACATAAGCCACAATAAGGAGCAGTACCATACCGGCAAACATTCCGGCTCCTCCATATCCAAACGGGAACAGACATTTCACATTATTGCATACAGCACCGATGATATACTGCCCCGGACCGATGCCGATATCGCCTCCGATTCTTTCCCCGATATGTTCCGCTATATAAGGCATCACATTCTCCTGAAGGACGATAGCTGCCAATACCCATTTCATCACCCACATACCGACATATCCAAAGCCCCAGTTCAAGGCTGCCTTTCCTGCTTTAGAAAGCAGGGAACGCCCGGACGAATTTCCGTTCCTATGTATGTCTACCCACAGAATAAGTAGCAGTGGGACCGTCAGTGTAAGCGTCTCCGTGGTGAGGAAATCAAGGTAGTTTGTCACTATGCCGCCAATCAGGAAAAAAATCCCCGGGCAGTTCCGATTTTCCCGAAGGGCGAGCTTGACACCGATGATGGACAGCAGCAGCATCAGCAGATACGTCCATGTGTATTCCAGGGAGAGCGGGACATACCAGGATGCCGTCATAGCAAGACCTGCCGCCACCCCGATTGCCGGTACGTATAACCTGTTTTTGATTAATATTGCCAAAAGCCACACCACAAGCACCGCCAGTATGACCCCGTTAACCAGATAGATCCCGGGCAAACTAAAGAAAACCAACAGCGGACGCACGATGGCAATGGAACCATGCCAATATCTCATGTATTGCCGATTGGCTCCGTAATCATTGGCAACTGCCTCAAGCAGGTTTTCATTCTCATTCCGGTATTCTGTATAATAGTAGGCGGAGCGCATGACAGAGCGAAGGGGATGCGTGCTGTCGTACTGCCATGCGATCGCCAGCAGTATGGAATCCGCATATCGGTCAATCCGGCTACCTCTCACGCCATCGGTCACCTGACCGAAAAGCTCACCGTCACACAAATACTTGGCCGACTCCTGCACATTTTCCTTTATGAAAGACTGCGGGATTTTAGCCGAAAGCACCAGCAGCCCTGTCAATAAGATAATCATCATAAAGAATACAAATATGGAATTCTTCCTGATAGCTTTCACACCATCCCTCCTTATGCCTCTGAGAATATGGCATTCCCATAGATATGTTTTCTTACCTTCCCTGTATGTCCATGCTTTCCGTATCCATGACCGGTTTCTGTTGCATGATAAGCTCATTTCTATTATTTTGGTTTCGCTTTGCTATGTCAAGCAGTATTCCCCGATAAAGTACAATTCCGGCTTGAACCTTTCCGGACACACCTTGCTGATCATGTGACTGATGAATGAAAAAAGGTCAGCAGATAATTTTACCCCACTGACCTTCTTTTTATTCACTTTTCTGTCTCGCACATTACTGCGTCACAAAATCCTTTATCTTTTCTCTCTTATCGATGTGAAGCTTCTCCAGAATATCTGAGACATCATGCTTCACTGTATTGACGGACAAGCCCATATGCAGGGCAATTTCCTGATTGGTCCAGCCGCATCATGAGCTCTGTCAGGTCAGCCAGCCTCTCGATCCTCGGTACATCCTCTTTCACGCTGCCGAATCCGTATGCCGCATGGATAAACGCCGTACCTGCTTTACTGCTGGCATCATAATCTCCCTGGATATCTCCCACATAATAGGCCTTGTCCAAGTGATTCCTTGAGGCCACCAAGGCTATATTGTCCCCTTTTTCCTTCAGGTTATTGCCGTAGCATTCGATATCATCAAACAGATAGCCAAAACCATAATGCTCCAAAAAGGCTTCAATATAGCCTTTCTGACAGTTGCTGACAATATACAGATGATACCCCTGCACTCTTAGCTTTTCAAGCGTTTCCACAAGCTGCGGATAGAGAATACCGCCATGTGCGCGCAGGTAGTCATTTTCCGCTGCGCAGCATTCATTCAGCAATTGCATGCGTTTTTCTTTTTCCAGATAGTCAAACAACCTGTCTGCTATGCGGTCCATCGTCAAGCCCATCACAGACTTTACATCCTCCGTGGTAATGCCATGATCTGCATATCCGTTTTTCTTGACGATTTCGTCCCATGCCTTAGCCACATTTTGGGCGGAATCCCACAAGGTTCCGTCCATATCAAAAATAAGTCCTTTTTTCACTGCTGCCTCCTGTTCTGTCCATGATACCTATGATTCTGTATTTTACCCTACAACATATCATTTTACAACAGTCGGCGGAAATGGTAAAAAGCCATCCCTACTGCTCCTTCCAGAATCCACCCTTGTGGAAGTTCTCATTCCCAAGCGGCGTAGCTGTCAATCTAAACATTACACATCCGTCCGGGCATACAATATCCTTCACATATTTCCCGCTACCTCCAAGATTTTCAAGATCGCCGCCGCTTCTGATTGCTTCCATCAGCGGATACAGCAGCATCATCGTCTTGGAACAGATACCCTGTCCGTCCTGATTTACCGGACACCCGTAAGTGCAGGTGTATTTGTCACCGACCTCTTCTCCGTTCCTGCAATAATGCTCCGTATGGTCTCCCCGCAGAAAACCGGTAACTTCTATCTCAAATTCATATTCCTCGTCATACCATTTCTTCATTGCATTACCTCCCCTATACTATATCCCGTAAATTCCTGTCACGTTTCCAATGGGCTTCCTTTTTCACTTCCTGTCTAAGCATATCATTAAAACATGCCAACTGTATGTCATGTTTATTGTAGCATCTTTCCAAAAATGAAAAAAGCCTCTTAATCGAGACTTTTTTCTTCCATCACGCTCATATATGCCGGCCGGATTATTTTGTCCGCACAGATCATTTCTTCTATTCGATGGGCGCTCCAACCAACAATTCTTGCTGTTGCAAACATCGCTGTATAAAGCTCTACCGGGATCCCCAGCATGTCGTAGACAAATCCGCTGTAGAAATCCACATTCGGACTGACGCCCTTAAAGATATGTCTTTTTTCTGCAATGACCTTAGGCGCAATCATCTCTATATTTTCATATAACGCCAGATCTTCCTGTCTTTGTTTTTCTTCTGCCAGCTGTTTGACATATTCTTTAAACACTCTTTCTCTCGGATCGGAAATCGAATAAACGGCATGTCCCATTCCATAGATCAGACCTTTTTTGTCAAACGCTTCCCTGTCTACAATCTTTCGCAAATATGCCTCGATCTCATCCTGATCGGAATAATCCTTCACATGCCTGCGAATATCATCCATCATTTCCATGACCTTAATGTTGGCTCCGCCGTGTTTTGGTCCTTTTAGGGAACACATCGCGGCTGCCATCGTGGAATAGGTATCAGATCCGGATGAGGTGACGACTCTTGTTGTAAATGTGGAATTATTGCCTCCCCCGTGCTCCATATGCAAAATGAGTGCCGTATCCAAAACTTTGGCTTCCGTAGCGGTATATCTTTGATCCGGTCTCATCATCATCAGGATATTTTCCGCTGTGGAAAGCTGCGGATCAGGGTGATGGATGTACATGCTTTCGTTCCTTTCATAATGATTATAAGCATTGTATCCATATACTGCCAGCAGGGGAAACTCGCTGATGAGCTGTATGCACTGACGCAGCGAATTGCCCACGCTCGGATTCTTTGCCTGTTTATCGTAAGATGCCAGCGTAAGAATACTTCTGGTCATGGAATTCATGATATCTTCAGAAGGTGCCTTCATAATGACATCCCGCGTGAAATTAGTCGGCAGCATTCTGTATTCTCCGATGAGATTCTTGAAATCAGCCTCCTGCCTTTCATCCGGCATTTCTCCCATCAGAAGGAGGTATGCTATTTTCTCAAATCCAAACTCATTTTCTCCCAGATGCGAAATCAGATCCTCCACCCGATAGCCTCGATACCACAGTTCACCATCACAGGATACCTTTTGATTATCCACAATTTTTGAAGACACAATCTTTGAAATATTGGTAAGTCCGGTGAGAACACCTTTCCCGTTCTCATCGCGAAGCCCCTGATTGACGCCATACTCTTCAAACAAACGCGGTGCAATATTATCATTTTTGATGCAAACCCCTTCCAACTGACTGACATACTCATTCATCTGCTCCTTCATCATGTTTCTCCACCTCCAGGTTCTCCATCTCACTGCTCATGACAGTCTCCAGCTGCTTCATCAGCTGCAACAGCAGAATCAGGTTATCTTTTCCGAATTTTTCAAATACTCTCCCGTAATATTTCTTGAGTATTTCCTCCTGACTCTGTAGCATGGCTTGTCCGCTGTCTGTGATCGTCACATAGGTTCCCGCACTGCCGTTTCCATCATGAGACCATACCACATATCCGTCATCCCGGAGCTTTTCTACCATTTTGGACGTCTGCCGCATTGTCATCTGAAGCTTATCCGCCAAATCCTTCAGATAAGTGCGCCCCGAATAAATATTGGATGCCTCCTCCAAAGCAATATACTGTAATGCGATATATTCGGGAATACTCATCTTCATAAAGACATCTTTCCGATACTCCCGATTGAATAAATGCCTTTGATAGGTCAGTTCATTGGATAATTTGATGATATCTGTCTGGTCGGTGTTTGACATTTTGATCCTCCTTTTCCTTCCTCTTCTACTCGTAATTCCTGTCGCTTCGCGCCAGCCGGTGCTTCGCACCTCTACGAATTACTCGTATGCACTCGGGTGAAAATGAATACTCGCTCCGCTCGTGCTCATTTTCCTTCCTCGTGCTATAAAACAGGGGAAGCAACGGTTTGTCGCTTCCCCTAATGAGACAGAATGGCCTTATTTTAGTAATCCATATCCGGCTGTGCCGGCATTGCGGGAGCAGCTTCCCTGATATCTGCCACAGCAGCCTCCGTCGTCAATAAGGTTGCCGATACACTGACCGCATTGGAAAGCGCACTTCTTGTAACCTTGACAGGATCGATGATACCTGCCTCTATCATATTGACATACTGCTCGGAAACAGCATCAAAACCGATGCCGTCATCTGATTCTTTTACCTTATGGATGATAACGGAACCCTCTAAGCCTGCATTTTCGGCAATGGTGCAAAGCGGAGCCTCAAGGGCTTTGGCAACAATCTGTGCGCCTGTCTTTTCATCGCCTTCCAGATCGGCTGTCATTTCATATACAGCTTTTTGTGCGTGCACATAAGCAGAACCTCCACCGCTGATAATACCTTCTGACACAGCAGCTCTGGTCGCATTCAACGCATCCTCCATACGATACTTGGCTTCCTTCATCTCTGTTTCTGTCGCAGCCCCGATCTTGATCACTGCAACACCGCCGCCGAGCTTGGCAACCCGGTCAATCAGCTTATCTCTGTCAAAATCAGACGCATCGGCGGCTTGTCTTCTGATCATTGCAATTCGGTCTGCAATGTCCTGCTGATTGCCCTCACCATCCACGATAGTGGTGTGTTCTTTCGTGACTTTAACCGATTTTGCCTGTCCCAGCATATCGATGGTAATATCCTTAAGCTGCATGCCAAGATCGTCGAGCACTGCCTGTCCGCCTGTCAGGATTGCAATATCCTTTAACATTTCCTTGCGGCTGTCTCCGTAGCCGGGAGCCTTTACTGCAACAACTTTCAGCGTGCCGCGCAATCTGTTGACAATCAATGTTGTCAGCGCTTCGCCTTCCACATCCTCTGCAATGATGAGCAATTCTCTTCCCTGCTGCATGATCTGCTCCAGTATCGGAAGAATATCCTTGATATTTGATATTTTTTTATCTGTGAGTAAGACATACGGATGATTCATGTTTGCAATCATCTTTTCCTTGTCATCACACATGTAGGCAGATAAATAGCCATTGTCAAACTGCATACCTTCTACAACTTCTATCTCTGTCTGCATCGTCTTTGATTCTTCTATCGTGATGACACCGTTCTCTCCAACCTTTTCCATTGCATCGGCGATCATTGTCCCGACCTCATCATTTCCTGCGGAGATTGCAGCAACCTTAGCAATGTGATCCTTGCCTGTTACAGGCTTGCTCATACCGGCAAGTGCATCCATAGCTGCATCCGCTGCTTTTTTCATACCTTTTCTTAATATGATGGGATTTGCGCCTGCTGCGATGTTCTTCATTCCTTCATGTACCAGCGCCTGTGCCAGAACAGTAGCGGTTGTGGTACCGTCTCCTGCAATATCATTTGTTTTGGTTGCAACCTCTTTCACAAGCTGTGCCCCCATATTTTCAAAGGGATCCTCCAGTTCAACTTCTTTTGCAATCGTAACACCATCGTTCGTGATCAAAGGCGTTCCGTATGACTTTTCCAGAACAACATTTCTTCCCTTCGGGCCAATGGTAACTTTTACTGTATCCGCAAGCTTATTTACGCCTGCTTCCATCTTTTTTCTAGCATCAATATCAAATGCGATTTCTTTTGCCATATCAATTCCTTCTTTCTGAAAATGAAATACTCTTAGTTCTGTCAGCTATTCCACAATTGCAATAATATCTGACTGTGATACGATGATGTATTCCTCATCCTCCAGCTTGACCTCAGTCCCGGAGTACTGGGAGTAAATCACCTGATCACCTGCCTTAACCTGCATTTCCACCCGTTTGCCATCCTTTTCAGTTCCGAGTCCCACTGCAATGACCACCGCTGTCTGCGGTTTCTCTTTTGCACTGTCCGGCAATATGATACCAGAACTGGTTTTTTCTTCCACTTCCTGTTGTTTCAAAACAACACGATCTGCTAACGGTTTTAATTGCATAATCATTACCTCTTTCCTTTTTGTTAGCGCTCTCGTTTTGTGAGTGCCAGTGCATTTGTAAAAAATATACGCTTCCATGGAAGCATATATAATTAGTTTGTTTCCAAACCGTTTGTTTAAAAATGATTATAGCACGTCAAAACCGGATGTCAACACTTTTTTCGATGATTTACAATTATTTATTGCATTATTTATTGCAATAATTTGTCAATATTTTGGCTGATCTGCTCAGATACACGGTTAAACACTGCCAGATCTTCCTCATCAATACCCTCCACCACTTTAGAAGTGATTTCTGACCAGAGAGTCTCCATCTCCCTGCAGATCTGTTCCGATGCATCTGTCAACTCATATTTTACATATCTGCGATCCTTCTCATCTCTCCTGCAGACTACATAGCCTTTTTTTACAAGATTATCCAGAGTGGTAGACATATGGCCTTTGTTCATCTGGGTGTATTGACAGATGTCTGTCAGTGTCGATATCTCGTCATAATGGGATAAGAGATAAATGATCTCCAGCTCCAGTCTGTTCAGATTTGTTTTGTTTTTTGCATCCACCATCGCGTTTTCAAGAAGTCGCTTGAATTTTCCGCCCCTCAGATTTTTTTCAATATTCATGTTTCCTTCATCCCTTTTTTGCAATCATTATAGCAAATTATCCATTTAATTCAACCGAGAAATCTTCTCCGAAAAGGAAAAGCCCCATACCCCTGCCTGGCAGCAAGGATTTGAGACTCTCCCTCATGATTTTTACATCATGCGCAGGCTCTTCTCTGCTCACTCACAGAAAATATGAAATCTGCTTCACTTCCTTTGCAATATCCCTGATACTCTCTGCCATATCCGCATTGATACCTACTGCTCTGTTACCAAAACTTTCCGGCACAATTGCCTGATCCAGATTCAGTCTGATCAGACTTATCGTATCATGTTCTCTTACCAGTTTTTCAAATGGAAACCGTATAATTGTCGGTGTATTGAATCCCACACCAAGTTCCAGAAGAACCAGCTTCTTATCTATTGCCTCTGACAGAAAATCAGAAAATCTTTCTTCTGCCTCATACCAGCCGGCATCCTGGACAAAGTAATCATCCTTGCGTAAATTCATGTCCATCGGTCCGCCGCAGACAGGACATTTCGGCACCATAGAGGATGGAATCTTACAGTCAACTCTTGCCTGATCCATCTGATGAAATAACTCGACCGCATCATAAATTCTATCATGACAGCCTTTGCCACATTGGATATGGAAATAATCTCCCTGCGTACAGAAGATTTTTTCAACCGGCAGCCCTGCTTTTACAAACTGACCATCCGCATTGGTGCTTAATACAAATATCTTCTTATCGGATAACGATTCCAAAAGCAGTCTGTGAAGTGGAGTCACATCAAGATTGATTCCCCCAAGCATTGCTTGTTTCGACCAATATCCCCAATAGCTTTCCTCGTCAGGGAACGGATAGAAACCTGCAAAGTACATATCCTGCATGTACGGACCTTTTCCGTATTTCTCCTGAAACTCTCCAAAATTCTCTACAAAGAAGTTGCCTCCATACTTTGCTCCGGCAGCCGTACTCATTCCGGCACCGGCTCCAATCAGCACATACTCTGCATCATGAATCATTTTAGCAGCATCGCTTACCTGTTTCTTGTAATCAGTATCCTGATAGATGTAATCCCTTGCAGGTGTTCCGCAAAGAAAGGATTCAAATGTAATTTTCTGATTTGAAATCTTCGTCAGTTTCACAAGCATCACCTTCTATCTCAACAGTTCCTCATAGATTTCTTCATCCAAATCCTTGAACACATTAAAGATCACCTTGATAGAACTGCCTGTTTTCTCTTTATATTCTCTCATCGTTTTCACAGCGATCTCTGCTGCTCTTTTATTGGGAAACATAAAAACCCCTGTTGAAATACAACAAAATGCAATGGACTCCACTCCATTTTCATCCGCAATTTCAAGACATGACTGATAGCATGATGCCAATAGCTCCTCATGCTCCTTGGTCAATTTCCCCTGCACAATTGGTCCTACCGTATGAATCACATAATCACAGGGAAGATTGTAGGCCGGCGTAATCTTTGCCTGACCGGTTGGTTCTTCATATCCTTGCTCTTCCATGATTTTGGCACATGTAAGCCTCAACTGGATTCCGGCATATGTATGAATGCAGTTATCAATACAATTATGACACGGTTGATAGCATCCTGTCATACCGCTATTTGCAGCATTTACAATTGCTCCAACCTTAAGCCTTGTGATATCCCCCTTCCAGATATAGATATCCGGCTGTATCTCTTCCATATCCGAAAGTGTAACAACACCCTTTTCTACATTGACCTGTAGTAAATATTCGTCTTGAACACTTATAAATTCATCATCAATGTTGCCGGGCATTCTAATATTCATAAGAGATCGAAGCATAGTTTTCTGCTCATCAATATCGGCAGGTATCTGTACCCGTCTGTATCCGGGCTGCTCTTTCAATAATCTCTTAATTAGAAACAGGCGCTTTTCATTCTGATTCATCTCTTCATCTTCTTTCAATGGCTTTTACCGGACAGTTTTCATAACAGTTTCCGCAGTGCAAGCAATTGTTCTGCCTAATAGAAAAAGGTGAGCCTTCATCAATACACCTCTGTGGACACATTTTCTTGCAGGTTCCGCAACCAATGCAGCTTTCTGTTATGAAGTATCCTTTTTCTTTCAGTTTAACATCTCCTAAGCAGTATGTCTCCCGAAATATCGGATTGACGCCAAGATTAAAATACTCGATTTCTGCCTTATCAATACAAAAAATAATTCCAATACTTCTTGTATCTCCCGGATATACATTTGCAAGATACGGCTGTTCCTCAAAAATTTTATCTCTCCATTTTATCTGCTCATTCTCTGCTACTGCATATGCTTTTCCAGACAAACGAATCATTGTTGCTAAATCCATCTGATTACCTCCTTTGATAAAAAGAGCTTCATCCTATAAACTTAATAAAACACTTTTCTGGCGGTCATCCACATGGCAGTGGTGTTTGCAAAATGGATATGCAGACATATTCTTCTGTCGCATTGCCCGTCGGAATCTAAGGAAAGGAAACAGAAGCGTCATGCAGATCCATTCACCAAAGGAAATTATAGATAACAATATGAGTGGTGCCGTTCATAAGGCAAATTTAAAACGTTCAAAGATGATTGCCTTAGGGATTCTTGCCGGAATGTTTATCGCAGCAGGTGGTGTTACCGCTAATACCGCCGTCCACAGCATCTCAAACGTGGGTCTGGCAAGAGTTTTAGCCGGCGCTGTTTTTCCAATTGGTCTTTTGATGATTGTATTGGTCGGCGGAGAATTATTTACAGGCAACTGTCTTATGGTCATGGCAGCCCTTGACAAACGTATCCCGGCCTCACTTTTTATCCGAAACCTTGTCATCGTATTTTTTTCAAATCTGGCAGGCGCACTCATTATGGATGTTCTGATTTATTATAGCGGCAATCTGGATATCAGCGGTGGTGCACTGGGGGCATACACCCTCAAGGTGGCAGTTGACAAGGTACATATCACGCCTCTTCGGGGAGTGGCCTCCGGGCTTCTGTGCAATTTTTTAGTCTGTATGGCAATCCTAAAGGGTGCCGCCGCCAAAGAGGTTGCCGGCAAGATTATGGCTACCTGGTTTCCCATCCTTGTTTTTGTAACCGACGGTTTTGAGCATATTGTCGCAAATATGTATTTTATACCCATTGGCATCCTGGCAAAATCCAACCCTCTGTATGTTGCAAAGGCACAGGAATTGTATGGCATCAATGCGCAGCAGCTTAATTCTCTCAATATCATTGGAACACTGAAAAATTTCATCCCGGTAACCCTCGGAAATCTGTTAGGGGGTATGTTTATCGGATTCATGCTCTACTATATCAATGTGAAATGTGACAAAAACTGATGAAGGAACCGGGCACGCCTTCTCCTACATATTTTCACAAATTGCATTTACCTGGGCCGTGGTAAGTTCCCCGGCAATTTTACTTACCGCTTCATATCCCTTGGGATTTCCGGCATAACCAAGCGGCACTACCTGTGCGGCACTGTCCCCACCTTTCATCCACTGATCAAGTTTCTCATAAGAAAGCGAGTAGGACGGCAGCGACTTTGCTTTTTCGATATCAACAAGTTTTGGAAACATCGTATGCAGCATGCCGGTTTCAAATGCTCCCGCATGAATATCAAGCAGGCCTTGTTCACTCTCATCACCACCTTCAAACCACTCCGGTTTATATTGTGGTGTAAACACGTGCAGGAACTCTTCATCCCCTTTCATACCATTCATTTCAAGATCCATTGCTTCCATCACATACTTGATTTTCATACAAAGCTCCCTGTTCGCATTCTTTATTGCGCCCAGTATCGAACTGATATGTACCGGATCCCCATGATAATTGAAGCAATAAACTTCTTCAAAGCCAAAATCATGCAGATTACCAAACAGTTCAAACAGAACCTGCTCAAATGTCTCAGGCTTTAAAGAAAAAGAACCCGGAAAAGCTCCTGTACAATGATTGACACCATAGTAATACGGCGGCATAATCAGAACCTCTTTTCCCCTTTCCGCAAGTGCACGTTTCACTTCCCTGCAAATATATGTGCTCCATAATATATCCGATGCAAGTGGCAAATGCGGTCCGTGTTCTTCTATTACCCCAAGCGGAAATAAAACCGGCAATTTCCTCTGTCCTGCCTCTTTGATCTCTTCCCAGTTCATGTGTGCCATGGTTCCTTCAAAAATTTCTCCCATAAAGTAAATCCTCCTCATGCATTTTTTTGCAAGCTTCGTACCCTATTTGTATCGAAAAAATTTTTGAAATACAAGTCTGTTATTTGGAAAGAAATTGTGATATGATAAGTGAGAATTAAGAAAGAAAAAAGTTGCACATCATCCGTGCAGCTTTTTTCTTTCTCTATGTCATGTATTCTTTTCCCACAGCAGCTTAATCAGAGTATATTATTTTTCAATCTTTTTAGAGTCCAGTAATGTTTTCACGTCATTTTTATCAATCCACTCTTCCGTATATCCACAATCACAACAGACATATCGCTTCACAAAGACAACTCCGGACAATATGGTTAATTTTGTCTGAATATTGTTCCCATAGGAACCATCCGGATGTCCGTCATTTCTAATTGCGACTATATTATGTCCACTACACTTTGGGCATGTTTGGGTATTCTTCATGTTATTTCATCCTCCTCGTATAATCTTGAATAGTGTACCGGAAATACTGATAATATTATTCTCCCACATCCACAAACAGGATATTGCTTATCTGCTCCGTGACATATATTTCGATGTCAGTTTCTATAAGGTACAGCATTATCGTACCATATCGGGCATCCAAAAAACAGCCCGGATGCTGCCAAAACTTAAAAGCTCTCCCTGAAAATCTGTTCTATCTCGTCTGCATCAAGCACCTTGTAGCCTCCCGGAAGAACGATGGTTCCTTTTACGAGATCCGGCATCATTTCCTCTGTTGCGCCAAGATCAGTGATATTCATAACAAGGCCGAGTTCCTTCATCCAGCTCTCCATAGCCGCGAGCCCCTCCGATGCAATCTGTTCGTCCGTCTTTCCTTTTTCCTCAATATCCCAAACATTCTTTGCGAAACGAACGAACTTAGGAAGTCCGTATGACATGATATGTTTATAATAGGGCAGAGATACGGCAGCCAACGTCATACCATGCGTTGCATCGGTACATGCGCCGACAGACTGTCCCAACATATGCACCATCCAGTCCGTGCTTTTGCCTTTTGCAACAAGTGTATTGAGTGCCCATGTTGCAGTCCACATGATATTACTTCTCGCCTCGTAATCCTGCGGATCCTTGTTTGCAATACGACTGGAATGGATCAGAGATTTCATAAGACCCTCGCTGATATAATCACTTGTGTTGTCATCCGTGCCGGAGAAATACTGCTCACAGATGTGGTTGAAAATATCATAAATACCGGAAACCATCTGATAATGTGGCAATGTCAGCGTGTATCCGGGATTCAAAACAGAGAACTTAGGCATGATCTTCTCATCGGCAAATACATGACCGATCTTAAGCTTTGCGTCATGATTTGTAATCACCGATCCGGCATTCATCTCTGAGCCCGTACCGACCATTGTCAGCACACACCCGACCGGAATTGTTTCACAGGTCGGTTCATCAAATTTGATATAATACTTCTCCCAAGGATCCTCCTCACAGTTTACAGAAACAGAAACTGCCTTCGCATAATCGCATACAGATCCGCCTCCGACTGCAAGCAGGAGATCTACATCTGCTTTTCTTGCAATCTCGATCCCCTCATAAAGCTTTTCCAGTGTTGGATTGGGCATGACACCTGCGATTTCCGAAACATGCTTTCCGTTGGCTTTTAAGATTTCTACTACCTCATCATAGATTCCGTTTTTCTTGATCGAACCGCCGCCATAAACTAATACAACATTGGGACCGTATTTAGGCAGCTCCTCATTCAGGTATTTCAGAGAATCCTCACCAAAATACAGTTTTGTCGGGTTACAGTACACAAAATTTCCTAACATAAAATACTCCTTTCACTTTACGTAGATTGTTTTATCTGTTATTCTGTTTCTATGCTAATACCTAAACCTAACTTTAGGTCAAGAACTATGTTTCATTTTGGTTTTTTAAGTTTCAAGTTTCATTTCTTTTCATCCGGTAAAATCACACCCTGCTCCGGATTTTTGTCAATTGCTCCAACTATTTTATGCGGAACATATGGTTCTTCCAGATAGGCGAGATCTTCGGCAGTTAATTTCACTTCAAATGCCCCGGCTGCGTCATCCAGATACTGCGTTTTGGTCGCACCAATAATCGGCGATAAAATGCCCTTCGCCCACTGCCATGCAATGGCGATCTGCGACATTTTGCAGTTGTACTTCTGGGCAAGCTCCGCCACGCGTTTTACGATCTTCATATCCTCTGTTTCCGTCTTATCATATTTTCCCATGGCAACCTTATCCGTGGTGCCCCTGAGAGAATCCGACTTCCACTGCGCCCTTGCCAGATGTCCGGCTGCAAGAGGACTGTACGGCATCAGGGAAACATTCATTTGTTTACAGATTGGTATCAGTTCTCTCTCATCCTCTCTGTAAAGTAAATTGTAATGATTCTCCATTGCCGAGAATTGTGTCCATCCATTTTCTTTTGCAACTGTCTGCATATTGTAGAACTGATACCCATACATCGCAGATGCGCCAAGAGCCCGGACCTTTCCTGCTTTTATCAGTTCGTGCAATGCTTCCATGGTTTCTTCTATCGGCGTATCATAGTCAAATCTATGGATGATATATAAATCAAGATAATCCGTTCCAAGACGTGATAAGCTGCCGTCTATTTCCCTCATGATTGCCGTTTTTGACAAACGCCCTTCATTAAAATAGACCTTGGACGCAATCACAACCTGATCCCTAGCTATGTTTTTCTTCAACGCTCTTCCCAGGTACTCTTCACTTGTTCCGGCTGAATATCCATTTGCCGTATCAAAAAAGTTATATCCCAAATCGAGTGCATGCCGGATAACCTTTTCGCTCTCCGCTTCATCCAACGTCCAGTCATGCATAGTTCCGGCTTTTCCAAAACTCATGCAGCCCACACATAATTTTGACACTTTGATATCTGTATTTCCAAGTTTCCCGTATTCCATATTCCTCTCCTTATTTTAATCCGGCGTACTCCTTTTCTGACACTGCCTCACACCACTCATTCGAGCAGTCCGCTCCCGGCACCTCAATTGCCAGATGCGAAAACCACTCATCCGGTGCTGCGCCATGCCAGTGCTTCACTTCTGCCGGAATATTGATACAGTCGCCCGCTTTCATTTCTACCGCGCTCTTACCTTCTTCCTGATAATATCCACGTCCGGCTACGCATACCAAAATCTGTCCGCCGCCGCTCTTCGCATGATGAATATGCCAGTTATTTCTGCATCCGGGTTCAAAGGTCACATTGAAAATACCAACCTGATCTGTGGATATCGGTGCAAGGTAGCTTTGTCCCACAAAATATTGCGCGAATGCATTATTGGGCTCACCAATGGGAAATGCCATTGATTTCGCATGTGCTCTCATACCTTCATCTTCATAGGGCAAATCCCCTTCCCCCGGCTGCCATACTTCCTTCGCAAGGTTAAAAACTGCCCACCCTTTTGGCCAGCCGGCATAAAATGCCACATGTGTGATAATTGCCGCAATTTCCTTTTGTGTCACGCCGTGGTCCTTTGCATTTTGCAAATGATACTTAAGTGACGAATCTGTAATACCAGATGACATTAAAGCCACTACTGTAATAATACTCCTCGTTTTAACATCAATATCCTGATGATTCCAGTTCTCACCGAAAAGAACATCATCATTATAGTGTGCAAATTCCGGAGAAAACTCTCCAAGAGCATTTCTTCCTGCCGTTTGTACAATCTTTTCCATTTTATTTACCTTCCTCACGAAACTGATTGAAACCGTTACTTATTACGAAATATGTTTCACCCACTCTGTAATCTCCTCTTTCGTGGCCTTGCCAAATACTCTACCCTCCACTATCTCTGCATCAGGCGCAGATGGCATAAGCTCACTTAACGTATTTCCAAATCCACTTCCACCGGAAGTAGCAAACAGCACAATCTTTTTTCCCGAGAAGTCATAGCTTTCCAAAAATGTATTTATGATTGTCGGTGCTACATACCACCAGATCGGAAACCCTAAGATAATCTCATCATACCCGTCAATTGGAACGTCCGTATCTGCTATTTCCGGTCTGAACTTTTTGTCACGCATCTCCACGCTGCTTCTGGATGTTTTATCCATCCAGTTTAAATCTGCCTTGGAATACAAGTGCTTTGGCACGATTTCATACAAATCGGCTTCTGCTGCCGATGCAATCATCTCTGCCGCTTTCCTTGTTGTTCCACTGGCACTAAAATATGCGACTAATTTCTTTCCCATGATTCTTCCTCCTTATTCAAATCTGCAAATACACTTTACATATTTTGCAGGTTAGCGTACGGCGGCAAATGGAAATGTAAGCATTTCCG
Organism: uncultured Lachnospiraceae bacterium; assembly: GCA_945949085.1. Taxonomy (GTDB): domain Bacteria; phylum Bacillota; class Clostridia; order Lachnospirales; family Lachnospiraceae; genus CAG-194. The sequence goes on along the minus strand of CAMFDJ010000020.1, from coordinate 11,861 downwards.
CTTGCCTTTTCTCTTCGCGCAAATTAAAAATGTGCAAAGTATTTATCATTCATGATTCATACTCTACACATTGATTATATTCCGCATTATCCAATTATGTCTAATACCTATATTAAATCATTTTCTATGCTTTGAAAGCATTAATTTCTTCTATCAATTTTCTCATTGCCAATGAATATGGTATATTTCTTCTCCATGCGATTACTGTACCTGCTGTTATCTCGGGATACAGTCTTCTCTGAATCAGCAAATCCTCTCTCCAATACTTGGCGGCCCCTTCAATCGAAACCGGATACCCCAGTCCATGAATCGCCATAACCCCGGCATTTGTTCCGAGATTACTGGTAAACGAGACATGAAGCTTATTGAAATCCTTACCAAACCAGTTTGCAAGCTCACTCTGCACATTCAGTCTTTTTGGAAGAATGAGCGGTTTATCCAAAAGATCCTCTTTTATAATATATTCTTTATCTGCCAACGGATCATCCGGCTTCATGCCAACAACCCAATGATCACTTTCCATAATTCTGATATAATCCATGCCTTGTGTATCGACGGGTTCCATAAATAACCCGATATCCACCAGACCCTGATTCATCATATCGTATACTGCATCTGCCGTCGCTGTATGTAATGCAATCTGCACCATTGGATATTTTTTCTGATATACCTTACAGATTTCGGCTAATGTTTCAACAGCAGAAAACTCACCGCAACCGATTGTGATAGTCCCTTCTATGAGTTCTTCTTTCACCTTGAGTTCATCCAGCATTTTTTCTTCCAGATCAATGATCTCCAAAGCTCTGCGTTTCAATAATATACCGGCCTCTGTAAGCGTAATACTGCGACTTCCTCTTATAAAAAGAGCGGTTCCAAGTTCCTCCTCCAATGCAGCAAGCTGTCTTGAAAGTGTAGGCTGTGTAATATGCAATTGTTCTGCAGCCTTCGTAAAGTTCTGTTCTTTCGCCACCGTCAGAAAATATCGAAGTATTCTAATATCCATCTTTATACACCTATAAAAAAATTCCTGCATCAATTCGCCACCGTTGCAAAGAGAGCAGCAATTTACAGCCACTTCACATCAGGAGCCGAGGCCGCCATCACCATGAACATCAATGCGAAAAGTATCGCCCAGATCATCATTGTTTGTACAATGCCGATCTCTTTGTGTGTCTCTCTCAATTTGTCCTGCCTGTATCCTATTCCGATACCTCCGCAAAACAGTCCTCCTAGAATTCCTATCACATAAAGCTTCCACTGAAGTGTATATACAAGCAAGATAACACTTCCGGCTCCTCCTATTAGCATCAGTATTTTTCTTTTTTGTTTTTTCACCAGTAAGGTTGCCGCAAACCATATGAGGCAAATAACGATGCCCACTGTAAAAATCGGTGTCCGCATGTATTCTCCCCCTCCTTTGGAACGTTCCTAAAGTTCCGTTTTTCTTTCCTTGCACAATAACACAAAACAGATTCCCGCAATCACTCCTGTCGGAATGAAATATAGAAAATATCCGAAAATAGGATTTGCCAAAATTCCTGTTCCTTTTTCCGTATTTGTAAACAATGCCAGAATACTCGGGTTTGCATTGTTTACCGCATGCATGATTGCTGCAGGCCAGATTGATCCGGATTTTACTGTGATGTAGGTCAGCATAATGCCCATAAGTATGCAGTCGATACACATCACCACAATACCCAGATACGGAAATCCCGGATAGTCTGTTCCGAAGTTGTGCCCGACACACGTAAGAGGTGCATGCCACAGTCCCCATAGGACACCACCAATTAGGACCGCCTTAGGAGTTCCCACAAGTTTAATCAGTTTTGGCATCATATAGCCGCGCCATCCGCCCTCTTCGCCCAGCGCTGCAAACGAAATAACAGATCCGGTCACGATTCCATTCAGCGGCATGAGCCAGACCAGATTTTTTTCTATCCCGATGACTTTATAATACTGCGGATCAAACATCTCGGGCGAAACCAAAAGTGCAAGTGCATGCCATATTTCAAAATATACCCACGGGATCAGCATGGCAAATACATAATACACCCATTTTTTGTTTTTCAGACTGATCCCAAGCATCATGGAATCTTTCCCTGTCATGGCAAATCCCTCTTTGGTGATCCATCTTGTCAGGACATGCGCCAAAAACGGCATGAGCATCCCGAGTGCAGAAAAGCTCTCCAGTCTCGGATTGGAGCCATCCCACTTATGCCCCGTCAAAATAAAAACAAAAAAGATAATCCATGTAAGTCCAAAGGATAATGCAAGATAGATAAAAAGCCGTTTTATTTCCAATTTTCGATTCATATTGATCCTTTCTTCCGTCTGACGGATAACTCAAAAAGTATCATCACGGATGTGACAAGGGTCACTCGCCCGGACAAACAAAGCGTCCCTAAAGTTCCCCAAGTTCTCCCTAAAGTTCCCTATCTGCAAAATGGCATGAAATGCGATAAGACAGATAATACAGCAATAAAGTAATGACGGGAAACAGGATATTCAGGAGCGATACAGCAAACAGATGATTTTGATACCATTTCAGAAATACCGATATATTGAGATGCTGCTCAATCCATACCAAATCTCCGAAAAACAAAAAACCGATCGCCAGAAATGCTATCACCAGCCAGATGGCAGTTTTGATGAGCATTGCCCTGCCTTTCCCCATTGTCAGAAACAATGGAAGTTCAATGGCTGCCGACAATAAGACAACATAGATCACAGACGGGACCAGAGCATTCAACATGGAAAGCACCTCCGATAGGATACCCTCCCGACAAAGCGCATTCGCTGCAACACCCCACGAAAATGCAATCGACATAAAAACATATGCACAGATGCCGATAAACACATATTTGGAAGCGATATATGCATTTTTCTCAAGTGGAAGCGCACGCAGATATCCTCTGACTTTATTTTTATCATCGCCTTCCACAATTTTCCCTACCCAACCGTTTAAAAGTAAGCATACACTAACCAAAAAAAGGTAGGCTCCAGCCACAAAGAAGGTATCCAGCACATTAATGATTTCCCCTTCTTCGCTCTCAACCAGAAAAATTGCGTGATCTGCTGTACCCGGAAAGGCCATGCGGAGTGCGATAAACAATATCGTCAGAAAAGTAAGGATTGTCACAATTTTTTTGCCGCTGACTGAAACGAAGTCTTTATACAATAATCCTGCCATTATACGACACCCCTCTTTCTTTTTGCGATCCAAACCGAAACAAAATAGGAAACCGCCATCGTGATCAGCGCAATGATAAACAGGACATAAAATTTCTGCTTAAAAAAATTGATAAAAGTGTCAAATGCCTGTGTTCCCTGCGCATCACTTACTGGCGCAAACAGTGTTTTAATCTTTCTGAAATTTAAAAGAACAGCCGAAAGTACCATAACCCCGCAGGAGCAGAAAATGGCATAATCCTCTTTTCCATGTCCGAGCCAAAAACAGAATACGATCACCAGCGCACCGTAAATACTCATCAGACTGGCGGCCGATATGATCATGCCGAAAAATTCCGCAAAGGAGACTATATCCGTAAGCGCAGAGAGAACAGATATGATCAAAAGATCCGTTAGCACACCGATTCCAAACATGACAAAAACCGTGAGATACTTCGCCATGACTCGTTTCTCCACAGAAAGCGGCAGACTGGCGGATACGGCGGAAAATCCCGCTTTCCCATCTTCTGAGAAAATGGTTGCCGCATCTCCCACCGTTGCAATCGGAAGAAGCAGAAAAATACTGAGTACCCACGTGGACAGGTTCCTGATATCAATGGAGGACATACCATTCTCCATCATCATCCCTTCATTTGCAAGCGCAATATTTCCATACTTGGCACTGAGCACATACATAACAGAAAGCACAAGCACCGAAACAACAATATAGGAAAAGATGATCAATTGTTTTCTAAGACACATCAGGTCTTTTAAAATCAGTCCTCTCATATGCCTACCTCTCTTTTTCCTCTGTAGCAAATTCGTTTCCTGCGTCTGACGTGTTTAAGGAATTCTCTTCTGATTTCCCGCTCTCGTTGCACGAGCGATTGACATAGAAGAGCATAATATCTTCCAACGTTACCGGTTCGATCACCATTTCGGGATACATCTTTTTGCATACACTTCTGTCTTTTACAAGTACCTCCACCCCAAAAGTGCCGGGCTGTGCATTCACAATAAGCGCCTCACTGATGGAAGAAAGTTCACTCTTCCTGCATTTCAGAAGTCCGTGTTTTTCAAGGATCTCATCCTTATTACCTGAGAGCACGATTTTTCCTCCGTTGATGAATACCACCTCATCCGCCAGTTTTTCCAAGTCACCTGTAATATGGGAAGAAAGCAAAATCGTATGATCCTCTTCGACCACAAACTCACGAAAAATCTGCAGCATTTCATTTCTGACAATCGGATCAAGACCGGAAGTCGGCTCATCCATCACAAGAAGCCTTGCATGATGTGAAAGTGCAACGGCAATCTGCAGCTTCATACGCATGCCGCGCGAGAAATCACCGCACTTCTTTCTACTCGGCAGAGAAAATCTCTTTAGATAATCAAAGAATCCTTTCTCATCCCAATTTTTGTATATGTTTTTCATCATGATATTGATATCTTTCCCTGTCATAAACTCATGGAAACCCATCTCATCAAACACAACACCGATATCCTCGCGAAGACGCGCACTATCATTTTTGATGTTCTCGCCAAATAAAAAGATTTCCCCTTCATCTGCGCCAATGACATCAAGCAGTAGTCTGATCGTTGTCGTCTTTCCGGCACCATTCTGACCGATAAAACCACATACAGAGCCTTCCGGTACCGAAAAACTGACATGGTCTAATTTGAAATCGCCATAATCCTTGGTGACATTTTTTAGTTCTATTACATTTCCCATAGCCTCACAGTTCTCCCTGTTTCTCATCATATAAAAGCTTTAACGTTTCACTCAGTTCCTCATATGATACTTTTCCGAGAATCGCTTTATCCACAGCAGTCTCAAGAAGCTCTTGAATGGCAAACATCATATTTTCCTTTACCATTTCACTGTTGATACCCTTTACAAAACTGCCCTTTCCGGTCACAGACTCGATAAAACCGTCTCTCTCCAAGTCTTCATACGCCCGTTTTGTTGTAATGATACTGATTTTCAATTCCTTAGCCAGAACCCGCATCGACGGAAGGGCGTCCCCTTCGGCTAGTTCACCTGTCATGATCTGGCTCTTGATCTGCTCCTCAATCTGCTCGTAAATCGGCACACCGGAGCTGTTGCTGATAATGATATCCATGTTCATTTCCTTTGCTTGCAAGCGACAAAATCCTGCGCATGGAGATTGCCACGATACATAATTAATTATTGTATATATCCAATATATACACTTCTGCGTCATCTGTCAATACCTGCGCAACAAAAAACCAACAGACATATCCATTGGTATATCTGCTGGTCTACTTTCAAATAGTATCCTATTTACCTGTGAAAATACCGGTCTTTCTCTTCGTTTCAACTTTCTTAATGTTTTTAGGAACATCCCCGATTAGCGATACAGCCCCAGGCAAGCAATCATTAAAACAATGATAAACAGCAAATTGTATGCAGTAAACACAAGCATATATTTACCTTTTTGAGAACCTTGGGTAACAGCATAGAACTTGTAGGAAATCAAACTGGCAAGAGATGCGATAAGCGTTCCGAGACCGCCCATATTCACACCGATCAAAAGCTGTTTGTATTCCTTCGTAAACCCGGACAAAAGCATGGTCGCCGGCACATTACTGATTACCTGGCTTAGCAAAAAGGAGGTCAGCATCTCATGGCCTTTTAGCATTCCATTAATCATATCACTGACCGCAGCGATCTGCTTCATATTGCCAATAAAGAAGAAAAATCCACAGAAAGTTCCAAGCAGATAATAATCCACATCCCGAAACAGGTTGCGAAAGAAAATGAGTCCTGTCACAAGAACGACTGCAAATGAAATCCTATAATCCAGCACTCTTGCCACAGTTGCCATACATAACAAAAACAAAAGAATCAGAAGTGCCAGTTTCTTTTTATGAATCGGCATTGATGCTTTTTCAAAACACACTTTGATTTCGTCCTTTTTCCCAAACAAGACAATGCATACAAGTGTAATCAGGCTAATAATCGTAAACGGAAGCATAACAAGAAAAAAATCCCCCGGCTTCATTCCCGACAGTGTGTAAAGATACAGATTCTGCGGGTTTCCAATTGGGGTCAGCATGCTTCCAAGATTCGCCGCAATGGTTTGCAGTACCACCACACGAATGATTCTGTGTTGTAGTCCCGCACCGTTAAGCAGGGCAAGGGCAAACGGAACAAACGTAATTAGCGCTACATCATTGGTTATCAACATGCTTGAAAAGAAAGGCAATAAAACCAGAATAAGTTCCAGTATTTTACTGTTCTTTACATTAGCAGTCAATTTTTCCGCAAGCCTTCTGAAAATCCATTGTTCTCTGATGCCTGCCACAATCAGCATCATGCAAAACAAAAGAGCCAGGACCTTCCAGTCAAAATAGCCTATGCAATCTTTAGACGGCGGCACAATAGCCATGGAACATAATCCAAGCAGTATTGCTATCGTAAATACCGTTTCTTTTTTGATAAATGTAATAATTTTCTTCATAATGGTTAAATCCTTATTGTCTGTGCCCATTTTTCAATCCTATTCAATATGTCATCGCACGGTTCATAGCAAAGAAACCCTCTCTTTGTATCATGAAGATGGCTCCCTGCTTAACAGCTTACGATAGGTCAGATCTATCGCAAATGCGCCAAGAGGAGCGGTTAGGACAATTGCAAGAACCGCAACCGTTAATACCGTTTCACCGCATGCAAATCCCATAGCCAGCGGAACTGATCCGATTGCAGCCTGCACAGTCGCTTTCGGGCAATACGCAACCATTGTAAATATTTTCTCGGAAGGTGAAAAAGTTGCTCCAAGCAAACAAACAAAGACACCGAGCATTCGAAATACAAGTCCGCAGCCGATTGTCAAAAGTGCTTTCATACCTACATGACCCAGATATCCGATATTTACGGTTGCGCCGACTAATACAAACAGGAACACCTCTGCTACCACCCATAATTTCCCATATTTTGCGGACAGGCGTTTGGCAACAACTTCTCTCTTTTTCTTCAGTCCAATCCCGATAAACATAATTGAAATCAAAGCAGAAAATGTAATCGGAGTCGTAAGTCTATCCTCTATCGCCACCAGAAAAAAAGAAATACTCAGGATGATGAGTACCTTAGCCGTATCGCGAATATGTACTTTCTCAAAATAAAAGGCAAGCGCCACGCCAGCCAATAAGCCGATTACAATTCCCAAAAATATGGAAATCGGAATATTCACGAAACGCATGACAGAAATGTCTTCTCCCTGCATCATACCGATAAATGTGGAAAAAAGTACAATCACATACACGTCATCCACCGATGCTCCCGCCAGAATCAGCTGCGGAATCCCTTGTTTTGTGCCATATCCTTCCTCCATCAGCTTCACCATACGCGGTACTACGACTGCCGGTGAAACTGCCGCAAGCACAGCTCCCATGATTGCAGCCTCCAGGATTGACAGATTCATGATCTTAGGTGCTGTCAGAACTACGCCGATCAGTTCAAAGCTGGCAGGCACAAAACACATCAGAACTGCCGGTCTTCCGATTTTTTTCAGTCCTGACAGATCCAGTCCGAGTCCTGCCCTCGTCAAAATGATGACAAGCGCAATCTTCCTCAGATCTGCCGAAATGCCCAAAATACTCGCATCTAACAGATTCATCATATAAGGTCCAAGTACGATACCGGTAACCAACATACCTATCAGACTTGGCAGCTTCACCTTCCGGCAGATCCACCCCATTGCCATGCCCACTGTAAGAATCAATGCAATACTGTATAACATAATAACTCCTTCTTCTCTCTGTTTGCAGCTACGATGCCATGAATCAGATTGAGAATAATTATAATGACGCTCTTTTTATCAGACGAAATACCTGCTCGGCTGCCGCAGTCAGATTTTTCCTTGCAACATCTGCATCCATCGCCTCGCTCAGCGTTGTGACGGTACGCAGTATCGGAAAGAAAGCATCGATCCCATACTCATTGCACAATGTTGCATCTTCCGTTACACAGCCACAAAATGCAATAACCGTTTTTCCGTACCTTTTCGCAATATCGGCGACTCCAATCGGGGCTTTCCCCATAACAGTTTGACCGTCCAACCTTCCTTCTCCCGTTATTACGATATCAGCATCTTTCACAAAATAATCCAGCCTTGTTTCATCCAAAATGATCTTGATTCCTGACTCTAAAACAGCATTTGTATAAGAGAGAAAAGCAAAGCCCAGTCCTCCTGCCGCACCGGTCCCCGCCTGCCTCATATTGGCCTTGGGTATTTTTTTCTGCGTAAGCGCTGCATAATGTGCCATCCATTTATCCATCTCCTCAATCATAGAAGGCGTTGCTCCTTTTTGAGGTCCATAGATTGCACTACATCCCTGCTCACCGCATAAAGTATTTGTCACATCACACGCCACTTTAAAATGACATTCTTTCAGCTCCGGAACCACGTGGTCATCTGCTATTTTTTCTATCAAGGATAATCCTTTTGCACCAAACGGCACCTGTTTCCCATTCTCATCCAGGAATTCATATCCCAAAGCCTGTAACATTCCTATGCCGCCGTCATTTGTTGCACTTCCACCAATGCCCACAATGAAATTACGACATCCCTTTTTGATAGCATCATAGATTAACTCGCCAACTCCATAAGTCGTTGTGTAAAGCGGGTTCCTGTCCTGCTCATCCACTAACATAATTCCAGCCGCTGTCGCCATCTCTATGATAGCCGTCTTGGATACGTCAATCCTGCCATACGCAGCCTCAATCCTAGTCCCAAGAGGTCCTGTGACCTTCACCTTTTCAATTCGACCATTCATTCCAAGTGCCAGCGTTTCTACTGTTCCTTCCCCTCCATCGGCAAGAGGTCTGACAATCACTTGTGCATCATGAAAAACTCTTAGTATTCCTTCTGAAATAGCAGAGCCTGCTTCAAGTGAACGCAAGCTACCTTTGAATGAATCAATTGCTACCACAACTTTCACTTCTGTATCTCCTTTAAAAATTCCGATTTATTCTTCTTCATTTCTTTTAATTTCTAGTGCATTTTCCCTTTCCTAATCTGCGTTCTTTTTTTATACTACTATATTATCTTTTACTAATTCCATACTTATATCTTCTTTCAAATTCTCCCCAAACCTAAATACTGGCAGGTAATCAATTGCCATCTGAACCTGAAACTCATTTAATTCAATTTCTACATTATGAATCTGTCCGCTTTGGGGAAGACGTACATGTATAACAGCATAATGTTTGTACTCTTCCGAAGAATATATACCGTCTTCATATTTTTTATAACGAACTACTTTCCTTGATATTCCTTCTACCAATCGATAATCTATTGCATACACTTTCTTTTCTGTATAAGCATGTATATGTGTTGTCCCAAATGCAAACCCATTCTTTTTATAAACTATGAACCTGGCATTAATGTATGATTTTTCTAATGCATCATAATCAATATCTCTCTTTAGCCATTTTCTGACTGGTGTACCAATATACAAGGAGAAATCCAAACAGAACAGTATCCCAAATAACAAAAATCCAATAAGTCCGAGAAATCGTTTCTGCATCATCAAACAACATGATCCAAACATAAGAAATGCCATAAAAAGCATCCAAACAACATACTCCCTTCTTCGAAATCGTGACAATAGATCTTTTTTCATATCTGGATACATAGCTTTCTCAAATGGATATTTGTTTCTATATGTAATATAGTTATGCTGCCATTCTGCGGTTTTGAAATAATTCCCACTGATTATATTTTCATTTTTATCTACAAAACTTCTATCTGCACTTTTTTCTTTGTGATAAGCATATATAAGATACACTACCATTGCCGGGCATACCGTACATGCACATATTTTCCCAGGCATGTCTCCCTGTATAAAAAAGAAAAAAAGTCCTATCGCAATGAGGACCAATATATATATTGTTAATTTTAACGGTGTCATTTCTGGCACTTTACGCCGATTATTTTTCATTAATCCCGATTCTCCCAATTGATCAACCCGGCATTCTCGTCTAATCAAATACATCCGTTCACAATGGCATATAACCACTGTTTTGAGCAAAAATTATTTACTATCAGAACGAACATAAAATGTGCTTCTGCCAGATCCTTTCCGAATAATAAACCCTTCCTCCGTTAGTTTTTTCAGTGCCGCGAGTGCCGATGACCTTCCTATACTTGGACAATGCGAGGTAACATCTGCGCCGGTAAACTTACCAATCCTTTCCCCCGCATATTTTTTTACAATATCATATGCACTGCTTGACGAGCCTTTCTCAGTCATTAATCCAACTCGTTCTTCAAAATCTGTATAGCATGCAAGGATTACCCGCAACATGTATCTGATAAAAGGAGTCGGATCATTATTCTCTTCATGCCATCCGGCATCTGCCCTTTCGAGTGCATCATAATATTGATCTTTTGTTTTTTCTATCTTTTTTTCAATACTGATATATTTCCCAACACTGTATCCATTCTTATACAGGAGCAGCAATGTGAGTAATCTGCTCATTCTTCCATTACCATCATTAAATGGATGAATACAAAGAAAATCACAGATAAAAGTCGGGATTAATATCAGTGAATCAATTTCTTCTTTTGCAGTAGCCTGCTCATAGGTATTACAGAGATTTTCTACTGCATCTGGTGTATCATAAGGAGCAACCGGCACGAATCTCGTAACAACGGTTCCATCAGGCATTGTCTCATTGATATAATTCTGTACATTCTTAAAATGCCCACCATAAGAGAAACCAGTCCTTTTTAGTAGATCGCGATGAAGCTGGAGTATATAGGCAGGTCGGACTGGAATATACTCATTACTCTCATGAATTGTATTTAATACATCCCTGTAACCCATAATTTCATCTTCGTCACGATTTCTTGGAGTTGTCTTTTCTTCAAAAAGCTGTTTCATTCGTGTGCTGGTCGTAACAATTCCTTCTATTCTATTAGAAGCTTCTGTGCTCTGTATCTTTGCAATTTCAACCAGGCGATCTACTTCCATAGGTTTTTGTCGAATAAATAGATCCTGTCGGCCCTTACACTCATGTATTTTTGCGACAAGATTTAATATATCTGTATCCCATGTTCTATCTACCAGACTGCTATAATCAAACGATCTCATAAAAATCTCCTTTCGTCCAAAGTTTTGTTTTTCGTCCAATTATACTCGAAATTGGATGAAAATTCAACTCATTGGACAATTATTTTCGTGAAATTCCTTAGCTAAATCACCCCGCCGAAGCGCTGTGCTTAGGACTGCTACTCCAGAGTAATATTGAATTTTACAAATTCCGATGTCAATTACCATTATTCTATCACATACAAAACTTCTCCGCTATGCAGTTTATGAAATCAGCTTTCCACATATGACATCTCTTTTCCCCATCCTTCCACCCACTCCCATTGTTTCCGAAAGCACCCCAAAGTAAAGGCGCAGAAAATGCCCATTTTATGCGGGGTACATACATGTACATACATTTTCTCAAAAATGAAAAAAGCCCCAAACCATTGCTATACAATGATTTGAAGCTCATTTACATCGTGCCCGCGACCGGAATCGAACCGGTACTGTATCGCTACAACAGGATTTTAAGTCCTGCGCGTCTGCCAGTTCCGCCACGCGGGCTTAGAAAATATAAATGGGACCTATAGGGCTCGAACCTATGACCCTCTGCTTGTAAGGCAGATGCTCTC